>JAFUEH010000006.1 GCA_017463985.1 Eubacterium sp. | reverse complement strand
GGCTGTCCACATCCACCATTTCTATCTGTCCGCGATTTAATTCTCTTCGCTTTACCATCATCTTTCATCACCTTATCTATTATACCATATCCATACAAAAAAGCCTATCCCTACGGATAGACCTTTTTCGACAAGCTGAAAAGGACGCCGCAGCGTCCTTCTTTTTGTTGCTTATTCCTGATCCTCAGTTTCATCGCCATGCAGCGCTTTCCAGTGAATCTTGCAGTATTCGTCAGGAATACCGTCGTCGTTACCGTCAAAAGCATAATATTTTTCGTCGTCCACTCTGGCGGCATTCAAGCAGTCGTAATCTCCGGCCACATTGTCATATTCCGCACCGCTGTAAGCACAGAGCTGCTCATGTCCTGCGCCTTCACTGAGCGCCGGAATAAAGGACAGGCAGAAGAAGCCGACCAGTACCACACAGAGGCACACGGTAACAGCCTTAGGATTAAAGCCTTTTTTACTGATACGCTCCACATCAATCTTATCGAGGAAGCTGACCTTTTCAAACAGCTTGCAAAGTACCTTCGCAATGAAGTAACCACAGATGCCGGCAACTGTGCCGACCAGCAGACCGCCGATGACATCGGTAGGATAATGTACCATCAGGTAAATACGGCTGCCCATAACGCAGATCGCAATCACCGGGAATATCCATGCGAGCTTGCCCATGACGGTTTTTTCTCCGGCAGCCTTCAGCTCCTTAGCGCGGCTGCGGAAGCAAAGGAACATCGCGATCGCTATCTCAAATGCCGCCGTGGTGTGACCGGACGGGAAGGAATAGTCCGATTCCGAAAATCCGCCGGCGCCTGCATACCATTTTGCATACTGTTCGGCAATAGGTGTCCCCTGCAGGGTGTTATACGGACGGATACGCAGTACCATCGGCTTCACGACAATATTCGTCACCAAGGTGCCGATCATGATCGCAAATACCAGTGCCAAGCCGTATTTTCTTGTCTTTTTGAAAAAGCACAGCACTAAGCCGAGCACCGCCACGGGAATGACAAAATTCTCATCACCGAGCGCCGTAAAGGCTTTGGCTACCCAGGTCAGGAAGCCGTTTTGCATCGCGCCGAAGATCTTATAAACCCACACATCAAAGCCGTAGAAGGTTTTATCGATCCAGTCACCGATCGTCAGTGTAAAAAACATAAGAGCATTCATAATGACTCTCCCCTTTCAAAATCTATAACTAGATAATAACAAATTGCACGCGCTTTTTCAAGCAATTATTAATTTTTATTGAACCTTAATTTTCGACGGTTGACAAATGAGGTGTGTTAAAGTATATTATTATATGTGATAATTTATTCTATAATAAAAAGCTAAGGAAGAATATGTTATGAATTTAGACGCTAACGTTCAAAAAATACTGTTTGCGCTGCTCAGAAGGTGGAAGCTGATTATCCTCTTCGCCCTGATCGGCGCCTTGATCGGTTACTTTTATACCGCCAATTTCACTACGCTCACCTACACCTCCAGCGTAGAATTTTTGGCCTATGCGGTCGACGGAACGGACGATATCAACTCGTCCGCCAGCACGGATATGTCAATCACGCGTTCCTCCAACACCAGCAAGATGAACTACGCTATGAAGATGATGCCTACGTACATCGAGATCATGAGCACCAACGATTTCCGCGAGCGGCTGGTGGAGGATATGAACAACACCTATAACGCCAACTACTCCGTTGGCACTGTCGCCGGTACGATGTCGATCGTCTCCATCAGCGAAACGGCGATGTTCCGCATCAGCGTCACCACGACCAGCGCCGATCTTTCCTACAAGATCGCAAAGCAGCTGGAGACGACGATCCCCAGCGTATTCGAGGAGCGTAACAGCGGTCTTGTCAACGCGACCGTACAGGACAAGGCGCTGAAGGCGAGCTCCGCCGGCAGCCTCGGTTATGCAAGAAAGTGCACAGTCGCTGCCGTAGCAGGCGCCGTACTGGCCGCCGCTTATGTCATCCTCAGAACGCTGTTGGATGTCAGAATCAAGTCCAGCGAGGAGCTGATCGACAAGTATTCTATTCCTGTCCTCGGCACCATTCCTAATTTTGAAGCAAGAGGTATTCAGGCACAGTCCAAGAAAGGAGTTGAGGGTTATGTCCAGGAGAACTAAAGCCAATCCGCAGGGCAACGCACAGAGAGCCCTGATCAAAGACCTTGATTTAAGCCCTTCTCTGAAATTCAAGGTGGAAGAGGCCTACAAAAGCATCCGTGCCAACATCACCTTTTCTATTATGAAAAAGGGCTGTAAAAAGGTTGTCGTAACCTCTTCTGTTGCCGGCGAGGGCAAAACAACCACCACGATCAACCTGGCCATCACCTTTGCGCAGGCCGGTCAGCGTGTGCTGTTAATTGACAGCGACCTCAGAAAGCCGAAAATTCACCATTATTTCGGCGTACCGAATTCACCCGGTCTGACCGATTACCTGGGTTCCTCTGTTTCGGCTGCAAGGCGCGACAGAGTGGATCTTTTCAGCATTGTACACGCAACAGAATTTGACAACCTTTCCATCATCTGCTCCGGTACGATTCCGCCAAACCCGGCGGAGCTGCTCGGCAGTGAGCCAATGGAGGATTTCCTTGACGAGATTGCTAACGATTTTGACTATATCATCATCGACACACCGCCGATCAACATTGTATCCGACGCGTTACCGCTGATCAAGGAGTCGGACGGCGTTGTGCTGATCGTCAGATACAACTCCTCTACCCACCCGGAGGTGGAACGTGCGATCGCTTCGCTGGAGTTCATCGACGCAAAAATCCTCGGCTTTGTCGTGAACTTTGTGGAAACCAGAGCAAACGGTAAATACAAGTACAGCAACTACGGCCGATACAGCCGTTACGGCAGATATAACTACGGCGGCTACGGCGGTTACGGTTACGGCTACGGTTATGGCTACGGACAGTACGGCGGCTACGGCCCCTCCCCCGATTCAAGAAAAGATTAAACAGTAGCTTAATCAAGAAAAAGGCGGTGACAGGATGGTTTTGGACAATTTAATTGAAATGCACTGTCATATCATCCCCGGCATTGACGACGGCTCGCAGGAGGTGGAAACCAGCCTGCAGATGATCGCACGTTTACAGGAGCAGGGCGCTAAAAAGATCGTGCTGACGCCGCATTATTACTCTAACGAAATTTCGCTGGATGATTTTCTGCGGCGGCGCGACAAGGCCTTTAACCGATTGCTGGCGGCGTTACCGTCCGGCAGTCCTGAGTTGATACCGGCTGCAGAGGTTTATATCAGCGACTATCTATTCAACAATGACAGCTTGAAGGAGATTTGTATCGGCAACTCCGGTTATGCGCTGATTGAGCATTCCTTTTCCTCGCCGTTTGATGAAAAGGTGTATGACCGACTGATGAATCTTTATTGCGACTTCGGCATTCGACCGGTGCTGGCGCACATTGAGCGTTATCGGGCGTTGATGGACGGCAAATATACGTTAGACGATTATATTGAAATGGGTTGTCTCACCCAAGTGAACATCTCATCGTTTGCCGATTCGCCGCGTCATATCAAAAAGAAGCTGTTCAAGCTGCTGGAGAACAATAAAATTCACCTGATTGGCTCTGACTGCCACAACCTGACCTCCCGTCCGCCGGAATACGGCGAGGGTATCGCCGCCATCCGGAAGAAGGTCGGTGACGAGGCAGTAGACCGCTTAATACAGAACGCCAACCGTTTGGTGAAATAGCACAACATCAAAGAAGTACACTTGTTTGTGTGCTTCTTTTTTCTTTATATTATACATATATATTAGCGGTGATGAAAAATGGAAAAGCGAAGCATGGCGCTCACAACCGCTGTCCTGATTGCCGCCATCCTCTGCCTGCTGCAGTTTTCCGACGCAGCGAAGGAGGGGGCGCGCGAGGGTCTTCAGCTATGCGAGGAGATCATCATCCCCTCCCTATTACCGATCATGATTCTCAGCAACACGCTGCTACGCACCGGCAGCAGTGTGTTAGAAAAGCTGTTCGGCGGCATAACAGAAAAGGTCTTTCGACTGCCGCGTGCAGCCACCGGCGCAATTATCCTGGGGCTCACTTGCGGCTATCCAACCGGCTGTATGCTGACGGCTACCCTGTACCAAAGCGGTAGGATCAGCCGCAGCGAGGCTCTCCGTATGCTACGATTTAACGTATGCGGCGGCGCTGCTTTTATTATCACAGCTGTTGGCAAAATGACACTCTGCAGCGCCGCAGCCGGTATCTTACTACTCAGCGCCAATATCACTGCCGCCCTGCTGTTTGCGCTGGTACAGGGCTTTTTTTACCGTCACACACCGCTTTCAGCCAGCGACACCGCCGGCGCTATGCCGATTGCAACCGCATTACCGTCAGCGACCGAAGCCACCGTCAGAGGACTTGCCGTGATGAGCGCCTTTATCGTCTTTTTTTCTTCGCTCATCGCGATCGCACCGATACCGGAGCAGCTGCTGCCGCTGCTGGAAATCACTAAGGGCCTGTGTCAAAGCGCGGTAACGCCTTCCCTGCCATACTATGCGTTTTTTCTCAGCTTCGGCGGATTATGTATTCACCTCCAGCTGGCGCACTATCTCTCTGCTATGCAAATACGCTACCTTGACTTTTTAACGGGACGGATCACCTGCGCGCTGCTCTCCCTCGGCATCGGCACACTGCTAACGCAGCTGTTTCCGCAAAGCACCGCTGTATTCAGCAACCTTGCCGCACCGCAAAGCGCCTTGACGGAAGGAAGCGGCGCCTTGAGCGCTGTCATGCTGGTTGGCTGTGCCGTATTTATTTTTGATCTCCAAAATCGGAAATTGAAATTGACAGGATAGTATGGTATAATCAGGATGATCAAAAGAAGGAGTTGCCGATGAAACAGAAAGACAGCAAGCTGAAAAAGCTTTTACAGATCCTGATACCGATCCTGTTGGCCGTGATCGTTATCACCGTGCTCACACAGCACAGCACGCCGGAGGACACCTCCACCGCCGCCTATACCGAAAGCGTCAGCCATGCGCAAAGTGCTGAAGGCAGCGTAGCTGCACTGGACGTTGCGGCCCTGCCGGAATATGACGGCGCGCCGTATATCACCGTCAACGATAATCAGCCTGATTTTTTAGAAAAGGATCTGACGACAGAAGCGTTTGAATACTACGGACAGCTGGACTATCTCGGCCGCTGTACTGCTTGCTTCGCCTGCATCGGTCAGGAGCTGATGCCTACCGAAAAGCGCGGCAGTATCAGCTCCGTCAAGCCCACCGGCTGGCACTCTACCAATTACAGTAACGTTGACGGCGGTAGCTTGTATAACCGCTGCCATCTGATTGCCTACCAGCTGACGGCTGAAAACGCCAATAACCGCAACCTGATCACCGGCACGCGTTACATGAACGCCACCGGTATGCTCCCGTTTGAAGAAAAAACCGGCGACTATATACGCACCACCGGCAACCACGTCATCTACCGCGTCACGCCAATTTTTGTTGGTGATGAACTGGTAGCAAGGGGCGTACAAATGGAGGCCATGAGCGTAGAGGATCAAGGAGAGGGCGTCTGTTTTAATGTCTACTGCTTTAACGTGCAGCCCGGTATTGAGATCGATTATCTGACCGGCGACAGCACCCTTGCGGACGATGCTGACGCCGCAGAAACCACCGGACAAAGCAACGCAGCCGCGCGCTACGTACTGAACACTAAATCCAAGAAATTCCATAAGCCGGACTGTGCCGCTGTCGGTACCATCAGCGAGGATAACCGCCAAGAGGTGGACGCCTCCCGTCAGTCGCTGATCGATGAAGGCTATACGCCGTGCGGACAATGCAATCCGTAAGTAGACATAAGAGGGCAAACCCTGCCATCAAAAAGAGCTGAGCACTTACTGCGTGCCCAGCTCTTCTTTTAATATCGTTCGGATAGCGGCAGCATCTGCTTTGCCCTGCAGACGTTTCATGCACTGTCCAAGCAGAAAATTGAAGGATTTCTCTTTCCCGGCGCGGTACTCTGTCACTGCTTTCTCAGATTCCGACAGCACCGTCCGCACTGTCGCCAGCAGTAATGCGCTGTCCTGTACGGTTTTCAGACCGTGCGCCTGAATATATTCCGCCGGCACTGCGCCGTTGCGGTAAGCCGCCGCCAACACTTCTTTGCCGGATTCGCGCGTGATCTCTCCCTTCATCACCGCGTTGATCACTGCGCCGAGCGATGCCGGAGAGACCGTGCCGCCGCCCTCCTTTTGCAGCATCATGACCTCTCCCATCATCCAGTTGGCTGTCATTTTCGGATTGTTTGTCATCGCAAGCGTTTCTTCAAACAGGGCGGCTGTTGCAGGCTCTGCGCAAAGCACCGCCGCATCATAATCACTGAGTCCCAAGGCTTCCACATAGCGCAGCCGTTTTGCCTCCGGCAGCTCGGGCAGGGTGGCGCGCACGGCACTGATATCATCATCCGTGATCACCAAGGGCGGCAGATCCGGCTCCGGAAAATACTGATAATCATGCGCTTCCTCCTTTGACCGCATGGCAAAGGAGGCGTTTTTTTGTTCATCCCAGCGGCGTGTTTGCTGCACCACGGTTTTTCCCTGCGACAGCAGAGCTGACTGGCGCTTTGCCTCGGTATCTACCGCTGTTTTAATAGCCTTCAACGAGGCAAGATTTTTCATTTCTGTTCTGGTGCCGAACACGGTACTGCCAACCTCTCTGACAGAGACATTCACATCTGCACGCAACGAGCCCTCCTGCATTTTACAGTCAGAAATACCGCAAAACTGTAATATTTCCTTCAGCCGTTCCGTGTACTCTGCCGCCTCTTCACCGTTCGCAAGCTCCGGCTCGCTGACGATTTCCAGCAACGGCACGCCGGCACGGTTATAATTCACCAGCGTTTTACCGTGTTGGTGTACCAGCTTCCCGGCATCCTCTTCGATATGAATCTCGTGAAGGTGAACACGTTTCATACCGCCATGAACCGTGTCGTGAACGGTTACATAACCGCCGCGGCAGATCGGTAGATACAGCTGCGAGATCTGATAGGCCTTCGGTAAATCGGGATAGAAATAATTTTTCCTGTCAAAACAGGAGCGGCGCGTTATTTCACTATGCAGTGCAAGACCGCACCGCAGTGCATATTCCACCACCCGTTCATTCAGCACCGGCAGCGATCCTGGCAGTCCCAAACAAACCGGACAGCAGTGCGTATTCGGCTCGCCGCCGAAGGCAGTCGTACAGGAACAGAATACTTTTGTTTTTGTGGACAGCTCGGCGTGTACCTCCAAGCCGCATACAGTTTCATATTTCATAACGTTATCTTTTCAAAAGCGCATCCCGCGCCCAAAAGGTTTTGTTCATCAAAGGGTCTTCCGATCATCTGAAGCCCAATCGGCAGGCCGTCTTGGTCTGTGCCGCAAGGCAGTGCCAAGGCCGGCAGTCCGGTCAAGTTCACCGTTACCGTATACATATCTGACAGGTACATCTTCATGGGATCCGTCAATACCGTTCCAAGCTTGGGTGCCACGGTCGGCGTGACCGGCGTCAACAAAAAATCATAGCGTGAAAGCGCGTCCTGGTATGCCTCACAAAGCAGCTGTTTAGCACGAAGCGCTTTACGGTAATAAGCGTCATAATAGCCCTCGCTCAGCACAAAATTGCCGAGCAATATCCGTTTTTTCACCTCATAGCCAAAGCCCTCGCTGCGTGAGGCATTATATAGCGCCTCTACTGTTTGACAACCCTCGGCGCGGTGGCCATAGCGCACACCGTCATAGCGCGCAAGGTTGGCGCTGGCTTCCGCACAGGCAAGAATATAATAGGCCGCCACACCGTAGCGCAGCATCGGCAGACTGAAATGCGTTACTTCAGCGCCGCACTGCTTCATCGCGTCCGCAGCAGCAAGCACACGCTCCCTGACCGCCTCATCAACACCCTGCCCGAACAGCTCCTCCGGCAGGCCGATTTTTTTGCCCTTAAGCGAACTGCCCGACAGCGTTTTCAAAGAGATCGGCGCGCTTTCCAGCGAAGTGGCATCCTTTTCATCCTTCCCTTTTATTTGGGCAAACAGGGCAGCTGCATCAGCCACCGTATTGGCCACGATACCGACGGTGTCGAGTGAAGAAGCATAAGCAATCAGCCCATAGCGAGAAACGGCGCCGTAGGTCGGCTTCAATCCGACGGTGCCGCAATAGGCGCAGGGCTGACGGACAGAACCGCCGGTATCGCTCCCCAGTGCCAGCAAGGCGTTACCGGCAGCGACCGCGGCGGCAGCACCGGAGGAAGAACCGCCGGCCGTCCGGCTGCTGTCGTACGGATTACTGACAGCGCCGAAGCAAGAGGTTTCGCCGGTAGAGCCCATTGCAAATTCGTCCATATTGAGCTTGCCGAGAATGATCATATCGGCTCCCTCCGCCTTTTGTACAACCGTTGCACTGTATGGCGGTACAAAGCTGCGCAGCATTTTTGAAGCACAGGTAGTCGGCATCCCCTGCACACAAATATTATCCTTCACCGCCAGCGGTACGCCTGCTAACGGAGATACCGCCCTACCGTTCTCAATTTTCTGTTGAACAGCTGCAGCACGTGACATAGCCTGCTCTGCATTCAGGAAGGTGTAGCAGCCATGCCGATCCGGCTGTGACAGCAGCATTTCCACCAGCTGCGGCACTGTGAGCTCACCGCGGCGGATTTGCTGTGCCAGCGCTAAAGCTGAAGCATATTTTCGACGCATGTCAGCCCTCCTCCACCGTTTGCGGCACTGCGAAGCAGCCGTCCTCGCTGACGGTATTCTGCAACACCTGCTCTCTCAGCAAGGACGGCTTTACCGTATCGCTGCGCAGCACATTATGAATACCGAATAAATGGGTTGCTTCGGCCGTATCCGCTGTGTCCAATGTGTCCAGCAGCGCCATATAAGAGAGTAGTGCCGTCAGCTCGTCCGCCACTGCGGCACGCTCCGCATCCGTCAGCGTTATATGCGCCAGCTCTTCAAGACGTGTTATTCGTTTCTTTGTAATTTCCATAGTATCACCGCTTCTTATCATATCATATTCTCATAAACAGGGCAAGTCAAACAAAACGCCCTTGTACAAGACAAGGGTATTGAAGTAAGAAACGTATTTATCTCTTGATAACAAAAACGCCTCCACTTGGGAGGCGCTATTGAAAATGAGTTATCTCTTACTAAACTGCGGTGCACGACGTGCTTTTTTGAGACCGTACTTCTTTCTTTCCTTCATTCTCGGGTCACGAGTGAGGAAGCCGGCCTTCTTTAAAGTAGGACGAAGGCTCTCATCATACTGAAGCAGTGCTCTGGCGATACCGTGACGGATCGCACCGGCCTGACCGGTAACGCCGCCGCCGTTTACACGGCAAACGATGTCGAACTTTTCAGCAGTTTCTGTTAAAGCGAGCGGCTGACGAACGATGAGCTTGAGCGTCTCAAGGCCAAAGTAATCGTCGATATCTCTGTCGTTGATCGTGATTTTACCTGAGCCGGCGTACACGCGAACACGAGCTACAGATTCTTTTCTTCTGCCTGTTCCGTAGAAAAAAGGATTTGATTCATACATAATCTACATACCTCCCTTACATTTCCCAAGCTTCAGGCTTCTGGGCCTCGTGCTTGTGCTCTGCGCCTTTGTAAATCTTGCATCTAGTGAGCTGCTTTCTGCCGAGTGTGGTGTCCGGGATCATGCCCTTAACCGCCTTCATAACAGCGAAATCGCTCTTTTCCTTCATCAGAGTGCCATACTTAACGGACTTCAGATTTCCGATATAGCCCGAGTGATGATAATAATACTTATTTTCAAGCTTGTTACCGGTAAGTACAACCTTATCGGTGTTGATAATGATAACGAAATCACCACAGTCTACGTTCGGCGTAAAAATAGGCTTTTGCTTTCCTCTGAGAAGAACTGCTGCCTCAGCAGCAACCTTACCGAGCGGCTTGCCTGCTGCGTCAATAACATACCACTTGCGTTCGATTTCGTCAGCCTTTGGCATAAATGTTGACATAGTCATATCCTCCGATTAATAATTTTTAATGCTTGCCTATCATACCAAAACGCGCCAAAAATGTCAACACTCAAATTAAAATAAATTCCGTTATCTCCGTTTTTCTCTGTTTTCCTGTTGATTTTAGCCGGTTTTCTCATTTATTATTTATCCAATGGATAATAAAAAAGCGGTATGGCAGGCCCTTGCCTTTACCGTACTGCATTGCAGCAAACCCGACGTCAAAATGGCGCCGGGTTTTTGCATATTCAAAAAAATTTCATTAATTCCCCTAAAACCTATTGACATTCTAGGTTTTATGTGTTATGATGTGGTCACATTCAAAAAGCGGAGCTTGCTTCGCACGATAAAACAATTATTATGGAGGACTTTATTATGGCACTTTATCAGTCAGTAGCTGAAACCATCGGCAAGACGCCGCTGGTACACATCAAGAATTTTGAAAAAGCTTATGACCTGGAGGCAAATATCTTTGCCAAGCTGGAATACTTTAATCCGGCCGGCTCTGTTAAGGACAGAATCGCCAAGGCTATTATCGACGACGCAGAGGCAAACGGCAAGCTGAACGCCGACTCTATTATCATTGAGCCCACCTCCGGTAACACCGGTATCGGCATTGCCTCTTACGCAGCGGCAAAGGGCTATAAGGTCATCATCACCATGCCTGAATCCATGAGCGTAGAGCGCAGAAACCTGATGAAAGCCTACGGCGCACAGCTGGTGCTGACGGACGCCGCTAAGGGTATGAAGGGCGCGATCGCCAAGGCAGAGGAGATTCATGCAGAAAATCCGAACTCTATCATCGCCGGTCAGTTCGTTAACCCGGTCAATCCGAAAATCCATTATGAGACCACCGGTCCTGAAATCTGGCAGGATACAGACGGCGCTGTAGATATCTTTATCGCAGGCGTAGGCACCGGCGGCACCGTTACCGGCGTCGGTAAATTCCTCAAGGAGCAGAAGCCGGAGGTTCAGATCATTGCGTTAGAGCCGGAAACCTCTCCTGTACTCAGCAAAGGCACGCCCGGCGCGCACAAGATCCAGGGCATCGGCGCCGGCTTTGTACCGGACACGCTGGATACCAGCGTTTATGACGAGGTACTCACCGTACCGAACGAGGCAGCCTTTGAAACAGGCGGTGCTTTCCCGTCCATCGAGGGTGCGCTGGTCGGTATTTCCAGCGGTGCAGCGCTTTGGGGTGCTATCCAGGTTGCAAAGCGTCCTGAAAATAAGGGCAAGAACATCGTGGTACTGCTGCCCGATTCCGGCGACAGATACCTGTCCACGCCGCTGTTAGCAAAATAAATCACAGCGATGATTCGTTCCGATTTGCTGAAAGAAAACTTCCGGCAAATCGGAATTTGACTTTTACGGACAATGGTGCTATGATAGGCAGTCGGAGGTAACAAACTATGGACAATATGCATAACACAGTATTCAAACGAAAGCTGCCGATCCCGAAGGAGATCAAGGAGCAATATCCCCTTTCCCCGGAGGCAACGGCTGTCAAAAATGAACGCGATGAAGAGATTGCGGCCATCTTCAGCGGACAAGACAGTCGACTGGCACTCGTCATCGGTCCCTGCTCAGCAGACAGAGCGGACGCCGTGCTGGACTACATTCACCGCCTCGCAGAGGTACAAAAAGAGGTGGCGGACAAAATTTTGATCATTCCCCGCATTTACACCGGCAAGCCGCGTACCACCGGCGCCGGCTACAAAGGAATGCTCCACCAGCCGGATCCGGACAAAAAGCCGGATATGCTGGAGGGTATTATCGCCATCCGCCAGCTTCATAAAAACGCCATCGAGCAAACGGGGCTGACCTGTGCGGACGAAATGCTGTATCCCGAAAACGGAAGATACCTTTCCGACCTGCTTTCTTATATTGCCGTCGGCGCACGCTCCGTTGAAAATCAGGAGCACCGCTTGGTATCCAGCGCCTGCTGCGTTCCGGTAGGTATGAAGAATCCGACCAGCGGCGACTTTTCCATTATGCTCAACGCGATCAATGCTGCCCAGCACGGTCACACCTTCCTTTACAGAGGCTGGGAGGTAGAGTCCCAGGGCAATCCGCTGGCGCACGCGATCCTGCGCGGCAGCGTAGACAAGCACGGCATTAATCATCAGAATTATCACTACGAGGACTTACGCATCCTACACGATCTGTACTGCAACGGCGGCTATGAAAATCCGGCAGTCATTGTGGATACCAACCACTCCAACTCCGGCAAGAAATACCTGGAGCAGGTGCGTATCGTCAACGAGGTACTGCACGCCTGCCGTCACAGCAGCGATATCCGCGAAATGGTCAAGGGCTTCATGATCGAGTCCTACATTGAGGACGGCTGTCAGAAGATCGAGGACGGCGTTTACGGCAAATCGATTACCGATCCCTGCCTCGGCTGGGATAAAACAAAGGCGCTGATCTATCAGATTGCTGAGCAAATTTAAATACCTTCAAAACACAAAAGAGGCTATCTTGTTTTCGCAAGGTAGCCTCTCTCATTATGTTATGCTATAGGGTATGGATCAAGTCGCTAAATCCCCGACGATCATCATATAATCACCAATTTGTACGCCGAACTCCGGACCGCCCTCCATCATCAGCTGCTGATCCGCTGTCATCTGGAACATATCGCCCGTCCCGAGCAGGATCTTCAGCGCAGAGGTCGGAGAGTCAAACTTCATGCAGAAGAACGGTTTAGCGCGCTTGTAAGCACCTCTGCCCGCTCTCGACTTGCCGGCCTTAATACGGATGTACGCCGTACACTCCGGATGACCGACAACCTCCCACTGATAGCAGCGGTCAGGAGACTTGAGCGCCCAATCATGGATCTGCGGATGGCCCAACTTGTTGAGCTGAGAAATACCCGAGGAAAGCAGGTAAAAATACAGCTTACACAGCAACACAGAGGTTTCCTCGTCATTCTCCGGCGGCTCCTTGATGCCGAGCAGATCGGACATCTTGAGCAGCACCATCATGAACTTAACGAACTTACCGAGCGATTTGATTTTCATCTTTGGCAGCTTCGTCATATCGCCTTTCATGAAAGCATTCATCTTTTCCATCGAGGAAAAAGCCAGCTCGCCGTCAATTTTTTGCTGCCCGAGGTATTCGCCGAGCTTGACTGTCCACTCGCCGTTTTCAACAATGAAATGTACCGCTTCTTTATCCTCGGCGTTCACCATGGCGGAAACCTGATAAATGGCGTTCACGCCTTCAAATTTCTTTTTCAGTGACGGGACATCGGTGGCAATCGTTTTCATCAGCGGCAATGCCCCTGCCATAAACACTTTGTTCGCGTAACGAACTTCATCAGATGGCATAGAATACAACTCCTTTCAGCCGTTATAAAGTCGGAATCAGAACTCGTCGTCCCATGCATCGTCTGCCTCAAAGTCAGCGTGCATAACCTCTGAAATCGCTTCTGCAATGCCGTTGGCGTCAATCTTAGCAAGCGCCAGCAGATCCTCCTGCAGGCCGATCGTAGAGAACGCATTGTCATGGCCGAGCATCTTGAAAGCGCAGGCCTTACCGCTCTTGGCAACGACCTCTGCTACCGCTGAGCCAAGACCGCCCTGAATCTCATGATCCTCGACGGTGATGATGCGGCGTGTATCCATGATGGCATTCAAAACCGCTTCTTCATCGATTGGCTTGATCGTATGCATATTGATCACGCGGACCTTAATGCCGCCGTCAGCTTCCACCATCCTGGCTGCCTGCATCGCTTCGAATACACAGGAGCCGCAAGCGATCACGGTAATATCCGTTCCCTCGTTCATGATGCTGGCCTTATCCCATTCAAAGTGGCAGTCCTCCACGTTCTTATAGATCACCTGATCAAAGCCGCGGTTAATACGGATATATACCGGGCCGGGAATATCATAAGCTGCCTTTACCGCATGATAGGTTTCCGAACCGTCGCACGGACAGATCACGGTCATGTGCGGCAACGCTCTCATACAAGTCATATCGATCAGGCTGTGATGCGTAGAGCCTGCCTGGCCAAAGGAGGTGCCAGCGTGCGTAGCAATGATCTTAACCGGCACATTCTGATAACAAATATCCGTATGGATCTGATCGAGCGAACGGGCTGCAGCAAAAATTGCAAAGGTAGAAGCAAACGGAACTAGACCGTTTTTCGCCATCGCAGCAGCAACGGTAAACAGGTTCTGCTCGGCAATACCTACGTTCACAAAGCGCTCCGGGAATTGATCGCCAAACATACCGATCTTTGTAGATTTGGCAAGATCGGCGGTCAGCGCAACAACGTCCTTGTGTTCCTCACCGAGCTCACACAGCGCAATACCGTAGCACTCCGCCGTAGACAGCTTCGTCGTATCTGTCATTGTATATGTCATACCGCCCATAATTACGCCTCCTTTTCAGCGCGTTCACAGCGCTCTTTATAGTATTTATCCAGCGATGCATACGCCTGGTTTGCTTTTTCCTCATCGAGTGAGCCATAGTGCCACAGATAATTATCCTGCATAAAGTCAACGCCGGCGCCCTTAAAGGTATCCAAAATGATGGCTGTCGGCTGCTCACCGCCGTCCTGATGGTTCTTGATGGCTGCTTCGATCGCGTCGTTCAGCTCTTTCATGTTATGACCGTCGACACGGTGAACAATATAGCCAAAGGCCTCAAACTTTTTGTCGATCGGCTCAATGCTCATTTCGTCAACCGTCCGGCCGTCGATCATGCACTTATTGTTATCCACCATAACGACCACATTGGAAAGCTTGAACTGAGCCGCTGCCATAATGGCCTCCCAGTTAGAGCCCTCGTTCATCTCGCCGTCGCCGGTAATGACATAGTTCATGTAGTCCAGCCCGTTCACTCTGCCCGCCAGCGCAAAGCCGACCGCAATAGAAATACCGTGACCGAGCGAACCGGTGGAAAATTCACAGCCGTTCACCTTATTAGAATCAAGGTGCATACCGATCTTCGCACCCGTCAGGTTAAAGATATGCAGCTCCTCCTCAGGCATATAGCCAAAGTCCACGAGCACCGGCGCATAGCCGACAGCCGCATGGCCCTTAGAAAGCACAAAGCGATCTCTGTCGGGCATTTTTGAATCCTTCGGATCGAGCTTCATGAAGCGGTGATATAAGATCGTCATCGCGTCCATACAGGACAGCGCGCCGCCCACGTGACCGGATCCGCCCCATATTGCGGTTTTTAAGGTTAATCTTCTCAGCTCATCGGCCTTTTTTTCAAGGCGGAGCCATTCCTGTTTGTCAAACGGCTTGAAATCTGCCGGCATAGTATTACCCCTTTCTTTTTCAAACATACCGCGCCGTCAGCTGCCTTTACGGTGCAACAGTGCCGACCGCGCGGCGGTTTTGTGTTAAAATTTTCTTAAGTCTTTCTGCTGCGCTTGCTTATTTCAAATCTAATTCCGGATGGTTGGCAGCCACCACGCCGAACGCATCCTCTGCAATATCAATCGCCAGCGCAATATCCTCATCCTGCAGCGAGGCATTGATAAAGTGATTATGGTGCGAGGCAAGGAACAGACCCCTGCTGACACATTCTGCCACCCATTCCTGATGCAGCATCAGGCTGTCGTCGTTTGCAATTCTGAGATAGAACAGCGCCGGTTCACCTGAAACAACTAAATCGAAGCCGTGCTCCTTGCCGGCCGCCTTCAGGCCGTCGGTCAGTTGAATACCCTTTTGACGGAACATAGTCGGAACATCCAGCCGCTTCATCTTCGGGATACAGGCAAGGCAGGCCGCAAACGGCTCGGCGCTCATCCAATAGGAACCGGTATATACCACGGAGGAGGCGGTGTTTTTGATATGCTCCTGACCGCAGACGGCGGACATATTGTAGCCGTTAGCCAACGCCTTACAGAAGCAGATCAGGTCAGCCTTGAAGCCGTAGTAATGGTCAGAGCCCTGAATGTCCAGACGGAAACCGGTGCGCACATCGTCGATGATCAGTACCATACCGTGATCGTCGCAGAATTTGCGAACCGCCGCCCACTGCTCCTTGGTAGCACAGACGTTATCATAGAAGTTACCGTGATCGTACGGCTGTGCGATCAGTCCGGCGACATCGCCGCCGCAAGCGTCATACGCCGCCTGCATAGCGTCCAAGTCAAACCACGGTACAATAATATTGTTGGCTACCTCTTCGGGCATAATGCCGGGATAGTCGGCCTTTTGACACCACTGGAAATCGCCGTGATAGTAGCCCTTGAAGAACATGATCTTCTTTTTACCGGTGTGAGCACGGGCGCACATAACGGAGAAGGTCGTTGCGTCAGAACCGTTCTTCATAAAGAAGGCCCAGTCAGCCATAGCGACCGTGTCCTTGAGCAGCTCGGCGCACTCCACCATCTTATATGACGGCGAGGTCGTACAGTTACCGATGCGCAGCTGTTCCATCGCAGCCTTATCCACATCGTCGTCACAGTAGCCGAGCACGTTCGGACCGTAGGCGCACATCATATCGAGATATTTATTGCCGTCTACATCCCAAAAATAAGTACCCTTGGCATGATCGCCCATCAGCGGCCACTTCGTGATCGGCAGCCAAAGGCCCTCGGAGGGACCAAGATGGCCGTAAATGCCGGAGGGAATTGCATTCAGCGCGCGGTCAAACCATTCTCTGGATTTTTCATGCGTATATTCAGGATATTTACTCATTGCTGTCCCTCCTTAACCTAAGTATACCGCAACCCTGTCGAGGATACGGTTGATGTTATCAAGCATATTGCACATACCGGCCATATAGATATTGCCGGCGCAGAGCTCCGCCATGGTAGAGGCGGTACCGGTGAACAGACCATAGGCAAGATCGATCGTTTTGAACTCCATGATAGCACGCGGCGTATCCGGTTTTTCTTTGATCAGCTCCAGCTTGTGGTCACGGCAGCGAAGGGTAACGTATACCGCGTCAGTGATACCCATCTGCACGTCGCCGTCAACGATATAAGAAGCGGAACCCTTGCTGATAGAATCCTCGTTTGCCAACGCACAGATCGCACCGGCGATCGTATACATCGTCAGAATCGTTGAGGTTTCAAAGAAATCCCGATTCTTTAAATCCTCCTCCTTTGGCATCAGGTATTTGGTTAAAATATCTGTCAGCTTAGAAAAGGGGCCGAGCAAAAACTGGATCAGCTGGATCGGATTTTTGACGGGAATACCGGGCTTAGTGTCGTCGATCAGGGCGTTGAACTTCTCCGGTGAGGCAAACTTCATTTTACAGGTACAGCCGTAATCCCCCTCGGAAAAGCGGCAGCCGTCAGCTGAAAAATGATAGGTAACGCACGGGCCGTCCGTCACGTCAAAGCACAGTGCCACCGGCTTTGTCAGGCTTTGGCAGACCGCCTTTGCTTCGTCAACCGTGTCGCAGAGATTCTCCAGCGTTCTGAGCACGCCGTACGCATTGACAAACGCCATCGCTCTTGCTTCTTTCATAAAATTCCTCCTTTAGCCTGATTTGCCTATTTGTACAAATCAAACAATAATATTCATAAAAAGTATAACATATTTGTAATAATATAGCAATAACAAATCCACAAAAAAATCCGACTTACCTGACTGTCGGCAAGCCGGAAATGATATTTTATTACATCTGCAGCGGTTGGTCGGCCGCGCCGTTCTGATACTTTTCAGCCTGGAGGCGGAACATATAGGCATAAGCGCCGTCCTGCGCCATCAGGGCCTCATGCGTGCCGCTTTCGATGATACGGCCGTTTTCCATCACATAAATCCGGTCGGCATTCACGGTCGTGGACAAGCGGTGAGAGATAAAGATCACCGTTTTATCGTGCGCAGCGGCCATCATAGCCCGATTCAGGTTATATTCCGCAACGGGATCCAGGTTAGCGGACGGCTCATCTAAGATCGCAAAGGAACAGCCCTTGCAGAACACACGCGCCACAGCCGCCTTCTGTGCTTCGCCGCCTGACAGCATCGTGCCGTTTTGATCGAATTCACGCAGCAGCTCCGTATTGACGCCGTTCGGCAATGATTTCTGAAAGCCGCTCTTTTGCAGCGCCTGCGCGACCTGCTTTTCATCAGGAGCAACATCCATCGCCACATTTTCTGCCAGCGTACAGGCATACGTCCGGAAGTCCTGATATACCACAGCAAAGCGGTCTCGGTGGGCTTTAACGGCGACATTGCGGATATCCTCGCCGCCGATGCGAATACTGCCGCTGTCTACGTCGTAAAGGCGTAGCAGCAGGTTCGTCAACGTCGTCTTACCGGCACCGTTATAGCCCACCAGCGCAATTTTTTCATAAGGCTTCACCGTCAGGCTGATATCGCGCAGGGTCGGCTCCTCATTGCCGGGATAGGTAAAGGTCAAGTGGTCGATACAAAGTTCCTGCGGCAGGGCGTCACTGACGGCGGTATCGCCGTCGTTAATACGGCTTTCCGTGTTCAGAAACACACGGAATTTTTCAATCATTTTTGACCGTTCGGAAAAACGCGCCACTGCCCATACAGTGATAAAATTCACGGACATCGCGATGCCGTACGCACCGTTGAACGCCGCCACAAAATCACCGGCGCTGATTGATTTTTTTACCAGCACCAAGTAGCCGAGATACAGCGGCAACAGCACCATAAAGCCCAGCACCTGCACACCGGCCTCCTGCAAAAAATAGTACAGCGAGATCTTGCCCCAGTAACCCTTTTGGTTAGCGATCACATCCTCCGCCGCCTCGTCGTATTTATCCGTCAGCATCGGGCGGATCCCATTCATACGCACCTCCTTGGCATAATCCTGGAGGTAGAAGATTCGCTGAAAATAATCCGATCGGCGGTGGTATTTTGCATTGTCCGTCCGGCGGTTCATCTGCAGCGCACCAACCTTTTTTGACAGCGGTATAAAAGCCGTCACGACCGCTAAAATAATCAGCAGGCACACCGGATCAATCGCCAGCATCACAGAGGAAACGGTAATCAGCGACACCACATCCGCAAAATAATTCCGCACCAGATGCATCAGCAGCTCCACATTTTCGGCAGAGCTTTCGATCGTCAGAATAAAATCGGTATAATAATCGGGATCGTCATATTTTTCTAGATCGAGTGAACGCGCCTTTTCATACAGCTGCTCGCTCAGTGCGGCAAACACACGCTCCTTTCCGATATTCCAATAAAATTCACGGAAGGTCCAGGCCAGCAGGCGACTGATCACCAAAACCGCTGCGATGACGGCCACAGCATAATAGATCCTTTCATAATGCTCGCCGCCGGTATACACATCAATAATATACTTCACACCCAGCACGCTGACGAGGCGCGGCGGCAAATACATACACACGCCCCATAACAGCTCACCGATCACATAAAACGGTGAAATGCGGAACAGCAGCCCGATAAAATAGAAAATATTGGATACCGTGGAATGCTCTTTTTTCCCTGCTTTATGCATTCTGCTCCACCTCCTTCACCTGATAGCTGGAGGCCTGCAGCGCAAACAGCCGGCTGTAGATGCCGCCCTGCTGCATCAGCGTCTCATGCGTTCCCTGCTCAGCGATTTGACCGCCGTCCAGCACCAGAACACGGTCGCTGAAGGCCGCACTGGAAAGACGGTGAGAGATATAGAGCACCGTCTTATTTTCCGTCGCCTGCATGAGATTTTCATACATCAGGTGCTCTGCGATCGGATCCAGTGCAGAGGACGGCTCGTCCAGCACGGCGATCTCAAAATCACCTGCGAACAGCCTCGCCGCGGATACCTTTTGATTTTCACCGCCGGACAGGCCGACGCCGTCCTTTTCAAATTCCCTCGTCAGCACGGTATCGCCGTCCTTTGGCAGCGTAGCGATCTTATCCCATGCGCCGCTTTGCTCCAATGCGTGACGCGCCAAGACCTTATCGTCCCCGTCGCACACGCGGCACATTACGTTTTCATAAACCGATACCGCAAAGTTTTTGTAATCCTGAAACACGGTAGCAAAGCTGTTTCTTAGGCTTTCGATTCTGTATTCCTTCAGGCTGACGCCGTTATAATAAATTTCGCCCTCCGTTGGGTCATAGAAGCGGAGCAGCAGCTTGACAAGCGTTGATTTGCCGGCGCCGTTCACACCTACCACCGCCAGCGTTTCACCTTTTTTCAGCGTAAAGGAAACATCCGTCAACGCATTTTGCGGCGCGTCCGGATAGCGGAAGGAAACATGACGGAACTCCAATGTTTCAAACGCTTTCGCCTCCAGCGTACCGTCCGTCACCGTCGGCTCATACGCATAGAACCTTTTGAGATTTTCAAAATACAGCGCCATTTCGGATACATCTGAAAAGCACTCTGACAGATCGCCCATCGCCCAGCGCACGGAATTGACGGAGGACAGCACTACCGAAAAGCCTGAGACGCTCAGCCGATCGGTATGGATCAGCTGCCAGCCTGCAAAGGCATACGTGCCGATGATCGGCAAAAAATCGCTGAACAGCGTGCTGACGACGCTGTACAGGAACAGTCCGACGCCATACTTTTTCAGGATCATCACGTTAGCCTTAACGGCACCGCGATAGCGCTGTAGCAGCACCAAAAAGATATTGGAGGTACGGATGTCCTTTGCGTAATCGCGCAAAAACACCGTGCGCTGTACGTAGGCCTTTACCCGGTTATTATGCGTCATTTCCAGATCGCGTTTGTAACAGTACTTACTTTTCAACAGCTCGATCACAACCACCAGCAGCACCGGCGCTAAGAAGAGAAGATAATACGGATCGATCGCCGCCACCGTGATCACCACCAGCACGAGCGACAGCAGGCTGCCGGCAATCATAGCAAAGCTGTCGCAGAACAAATCGTAATAGCCCTTGCTGACCACCTCGGAGGCACGCTGATAGATGTCGTAAAAATCAGGATTTTCATAACAGGCAATATCCAGTGTACTCGCCTTGGCAAAGATCTGATGATTGATATTTTTCAGCGCACTTTTTGCCGCAATATGGCCGCGGTACGCAAAATACCAGCTGCCGCCCTTTGTTGCCAGCGACAGCAGGGCGAACAGACCCAAGTATTTTAAATAATAGATGAAGCTGCTTTCCCCTTCAATCACGCCCAGCAGCACTTTTAAGAACAGGACGTTTTGAATAAACAGGTCAAAGAAAAAGTCCAGCGTCATCTCCAGCGTATAGCCGAGCGGCAGCCATTTATCCGCACGCCAAACTGTCTTGAGCGCATAAAAAATATTGCGCAGCACCGGTGCTTTTTCCTCCTGAACGTCAATATAGCGCATGATCCTCACCACCTTTCGTTTTCATCATTTTCACACATTCTTATTCGTTGAACAGCTCGTCAATATTCACTTCAAAAAAGGCGGCCAGCTCCGGCAACAGTGTAATGTCCGGCGCGCAAATCCCCTGCTCCCACTTGGATACCGCCTGAGTGGTCACGCCCATCTGCTCCGCCAGCTGCGACTGCGTCATGCAGCAGCGCTTACGGTATTTTGCAATATTTTTTGAGAGCAAGCTCTTAGCGTCCATTCCGTCTTTTCCCCTTTCTTGACATAAAAATAGCCGTCGGCGCAATTGCCGACGGCGTCAGAATACCGTTCTTTGCAGGGACTCCCCTACAAAATACAACAGTCTCCCTTCGGGCGGCAAAACAGCGCAGTATTATTTCTCGGTGCACGATAATTAGTTCTCATCTTCGTCATTCTGTTTTACCTCCTTCCTGTTGTGATTTCTCGGTTATTATAACACTGCCCAAAACCGCTGTCAATAAACCAGTGGTTGATTTTTATACGATTTTTCGCGCTGCGCAGCACCTTCCCGCCTCGCCTGTATACAGTGCTGCAAATAGGAAGATCGCACTGCCGAAAAGAGCGCAATTCCCTCCTGTCTGAAATGGAGAGTGCAGTAGCAGCGATAATAATGAAAAAGCGATTTGGCTGCTATACCAAATCGCTTTCAATATTTATTGTTTATACATTGATCTCAACATCAAGACCCAGGAGCGCTTTGTTCTCGTCCAAAATCGGCTGAACGACCTCGCTGAGGAAGTCCGCCGTCTGCTGCGGTGCTCTGCCGACAAAGTTTTCCGGCTTAAGGATCGCGAGGATTTCCTCCTTCGTTGTCATGAAGGCGGGATCAGCTGCAATGCGATCCACCAAATCATTCTGACCGCCCTCAACCTTAACAACGGCGCCGGCCGCCATGGAGTGCTGACGGATCTTTTCATGCAGTTCCTGACGGTCGCCGCCCTTCTTCACGGCGTCCATCATGATATTTTCTGTCGCCATGAACGGCAGCTCACTCATCAGTCTTGCCTCGATCACCTTCGGATAAACCACCAAACCGCTCGTCACATTGATAAACAGATCCAAAATGCCGTCGATCGCCAAAAAGGCTTCGGCAACTGACACACGCTTATTCGCGCTGTCGTCCAACGTTCTCTCAAACCACTGCGCCGACGCCGTCCATGCCGGATTCAGCGCGTCGATCATCACATAGCGCGACAGCGAAGCAATGCGTTCACTGCGCATCGGGTTACGCTTGTAAGCCATGGCCGAGGAGCCGATTTGGTTCTTTTCAAACGGTTCTTCAATTTCCTTAAGATTCTGCAGCAGACGCAGATCGTTAGAAAACTTGCAGCAGCTCTGTGCAATCAGCGCCAGTGCGTTGCAGACGATCGTATCGAGCTTGCGCGCATAAGTTTGGCCGCTGACGGGGAAACAGGCTTTGAAGCCCATTTTAGCGGCAATCCTCCTGTCCAGCTCCTTACACTTTTCATGGTCGCCGTCAAACAGCTCTAAAAACGAGGCCTGCGTACCGGTCGTACCCTTGGAGCCAAGCAGCATCAGCGTATCGATCACGTGATTGATCTCCTGATAATCCAGCACCAGATCCATCAGCCACAGCGTCGCGCGTTTACCGACCGTCGTCGGCTGTGCCGGTTGGAAATGCGTAAAGCCCAAACACGGCATATCCTTATATTCGTCCGCAAACTTAGCAACGGAGGCAATGGCGTTCACCAGCTTTTTCTTCACCAGGTAAAGCGCTTCGCGCATCGTGATCACGTCAGTGTTATCGCCTACATAGCAGGAGGTCGCGCCGAGGTGGATAATACCCTTCGCATTCGGGCACTGCTCGCCATAAGCGTGCACGTGGCTCATGACATCGTGACGAAACTTCTTTTCATAAGCCTGCGCCACGTCATAATTAATATCCTCGGCGTGCGCCTTCAGCTCTGCGATCTGTGCCTCGGTCACATTCAGTCCCAGCTCATGCTCCGCCTCCGCCAGCGCAATCCACAGCTTGCGCCAGGTTTTGAACTTAAAATCGGGTGAGTAAATATACTGCATTTCCCTGCTGGCATAACGCGCCGCAAAGGGAGAAGAATATCTGTCGTTTGCCATACAGCCCTCCGCTTTCCGTGCTAAAGGCAGGTCCGGCCTAACCTTCAGCATTTTGCTCTTTCGTTTTTATTTCTATCTTAGTCCAGTCCTACTCGTTTCATCATTTCAGCATACGCTTCTTCTACACCGCCAAGATCTCTTCTGAAGCGATCCTTATCCAGCTTTTCGTGCGTATGAATATCCCAGTAGCGGCAGGTATCGGGGCTGATCTCATCAGCCAGCACGATCGTGCCGTCCGCCGTTTTACCGAATTCCAGCTTAAAGTCGATCAGCTCGACGCCGATAGAAGCAAAATATTCCTTCAGCACATCGTTAACCTTAAACGCATACGCCTTGATGGTATCCACATCCTCGCGCGTCGCAAAGCCGCAGGAAATGGCATGGTACTCGCTGATCAGCGGATCACCGAGGTCATCGTCCTTATACGAGAATTCGATGGAAGGACATAAGAAATCCATGCCCTCCTCCAAGCCGAGACGCTTGCAGATAGAACCTGCCGCACGGTTACGAATAATAACCTCCAGCGGTACGATCGTCACCTTTTTTACGGCGGTTTCCCGATCGGAAAGCTCCTCGATAAAGTGCGTCGGCACACCGTGCTTTTCCAGCAGCTGCATCAGGTAGTTGCTCATTTTATTGTTAACAACACCCTTGCCGACGATCGTGCCCTTCTTCACACCGTTAAACGCTGTGGCATCGTCCTTATAATCGACGATCACTACGTTGTCGTCCTCGGTTGCCCACACCTTCTTGGCTTTACCCTCGTAAAGCTGCACTGTTTTTGTCATCAATTTATCCTCCTTGCGTTTATTACTGCTTCATTGCCAGCGGAATTTCGCCGGTAAATACCGTAGTGGCCGGTCCGGTCATGAACACGCTGTCATCTGCATTACCGCTCCAGCTGATCTGCAGGTCGCCGCCAAGCAGATGCACAGTCACCTCATTGTCTGTATAACCGTTCAGGATAGCTGCCACCGCACTGGCGCACGCGCCGGTGCCGCAAGCCAGCGTTTCACCGCTGCCGCGTTCCCACACGCGCATTTCAAGATTCTTTCTGTCCAAGACGCGGATAAATTCCGTATTGGTTCTGTCAGGAAAGGCCGTATGATTTTCAAACTGCGGGCCGACCGTCTCCAGCGGAAAGTCCTTAGGCGACTTGTCCAGGAACACTACCGCATGCGGATTCCCCATCGACACGCAGGTCATCCGGTATTCCGTGCCGTCCACCGTAATCGGCAGCTTTACCGCCCGCTCGCCGTCGGTAATCACGGGAATCGCTGCAGCCGTCAAAATCGGCCTGCCCATATCTACCCTGGCACTGACCGCCTTGCCGTTCTGTACAGTCAGGTCAATATATTTCACGGCGCCCATCGACTCAATGGCAACCGATGTTTTATCGGTTAAGCCATTGTCATATACATACTTTGCAACACAGCGGATCCCGTTGCCGCACATCGCGCCGCGCGAACCGTCGGCATTGTACATCACCATTTCAAAATCAGCTTGTTTGCCGCGTTTGATAATAATAATACCGTCGCCGCCGATCCCGAAATGGCGGTCCGACAGCGCGATCGCCGCTGCCGCTTCGTCCGCTATTTCACATTCGGTGCAATCAAAATACACATAATCATTGCCGCACCCGTGCATTTTTGTAAACTTCACCGTGTTGTCCTCCCTTTTCTTTAACAGGTTTTTATTATATCACAACTGTTTCATGCACCGCAATAGATAATAGCACCAATAATCCACTGATTTCATTGTTGTTTTTTGACGTATCCGCCGAGCGGTGTTTTGTATACAATTACCAAAATTTTTTATCATTTTGTAACAAAACGCACAATTTTGAGAAAAAATTTACAATTTCTTGTAACAAAATAACCAAAATTCCCTTGCATTAGACAGGTTTTAATGTTATGATATATAAAATAATTAATATGGGGGTCTATATATACGCTCCTATCAATAAGATGATATTTAAGCAACAAGGAGTATCACGCATGGCAAAAGTAAAGGAGGAATACCAGCTGCCGATCTATTTGTTCCATGACGGAACAAATTATAAGGCTTATGAATTCTTTGGTGTTCATCAGATCAGCAAGGGGCAATACGCTTTCAGGGTATGGGCGCCGAACGCGGAAGCTGTCAGCGTTGTCGGTGACTTTAACGGCTGGAACAGCGAGGCGCACCGTTGCTTCCCTGTTTCGCCGGGAATATGGGAGGCGATCGTGGACAATGTCAACGTTTACGATTGCTACAAGTATGCCATTCAGACAAAGGACGGCAAAACGCTGCTGAAAGCAGATCCTTACGGCGTTCATCAGGAAACACGTCCGGCCACCGGCTCCAAGGTATATGAGCTGTCAGCTTACCCGTGGAAGGACGCCAAATGGCAACAGCGCAACCGGACCGGCAACATACTGGAAAAGCCTGTCAATATCTATGAGCTGCATTTTGGCTCTTGGAAACAGCATGAAGACGGCAGCTTTCTCAGCTACCGCGAAATGGCGGAGCAGCTGGTTCCTTATGTAAAGGAAATGGGTTATACGCACATTGAGCTGCTGCCGATTATGGAATACCCGTTTGACGGCTCTTGGGGTTATCAGGTCACCGGTTATTTTGCGCCGACCTCCCGCTACGGCGTACCGGAGGATCTGATGTACTTTGTAGACGCGTGTCACCGCGCCAACATCGGCGTGATCCTGGACTGGGTACCGGCGCACTTCCCGAAGGACGCACACGGCCTGTACGAATTTGACGGTACCTGCTGTTATGAATACAGTGATCCGCGCAAGGGTGAGCACAAGGAGTGGGGCACACGTGTATTTGATTATAATAAAAAAGAGGTGCGTTCATTTCTGATCAGCTCCGCCATGTATTGGGTGGATCAATACCACTTTGACGGGCTGCGCGTGGACGCTGTCGCCTCCATGCTATACCTTGATTATTGCCGTAAGGAGGGAGAATGGGTACCCAACAAAAACGGCGGACGTGAAAACTTAGAGGCGGTTGACTTTTTCCGTCAGCTGAATGCCGCGATGTTCAAGGAACATCCGGAGGTGATGATGATCGCTGAGGAATCCACCGCTTGGCCGATGATCACCATGCCGACCGACATCGGCGGTCTCGGCTTTAACTTCAAGTGGAATATGGGCTGGATGAACGATATGCTGCGCTACACCGCGCTGGATCCGCTGTTCCGCAAGGGCAATCATAACTGCATTACCTTCAGCTTTTTCTACGCGTTTTCCGAAAACTTTGTGCTGCCGATCAGCCATGATGAGGTCGTACACGGCAAGCGCTCGTTGCTGAATAAAATGCCGGGCGAATACAACATGAAGTTTGACGGAATGAGGCTGTTTTTGGCGTATATGTTTGCGCACCCCGGCAAGAAGCTGCTTTTTATGGGCAGCGAATTTGGCCAGTTCATTGAATGGAATTATAAGCAGGGACTGGACTGGCTGCTGCTGGATTATGATAAGCACGCAAAACTGCAGCGCTTTACGCGCGAGCTGAATCAATTCTATCAGGCGCACAGCGAGCTGTGGGAAATTGATTATAGCTGGGACGGCTTTGAGTGGATCGCGGCCGACGACAACAGCAACAGCGTCATCGCCTTCCGCAGAAAGAATAAAAAGGGCGAGGAGCTCATCGCGGTATTTAACTGGACGCCGAACAGCTTTGACAGCTATCGGATCGGCGTACCGGAAAACGGCACCTATAAGGTCGTGCTGGACACCTCGTTAGAGCGCTATGGCGGCGATAAAAAACGGCTTTCCGGCACGTATCACGCCGCTCCGATCAAAATTCATTCACACGAGCAGAGCATTGACCTGAAGCTTCACGGTCTTTCTGCCATCTATCTAAAAAAAGTCAATGACAGTAAATAACACAGGAGGATTTGACGTATGACACACAAAACAGATGTTGTAGCCATGCTTTTGGCAGGCGGTCAGGGCTCACGGCTCGGCGTACTGACAAAAAGCATTGCAAAGCCGGCAGTTCCGTACGGCGGAAATTACAGAATTATCGACTTTCCGCTCTCAAACTGCGTAAACAGCGGTATCTATACCGTCGGCGTATTAACGCAGTACCAACCGCTGGTACTCAACGATTACCTCGGCAACGGACAGCCGTGGGACCTCGACAGGATCAACGGCGGCGTTCACGTACTCTCGCCCTACGAAGCCATCGGCGGCGCAGAGTGGTACAAGGGCACTGCTAACGCCATTTATCAAAACATTACCTTTATTGAAAAATACGATCCCGAATACGTGGTAATTCTCTCAGGCGACCATATCTATAAGATGAATTACGCCAACATGATCGAGTTCCACAAAAAGAACAATGCCGACTGCACCATCGCCGTGCTGGAGGTGCCGTGGGAGGAAGCAAGCCGCTTCGGTATTCTCGCAACGGACGAAAACGAGCAGATCTATGAATTTGCCGAAAAACCGAAGGAGCCAAAATCAAACAAGGCTTCTATGGGCGTTTATGTGTTCAGCTGGGATAAGCTGAAAAAGTATCTGACTGAGGACGAGGCAGACCCGAATTCCTCCAACGACTTCGGCAAAAACATTATCCCGAATATGCTGGCGGACGGTCAGCGGATGTTTGCATTTCCGTTCAAGGGCTACTGGAAGGATGTCGGCACGATCGACTCCCTGTGGGAAGCCAATCTGGACATCATCAACCCGAATGTAGACCTTGACCTGTCCGACAAGAGCTGGCGCATTTACTCACGCAATCCCATGTCGCCGCCGAGCTATATCGGTCAAAAGGCTGTGGTAGAGAATTCCTCCGTCGGTGAGGGCTGCGAAATCGACGGCAGCATTGATTATTCCGTCATTTCCCCCGATGTCATCGTAGAGGAGGACGCAGAGGTCAAGTATTCTGTCATCATGCCCGGCGCAAAGATCGGTAAGGGTGCAAAGGTTTATTACTCCATCATCGCTGAGGACGCTGTCATTGAGGCCGGCGCACAGGTAGGCGAGATTCCGGAGCAGCTGGAAAAGCCGGAGGAATGGGGCATCGCCGTGATCGGCTCAAAGGCCACGATCAAAACAGGTGCAAAAATCGCACCGAAAGAAATGATTGCATCAGGAGAGGAGGTATCCGCATGAACGGTAAAAAGGTACTTGGCATGATCTTTGCCAATATTCACGAAGAAGCGCTCGGCGCGCTGACGGATATGCGTACAATGGGTTCTGTTCCCTTCTGCTCCCGTTACCGTCTGATCGACTTTCCACTGTCTAACATGGTAGAAAGCGGTGTTACCAAAATCGGCGTAGTGACCAACGCAAACTTTAATTCACTGATGGACCATGTCGGCACCGGCAAGCCATGGGATCTGTCCAGAAAGACAGACGGCTTGTACCTGCTGCCGCCGTATTCGCTGACATCTACCACGATGTGGGGCAACCGTATTGACGCTATTTACGGCAATATGGGCTTCCTTGACCAAAGCAATCAGGAATACGTGCTGATGACCGATTGTAATAATATTCTCAGCATTGACTATGACGCATTGTTTGAGGCACACGAGCAGAGCGGCGCCGCGGTGACCATCGTCGGCGTCAGGGGGAAAAAGCCGGCTAACATCAGCTCGGTGCTTGTGTTTAACGAGGTAGCCGAGGACGGTAAGATCCTGGAAGCCGCGATCGATCCGACAGCCGAGGAGGACGTTTTCTATTCCTGCAACATCGTGCTGGTAAAGAAGTATTTGCTGCAAACGCTGATCACCACAGCGCACTCTAAAAATGAGGTTTCGTTCCAGCGCAGTATTTTGATGAACTGTATCAAGAGCGGCAAGGCTTATGCTTATGACGCAACAGACTGCTTTGTCGGCACGATCGACAGCGTGCAGAGCTACTACGATATTTCCATGAGCCTGCTCAACCGCGATATTAAAAATCGCCTGTTTGCACCGGAGCGTCCGATCTATACGAAGGAGCGCGACGATATGCCTACTCTTTACGGCACTGAGGCAAAGGTCAACAACTCACTGATCGCGGACGGCTGTGAAATCAAGGGAACGGTCGAAAACTGCATCATTTTCAAGGGCGTTAAGGTAGAGGCCGACGCCGTGGTCAAAAATTCTATTCTCATGCAGGACACGGTGATCGGAGAAGGCACCAAGGTGAACTATATTATCGCAGATAAGAACGTAAACATTAAATCCGGCATTGAGCTGTCAGGCGCGGAGAACTTCCCGGTCAGCCTGTCAAAGGATACCCGCATCTAAGGAGAATCATTATGAAAGTATTATATGTAGCATCCGAAGCGCTTCCGTTCATGGCTTCGGGCGGTTTAGGGGACGTTGCCGGTTCCCTGCCGGCCGCGCTCAGGAAAAGACTGATCGGCTGTCGAGTGGTCATGCCTCTATACGATTCCATTAAGCAGGAATACAAAGATAAAATGACCTTCCTGACCTCTATTTCCGTGCCGGTATCCTGGCGGCGGCAGTATTGCGGCATTTTTGAAGCTAAGCACAACGGCGTTATCTATTATTTTTTGGATAACCAGTATTATTTCAAGCGCGAAGGTATTTACGGTCATTATGACGACGCAGAGCGTTTCGCTTTCTTTGCACGTGCCGTGCTGGAGATTATTCCTCACCTCGACTGGAAGCCGGACATCATTCACTGCAATGACTGGCAGAGCGCGCTGACGCCGCTGTATTACAGTATTTTCTACGCCAATCAACCCGGTTATGAAAACATCAAAACGGTATTCACCATTCACAACATTCAATATCAGGGCAAATACGGCAACGAGCTGCTGGGCGACGTGCTGGGTATCGGGCCGGAATATTATAACCTGATTCAGTACGACGGACTGGTCAACTTTATGAAGGCGGGCATTGAGTGCGCCAATAAGGTCACTACCGTTTCTCCGACGTATGCCAAGGAAATTCTTGACCCATGGTTCAGTCACGGATTAGATCCGATCCTGAATCAGCGCAGCTGGAAGCTGTGCGGTATCCTGAACGGTATTGACACAGACAGCTATAATCCGGAAACAGACAAAAATATCGCCGCCAACTACAATGCTGACAACTTCCAGGCAGCCAAAGCCAAAAACAAAAAGGCGCTGCAGGAGCTGATGGGCATGGCCGTGCGCGACGATGTACCGCTGATCGGCATTGTCTCCCGTTTAGCAGGTCACAAAGGCTTCGACCTGATGAAAGAGGTGCTGGAAAAGAGCCTGTGGGAGCGCGACGTACAGTACGTGGTGCTCGGCTCCGGAGAATGGCAGTATGAGAGCTTCTTCAGAGAGCTGCATGACAAATATCCTGACAAGGTCGGCATCACGATCGGCTTTGTTCCGGAGCTTTCCAGAAAAATCTATGCCGGCGCAGATATGTTCTTAATGCCCAGCAAGAGCGAGCCGTGCGGCCTGTCACAAATGATCGCACTGCGGTACGGCACGATCCCGATTGTGCGTGAGACCGGCGGCCTTAAGGATTCCATCACCGACAGCGGTGACGGCGAGGGCAACGGCTTCACCTTCCGTAACTATGACGCTTACGATATGCTCGGCGCCATTTATCGCGGTATCGAGGGCTATCAAAACCGTGAAGGCTGGAACATTCTCGTTAAGCGTGCACTGGCGTGCGACATGAGCTGGGGCAAGAGCGCTAACGAATACATTAAGATGTATAAAGCGCTGCTCAAGGAATAACATCGCTGAAAAACAGGAAACCGCTGTGAACCTTGCGTTCACAGCGGTTTTTCGTTGGATTGATGAACAGCCGACGGACGGATTATGCTTTCAGCCAGGCAAGGATATCTGCCATGACCTCGTCCTTATTCAGCTCGTTCAGGATTTCATGACGGCACTCCGGATAGATATTGACCGTAACGTCAGTATGGCCTGTCGCCTTGAGCTTATCGGCAATATTCTGAATACCCTTTCCGGTAGGACCGACAGGATCTCTGTCGCCCGACGTCAGCAGGATCTTCAGATCCTTCGGCACCTTTGCATACCATTCGTCCGTATTGGAACCGATGTTGAGTTCGACCAAATCCTTCATGCCCTGTGCGGAGAACAGGAAGCCGCAGTAAGGATCGTCAATGTACTTATCCACGATCGCCGTATCTCTTGTCAGCCAGTCAAAAGCGGTTCTGCCCTCAAAGCCCTTGCCGTAAGAGCCAAAGGTGAGCTTATCCAGCGTTTTACTCTTATGCTTCGTGCCCTTGAGCTTGGCGACAAGGCCGGCCATCTTTAAGCCCATACCGGCAATCGGATTTGCATCACCGGTACCCATATAGATCGCGCCGGCATAGCCCTCGTCCGGATACCACGCCGTCAGGCAGCGGCAGATAAAGGAGCCCATGGAATGACCCATCACATAGATTTTTTTATCCGGATTCTCCGACTTGGCAATATCATAATTCTTCTTAAAATCGTCCACCAAGCCCTTGTAGCCGTCCTGATCGCCAAACCAGCCGCTTTCCTCAAAAGCGGCATTAGACTTACCGTGGTTGGCCATATCGTGCATATACACGGCAACGCCGTTGGCGCAAAGGAACTCGATAAAGCCCTGATAGCGTTCCTGATGCTCGGCCATACCGTGATGGATCACCAGCACGGTGTCATAATCGCCATCCGGCAGATACGCTCTGGCTGCGATTTCACAAACACCTGTAGCCGACGGGAAAGTATAGTCCTTGATTTTCATAAGCTTCACTCCAAAATAAATTATTGCGGGAGGGCAAAAGCCCTCCCCTTTGTTTTGTTAAATTATTCTGCTTCCTCTTCAGCAGGCTGGTCGGAGGTGCAGTGAGGGCACTTGGTAGCCTCGATATCGATCTCGCTCTTGCAGAACGGGCAGGTCTTGGTGGTAACCTCTTCCTCTTCTTCCTCGTCCTTCTTTGCTAAAGACTTCGCCTTGTTGGCGGACTTCACAATCAGGAAAATAATAAACGCAACAATCAGGAAGTTCAGAATGGCAGAAATGAACTTGCCGATATCCATCGCCTGGCCATTAATAAGCGGCACCGTAAAGCCGACATCCGTCCCGCCGATGCAAGCGATAAGCGGATTGATAATGTTGTCAATCAGCGCATTAACGATGGCGCTGAAAGCACCGCCGATGATCACACCTACCGCAAGGTCGAGCACATTACCCTGCGCAATGAACTCTTTAAATTCTTTCATAAACTTTTTCATTTACTTTTCTCCTTTACAGAAATATTTTAGGCAATTACATCATATCACATTATTCCGGTAAAATCAAATGCTGGAATGAATTTTTTATCAGAAGAGGAAAGTTTTTGCAAAAAAACCTTTTCAAAGCCGCTGTCAACAGCATAATCCGCCACTTTACTGTATTCGCGCTTGGTGATCGGCCGGCTGAGCTCCGGCATTTCGGCCAGATCGCCACAGGGCGTATACTGCGCCATGAGCGAAAGATAGGTATCGGGAAAATTTGCTTTCAGATAGTCAAGGATCGCCAAAGAGGAATTGGTGTTAGCCGGTAAGATCAGATGTCGAACGATCATTCCCTTTTGCAGCACACCGTTTTCATCAAAAGTATCCGTTGGCTGCTGACGGCGCATTTCTGTGAGTGCAGCCGTCACAACTGCTGGATAATCCGCTGCGCCGCTGTAACGCGCTGCTTTTTCGGGACGGATATACTTGAAATCCGGCAGGTAAATATCGACCAGTCCCTCCAGCAGCCGCAGCGTTTCAACACGCTCATAGCCGGAGGAATTATATACCACCGGTATCGGTGAATGCCAATGCTTCAGCAGCGCGGCCAGCTGCACGGCGTAATGCGTCGGGTTCACCAAATTGATATTTTCTGCGCCTTGTGCGATCAGCCCTTCAAAGATGGCGATCAGCTGCTCCTCGCTGACGGCAACGCCCTTGTTACGGTGGCTGATCTCTTCGTTCTGGCAAAATACACAGCGCAAATTGCAGCCGCTGAAAAAGACCGTACCGCTACCGTTTCGGCCGCTGATACACGGCTCCTCCCAGTAGTGCAGAGCGGCACGCGCCACGCGAAAAACCGCCGGACTTTGACAAAAGCCGACGGCCGCTGAAATTGTCAAGTAAAAGTGGACAATAAAAAAGTCAAAAAGTATTTAGTTAGGAAAGGGGCTGTAAAAAAACAGCCGAAAAGAAACACCGAAAATCGCTGAAAAGAGAATTTCGGTGTTTCTTAACAAATTGTCTTGTTTAATGTTGAAAAGTATGGCTTTCAGAGCATAATGAAACAGAGGTGCAGAGT
>JAFUEH010000029.1 GCA_017463985.1 Eubacterium sp. | reverse complement strand
TGCAATTCATAGATTTCTTTTGAATATTGCTGTATGTTTCGGTATTGTCGTGCCATTATTTAAGCCTCCTATGGTAGTTCCTTTAATTCTACCATAGGAGGCCCTTTTTTGTCATTGTCTATTTTTTACGGACTTGTTCATTTTTGTGAGACAGCCTTTTCTGTTGCCGTTTTTTATTGATATTTTTGAGCGGACAGGGCAATGATCTCAGCGCACAGCGCCTCGTAGCCGATACCGATCGCAGCGGCCTCCTGCGGCAGCAGACTCATGCCGGTCATACCGGGGAGAGAATTCGCCTCCAGCGCATAGAACAGGCCGTCCTCCTCGTTAAGGATAAAGTCTACGCGGCCGTAAACCTCCAGCCCTAAGGCTTTGAATACCGCCATAGCCGCTTCCTGGCCGGCCTTTGTTTGCGCTTCTGTCAGCACAGCCGGACAAATTTCTTCCGTCATGCCCGGTTGGTATTTATTGGCGTAATCGTAAAAGCCTTCCTTTGGGATGATCTCGATCGGCGGCAACACCCTGTCACCGAGGATACCGATGGAAAACTCGCGTCCCTTAATGTATTGCTCTACAACGACCTCGTCCTCATATTTGAACGCAGCGGCAACGGCGCGGTCATAGTCCGCCTCGTCGGTCACGATGGATACGCCGACGCTGGAGCCGCCGGAGCTTGGCTTGATGACGCAGGGGACCGGAAAGCGTTCTGCTTCGTTGACACCCTTGCGCAGGACGATATAGTCAGCGTTGGTGATGCCGTTCGCCTGCATGATCTGCTTGGATTTATATTTGTTCATGGCAATGGCGCTGCCGAGGCAGCCGGTGCCGGTATACTGGATACCGAGCAGGTCAAAGCAGGCCTGCACCTTGCCGTTTTCGCCGTCCTCGCCGTGCAGTGCTAAAAAGGTGAAGTCCGCCATACGGCAGATGTTCAGCACGTTCGGCCCGAAAAAACCGTCGGCCGCTGCGCCTCTGGCTGCCTTCACGGCGTCAATGCTGGGGTCATCCGTCCCGATGCCGGATACGGCGGAAAGCGCGTCGGTGGATTGGCTGAAAAAATCGCGCCAGTCGTCATGGTCATAGCCCAGGTAAACATCCAAGAGCACCGCGTTATTGCCCGTTTTGCGCAGTGCGTTAACGACATTTTGTCCGCTCGTGAGCGAAACATCGCGCTCCGTGCTGATGCCGCCGGCTAAAACTACTATGTTCATATTCCTAACTCCCGTAAATATTCTGATGATTTCAATACATTATACTATATCTTGTTGTAAAAGTAAACAAAAAATTAGTCCAACAAAGAAAAACAAATGTTCTAAAATAACAGTTGCATTTATTTAAAATATATGCTACAATACACTGAATATAATTCTTTAAGGAAAATAGAGACAATGGATCATTTTGAATTAGTCAGTCAGTACCGTCCTACGGGAGATCAGCCGGAAGCGATCGACGCGCTGGTGAAGGGCGTTTTGCGCGGCGACAGGGAACAGACGCTGATGGGCGTTACCGGCTCCGGCAAAACCTTTACCATGGCGAACATTATTGAAAAGGTCAACCGGCCGACGCTCGTGCTGGCGCATAATAAAACGCTGGCGGCACAGCTGTGCAGCGAATTTAAGGAATTCTTTCCGCACAACGCGGTCGAATACTTTGTTTCCTATTATGATTATTACCAGCCGGAGGCGTATGTGCCGACGACGGACACCTATATTGAAAAGGACAGCTCCATCAACGATGAGATCGACAAGCTCCGTCACAGCGCAGCTTCCGCTCTTTCTGAACGGCGCGATGTCATTATCGTCGCCTCCGTTTCCTGTATTTACTCGATCGGTGATCCGGTGGATTATCAGAATATGGTTATTTCACTGCGGCAGGGCATGACGCGTGAACGCGACGAGCTGATCAACAAGCTGGTGGAAATTCAGTATGAGCGCAACGATATTAACTTTGTGCGCAATAAGTTCCGCGTACGCGGCGATACGGTAGAGATCTTTCCGGCAGGCAGCAGCGGTACGGCGATCCGCGTGGAGTTTTTCGGTGATGAGATCGACCGGATCAGCGAGATCGATCCGTTGACCGGCAGGGTGCAGGCGAACCTCAGCCATGCTGCTATTTATCCGGCGTCGCTGTATGTTGTCAATCAGGAAAAAATGCAGCGCGCTATTAAGGAAATTTATGATGAGATGACCGCGCGTGTGGCAGCGTTTGAGGCTGACGGCAAGCTGTTGGAGGCGCAGCGTATCCGAGAGCGCACCATGAACGATATAGAAATGCTGCAGGAAACGGGCTTTTGTAAGGGAATCGAAAACTATTCCCGTATCATGAGCGGCAGAGCGCCGGGGGCAGCGCCGTTTACGCTGCTGGATTATTTTCCGGAGGACTTTTTGCTGTTTGTGGACGAAAGCCACGTGATGCTGCCGCAGGTGCACGGGATGTACGGCGGTGACCATTCGCGCAAAAAAAGCCTGATCGATTACGGCTTCCGCCTGCCGTCGGCGTTTGATAACCGGCCGCTGACCTTTGACGAATTTTACGGAAAGGTCAACCAGGTGATCTTCACCTCGGCCACGCCGGGCGAATTTGAAAAGAATTGCTCAACGCAGATCGTGGAGCAGGTGATCCGTCCTACCGGCCTGTTGGATCCGAATATTACCGTTAAGCCGACCGAGGACCAGATGGACGACCTGGTCTCTGAGATCAACCTGCGTATTGAGCGCGGCGAGCGCGTGCTCGTTACCACGCTGACAAAAAAGATGGCGGAGGATCTAACGGCGTACCTGGAGGGCTTTGACATTAAGGTGCGCTATATGCACCACGATATTGACACGATCGAGCGGATGGAAATTATCCGCGACCTGCGCCTCGGCAACTTTGATGTGCTCGTGGGTATCAACCTGCTGCGCGAGGGGTTGGATATTCCCGAGGTATCGCTGGTAGCCATTTTGGACGCTGACAAAGAGGGCTTCCTGCGTAGTGAAACCTCCTTAGTGCAGACGATCGGCCGTGCAGCGCGTAACGAAAACGGCGAGGTCATTATGTACGCCGACTGCGTGACGCCCTCGATGGAACGCGCCATTACCGAAACGCTCCGCCGCCGCGCGCTGCAAGAGGCCTATAATCAGGCGCACGGTATCCGACCGCAGACGATCAAAAAGAGCGTGCGCGATGTGATCGAGATCTCTGATAAAACGGCGCTCGATGCACGCGGCAAAAAGCTGACGGCGAAGGAACGCCGCGTCATGATTGAAAAGCTGACCCGTGAAATGAAAGAGGCAGCTAAGATGCTGGAATTTGAGCACGCTGCTTTCCTGCGCGATAAGATCAAGGAGCTTTCAGAGGAGTAATAACGGTAAGATACATGACAAAATTAGCATTTTTTAACGATAAACGTTTCTGGAAAAACGCCATGAGGCTGGCGATGCCGGTGGCGGTACAGAATATGCTGGTGAGCTCGTTCACGTTAGCGGATACGCTGCTCGTGAGCACGCTGGGCGACGTTACGCTGGCGGCTGTCGGCATGGCAGGGCAGTGGAGCTGGTTAATGAATATGGTCATATTCGGCACCTGCTCTGCTACCGGCGTGCTGGTGGCACAGTTTTGGGGCGTACAGGACCGTTTGCGTATTCATAAAATCATGGGCATTGCCCTCAGTCTTGCGTTAGCGGTAGCGACAGCGTTTTTTGTGCCTAGCTTTGTATTTCCGGAAGCGGTGATACACCTGTTTAATAAGGACGAGGCCGTGATCGCTGAGGGCAGCCGCTATCTGGCGCTGATCGCACTGTCCTATCCGGCGCTGGCGCTGAGCAATGTGCTGTCAGTGGTGCTGCGCTCAACGGAAAAGGTGCGGTTGCCGATGTATGTGTCCGTCGTGACGACCGTGCTGAATATTTTCTTGGATTATGCCATGATCACCGGTAAATGCGGCTTTCCGGCGATGGGAACACGCGGCGCAGCGCTGGCGACGGTCATCGCCGCCTGGCTCGGTGTGATACTGTTGGTGGTGATCTCCTTAGCTGAAAGGAATATTCTCGCCGCCGGTCTGAAAGAGGTGTTCGGCTTCCGCGGTAAGGAGCTGAAGCTGTTTTTCGGCCGTGCGCTGCCGGTGATCGCGAACGAGAGCCTGTGGGGCGGCGGTACCTTTGTATTCAATTTAATTTATGCCAACATGGGCTATGAATACTATGCCTCAATCACGATTCTGAAAACGTTTGAAAACCTGTCTTACGTGCTGTTTATCGGTCTGTGCAGCGCCTGCTCGGTGATGGTCGGTAAATCCGTCGGCATGGGCAAGATCAAGCAGGGCATTGATGATTCTAAACGCTTTTTGATCATGATACCGGTGGCGGCCGTGGTGATCGGCGCGGTAGCGATCGTTTTCCGCGCACCGCTGGTGTCCATCTTTGATATGGGTAACAATATCAGTGCGTTGACGGTGGAGACAGCGCAGTGGCTGATCCTGATCTATTCCGTAGAGCTGCCGATGCGCACGCTGGGCTTTACTTTTATTGTGGGCGTCCTGCGTTCCGGCGGCGATACCGCTACGGCCGCGAAAATGGATTTGGGCTCGCTATGGCTTTGCTCACTGCCGGCCACGCTGGTGGCGGCGTATGTGTTCAAGCTGCCGTTCCTCGTCTGCTACATCGTGATGTTTGTGTTCGAGGATTACGTCAAGCTGCTGCTGTGTCTGAAATATTATAAAACGCTGAAATGGCTCCGCCCCGTAACGGAGGAGGGTCGAACGGCGCTGGCAAAATTTAACGGAGAAACGCTATGATTAAAAACATTGTGGTAAAGGGTGCGCGTGAGCACAATTTGAAAAATATTGATATTGAGATCCCGCGCGATAAGCTGGTGGTGTTTACCGGTCTGTCCGGGTCCGGCAAAAGCTCGTTGGCCTTTGATACGATTTATGCGGAGGGTCAGCGGCGCTATGTGGAGTCGCTTTCCAGCTATGCGCGTATGTTCCTCGGACAGATGGAAAAGCCGGATGTGGATTATATTGAAGGGCTTTCGCCGGCGATTTCTATCGACCAAAAAACGACCAGCAAAAACCCGCGTTCCACCGTCGGTACCGTCACGGAAATCTATGACTATCTGCGTTTGCTGTGGGCGCGTATTGGTATTCCGCACTGTCCTGTTTGCGGCAGAGAGATCAGCCAGCAGACGGTGGATCAGATCGTCGATAAGGTGCTGCAGCTGCCGGAGCGCACGAAAATACAGGTGATGGCGCCGATCGCACGCGGTAAAAAGGGTGAGTATAAAAAGGAGCTTGCCGATATTGCCAAGCAAGGCTTTGTACGTGTGCGCGTAGACGGCACGGTCTATGATGTCAGCGAGGTGCCGCCGCTTGCCAAAAATATCAAGCATCATATTGAAGTAGTCGTGGACAGGCTGGTGGTCAAGCCGGAGATCAAGTCGCGCCTTTCTGATTCTGTGGAAACGGCTACCGCACTGTCTGACGGTACGGTGCTGATCGACATCCCCGGTGAGCGTGAGGAGCTGTTTTCGCTCAATTATGCCTGTCCGGAGCACGGTGCGTCGATCGAGGAGATGAGTCCGCGGATGTTCTCCTTCAACAATCCGTTCGGCGCCTGCCCGCAGTGCGACGGCCTCGGCACCTTTAAGGAGATCGACGAGGAGCTGATCATTCCCGATAAAAAGCTGTCGATCAACCAAGGCGCGATCAAAGCCAGCGGCTGGAACGTGGCGGAGGGCGGCTCGATTGCACGAATGTATATCGAGGCGCTGGCGCGAGAATACGGCTTTTCGATGGATATGCCGGTGGAGATGCTCGGTGACGAGGCTGTCAAGGTGATCCTGTACGGCACTGACGGCAAGAAAATTAAAATGAAACGTGTTACCTCTTACGGCTCCGGCACGTATATGAACGATTTTGAGGGCGTGATCAACAACCTGAAGCGCCGGTATAAGGAGACGACCTCGGATTGGGCGCGGGCGGATATTGAGGCAGTCATGCGCGATTGCCGGTGTCATGCCTGCCACGGTGCGCGCCTGAAGCCGCAGTCGCTTTCCGTGACGGTCGGCGGCAAAAATCTTTATGAATTTTGTCAGCTATCTATTAATGAGGAGCTGGCGTTTATCGACGCGCTGCAGCTTACTGAAAAGGAACAGCTGATCGGCAACCTTGTGATCCGTGAGATCAAGGAGCGGCTGACCTTCCTGAACTCCGTCGGGCTGGACTATCTTTCTCTGGCACGTGACAGCGGTACACTGTCCGGCGGCGAAGCGCAGCGTATCCGCCTTGCCACACAGATCGGCTCCTCCCTGATGGGCGTGCTTTATATCCTGGACGAGCCGTCGATCGGGCTGCACCAGCGCGATAACGAAAAGCTGCTGGCTACCTTGCGCCATCTGCGTGACCTCGGTAATACCTTGATCGTGGTGGAACACGACGAGGACACGATGCGCGCGGCTGACTTTTTAGTGGATATCGGCCCTGGCGCCGGCATCCACGGCGGCGAGCTGGTGGCGGCCGGTACGCCGGAGGAGGTCATGGCGTGTGAGGCGTCGGTGACCGGTCAGTACCTCTGCGGCAAGCGCAGTATTCCCGTGCCGACGGAGCGCCGCAAGGGAAACGGCAAAAAGCTGACCATCTACGGCGCACAGGAGAACAATCTGCAAAAAATTGATGTGGAAATTCCGCTCGGCAAATTCGTGGCGGTGACCGGCGTTTCCGGCTCCGGAAAAAGCTCGCTGGTGAATGAGATACTGTATAAGCATCTTGCTAACCGGCTGAATCATGCGAAAAAGCATACCGGCAAGTTTTCCTCCATGAAGGGACTGGACGCACTGGACAAGGTGATCAATATTGATCAGTCACCGATCGGCAGAACGCCGCGGTCTAATCCGGCGACGTATACCGGCGTGTTTAACGATATTCGTGATTTGTTTGCTTCAACTGCCGACGCGAAGAAAAAGGGCTTCAAGGCAAACCGCTTTTCCTTTAATGTAAAGGGCGGTCGGTGTGAGGCGTGCCAGGGCGACGGTATCGTGAAGATCGAGATGCATTTTTTGGCCGATGTCTATGTGCCGTGTGAGGTCTGCGGCGGTAAGCGCTATAACCGCGAAACGCTGGAGGTCAAGTTTAAGGGCAAGAGCATTTACGATGTGCTGGAGATGACGGTGGACGAAGCGGTAGTGTTTTTTGAAACACAGCCGAAAATTGCCCGTAAGCTGCAGACACTGTCCGATGTCGGTCTCGGTTATGTTAAGCTTGGCCAGCCGGCAACAACGCTGTCCGGTGGAGAGGCGCAGCGCGTGAAGCTGGCGACAGAGCTGTCGAAGCGTTCCACGGGCAAGACGATCTATATTTTGGACGAACCTACCACCGGCTTGCATACGGCGGACGTGGCGAAGCTGCTGGAGGTGCTGAACGCCCTGACCGATTTGGGCAATACCGTGGTCGTGATCGAGCATAATCTGGATGTTATTAAATGTGCGGATCACATCATTGACCTTGGCCCCGAGGGCGGTAAAGGCGGCGGTACCGTGGTGGCGGCCGGTACGCCGGAGGAGATCGCCAAGGTGAAAAAATCATACACCGGTCAGTATTTGAAAAAAATACTCCCCTGACGATCAGCTTTTAACAAAATTTTTATCAATAATTAATATATTTTAGAAATCTTGTGGATTTATTTTAGTAATTATGCTATAATACCGGTGAAAAACGATACCATATTTCGTTAGGGGGATTCTCATGAAATACTCGAAAAGATGGATCAGCCTGTTACTGTCGGTCGTGATGCTGCTGTCCGTAGGCACGGCTCTGAGCGGCACTGCCTTCGGCGCTGACAGCGATACCGTGACGGTGAACGTGGTCGGTAAATATGACCAGACCGGCGCGCGCAAGATGCTGGACATGATCAATCAGTTCCGTGCCGGCAATGACGCTTGGTACTGGAATGAGGACAACAAAACAAAAACGAATTTAAAAGGCAAGCTGCAGCCCTACGCGTATGATTACAGTTTGGAGCGTATCGCCATGCAGCGCGCGGCGGAGATCGCGGTGGATTACGACCATACGCGTCCGGACGGCACGTTCTGCTGGACAGCGTATGACGAGATCACCGCTGTCGGTGAGAATATTGCCGTCATGTATAATTCGGCCGCCTCTGTGTTTGAGGGCTGGCAGGAGATCAATAATCCGTATGAGGATCAGGGACACCGCCGTTCGATGCTGTCGTCCTCCTTTACGACGGTCGGCATTGCCCACTTTGTGATGAACGGCGTGGACTACTGGGTACAGGAGTTCCGCAAGGGCGGTGTCGATGCCACCTATCAGGCACCGAATAACAGCGAGACAGCCGTGCCCGTTGAGGTACTGAAAAGCAGTATTACCGGTATCACCTTGGCGTCAGAGCAGCACGAGGTGGAGACCGCGGTGGGCGAAACGGCTGCGTTGCCGACGATCCATGCCTGCCTGTTTACGAAGGAGCACTGGCCGGAAAGAATTTATATCGACGCCCGGCTCGACTCGCCAAGCTGGAGCATTGCCGACAGAAGCATTGCCACCGTGTCCGGCGGTAAGATCAAGGGCGTGAGCGCCGGTGATACCACGCTGACGGCCAGCTATACGGTAACCGCTTCCCTGAAAGCTTCCGTTACCGTGCCGATTCATGTTGAGGGCTGCCGTCACGAGTTTAACGAGGTCGTGCTGCAGGAGGCTACCTGTACGGAAGAGGGCCTGCTGGAAAAGACCTGTACCAAGTGCGGTACGGTCGTACAGGAGGCGATCCCGCTGAAGGATCACGACTTTGAGGAAGAGCGTATTGAATCCACTTGTCTGGAACAAGGCAGTATCACGCGCATCTGTAAAAATTGCGGTACGATTTTAGTATCGCATCTGCCGCTCGGTGAGCATTGCTATGCGGAAAGCAAAACAGAGCCTACCTGTGTGAATGAGGGCAGCATTACCCTTACCTGTACGGTGTGCGGCGATACGCAGCGTACGGTGCTGCCGATGATCGCACATCAATATGTGAAGGCGTCTGAAACGCCGGCTACCTGTATTGCTGAGGGGGCTGTGACAGAGGTGTGTTCGCTGTGCGGCGCCACCCGTATTACCCCGACCGCCAAAATTGACCATCACTATGTGCCGGATAGCGAAACGCCGGCAACGTGTACCGCCGCCGGCGAGCGTATCGAAAAATGTACAATGTGCGGCCGCACTGTGACGACCGTACTGCCGAAGCTGGCGCATCAGTATCAAACGACGGAGCGTGTGGCTACCTGTACGCAGGAGGGCAGTATTACGAAGGTCTGCAGCAGCTGCGGTGATACCGTCGTGACGGTACTGCCGATGCTGGATCACCGTTATGTGAAGGTGAGCGAAACCGCGCCTACCTACACTGCCGCCGGTTCCATGGTATATGAATGCAGCGAATGTCATGACAGCTATACGGTCACTGTGCCAAAGCTGGTGGCGAAAAACGGCTGGCAGAAGGAAAACGGCAAGTGGTACTATTACAAGAATAACGTCAAGCAGAAGGGCTGGCAAAAGCTCAGCGGCAAGTGGTATTATTTTAACGCTTCCGGCGTGATGCTGACCGGCTGGCAGAAGCTCAGCGGTAAGTGGTATCTGTTCAATTCGTCCGGCGCTATGCTCACGGGCTGGCAAAAATCCGGCAGCAAGTGGTATTACTTTAATGCCTCCGGTGCGATGTTGACCGGCTGGCAAAAGCTCAGCGGTAAGTGGTATTATTTCAACACCGGCGGCGACATGGTCACCGGCTGGAAGAAGATCGGCAGCAGCTGGTATTACTTCGAGTCCAGCGGCGCTATGCGTACGGCGAACCTGAAGCAGGGCAGTAAGACCTATCGGTTCAACAGCTCCGGCGTCTGCCTGAATCCGTAACACAAATAACAACAGAGGCTATCTCACATCAGCAGTGAGATAGCCTCTTATTTCTGTTTTCTGTGTTGTGTTGGGTCATTCCTTCTCAAGGGTGATACGGTCCTGCGTGAAGCCGCGGCCGCGCACCTCCTTGATTTTGGTAATGGTGATGAAAGCGTTTTCGTCGATCGAGTGTACCAGCTCTGCGGTATCGTATAGCTTTCGGGTCGGGATCACGCACATCACGCCCTTTTGCGGCTTGTTGAGGTAGCCGGTCTCGATCAGCTGCATGGTGACGCCGAAGTTCAGCTCCTCTAAGATGCCGCGGCGGATCTCTTCATATTTTTCCGATACGATGAACAGCTGGGTTTGCGCCTTACCAAAGATCATGACCTGATCGAGCACCAGCGTTTCCAGCACCAGAACGACAATGCCGAGCAGAATACTTTCGGAGCTGCTGATGATCGCCTGACCGCCGACGACCAGTATATCTGTGATCCATACCAGGATGGAAACCGGCACGTGAAACCACTTGTGGAAGACGAGGTTCACGACGTCCATGCCGCCGGTGGAGGAGCCTACGCGCATGACTAAGCCCAGCGACAGCCCCATCAGGACGCCGGCAAAGAGCGAGGCCAAGAGCGAGTCATCCGTCAGGTTTTCAATATTGGGAATCCGCTGAAACAGCGCCAACATGACCGGATAGAGCAGGGAACTGGCGACGGTGGTGAAAAAGAATTTTCTGCCCAGCACGATCAGTCCAAACAGCAGCAAGGCGAGGTTCAGCACAAACACCGTTGCCGCGGTATCGATCGGAAAAAATTGGTGGAGTACGATAGCAATGCCGGTGGTGCCGCCCATGATGATATTGTGCGGAATAATGAAGGCGGCGACTAAAAACGCCAGCAGTGCATTACCGGCTATGATGCATAAGCCGGTTTTTGTATAGTCCAAAATGCCTTTCTTGAGTTTACTCACAGGATCACGACCTTTACTAATATACAGAAAATACATAAATATACAAAGCTACCCTATTATACGCTTTTAAAAAAAGAATGCAACCCCTTTGTTGACATTCTATATTATTTGTCATAGATAATTTTTTATGGCAATTTTGCTCGAAGGACAGGCGGCGCAAAGAGGCAGAGGAATCCTTGTGAATATTCACGAAAACGAGTATAAAAATTCAATAAATATGTATAAATATAACTATTTTTTGCAAAAGTGTTGACACAAAACGCAGATTATGTATAATAAATAGCAAGATAAAAAGGTGAATTGGTATACGGAGAGTGTATATTTATGAAAAAAGTGTTTATTGACGGCTCGGAGGGAACAACCGGCTTGAAGCTCAAGCGCCGCCTGCAGGGCAGGGACGATATCGAGCTGCTGTCGATTGACCGAGCGAAGCGTAAAAATATTGACGAGCGGATCAAAATGATCAATGCCTCGGATATTACCGTGCTGTGCCTGCCGGATGCAGCCAGTATTGAGGCGGTATCGTTCGTGCAGAACAACCGCGTCAAGATCATCGACTGCTCGACCGCGCACCGGACGAATCCGGACTGGGCTTACGGCTTTCCGGAGCTGGCGCCGTCCTTCCGCGAGGCGATCAAGGAGTCCAAGCGGATCGCTCTGCCGGGTTGCTATGCCAGCGGCTTTAACGCGATTGTCTACCCGCTGGTGAAGGCCGGCATTATTGCGCCGGATTATCCGATCACGTGCTATGCGATCAGCGGCTACACCGGCGCCGGCAAAAAGGGCATTGCGCAGTATGAGATCGTTGACCGCAGCCGTGAGCTGGACGCGCCGCGGCAGTATGCACTGTCACAGGAGCATAAGCACCTGAAGGAAATGACGGCAATTCCTGCATTGGAACGCGTGCCGTTTTTTGCGCCGCATATCTGTGATTACCGCTACGGGATGGTCGTGTCGGTGCCGCTGTTTGCCGATATGATGGAAAAGCGGATGACGCCCGGCGAGCTGCAGCAGTTTTTTGCCGCGCATTACGCCGGCGAACCGATCGTCAAGGTACGTGAGCTGCACCACAGCGACAACATGATCGGCGCCAACAATTTTGCCAAGCGCGACGATATGGAGCTGGAGGTCAACGGCAATGACGAGCGTATTCTGATTACGACGCGCTTTGATAACCTGGGCAAGGGCGCCAGCGGCGCTGCGATCCAGCTGCTCAACCTTGCAATGGGGGTTGAGGACGAAACCAAGGGCTTAACGCTAGGTGACTGAGGATAGAGCTATGCAACAGTTTGAATGGATAGAGGGCGGCATCTGTGCCGCCACCGGCTTTAAGGCAAACGGCCTGTATTGCGGTATCAAAAAACCGGCGAATCCTGATCCGTCGGTAAAGCATAAAAATGATATTTGCCTTTTTGCCTCTGATGTGCCGTGCAACACCGCGGCTGTCTACACACAAAATAAAGTCAAGGGTGCGCCGCTGTTAGTGACGAAGGCTCACCTGACGGCCGGCGGTAATACGGCGCTGGCGGTGATCGCCAACTCTAAGAACGCCAATACCTGTAATGCTGACGGCGTGGAAAAAGCAGAGAAAATGTGCCGGTGCGTAGCGGCGGAGATGGGTATTCCTGCGGAGCAGGTACTGGTGGCCTCTACTGGTGTGATCGGACAAGTGCTGCCGATCGAGCCGATCGAAGCCGCTGTGCCGGCGCTCGTGAAGGGACTGTGCTACCGTAAGAATGCAGAGGCGGCTACGGCGATCATGACGACGGATACGGTCAAAAAAGAGGCTGCCGTTATTTTTGAGCTGGACGGCGTGCCGTGCAAGATCGGCGGCATGGCGAAGGGCTCAGGTATGATCCACCCCAACATGGCGACTACCTTGAATTTTATTACCACTGACTGTGCCGTATCCGCGGCGATGCTGCAGCAGGCGCTTTCCGAAACGGTGAAGGTTACTTATAACTGCTTGTCGGTGGACGGCGATACCTCTACGAACGATATGGTACTGCTGATGGCCAACGGATTGGCCGGCAATGATGAGATCAGCGCGGAAGGAACGCACTACGAAACCTTTAAGGCGGCGCTGTATCAGGTGATGGCAGCGCTTACCAGAATGCTGGCGAAGGACGGCGAAGGCGCGTCCAAGCTGCTGGAGTGCCTTTGCAGCGGTGCGCCGGACTTGGATACGGCGATCACGGTCGCAAAAAGTGTGATCTGCTCCGACCTGCTCAAGGCGGCGATGTTCGGTGAGGACGCCAACTGGGGACGTGTGCTGTGTGCAGTCGGCTATGCGGACGCTGATTTTGATATTGACAAGGTGTCGGCTGCTTTTGCCAGCGAGTACGGTACGGTGACGGTCTGTGAAAACGGAAGCGGCGTTCCGTTCTCGGAGGAGACGGCGGCTAAGGTACTGGCGAGCGACGAAATTCAGATACTGGTGGATCTGCATCAAGGGGAGGCGCAGGCGACGGCCTGGGGCTGCGATCTGACTTATGACTATGTAAAAATCAACGGCGATTACAGAACCTGAAGGATAACGCGATGAATATTGATAACCAGCAAAAGGCAAAAATTCTGGCGGAAGCACTGCCGAATATCCAGCTATACAGAAATAAAATTATCGTTGTCAAGTACGGCGGCAACGCGATGGTCAACGAGACGCTGAAAAAGGCCGTTATGCATGACTTGGTGCTGCTCTCTACGATCGGTATCAAGGTGGTGCTGGTGCACGGCGGCGGTCCTGAGATCAACCGAACGCTTGATAAAATGCAGATCGAAAGCCGCTTTGAGGACGGTCTGCGCGTGACGGATGAAGAAACGGTTTCGGTCGTGCAGATGGTGCTGGCCGGTAAGGTGAATAAGGACCTGGTGTGCCAGATCGGCAACCTCGGCGGCCATGCGATCGGCCTGTCCGGTCTGGACGGTTCCATGATGAAGTGCAAGCCGCACGATACGGTGCACGGCTATGTGGGCGATATTGTGGAGATCAACATGGAGGCGGTGCAGGAAATTCTGGAAAACCGCTGGATACCGGTGATTTCCACTATCGGCTTTGATGAAGACAATCATTGCTATAATATCAATGCCGACACGGCAGCGGCTGCCGTCGCCGGCGCACTGAAGGCGGAAGCGCTGATCTCGATGACGGACATTGTGGGCTTGTGCCGTGATAAGGACGATCCGGAAACGCTGATCCATAAGGTGTTTGTTTCTAACACACCGGCGCTGATCGCGCAGGGTATCATCAGCGGCGGTATGATCCCGAAAATTGACTCCATGACGACGGCGTTGCGCCAGGGATGCAAAAAAGCATTTATTATTGACGGGCGCGTTCCACATTCCATTTTGATGGAGCTGCTGACAGACGAAGGTATGGGAACGATGTTCAGCATATAGGGGTGACAAGCCGATGAGTATCAAAGAACTGGACAGCCGCTATATTGCCCATTCCTACGGCCGGTTTGACGCCGTGCTGACAGAGGGAAAGGGCTCAGTGCTGTATGATGAAAACGGAAAAAGATATATTGACATGACAGCCGGTATCGGCGTGAACGCCTTTGGTATTGCCGACGCGGCTTGGGTGAGCGCTGTGACGGCGCAGCTCGGCAAGCTGCAGCATATCAGCAATCTGTATTACACAGAGCCGTGTGCGCTGCTGGCGGAGGCGCTGTGCCAAAAGACCGGTATGAAGCGCGTGTTTTTTGCAAACAGCGGCGCCGAGGCTAACGAGGGCATGATCAAGTTTGCCCGCAAGTACAGCTTTGACAAGTACGGCGAAGGACGCAAAACGATTATTACCTTGACGGATTCCTTCCACGGCAGAACGGTTACCACGCTGGCGGCCACCGGTCAGGAGGAATTTCATACGGTGTTTGCGCCGTTTACGGAAGGCTTTGTGTACTGTCCGGCGAATGATTGCGCGGCGCTGCGCTCGCTGATCACGCCGTCGGTCTGCGGCATTTTGTTTGAGCCGGTGCAGGGCGAGGGCGGCGTGAATAACATGACGCAGGCGTTTGCCGACTGCCTTGCCTCTGTTGCTGCGGAGAACGATATTCTGCTGCTGGCAGACGAGGTGCAGACAGGCAACGGCAGAACCGGAAAATATTTTGCCTACGAGCATTACGGACTAACGCCGGATATTGTCAGCACGGCGAAGGGGCTTGGCGGCGGACTGCCGATCGGCGCGGTGCTGTTTGGCGACAAGGTCAAGGACACGGTGACGCCGGGCAGCCACGGCTCTACTTTTGGCGGCAATCCGGTTGCCGCAGCAGGCGCGCTCAGTATTGTACAGCGTATTGATGACGCACTGCTACAGGAGGTTACGGCAAAGGGCGACTATATCCATCAGCAGCTGGCGGCGATGACGGGCGTGACGGCGCTCAGCGGACTGGGCTTGATGATCGGTATCAGCACACCGTTCGACGCCGCGGTGCTGGCGCAAAAATGCCTTGAAAAGGGACTGCTGGTGCTGACAGCCCATAAAAATAAAGTCAGGCTTTTGCCTGCGCTTAATATCACCTATCAAGAAATTGACGAGGGCTTAGCGATCCTCGGGGAGGTACTGGAACATGAAGCATCTGCTTAAACTGCAAGATCTATCGAAAAATGAAATTTTGGAGCTGCTCAATTTGGCGGATCAGCTGAAATATGAGCAAAAAAGCGGCGTGACCCATCATTATCTGAAGGGCAAAACGCTGGGTATGATCTTCCAGAAAAGCTCGACCCGTACACGCGTCAGCTTTGAAACCGGTATGTATCAGCTCGGCGGTCAGGCGCTGTTTCTCTCTAACCGTGATCTGCAGATCGGAAGGGGAGAGCCGGTACAGGATACGGCGCGCGTGCTGTCGCGCTACCTGGACGGCATCATGATCCGTACCTTTGAGCAGGCAGAGGTGGAAGCGCTGGCGGAATACGGCTCCATTCCGATCATTAACGGCCTGACCGATTACTGCCATCCGTGTCAGGTGTTGGCGGATCTGATGACGATCCGTGAATATAAAAACAGCTTTGACGGGCTGAAGCTTTGCTTTGTCGGTGACGGCAACAATATGGCGAACAGCCTGATCGTCGGCGCGATCACGATGGGCATGGCGTGTGCGATCGCCTGTCCAAAGGGCTATGAGCCGGATGCCGCCCTGATGGCTTGGGCGCAGGAAAACGGCGATTTTACCTGCTCTGACGACATCGCGGCCTGCGTAAAGGACGCGGACGTGCTGTATACGGACGTATGGGCGTCCATGGGTCAGGAGGCAGAAAAGGCGGCGCGTGAAAAGGTATTTAAGGACTTCCAAATCAACGATGCCGTGATGGCACTCGCTAAGCCGGAGGCGATGGTGCTGCACTGCCTGCCGGCGCACCGTGAGGAGGAAATTACCGCCAAGGTGTTTGAGGCGCACGCCGCTGAGATCTTTGACGAAGCGGAAAACCGTCTCCATGCACAGAAGGCGGTCCTGGTAAAGCTGCTGGGCGACTAACAAAGACTGGTTGACGGTGCTCCGTTATTGAAATAATATATTAAAATAGCCACGGACTGTAAAGTAGTCCGTGGCTATTTTCTTTGATGCCCGGCGCCGAAAGCGGACGGTTCGGCGCTATTTTGCCTTAATAACGATGACTTGGTTATAATACTGCTTCTTGATGTCCAGCGGCAGCCCGACGTTTTTCAGATAAGCGCCGCTCTTTTCAACATGCTGATCTTCGATGTCGAACGTGTAAATACGGTCGTCCTCCAGCCCGTCAAAATACAGCGGCTGGGGCTTTTTCATGCAACGGGTGTTCACGCTTGCGATAAACAGCACCGCTTCTGTTTTACCGCTGCTGACATATAAATCGGCCGCGATCTCATCCTCGTCAATGTCCAGCAGACGGTAAAGATCACCAAACTGCACAGTGTTGCGAACGCTTTTATACAGGTCTGTGTAATGGCGGCAGAGGGCAATATCTTCATCGCTGTAATGCTTCAGATTACCGCCGAGCGACAGCGCGCCGCGCATGGCAATATTAAAGCGGAAGGCGAGCGGCGTGTTACGGTTATACCAGTTGATGTCTGTGACCCAGGCGCGCATCGTTTTGATCGGGTGCGTAAGCCCGTAGGCCTTTTGGATCACGATACGGTCGATTGCGTCGGTGTTATCGCTGGTCCATACCTGATCGTAATGATAGAGTGCGCCCCAGTCGCAGCGACCGCCGCCGGAGGAGCAACTTTCAAACTGTACCTCAGGATGCGCTGCCTTCAGCCGGTCAACAATATCGTATACCGCCTTGGTGTGGTAATACCACAGCATCTTCGGATGCGCCAGGTTTTCGCCGCCGGTTTCGGAGAAGGGACGGTTCATATCCCATTTAATGTATTTGATGTTGTTCTCACGTAGCAGGGTGTCCAGACAGTCAAAGATATAAGCCTGCACCTCCGGCTTTGTCATATTGAGTACCAGCTGCCAGCGGATCTCGTTCGCCTTTCTGGTGGGATAATGATAAGCCCAGTCTGGATGTGCGCGGAACAGATCACTGTCGGGATTGACCATTTCCGGTTCCACCCAAAGACCGAAATCCATGCCCAGCTCATTGACGTTCTGGATCAGCTCGCCAAGCCCGTTCGGGAATTTTTCTTTGTTCACAAACCAGTCGCCCAGTCCGGCGTGGTCGGTATTTCTGGCGCCGAACCAGCCGTCGTCCATCACGAATAGCTCACAGCCGGCGGCAGCCGCCTTGACGGCAAGGGCGGTCTGGTCCGTCACGTTGACGTCAAATTCCGTTGCCTCCCACGAGTTATATAGCACCGGCAGCGGCTTGTCAGCAAAATTTTTCGGCAGTACGTGCTGTACGCCAAAGCGGTTGAGCTGACGGCTCATATCGCCAAAGCCAATGCCTCTTCCTAAGATCACAGCCGGCGCTGTAAAGCTTTCGCCGCCCTCCAGCACGTGCTCAAAATCAAAGGAATTCATACCAAGCTCCGCTCTGGTCACGCCGAAGAGATCGCGGCTGACCTCTATCCTGAACGAACCGCTCCACGCTAGGTGGGCATAGAATACCTCGCCGCTGCGTTCGTCGGCGTTGCGGTAAGCGATGAAATACGGCGACATATTATGGCCGCTGTGACCGCGCCGGCTTTCAAAGACAAGCTCGCCGCCGTCGAGCAGCGTGTTGGTCGGCGTGCCCTCAGCACCCCATGCGCCGTTGGTGTTCATGATATGAAACGGCTTCGTCCCAGGCAGAGCGATCTCCGCGCTCATCAGCTTTTCAAAGTGGATGTCGTCTGTGCCGTGATTGGTCACTGTGACGGTTCTGGTGATAATATCAAAGCCTTCATACACACGGTATTGCAGGGTGTAGGACAGGGGATAGTATTCGTCGCGGAAGGTCAGGGAAAGGGTATCGTCCGTTGCCTTTGCGCCAACCGCCTCCGGATTGATCTCACGGCAGCCGTCTGCAAAGCTGGCTTTGATCGCGCATTCGCGGTACATGGTTTTGCCAAACGGCGTGTACTCCAGCCGGCAGCTGTCCAGCTCCGGAATCGTGGCGTTTTCATTGACGCCGCGCGGAAAGTCGTAATCCGTGATAGGGCATTTTGCGCCCCAGTGCAACCGATGGGCATAGCCGTGCCGGTCGATGCCGACAACATAGTGGGTGTTCTTGGTTTCCAGAATATAGATGTTTCCGTTAGCGAGGATTGACATGCGGAACACTCCTTTCAAGTTTTTACAATCATAATATATAATACCTTTTTAATGAATGCAATAAAAATAACCCAAATTCACGGAAAATGGCGGTACATTTTCCTCTGATCCGATCCGAAAACGGAACCGGAAAAAGTTCTGACACGTGTCTTGAATTTTACAGCATAATGATATATAATATTTCCGTCTATTCAATTCAAGAGATGGATGAGGTGTCGAAATGCGTTCACTCATTTTTAATTTTATCAAACGTTCCGTGCTGGTTCAGGTAGTGGTGACGGCGGCAGTGCTGGCGCTGCTCCTGACGCTTGGCGGCCGTGCAGCAACCGCGTCACAGGCAAAGCTGACGCCGGCGGCAGCAGCGGCACCGGACCTTTCCGGCTACAGCTCCTCGTTATATGACTCCTTCGAGCAGCTGACTGACGGCGCGCTGATCGGTACGCTGTCCGGCTTGGACGGCGCGTTATCGGATAAGGTCGTTTGCTATCAGCCGACGGACCGTTCACAGCTGGCCATGGCGGAGGGCTCTACCGCACCGTGGAACGGCGGCGCTATGCTGATCACCGGTACAGATACTGAGAACCAGCTGGCGGCGATGCACCGTGCGAAGGTCGGCAGCGACTTAACGCTGACCGTGATCGGTCGGGATACTTATCCTTACACTGTCACCCGTATTGACGCCGGTGTTACCGAAGAAAACTTAGCTTCTTATTTGCAGGAAAATACACTGGTTGTCGCCTTTCCGTACAAAAATCTGGCGGTAGGCAGCAATGCGGACCTGTATATCGTATGTATCGCTGAGCCGGCGTAGGAGGGTAATATGTTTCGTTATTATTTCAATCGACTGGCGTGTATCGTGCTGTCGCTGGTGCTGGCGGCTTCCTTGGTGGGGATCGCAGTCAGTGCGCTGACCGTGGGCTTTTTTAAGAGCGAAAGCTTTCTGCGCAGCGCCTGTGAACGCAACAGCGCGGAGCTGATTGCCGATATGGAGGAGGCTGCTGCCGATGCCGCCGCGGTCGCCGGACTGCCGGAGGCTGCCTTTGAGGGCGCCGTGAACAGCGAAAATGTTTCGGGGATCGCCTCTGAGATCGCGAGGATGTTTAATTACGGCTATACGGCCGATTATTCCGACAGCAAAACATTCTATAATATGTACTATTCCTGCCTTGCCGATTATGCCGTGCAGAACAGCTTAGGACTGACGGACGAGGAGGTGCAGAGCGCCGCCTCGCTGGCGGTCAGCTATATCAATTACCGGATGAAGGGCAATGACACCAAAACGGTCGGTGCGTTGCGCTTTGCCTCCGGTATGACCGCGCTCTATGTGATCGTCGCCTGCGCCGTGTGTTTGGTTATCAGTTTGGTGGCAATTGATTTGATTAACGACGGAAGACACCGTCGGTTCTCGTATATCGGGATGGGACTGAACGTAGCCGGTTACCTGCTGCTGTTTGTTCCGCTGGCTGTTCGCATGACTGGCCTGTTAGAAAAATTCCGTTTCTGCGTTTACGGATCTTATGACAGCATGATCCGCGACTGCTATGCTGCGGTGCTGCAATGGCTGACGGTGATCGGCGCTGTGCTACTGGTCGGCGGTATTGTGCTGCTGGTCTTCAATTACCGCTATTACGCCGGTAAGCTCGAGCGCGCAAAATTGTCCCGTCAAGAATATGAGAAGCTGCAGGAGGACTTTATGGACGCACCGAAGCCGACGCGTCAGCGCGCAGAGGGCGAGGAACTGGAGCGCCATGTCATGAAAATTGATTTTGAGGAATAAAAAATCACGAAAAGCTTTAAGCAATAGTAAAAAATCACGCCGCTTGGCGTGATTTTTTGGTTGCAGTTATCAGTTTAATAGGCGGTGGAATAATCCACTGTGTAGTAAAATACGATGTTGTCCCCGGAGCTGACCGCGTATTTGCCGCAGGGCGTCATCGGCAGCTCACCGTTGACGTAATACAGCCAGCCGCTGTTGGTGCCGCAGTCAAATTCGTCAAGCTGCTGCAGCCCTCGGATATAGGTTTTTGTGCCGTTGATGCTGATGCCGTTCGCGCTGCAGGCGCGCTTGAGCACGTCGTAAACCGTATCGCCGTTCTGTATCGTGACGGCCGTTTTACGCAGCAAATAGCCGTCGGAGGGCACGACGTTCTCATGACCTTCGACCAGCTTATCCTTGTTGGCCAGCGCAGCGGTACAGTCGATGGTCAGCGTACATTCCTGTGTCTTTGGCGCTGTCGGCGTCGCCGTTGTTGTCGGTGCAGTGGTTTTGGCGGCAGTGGTAGACGGACTGCGGGTGCTGTGCTCGCCGGCAGCCGCTGTTGTTGAACCGGTCGTTTCTGTAGCCGTTTCCGCTGTGGTGTCAGCCTCCGTGAGCGAAGTGCTTTCCGCTGAGGAAAAGACTGTCTCCGGCTCGGCGGCTTCTGTATGGACCGTATCTGTCACGGCTTGCGTTGCCGTTGCCTCCGTTGAAGGCTCGTTCGTGATCACGCCGGCGTTGCAGGCGCTGATCAACCCGCCAAGCAGCAGACAGAGCCAAAGGCATACAGCAAAACGGAGGTATTTATTTCTGTTCTTCATAGCCTTGCTTCATGGCGTTGTAGGAGACATCGACCGCCTCGGGCGAGATGTTGCAGCCGAATTCCCACAACGGCACCTTTTCAAAAATTGCTTCCAGCACATCAAACAGCTTGTTCATGGCGTTCGGCCCGAGATTACGTACCGTCTGCGCAAATATATTGTAAACAGCGCGCTTGGTGTCCGCCGGCTTGATCCAATTTGTTTCACTGCGTTCTAAAAAGCAGATGCCGCCGAGCGGTACGATGACCGGCGTGGAGTAGTCGTGCTTGCCGCTCCAAGGGGTGCCGCAGGCGTATATTTTTCCGTCAATATCGCGCAGTGCCGGCTTGTCGTCGTTGAGCATATAGGCACGCTCGCCAAAGCGCTTCAGCCACAGCTGGGTATGGGTGGATTTGCCGGTGCCGCTGTCGGCGGAAAAGGCGTAGGCGACGCCGTCCACGACGATACAGGAGGAGTGCAGCAAAATACCGTCATAGCCGAGCAGACGGGCGTAAAAATCAGAGCCGGTCAGCATATACTCCCAATCGTCGGAGTTCAGCTCCGGATGCTCCTCGCGCGCTGCCTGCACACGCTCCGGCGTGATGTCGATCACAATATCCGCAGGCAGGGTCGGGTCTTGGTTGTCGGCCAAATAGGCCTTTGACTGCCGTAGCGTTCTGCCTTTGTTATTTTTGATTTCTACCCGTAAACCGGCGATGTCATAAAACGGCATAAGGTTACCTTCCTCTAACTTATTAGAATATAGTATAAAATAAAACGCCGCTTTAGTCAATATTAGTATTGCTTTTTTCGGCGTTTATGTTAGAATGTTGGATAAGGAGTGATGAGATGAACAGCAAGCTTTTCGGCTGTGCAGACAGTGCCTTAGAGACGGCCGTTTCTATTCGCTATCAGGTATTCTGTGAGGAGCAGGGCGTTGCTCTTGAAGAGGAGATCGACCGCTATGACAGCGATGAAAAAACGCGCTTTGTCTTGATCTTCCGTGACGGTGCTCCCGTCGCTACCGGCAGGCTGATCGTTACAGAAACGGGCGTCAAGCTGGGACGGATCGCTACGCTGAAGGCGTATCGCGGCACCGGCGCCGGCGCGGCGGTGGTAGCGGCGCTGTGCGAGGAGGCAAGGCGTAACGGCGCGCCGTCAGTGCAGCTGGACGCGCAACTGCATGCTATTCCGTTTTACGAAAAATGCGGCTTTCATGTTGCCGCCGATGCAATCATTATGGACGCAGGCATTGCGCATAAACGAATGATAAAGGAATTATAAAAATGGCAAAACGCAAAACACATAAGGGCTTGATCGCCGTCCTGACAGTGCTGTTGATCGCGATCCTCGGCGTGCTCGGTTATCTGGTCTATACAGCCGCTACAAACGATATTAACGGCGTGAAGCAGGAGACAAAGGAATATACGCTCATCATCGGCTCACAGAATTACGAGGAGGTCGTCGGCGCCGATCTGGCGGATAACGGCATTGTCCTCAGCGATGTGCTGTGGACGAACTGGATGGCTAACCATTATCCGGATTTTGAATATGTCCGCGGTGAATATACGCTGACAGCCGATATGAGCTATGAGGCGATCGCTGAGAAGCTGCAAGACCCCGATATTTCACACGAGGTGGTGAAGGTGGTGATTCCGGAGGGCTTTAACTGTATGGACATTGCCGCACGCCTGGAGGAAAACGGCATCTGCTCTGCGCAGGACTTTTTAGCTGCTTGCGAAACGACCGAGGGCTACGACTATAATTTTATCAAAGAAATTCCGGATAATGCGCTGGTGCCGTATAAGCTGGAGGGCTTTTTGTTCCCGGCCACTTACGATTTTGCCATGAACAGTGACGCGCATAAGATCGCGGACATCATGCTCGGTGCCTTTGCGGACCGGCGCACCGAAGCAATGGATCAGTTTTGTGAGGCGCATGACATGACCCTCTACGAGCTGATCACGCTGGCGAGTGTGGTACAGGAGGAGGCGCTCACGAACGAAAGCGCACAAAACATCGCCTCTGTCTTTATGAACCGGCTGAACAGCGGTATGCAGCTGCAGTCTGACGTAACGATCTTTTACGCCAGGGCGCTGCGCGACACTGCCGGTATTTCGCAGGAGGCGTACGACGCGTATAATACGTATGAATGCAAGGCGCTGCCGGCCGGACCGATCACCAATTCCGGCGAGGCAGTGATCGACGCGGTGCTGCACTATCCGGAGACGAACTATATTTTCTTCTTTTCGGATCTGCAGCAGGAATTTCACTTTGCCGAAACCTATCAGGAATTTGAACAGTTAAAAGAACAGTATCCTTGGAAGGAGTAATGCTTTATGTCACAGTGGGATAAGGATTATTTAGATTTATGCCGCCGTATTCTTTCGGAGGGCGTGGAGGTAGAAAACAGGACCGGCACGAATACAATCAAGGTGCCGTCCCATCATTTTCATTTTGATCTGAGCCAGGAGTTTCCGATCTTAACCACAAAGCAGCTGTTTATCCGTCAGGCGGTGCTGGAGATGCTGTGGATCTATCAGGCACAGTCGAACGATGTGCGCTGGCTGCAGGAACGTGATGTGAAGATCTGGAACGAATGGGAGATCGACGAAGAGGGCGTCTGGACAGCCACACAGATGCTGCCGGACGAAAACGGCAGGCTGGTCAAGCAGACGGTGCATAAGCATTTCGGCAAGGAATATGCCCACACAATCGGTACCGCTTACGGCTATATTGTGCGTAAATTCCAGATGACGCAGCACCTGATCGATACGATCAAAAACAACCCGAAGGACCGCCGTATGGTGATGACCCTGTGGCAAAACGATTATTTGGATACGGCTGTGCTGCCGAGCTGCGTTTGGTCGAGCGAATGGGACGTTACCGACGGTAAGCTGAACTGCTGGGTGCACCAGCGCTCCTGCGACGTACCACTCGGGCTGCCGTTTAACGTGACGCAGTATGCGGTGCTGCTGTGTATGCTGGCACAGGTCACCGGCTTACAGCCCGGCACGATCGACTGGTCGATCAAGGACGCGCATATCTATGTGAATCAGATCGACGGTATTCGTGAGCAGATTCGCCGTCAGGAGGAGATCGGTGATCTGCCTGCGCCGAAGCTTTGGCTGAATCCGGAGGTGGACGACTTTTTCAAATTTGACAATTCGCGGGATTGCAAGGATGTGAAGCTGGTGGACTATCAGCACCTTGGCAAGATTGCTTTCCCGATCGCGCAGTGAGGTGAGATCATGTCGCTTTCTCTGATTGCCGCTATCGGCAAAAATAATGAGCTCGGAAGGGGGAACGACCTCATCTGGCACTTTCGGGAGGATATGCAGTTCTTTAAGGCAACGACGACAGGGCATACAGTGATTATGGGCCGCAAAACGTTTGAATCGCTGCCAAAGGCACTGCCGAACCGCCGGAATATCGTGATCACCGCTGACAGCGCCTATTGCGCAGCCGGTGCCGAGACAGCCGACTCTGTGGAGGCGGCGTTGGCGCTTGCCGGTGAAGGCGAGGCGTTTGTGATCGGCGGCGGCAGGGTGTACCGTGAGCTGCTGCCGCTTTGCGATAAGCTTTACCTGACCGAGATCGACGCCGCCTGTGCGGACGCGGATACCTTTTTTCCCGCCTTTGACCGATCGCTGTATCACCGTGAGCAGCTGAGTGATTTTACGGTCGACGGCGTGCATTTTGCCCATTATCTTTACCGGAAAAATAAGTAAAGTTTTTCTTGACATTCGAGGGGATTTGTGTTAACATAACATACACAACAAAGCAGAACGTCCCGTTCTCCCCTTCAGCGTACAGTAAAAAGGGCAATACTTAATTGGGTTTTATTAAGTACGGACGGACTGCGTTCGTACTTATTTTTTATCATGATTAATTTTTGAGAGGTGTTTTTTATCAGCAAGAATGCTCCGCAGCTTAACGGCGAAATCAGAGACAAGGAAGTCCGTGTTATTTCCGACACAGGCGAGCAGCTCGGCATTATGAGCGCAAAGGAAGCGCAGCAGCTCGCTGACGCAAAGGGCGTGGATTTAGTGAAAATCGCACCGCAGGCAAAGCCGCCTGTCGTGAAAATTATGGACTATTCCAAGTTCCGGTATGAGCAGTCAAAGCGTGAAAAGGAAAATCGCAAGAAGCAAAAAATTGTGGAAACGAAGGAAATCCGTCTTTCTATCAATATTGACATTGGCGATTTCACCACCAAGGTTAATCAGGCACGCAAGTTTCTTTCTAAGGGTGACAAGGTGAAGGTGTCGATCCGTCTGCGCGGCAGAGAGATGGCGCATTCCGACCTGGCAGTGAATAACTGCGTTCGCTTTGCCGAGGAGCTCAGCGAGGAAGCTAACGTGGATAAAAAGCCGAAGCTGGAAGGCCGTCAGGTGCTGATGTTCCTGTCGCCTAAGCCGGTAAAGTAATCAGTAAATTTTTGTTTGGAGGAATAGATTATGCCAAAAATTAAGACTCACAGCGGCGCAAAGAAGCGCTTCAAGACAACGAAGAGCGGACAGGTTAAGAGATCACACGCTTACACCTCTCATATTCTGACGAAAAAGTCCAGAAAGCGCAAGAGAAATCTGCGCAAGCAGGCTGTTGCTGATGTCACCAATCAGAAGCAGTTAAAGAGACTTGTTCCTTATAAATAAGAACAACTCGTTTTATCGACTTAATAAGGATTTTTCCTTTTCCATTTATCGAAAGAGAGGTAATTAACTATGGCTAGAATTAAAGGCGCTATGATGACTCGCAAGAGAAGAAAAAAGGTATTAAAGGCTGCGAAGGGCTACTACGGTTCAAAGCACGCACTGTTTAAGACAGCGAAGCAGGCCGTGATGAAGAGCGGCCAGTATGCCTATATCGGCAGAAAGCAGAAGAAGAGAGACTTCAGAAGAATGTGGATCACCCGTATTTCTGCTGCCTGCAAGGCAAACGGTATGAACTACTCCACCTTCATGAACGGCCTTAAGAAGGCAGAAATCGACCTTAACAGAAAGGTACTGGCTGAAATCGCTGTATCCGATCCTCAGGGCTTCACCGCGCTGACGGAGGCTGCAAAGAAGGCTTTATAATCATGAAAATGAACGAGGTTGCCTCACAGAAGTGAAGCAGCCTCTTTTTTTGAGAAGATTTGACATTGCCGCCAAGGGCAGCTATAATAAAACCGAGGTGATTGGATGCTGAAAAAATACAGACCCTTTATTATCTGCTTTTATGTGCTGGCTGCCGGTGCATTGGCTGCCGCGAGCTTTGTCGATCTGAAGCTGGATATTCAGCTGAACGATCCGACGGATATATTTGCACGCTGGTTTGAGGCGACCGGTGAAATGCCGAGCCGCTTGCTGACAACCGTCGCCGGAGTGCTCCTGTTTTATCTGTGCGAAAAACCGGTTATGAGGCTGTTCGGCTTGCTGGCCAATTTTGGCGGTGCCGCCTATCTTGGTTACCATCTGCATCGCTATTTCTTCCGTGACGATCTGCCGCTGGCGGTCGGCATCGTTTTTGGGCTGGGCATCGGTGCGATCGCGCTGTATATCGGGCAGTATTTTCACGTGCCGGAGCAGCTGAAAAATCCGTTGATCATCTTGTCTGTCGCCGGTATTGCTGTGCTGTTTGCGCAGCTCGCTACGATCGAGGTCACCAAATACCTGTGGGGCAGGGTACGTTTCCGTGATCTGCTCAAGCAGGGGAGCTACGATGCCTTCACCGCTTGGTACCATCCGAACGGCCTGAACGGCAATAAGTCTTTCCCGTCCGGTCATACGGCCGGTGCAGCCATGAGCTATTTGATGTTGCTGCTGCCATACATTTCTAAGAAATGGGAAAAGCATCGGGTGTGGTGCTTCGTGCTGCCGCTGGTGTTTACCTCGGTAGTGGCCTATACCCGTCTGGTCATGGGCGCACACTATCTGAGCGACGTGACGGTAGGCGGCGTCATTGGCTTTACGGCGGTGCTGATCGCGATAAAAATAATTGATAAAAAATTTCTCTTGCATTTTCAGCTTCAATAATGTATAATGGCATAGTCAATTAAATATTGACTATGTGATTTGGAGAGTTGTCCGAGCTGGCCGAAGGAGCACGACTGGAAATCGTGTAGTGGGTCAACGCCTACTCGAGGGTTCGAATCCCTTGCTCTCCGCCAAACCATAAACCCCTCTGTTAAGTCAGAGGGGTTTATTTTTTGTCGCAATGATGAATACATCCGTAAAAACGGGGAGCATTGTTTTTAACGATGCTCCCCATTTTTTATATTTTACTTTAGGGAGGTATTCAGAATGAATACGAAAAAGACAAACGAATGTAAGGTTGTTGCGCTGGCAATTCAAAAAGGAGGCGTAGCAAAAACAACGAGTTCCGTTGCGATGAGTGCGGTGCTGGCGTCGGAAGGCTATAAGGTCTTGTTGATTGACAACGACCCGCAGCACAATTCCACACGCGCCTTAAAGCGAGGCGCCGTCAATGAGTCTATTGCAGATGTGATTGACGACCTTATCAATTTTAAGGCTTTGAGTGCCAATCGCGGCATTGTTCAAACAGAGGAAGGCTTTGACTTGCTTCCAAGCAGCGACGCGTATGCCGGTACTGAGGTGCGCCTGATGTCAATGTCGCTCAGCCGTGAATACTTTATTAAAAAGTATGTCGATATGGTAAGAGGCGATTACGATTATATCATCATTGACTGTCCGCCCAACCTCGGTATGCTGACGATTAACGCGCTGGTGGCTGCCGATGAATTGCTTATCCCGGCACAGCCGCAGGAATACTCGGCGACAAGTATTCGTCAGGTGCTGAACACGGTACAGATGATTCGGCAGTATTCCAATTCAAACCTCAAGGTTGCCGGTATCTTTCTGACAATGTTTGACGGCAGAAGGAACGAAGATAACTATATGAGAAACAGCATTCAGCAAGGCTTTAGCGCCGTGAGGCTTTATAACACGGTGATACCTTATAGTGTGCGCGTGTCTGAGGCTGCTCGGAAGCATCAGAGCGTTGTAAAATACGACGGCAAAGGCAAGGTTGCCGAAGCCTATAAAAACTTGGTAAGGGAGGTATTACAGAATGGCTAAAAAGGATTTTGATGTAAAGCCGGAAGATTTAGATTACAGCGATGTGAACGCTGAAAAACAGAATCCGGCAACTAATCCGTTCTATACGGCGATATTCAACCAACCTGCAGATGTGGACGGCTCTGATACAGAATATAAGGTTGTACTGAGAGAACAACTCCACGAATTTCCGCATCATCCGTTTAAGGTTGTTGTCGATGATGAAATGCTTGATTTGAGGGATAGCATCATAGACAACGGAATATTGCTTCCTCTGCTTGTCAGACCCCGACAGGCTGGCGGTTATGAAATCATTTCCGGCCATCGAAGAAATAAGGCGGCAGAGTTGGCGAAAATCAGCGAAGTTCCCGTTATCATCAAAAAGAACCTTTCCGATGCGGAAGCAACCATTATGATGGTTGACAGCAACAAGCAGCGCGAATTGATTCTTCCATCTGAAAGAGCATTTGCTTATAAGATGAAAATGGAGGCAATGAGCAGGCAAGGGCGACGCAGCGATTTAAGTGGTGAACTTGTGGACCCGAGGTCCACAAGTGATAAAACAAGGGATAAGTTGGGTTTAGAGGAAGGAATGAGCGGAAAACAAGTTAGCCGCTATGTTCGCCTTACCAATCTCATTCCCCAGCTTCTTGACTTGGTTGATAACGACGCATTGAAGCAAAGTCCGTCAATGGCGTTAAAGCCGGCGGTGGAAATATCGTATCTTACACCTACTGAGCAGAAGTTCTTTTATGACACGGTTAAAGAACTTGGTAAAACACCATCGGTTCAGCAGGCAACGCAGATTAAGCGTCTGTCACAGGATAGTCTCTTAACGCAGACCGATGTTATACATATTCTGATGCAGGCGAAACCAAACCAAAAGGAAACGGTCAAGGTCGATTATGAGAGGCTCGGTGGCTATTTCAAAGAAAGCCTCACACCAAAGCAGGCAGAGGCAAGAGTGTTTGAAACGCTGGACGGGATGAAGAAAATCCGCGCGGCAGTTGAAAGGCACGTAAAAGGTAAAACGCTGACCGATGAGCAGCTTGCCAACATGGTGGAAAAGCTCCTTGTTGACTACGGACGCTCAAAGTCAGGTCAGACACCAACACAAACGAAATAGCGGGCGAGGTTGTGGCTCGGCTCAGGGAGAAGAAGGTTACTTCTGAGCCTGCTATATTATAAACATTCTATAATAGGGAGCTGCACCAATCGTTGGGGAGTAGCCAAGAGGTAAGGCAACGGACTTTGACTCCGTCACACGCGGGTTCAAACCCCGCCTCCCCAGCCATAAGGTGTTAATTATACAATAAGTCGTTGTGTTAACCACAATTTGATTTATACCCTAAAGTAAATCCATAGCGCTTGCTAAAAAAGGACATCTTGTTCAGTGTGTATTCGGCTTTTTTCTCCTCTGCCGCAAGCACGGGAGCCGTCGGAATTTGGTTAGATGACGGCTCATTTTTTATGCTCATTTTTAACTGCGATTTTCACATTTGAACAAACCGCTGAAAAACAGTATTTTTTAGGCTTTTTATATTGCAATAAGCCATAAGTTGCTGGAATTTAAGTTTGTAAGTGCTTTAAATTTTCGTTTCTTTAAGGCGTAGTAAAGTACCAAGTTAGTTCAAAAGAGAGTGAATATCAATACCCTACTGAAAGGAAATATTCGCCCGAATGCGTAAAATAAACAAATTGAGCATTTTTAATTATTGTTTTATGCGTAAGTGAATAAGTATACATCGCTTGTGCTAAAAGAAAGGGTTGACGGTTATTGAACAGACAGCTTGACCTCTTGCTTGATAAAGTGAAAGAAAAAGGCGGCGATGGTCGGGGATTTTTAACAGATTTGGGTGATGCAGCAGTCATCTTCTTTTTGAACTTACAAAAAAGAGTTTATATAGCATCGTATCAGAAGGAAGGCTATATAGTGAGTATGGTAATCAACGAGCAGAACAGTTTCGGCGGGGCAGTTAGTGCTTTTGGTCACTATTGTTTTGCCGAGCCTGAAGCCGAGGTGCTGCAACGGCTTGATGATTTTTACGGAAAACTAAAAGATGCGGAATTTTTTGATTTGCAAGAGGAAATCCGCGCCAATAACGACATTGATTTAATCATTCAGAGCCTTGCCGAAGAGCTTGGCTTTATCGTTTAAGGAGGACGATTATGGAGACTTTATTTACTTTCGGTTCGGACAGACAATTTCCGTACCAAAGAGGTTATTTAACCATTGAGGCAAGAACGATGCAGGAGGCAATTAACGAATTTCGCTGTCGCTTTCCCAACCCTGTTCACTCTCATTTGGTAAATTGTGCTTTTTGGTACAGTGAGCCGGAAAAGATTCAGAAAATAAAAGATATGAAGAATCTCGGTGTAGGCTGCCACGAAGCAATTAACCTATTCGACAATTCAACTTTATACGGGTTGCTTTATTGTGAACAAAGCGATTTGGATACCGGCGACAAGGAATTTGATGAGGTTGTTACTGCTTGCTATATTTCTCCTGAAGAGTTTGTAAAGCATCAAAATGAGCCGTATTACCAATTATGCCGATTCTTATACACGCATATTGAAACAGTTGACCCGAAAAATGCCATTTGCGACTATACCGGCTTCATCGAGAAGCACCAGCGGCACTTAAAAGAGTTTACAAAACGCCACTGGGTACGTCAGTATCCGGACAAGGATGATTTTTGCGAAGCGTGGATCGGAGAACTTCACGGCTACCTTGCCGGCAATGCAACTTCACAGAATTACAGAGACCTTCTTGCCTGCCTTGAGGAATCAGAAAAGAGTATTGCGCCTCATCAGAGCAGAGGCGATATAGTTCAAGGGAGGTAGTATGAAAGAGTCAATGGATAATCGAAAACTGGTTATAGTTAATCCGCAGGAGGACTATAACAAACTGTTAGAAATTAACCCTCATTTTGAAATACAGTATATGAACGGACTAATAGATTGCTTATCTATTAAGAGCAATATGCATAGATGAATTACTATTAAAAATATATAACCCATTGCGGATGTTTCCATCGCTGATTTTACCTGTGTTGTAAATAATTCTTGAGACATCAAACAAAAAACAGTAAAGGCAAATCTGAAATTGTGTCATTAACGATAAGCAAATAGCGCCGTCAAGCACGTAGTATGCTCCAATTGTGGTTTTCTTCTCCAAAATCTGTTTACATACGCGATGATTGCCATCAATAACTGTTAATTTGGCAGGCACAAGCGGGAATGGCGTTATGAGAACTGGATGAAGATTATCATAGTAAGGTTGCAATTCACTCGGAGAATAATGTGTATAAAAGCATTCTTCTTTACCATAGAACAATTCGTAACCTTGAGTGTTTAATTCTACTTCAGCGAATTGATGTTCTTTATCAAGCTTTCGTTCTACTTGAAGTGCAGATAATAAATAATCAACGTTTATATCAAAACAGATATATGTATCAAATACAATTCCGTCATAATGATAAATTTGGCTATTATCATTTGGATTGCTTACAAAAGCAAATTCTGATTTAGAGTACTTAAGTAGCTTTTGTTTCCACAATTTGAGGAACTCCTTTTGATATTTAAATTCCTTCAAGGCATTTGAAGCGATAATGTTATCGATGAGCGTTTGGATGTCGCTGTTGTTTTTCATATAATCACCATTTTCATTTAGTTATTTCAAATATATTTTATATAAAAAAGAATAAAAGTTCAAGTTGCGGTTTCCACTGCCGATTTATCGGCGATTCTAATAACCTCCTAACTCCGCTTGCACACGGCAAGAAAAACCACCGAGGCGGATTGATGCTCACAAGGTCAGAAGTGAAGCTCATCCGCTTCGGAAGGTTCGGTTTTAAACGCGTTTGTCCTAATTTATATATTTTGAGGAGTATCGATACGATGGATTTCAAATTGACAAGAACTACTTCATTTATTATAATTATTTATGCACTAATACTATGTGAATTAAATAACGGTAAAGGAAGTGGAGTTGGTTTGACAACAGAAATAGTGTCATTGATTGTTGCGATAATTGGTGTGATTGGTGTCATATTAGCGGATGTTATTCGCTCATCAAAGCAAGGAAAGGCGATTGACGATAAAGTGAACTCTGTTAAGGGAGACACAGGGACAATGGCACCAAAAATTGACAATATCAACGATAATTCTCGCAAAGTGAGAGATGTTTTATTAGAAAGGCTGCTACCTACTATTGAATCGGAAAAACACGGTAACACCATAATGTCATCACAACTTCAAGAATTATACGATGATATGAAATATCATAAAGAACTTAAAAAAGAACTTATTGATAACGGAAAAAGCAAGGATTATTTTATTGACGGTATCAATGTACTTTATCAGCAAAATGAATTATTATCTGCTGAAAACAGGGATTTGCGATGTGATATAGCGGAGAAACGCGAAACGATTGCAGCACTGGAATTAAAAATTGAAAATCTGCAGACCGAAAACCGCGACCTAAAGGCACGGATTGCAGCCTACAAAGCGAAAACAGAGTTTAGCAGACATTAAAAAGTCTTTCAATTATGAGAGACTTTTTTATTTACTGTGCCGATAAGAACGAGTGATTTTCGGTTGTCAACCCCTGTTTTTTATTTGAAATATGCTTTTTTTGTCATTTTTTTGTACATTTTTGCAATAAGCATTGTCAAGTGAAATCTTTTTGTTATATTAAATTTATAACTTTCTGTACCAATATCAGTACAGTTACTATAAAAATATAATTACACATTTGCATTACAAACGTCCGTTTGTTAATATCAAAGTGTAAATTATAGTTCAGGAGGTTTTGTTATGACAAATAATTCAAAGGTGCTGGCATATAATATCGCTGAAGATTATGTGCCAAAAAGTAACAACCATTGGTACAATAAGCCAGTTGCTTTTTGGTTGATTACTTTTCTACTTTCCGCCGGTATAGTTGCAGCAGTCGAAATGTGGTTGTTGCCGGTAGTAGTGAATTTTGAGTTTGATATGAACTGGATAAAACCAAAAGCGCTGTTGCTGTTTGCTGAAGGCGTTGTAGCCTTTACACAAGAGGCAGCTCCCTATTCCGTTCCGATAATTACTGCCATTCTGTGGCTTCGGTTTAATTTCTCCTTGCGTAAACTATCTTCTTATGGCTTTGCGGAATATCTGACTTCCATCGGAAGTGCTGTGCTGGGGATGGTAGTTGCTATGCTTTTGACAGCTTTTGCGTGTGTGGCGTTGATTCTGATTACAATTGTGATTGGCGTTGCTCTTTCTTTTGCGATTTTAAAACTGGTACTTATATTTGCGCGTTAAAGGAGGTTTTACAAATGAAAAAAATATTGATTATGTTGATAACGGCTGTGCTGCTCCTTGTAAGCACAACGCCGATTACTGCGCAGGCCGCTTCCAGACCTACCGCCGATGAGCTTGATGTTCTTGATGTTTACGGTTACTGTAATTATCAGGAAGCGTTCAAGTGCCTTGATTGTATAAATCAGTATCGTGCTGACTATGGGCGGCAGCCGTTGGTGATGGATAAAACCCTTATGGAAATTGCTATGTGTCGTGCTGCCGAGTGTGCTGTCGATTATAGTCACGGAAGACCCAATGGCAAACACATTGATGAATTGGTAACCGGAGAAACTTCGATAGTTTATGACGGGGTTGAATACGACATTCTTGTTTTTGACAGAAGCAAGTATTACGGGAACTATACTGGTAATAACTATGGAGGGTTCAGTGGCGAGAACCTGGTTAGCGGTTGTTTTGACGGAAAAACTGCCGCTCTTTCATGGTACAATTCCTCAGGACATAGAAATAATTTCTTGCAGTCAGCTAAATCAACAGGCGTCGGTTGTTTTGAAGGCGTAGGTTTCTCTGTGTATATTCAGATTTTTTGTACTTATGAAGCAGAACAAGTGATTACTGCTTCGGATTGTTCTGTTGAACCTGTCTTGAGAACGATAAAGGTTGAAGCTTGTAATGTTGACGGTAATCTGTTTGCAAGAAAGTACATTTTGTTCACTGATATTATGGATGTGGAATACAGCCAAGAACAGTATTCAGGTGATGCGAACTATTGTGTGGGTGATAAGGATAAATTGGTCCTTCGCATCAGAGACAATATCGAAGGATATGACACATTGATTATTGACCCATCGAAAGTGAGCTATTCAACCAGCGAGCCGAGTAAAGTTAGTATTGACGAAAACGGCGTGTTTACTGTTCTTGTTAATGAAAATACAACGGCAACGATGTTCACTGAATATCAAGGCAGAAAATATCCGGTTACCATTTCAATAAAGAAAACTGATTCTGTAAAGCCGCAACAAGATCCTGAAACGCCTCCGGCAGATAATGATGACAGTGGAGATAGTGAAGATGACATTCTCCAACCTGTAGCGCCTACCTTGCTGAACGGCTGGCAGAGATTCGGTGATACATGGTATTTTTATGACTACGGCCGAGCGCTTACTGGTTGGAAGTATATCAACGGTCATTGGTACTTTATGAACAGTTCCGGCGCGATGCAGACCGGCTGGCAGTGGGTTAATGGTCGCTGGTACTTTATGAACGGTTCAGGCGCGATGCAGACCGGCTGGCAGTGGGTTAACGGTCGCTGGTACTTTATGAACGGTTCCGGCGCGATGCAGACCGGCTGGCAGTGGGTTAACGGTCGCT
>JAFUEH010000028.1 GCA_017463985.1 Eubacterium sp. | reverse complement strand
TGATGAAGTATCCATTTTTCCCATAACATTCGCACAAAAGGAAATGTAGCAGATACATACCCTTTGCCCCGAATTCTGCCCTCAGAAGCCGAACCTTATCATCGTTATAAAAGTCCGTATCCATCGGGAAATAATCAACCCCGTCCTTAATCGGACGAGCCACACACTCACCTCCGTTCCTTTGTGTTAAGGTTTAATATTTTGCAGAGATGTTCATCCAGTTTAATGCCGTAAATAAAATTCTCTTCAAAGAGTTCTTTTTCACGGATATGTGCTTCTTCGTGATGTTCCCAGCAGAGTGCGATTGCAAGCAGCCCAACGTGGACGATTTTCTCGCGGTCGCGCCCCATACCGATACGGTCAACGTGATGAACCTCAGCGTGCTTGTTGCATATTGCACATTTACGGTGCTCCAGACAAAGATACAGGTATTTACCGATATCATCGGTCTGATTCAGCAGTGTATCTTTAGTCGGAACATTGTGGACAAAGCAAAAGGCTATCAGATAGTTGATAAATTCCTTTGCGGTCGTCATATCCACATCGGAAAGGCTGAACCATTCATACCCTTTCCGACAGATGAAATCCCATTGTAAAAAACATCTGATTTCCTCAGGCTCATGACCGCTCCAAAGAGCAATATCACGAATGAGGGCAAATATCTTTTTACGCTGGTCTATTGAAATTGTCCGACCGTCATCCAGGCGAAGCTCTACCCGTGTGATCTGCTTCTGTTGCAGTTCACGGTTGAGGTCTTCGTCGGTGTTGAGCAGGAGCAGTCTGCCATCACACTTCTGGATGTTCGCTGTTGTTATCAACATATCCGTAGCCTCTTAGTCTTTAGTATCGTCGTGGCAATGAAGGTAGCAGTAACGACTGTTCGGACCACAGTTCTTAAAAATGAAGTCATCGCATTTTGCTTTTGACAAGTGATTTTTCAGAACTTGCTGTTCGTAGGCGTAGAGCCCTTCTGCCTTCTTTAATTTGATTTTTTCCTGAATAACATCGTCCTCGTAGTTTGCCTCTATCATATAGAGGTCATAGTGCCAGGCCGTTATGCCGTTCAGGTTGTTTGTGTCGGTTGCATATATCATTTTCCCGAATGGGAAATGTATTTTGTAACCCTGATTTGGAACATTGTGTACGAGTGGTACCGGAATCACATTGCATATCCCGTACCCGTAACTCGTATCAAAATTAAGAACGTCAATTTGCGATTTGCTCACTCCACATTCAACAAGAGGACCGACAAGCCATCGGCCGCATCCGAACCGCAATGTAGGTCGTTCTGCGGCAAGCTTCTTAATGGTCGTCTTGTTGAAGTGGTCAGAGTGTATGTGCGTTAAAAGCACAAGTCGCAGGTTTTTGTAGTATTCCTTCAGGGCTTTGAAGGGAACACCGCAATCAATCAGGATAACCTTATGGATGACAACGGCGTTTCCCTGTGAGCCCGTTGAAATAATTTTAAAATCAATCGGCAGCTTATTCATCGAAGTCGCTCAAATCAACCGCTTCAACGACCTCTTTTGCTTCCGGCTGTGTTGCGGCTTCAATCAGCCCCGAACTGTTTTCCTGAGCTTCCTGCGCCGGGACAATGAATACTTCGTCTTCTTCGTTAAGGTCTGCAACAGCGTTATCCCTCTCGTAGCCGGCAATCATATCAACAGACATCGGACAGCCGCCCTTTGAAATCAGCTGACGGAGCATAGTTTTCTTTGCCATATCGTCAAAGTTCTTGTACCAGAACGATGAATACTTCCACATATCCTTATCGGCAATCTTGCCTTCCTGGATTTTGCGGTATGCTTCCGCAGAAAACGCCATACTGAACGTATCAGCGTGAGAAATCATCTGTTCCTTGCTCCAGTAAATCGACTTTCTGAAGCCGTTTGACAGTTCAAAGAATGCATAGTATCCGATCGTTTCTGCGGCATTGCGCTCGTTCCAGTCTTCAATGAGCTTGCAATGAATTTCTTCATTGAGCGGGTCATACTTAATCAGCTCGCCCTGCTTAATCTCAATGGCGTTAATCTTTTTAAGCTGTCCGCTTCTCATAGCGAGCTGGAGCATACCTTTATAACCGAGAATAAACTGCGCCTTCTTGGTGCCGCTCTTTTTATCGTTGAACGGTACAAGGTAATACTGACCGAGCTGAGGCGACGGAGACAGGTGCAGTGCAGCGCCGAGAAAAGCACTTGCAACAATGGAAGGATAATCGCATTCTGCCAATGTCGGATTTGTTGTTACGGCAGATGTCAGAGAAGCAACAAATTGCCTTGCTTCGTTGGGGTCGCTCAGAGTATTGTTAATCAATTTCTGATAACCCTTTGATGAAATAATCTGAGTAAATGAAGGTCTTCCGGTCTTACCCGGGGTAAGTGATTTAGAGTTGCTCATAGGTTCCCTCCTGTTTCATAATGGCGACAAGCTGTCCTATGCTTGCCTTGTTGTAGGTTTCGTATTTGAAGGCAACAACGTACTTTTTGCGCTGTTCCTCCGGCTCTGATTCATCAGGAACAGAAATGTCTTCGGCAGTAGGAGCGACAAATGCTTCGTCTTCAAAGTCGGGAAGTATTTCCTCTTCGGCAAGGATAGCGTCAAGCTCTGCCTGACGTTCTGCCTCTGCTCTTTTACGTTCCTCTGCTTCTTCCCTGCGCTTGCGTTCTTCCTCGATACGCTGATAACGGTTCTTAACAACTGTAATTGCCGAAGCAGCGTTAAGCGTCTCTTTGAACTCAACGAGGATTTCCTCTTGGTGCTCCTGAGTAGCGATAAGGTCAAGGCCTTCCATGACACGGTCCAGGAATGTCTTACATTCTTCCTTGAGTTTCTTGTCGGATACGTTCAGCGTGATATTCAGACCGACATCATCAAAGGAAACAAAGTCAATGCCGAGTGCTTCCCTGTATTCCTCAAAATACTCAAGAGCTTTCTGGCGCTTCTGCCTTTTCTGCTCATCCTCAACTGCCGCAATCTTATCGCGGAGCTGAACGTCTGCCGGCTTAAAGATGTTGGTTACGCACTCCTTATATACCGCCTCAAAATCTTCGTACGGTTTCAGGACTTTTGCTTTAACCTCTTTACGCTTGTCCTCCAGCTCTTTGAACAGCTTGTTAAGGTCAGAGCGTGCTGCTTTTACCGCCTGTTTATTGTCCTCGGTGCATTCAAGGGCAAGGGCGCTTTCGACTCTTTCCGTTACCATATCCCTAATCTGAAGCAAATGCTCTACGATTACAGGGAGCTGCTTAACTTCAATGAGCCCGGTGGTGTCAAGGTCGTCAACGATTTCTACGACCTCGCCAGTAGTTTCGATAATTTTTTCTGACATAATTTGATTTAACACCTTGCTTTCTTAATAAAAATGTGATAGAATAATCGTTGGTTATGAAATTGGGTTCGCTTCTGCGAGCCTTTTTTCTTTGTTTTCCTCGCTCATCAGGACAAATTTGAGAGCGTAGTAATTACTTCTCATTGCCTCTACAATTAGCTGTGCGAGGTAATGTGGTTGCCTTCTTTTACCGTCATCGTCACCAAAACGACGAATCAGGTCTTCCAGTTTACGCTCGGCAGCGGGCATAACGGCTTCAATATCTTCCGTCGTCGGCTCAAACCCGGCGTAATGGTTAATCTGTTGTCTGAGTTCGTCTGTAAGCATACATACTTACCTCCTAATGCGTTGCTTTAAAATTCTCAATAGCCCAGCGGTTCCCTGTTGCATAAACAGCCGCTCTTGTGCGTTCAAAAGGTGTTGCCATTTTTCTCGGCGGCGCCTTTATTTTGTCTGCACAATCGCACCTCTCGCCAGGGTCAAGATTCGCACCACAGTTCGGACACGTCACATACTGTGCCATACTCTTCGTCTTCATCTCCTTCCTCATTCAGATTTTCGGTTATGTAATCCCCGCCAACAAAGGCTGCTGTTGGAAAGGCAATCACCGCTAAAAGCAGTCCCAGAAAGGGCACGATATTCAGGTTATCAATTGTTGCGATGAACCACATAATGCCACCGATTCCGAGAGTAACCCAAAAGTAAGTGAAAAACTTTCTCATTCTTTACCTCCTATTTGTTCTTTCCAGTCAGGACAAAGCCTGTCCAGTATTCCTACTAACGAATCCCGCTGGGAGCGAAGCAATTCGTTGTCGATTACCGTTCGCTTACGCAATTCTTCCGATTTGTTAAGTCGCCTATTCATTTCAGCGTGCATTCTGATAAACTCGGAGCACGTTTCTGTCTCGCGGCAACCGTAAACGATATCAGATTGCTTTGGTAATTCCAGGTCGCAGAACATATTCTTACGCCACAGGAACACGCATTGATATTTGAGCGCACAATCAGCACAGTTGCCGTTCTGTAGTTTGCAAAACTCCTGAAGCTCGTATAAAGCATTTTGCGCTCGTCTGGGTACTATCGGCATATCGTTCCTCCTTCCTATGCTGATTGTCTCGCCTGGGCGACGATTGCGTCACACTCATCAACATCCAGCATATATTTCTCGCAGAAATACTCTTTCCGAATACGCCCTGCCGGCGGTGCTGCATAGCAGCGGTCTGTTCCGGGAATTTTGGTGTTTACGATTTCCTTCTGCAAGGACTTAATGATTTTGTATGCCTTGCTCTCGCAGACCTCCATAATTGCCATGATGTCCTTAGCCCTATACCAAGGACTTGTAACGACGTGTTCTACTGGCTGTCTTAAAGCCATAAATCAACCCTCCTTATCTGCAAGCAGGAGTTCCGTAAGGGCGCCGATTGCTTTCAGCAATAACGGTTTGTTCTTTTCCCACACTTCGCGTTCCTGCCCGTTTATCTGCCCGTCAGCGCAAATATCAACGATTTCAGCCAGAATTGAGTTGAGACCGTTTACGCTGCTTACCACTCCGAGCGTTGCACCCTGCAGATTGCTTTCAAACAAATCAGGGATGAATTCGCCTAACGGTGACCGCTTGATATGTCTGTATGCGAGAAATCTGTCGTTATACAGAATGCACATCCTTCTGACAACATCATCCGGAGGATTGCCGTCCATACTCTCATAGCCGTCAAGCGTACGGGTTCCGATATGTAGTTCCTCCGCTGCGGCTTCTCTGGTTAATTCCGCTTTTTTTCTCGCAGTTTTGTAGATGTTTTCGCTTAAATTGTTCATTGTTACCACCTCTTTTATGGGATATAATGAAGATAATAAATATACTTATGTTTTGCTAACTGTGAAATATTTAGGCGAAAAAATATCCGCAGTTTGCACACCGAAAAGACTACTGATTGCTTCCGCAACAGGTGCAGGAACAGAACGAGTACCGTTTTCGTACTGGTTATAAGTAGATACGCCGATTTTCAGGATGTTCGCGGTCTGCTCCTGGGTGTATCCTTTCTGTTTTCTAAGTTCGCATAATGTCATTGTTTCTCACCTCCAAATTTCACAGTTTGCAAAACTTATAGTCCCATTATAATTTCACAGTTAGCAAATGTCAATAGTATTTTTCACATTTTGTGAAAAAATATTTTTCTTTCAGCAAAAATGTGCTATAATTTTCGCAAAATGAGAAAGTGAGGAACGCAAAGTGGCTCATATCGGGGACAGAATAAAAAGCCTCCGTGAATCCGAAGGCTTAACACAAATACAACTTGCAAAGAAACTGAATATAAGTAATACTACTTTATCTCAATACGAAAGCGGTGTTCGCGTTCCAAGCGATGAGATAAAAACAAAAATTGCTATTATCTTTGATGTATCATTAGACTACCTTATGGGCAGAACCGACATCAGAGCAACGATGTCTCGGGACGGACAACAGTTAAGCGAGGAACAGAAGGCTATCCTCCTGAGCGTATCGGACCTATCTGTTGCCGATTTGAAAAAGGTTATTGATTATGCGGAGCTTTTAAAGCTTCGACAATCTCAGCAAGACGACTGATACTTTCCGGCGTTAGACACCGCAGTATTTCCGCCAATTCCTGAACGAGCCTTTCCCTATCATCCATAATACCGCCTCCATTCTGCTTTTTTGGGTAGGGAATTTCATAATACTACATTCAATCAGATTTGTCCTGCTTTTGATAGAAAATAACGTATATCGTTAGAGAGGTAATACAATGAAAAAAGTAATTACTATCATAATTACTATGCTTCTGACGGCTGCCGTTTTTACTGCCTGTGCCCCGGGAAGCGCTGCGCTTCTTGAAGACACCGGAGCGTTTGCAGAAGAATTATATAACAACCTTTCGCCGGCTGCCAAAACAACGCTATCTAACGGTAAGAGTAGCATTACTGTTTCTCTGAATAAGGATGGAAAACTCACCGTTGAGGCGACAACCTTTGAACCGTTTATGATTCCTGTAGCAGCAGAAGGGATATGTCCCTTGATTAAGAATGCTTTAGAACGGTACAGCAATGTTAATTCTGTTTCAGTTAGAATAGGTGATTCCGATTATGAGGCCGTATGGGTATCCGAAGACGGAGAAAAAGGAACACTCAACCGTACAAATAAGTCAAACGACTTGGTGGTACCAGAAATCAACAGTACAGTTGAAGATTTGAAGGACTACTACAAAGCAGATTTAGATAAGTTCTACGGAACTGAAAGCCCCTCCAACTGACGAGGGGTTGTTTTAACTGACACATTATATGTGAATTGGAGGTGAGTTAGAAATGCCTGCATATAAAGACGAACAGCGCGGAACGTGGTTTGCTTCGTTCTATTACACGAACTGGCAGGGTGAGCGTAAGAAGAAAAAGAAACGCGGTTTTGCTACCAAACGAGAAGCGAAGGATTGGGAAACACAGTTTCTCGCAAAGAGCAGTTCTGACCCGACTATGAATTTCCAAAGCCTTTACGAACTATATATGGAGGACTGTAAGCAGCACGTACGAACAAGCACTTATGACGGAAAGGTCATAATGTTTGAAACACACATTCTCCCCTACTTTGCCAATCGGAAGATCAACGAGATAGGCGCCGCCGATATTAGACGCTGGCAAAACCAAATGCTTGCTTTGAAAAATCCTCGTACAGAACAGCCCTATTCAGATACCTACCTCCGTTCTCTTAACAGCCAAATCTCCGCTGCGTTCAATTATGCGGTACAGTATCTCAACCTTCCGAAGAACCCCTGCTATCAGACGAAGTTTATAGGAAGCAAGATGTCAGAGGAAATGGAGTTCTGGACGCTGGATGAGTTTAACAAATTTATTGAGTACGAACAGAAGCCCGCTTTTCATCTGCTGTTTATGATTCTGTTCTGGTGCGGCCTTCGTGCCGGCGAGGCGCTGGCTCTTACACCGAACAAGGTGTTGCATGAGACGAAGGCGCTCAATATTACCGAAACATACCATCGCAGGAAAGGCGAGGACGTTCTCGGACCCACCAAGACGAGAAACAGCATTCGTAAGGTTGCAATGCCTGACTTCGTTTATGACGAACTGAAAGAATACCTGGAGAGCATACACGGAATAAAAGATAATGAGCGTATCTTTTATTTCACAAAATCTGCGACCAATGCAGAATTCAAATTCGTTACTGAAAAAGCAGGGCTAAAACGCATACGAATACACGACCTGCGGCACTCGCACGTTAGCCTTCTGATAGAGCTCGGGTATTCCACGCTCGCCATCGCCGATCGCGTTGGTGATACTCCGGCAATGGTAGACCGCACGTATGCGCACCTGTATCCTACCGTGGCGACCTCCATCGCTGTGGAACTAAACAAGCATCAGCACGGTATTCAAAAACAGACTGAAACCGTAGAATATGAAGAAAAAAACGAAAACTGAGTACCAAAATAGAGCCACAAACAAAAAAAGAACCCCGAAACACCGCATAAATACACGGTATTCGGGGTTTTACTTTACTATTCCGCGTCGATGGTGGATACACCAAGGGTAATTTCCTCCAGCACGTCAAGCAATACGTTCACAGTGTCCAGTGACGTAAACATCGTCACGTTATTATCCACCGCTGCACGGCGAATGGACGAGCCGTCGGAGTGAGAGTCACCGGCATTAATGTCGATCGTGTTAATGACATAAGCAATATGGCCCTGACGGAGCGCCAGCAGAATCTCGTCGCTTTCGTCCGCCGTCAGCTTATGACGGATGCGGGTTCTGATACCGTGTTCCTTCAAGTATTTTGCCGTACCCTCAGTGGCCTCAATGTTAAAGCCAAGGTCATAGAAGCGCTTCACCAGCGGCAGCGCCTTCGGCTTGTCCGCATCAGCTATCGTAACGAGCACGGTGCCGTAGTTCGCCACATTCATGCCGCTTGCTTGAATCGCCTTATAAAGCGCTCTGGTCAGGCTCTTATCGTAGCCGATCGCCTCGCCGGTAGACTTCATTTCAGGCGAAAGGTAAGTATCCATACCCTTCAGCTTTGAGAAGGAGAAAGCAGGCGCCTTTACATACCAGCGTTTCTTTTCAGCCGGATAGGTCTCCGTATAGCCCTGCTCCGACAGACTGTGTCCTAAAATCACCTGCGTCGCAATATGCGCCATCGGAACAGAGGTGGCTTTTGAAAGGAACGGAACGGTTCTGGAGGAACGCGGATTGACCTCGATCACATAGACGTCATCCTTATCGTCGGCAATGAACTGGATATTGTACAAGCCGATGATATTGATCGCTTTACCGAGCTTGACCGTATAGTCGATGATCTTATCCTTCACTGTCTGCGATACCGAGAAGGTAGGATAGATAGAAATACTGTCGCCGGAGTGGATACCGGTGCGTTCTACGTGCTCCATAATACCGGGAATCAGTACGTTTTCACCGTCGCAGATCGCGTCAACCTCCAGCTCCTTACCCATGATATACTTATCTACCAGCACCGGCTGCTCTGTATTGATCTCTACCGCCGTTTGCAGGTAATGGCGCAGGCTTTCCTCATTTGCCACGATCTGCATGGCACGACCGCCGAGCACAAAGGAGGGTCTGACAAGCACGGGGTAGCCGATCATCTCCGCAACGCGCACACCCTCTTCAATGTCAGTTACCGCCAGTCCCTTTGGCTGCGGAATACCCAGCTCCGTCATGACTCTTTCAAAGGAATCGCGGTTTTCAGCACGGTCGATCGCCGCAACATCCGTACCAATAATCGGCACACCGAGCGCATCCAGCGGCGGCGCCAGGTTGATCGCGGTTTGACCGCCGAGCGATACCACGATTCCGAGCGGATGCTCCAGCTCGATAATATTCATGACATCCTCCACCGTCAGCGGCTCAAAATACAGCTTGTCCGAGGTGGTATAGTCAGTGGAAACCGTCTCAGGGTTGTTATTAATAATGATTGCTTCGTAGCCGGCCTCACGGATCGACCAGATCGCGTGCACCGTCGAATAGTCAAATTCAACGCCCTGTCCAATGCGGATCGGGCCGGAGCCGAGCACAACGATCTTCTTTTTATCACTGACAATGCTTTCATTCTCTTCTTCATAAGTAGAGTAGAAATACGGCACGTAAGAATCGAACTCAGACGCACAGGTGTCGATCATTTTATATACGGGGAAAATGCGGTTATCCTTGCGCAGACGGAATACCTCCGCCTCCGTCATTCCCCAAAGCATTCCGATGTACTGATCGGACACGCCGAGCTTTTTGGCGTCGCGCAGCGTTTCGATGTCGCCGCAGTGCGTGGCGAGTACCTGCTCGAAGCTGACGATATTCCGGATTTTATCGAGGAAGAACATATCGATCTTCGTAGCGTTATAAATGTGCAGCGGATCAACGCCGAGACGCATCAGCTGTGCGATCGCAAACAAGCGGTCGTCCGTACCGGTGCGGATATACTCCAGCAGCTCCTCCGCCGTGTAGCTATCAAACTTTTTGCTGTACAGGTGGCAGACGCCGGTTTCCAGCGAGCGAACCGCCTTGAGCAGCGATTCCTCCATCGTTCTGCCGATGGCCATCACCTCGCCTGTCGCCTTCATCTGGGTATTCAGCGTGTTATTAGCGTCCGCAAACTTATCAAACGGAAAGCGTGCGATCTTAGATACGACATAGTCAAGCGTCGGTTCAAAGGAAGCCGGCGTATTGGCGATCTGAATTTCGTTCAGATACATACCGACCGCAATCTTAGCGGATACACGGGCGATCGGATAGCCGGAGGCCTTTGACGCCAGCGCAGAGGAACGTGATACACGCGGATTGACCTCGATCAGATAGTAGTCAAACGAATGCGGATCCAACGCAAACTGCACATTACAGCCGCCCTCGATCTTCAGCTCGCGAATAATTTTCAGCGCTGAATCACGCAGCATCTGATATTCCTTATTCGTCAGCGTCTGTGACGGGGCGACAACAACCGAGTCGCCGGTATGCACACCGACAGGGTCGATATTTTCCATATTACAGATCGTGATAGCGGTATCGTTTGCGTCGCGCATCACTTCATATTCAATTTCCTTAAAGCCCTTAATCGACTTTTCCACCAGCACCTGATGCACCGGCGACAGCGCCAGCGCATTCTTCAGCATGACGCGGCATTCCTCTTCATTATCGGCAAAGCCGCCGCCGGTTCCGCCGAGCGTAAAGGCAGGACGCAGCACTACAGGATAACCGATGGCGCTCGCCGCTGCTAAGCCCTCCTCGAGCGTATTGGTGACCTCGCTGGGTAATACAGGCTCGTCCAGATCCTGACAGAGCTTTTTAAACTTCTCTCTGTCCTCCGCCCGTTCAATGGCTTCAAAGGAGGTACCGAGTATCTCCACATCACATTCGCGCAGAACGCCCTTGCGCGCCAGCTGTACGGCAAGGTTCAGACCGGTCTGGCCGCCAAGGGACGGCAGGATCGCGTCAGGCCGTTCGTGGCGCACGATACGTGCTACATATTCGAGCGTCAGCGGCTCCATATAGACCTTATCGGCAATATCCGTATCCGTCATGATCGTCGCAGGATTAGAGTTGATCAAAACGACCTCGTAGCCCTCCTCGCGCAGCGCAAGGCAAGCCTGTGTGCCGGAATAGTCAAACTCCGCCGCCTGTCCGATCACGATCGGGCCGGAGCCGATGACGAGTACTTTATGAATATCTGTACGCTTAGGCATCTTGCTCACGCTCCTTTCTCATCAGGTCAATAAATCGGTCAAACAGATAAGCGCTGTCCTGCGGACCGGGCGCGCTTTCCGGATGGTACTGCACCGAAAACAGCTTATTTTCAGGAGACGCAACGCCTTCCGCCGTATCGTCCAGCAGGTTCTTATGGGTCAGCTGCAGCGGCGTTCCCTCTAACGAAGCGACGTCCACAGCGTAGGAATGGTTCTGAGAGGTGATCTCCAGCTTACCGGTTTCCAGATTCATCACAGGATGATTGCCGCCGCGATGGCCGAACTTCATCTTAAACGTCTTAGCCCCGAGCGCCAAAGAGATCATCTGATGTCCGAGGCAGATACCGAAGATCGGCAGCTTTCCTTTCAGCGCTTTGACTACCTCGATCACCGGCGTTACATCCTCCGGATTGCCGGGACCGTTGGACAAAAACAGCCCGTCCGGCTGCATATTCATGATTTCCTCCGCCGTGATATTGTACGGCACGACGGTCACGTTACATCCCTTTTCATTGAGCTTACGGATGATATTCAATTTAATACCGCAATCGATCGCCACCACATCGTATTGATGGTTTGGCGTTCTGGAATACCAGCGCTTTTTGCACGATACGCGCGACACCATATCCGTTGGGATCTGATAGTCCAACAGTTGTTGATAGGCGTCCTCATAAGGCATATCCGCGTCACAGATCATCACCTTTTGGCTTCCCTCATCGCGGATCATGCGCGTAATCATACGCGTATCCACACCGCTGATACCCGGAATATCGTATTCATCGAGCACCTCGGACAAGGTCTTGGTATAACGGAAATTAGAGGGCAGATCGTTATAATCTCTGACGATCAGACCGCCCATCGTCGGAACGCGCGTTTCATAATCCTCATCGCAAATACCGTAATTACCGATCAGCGGATAGGTCATACAGACCATCTGGTCGGTATACGACGGGTCAGAAATAATTTCCTGATAACCGACCATCGACGTATTGAAAACGATTTCGTTGATTGCTGTACAGTCAGCGCCGAATCCCCATCCGTAGAATTCCTTGCCGTTTTCCATAATGATTTTTTTATCATAAGGCTTCATAAACAACCTCTCCTCCGCATATAGTCAAAACATTTTTACCGCAAACGCGCCAGCCGGCAAACGGCGTGGCTCTTCCCATCGAAGCAAACGTCTCAGGGTCAACCGTATATTCCGCATCCAGGTCCAGCAGCGCAAGATCCGCCGGCTGTCCTTCCGCGACCGTTCCGCCGTCAAAGCCAAAAATCTCTCTGGGACGGACAGCCATCATGTACACCAGCTTTTCCAGGGAAATAACGCCCGTTTTCACCAGTTTGGTATAAAGCACCGGAAAGGCAGTCTCCAGCCCGACAATTCCCATAGCGGAACCGGCGAGTCCCTTGCTCTTTTCTTCCGCTGAATGCGGCGCATGGTCGGTGGCGATGACATCCACTGTACCGTCCAGAACACCCTCCAGCAACGCCTGCCTGTCCGCCTCCGCACGGAGCGGCGGGTTCATCTTAAAGCGACCGTCCTCCTGCAGATCCCTGTCGCACAGCGTTAAGTAATGCGGTCCTGTTTCACAAGTCACACGCACGCCGCGCGCCTTAGCCTGCCGGATGATCTCCACACTTTCCTTTGTAGAAATATGGCAAACATGGTACTGACAGCCGGTCTCCTCTGCCAGTCGGCAATCGCGCGCTACCTGCGCCCATTCGCTTTCGGAGCAGATACCCTTATGTCCGTGCGCCTTACAGTAATCGCCGTCATGGATATAGCCGCCGTGTAAAAGCTCGTTCACCTCGCAATGGGCAGAAATAATCTTGCCGAGTGCTGCGCACTGCCGCATGGCCTCACGCATATCCTCCTCGCCCTGTACGCCGCAGCCGTCATCCGAAAAACCAGCGACACTGTCCTTCAGAGCGGCAAAATCAACCAACTCGCCTCTTCCGAGCCTGCCCTTCGTTATGGAGCCGAAGGGAACCACCTTGATACAGGCATCCTTTTGAATGATACTTAGCTGAACAGACAGACCCTCCACGCTATCAGGCACCGGATTAACATTCGGCATCGGACAGACGAGCGTATAGCCAGCCTTCGCCGCGGCAGCCGTACCGGTTTTCACCGTCTCCTTATATGAAAAACCGGGCTCACGAAGATGTACATGAACATCAACGAAGCCCGGAACTAAATATTTTCCCTGTGCATAAAAAACACTATCAGCCCCATCAACAGAAATGGAGGTGCCGATAGTGTGAATTTTGGAATCAACAATCAGTATATCGTTTTGCTTAAAGCAATCTCCCGAATATACGAGAGCGTCTTTGATTAAAGTAGTCATACGCACTCTCTCCTTCGGGACTATATTATAAATTAATTCCTTAATAGTGTCAATAGGGCAAAATAACCAAATTTCATGATCCGTTATCGCTATTCGTTAGTAGTTAACCGATTCCTGTTAACGAATTAACGGCCGGTTGAGCCGAAACCGCCGGTACGGAGCGCCGTCGCTTCATCGTCCTCCGTGATCCCAAACGGCAGGAAAACACCCTGTGCAAAACCGTCGCCCTGACAAAGCAGTACGGTATGTCCACCGTCGTGCGCGTCACAGGAAAGCTTGATCATGATATGTCCCTCGTTATCGGCGCCGTAATAATCTGCGTCAATAATGCCGACCGTGTTATCCAGCTGTACACGGTGCTTATAGCCAAGTCCGGAGCGCGGATACAGCGTCAGCACCCAGCCGTCGGCAATCTTGGCACGGATACCGGTGGGGATCAAAGTCGACTGTCCCTGCACCAGCGTCACGTCGGCAGGCGCATAAAAATCGTAACCGGCTGAACCAACGGTAGCGCGGCGCGGCATTTTAATCCCGTCATATACTGCCTTTACATCCGGTGTATCCGGAAAATTTTTGAGCCAGTCCTTTTGGAACTGCTCAAAGGAAACCTTCTGAAACTGCGCAATCTTTTCCATAACAAAACTCCTTGCTTGTGATAAGCATATTTTATCACAAGCAAGGAGCTAAGTAAAGTTTTATTTGTGCTTAGGCAGCATCACCTGCGCTTTGAACAGGTCACCGTCGATCGTGATATTCAGCTTTCCGTTCTGTGCTTTACAGAGATTTTCAGCAATCGAAAGGCCGAGTCCGCTGCCCTCGGTGTTACGCGAACGATCGCCGCGCACAAAGCGTTCGGTCAATTCCTGCGGCGTAATATCCAGCTTTTGCGCCGAAGTATTTTTAATTTCAAACATAGCATAAGCCTCTGTTTCGCTGACCTCACAGTATACGCGTGTACCTGCAGCAGAATATTTGCGCGCATTGGACAGCAGATTATCTAATATCCGGAAGGTCTTTGTACCGTCCGCATAGCAGGTCACCTGCTTTTCCTCTCCTTTAAAGACAAGCTCCAGCCGGTTGTCAGAAAATTCCTGCTGGCGTTCCACAACTGCCTGTGCAGCCAGCTCATTCAGACTGAGCATGACAGGCTGCAGCCGGATCACACCGGAGGTGATCTTGGAAGCCTCGAGCAGATCGTCGATCAGCCGCTTGAGGCGCTTGCCCTTATCGTCCAGCACCGCAATATATTCCTTTGCATTTTCATCGTCAACCTCACACTGCTTCAGCAGATCAACGTAGGTGATGATGGAGGTCAGCGGTGTTTTCAGATCATGCGATACGTTCGTAATCAGCTCTGTGCGCACCCGTTCATCGCGCACAGCCCTTGCAACCGCCGCGTCCAGCTCCTGACGGGTATAGCTCAGGGAGGCATACAGCACCTTCAGGCTGTTCGGCAGCTTGTAATAATCGACCTGCGGCACGGTTCTGAAATGCGCAGCCGTGATGATTTTATCCAGCGCAGCGATATAATTGATCGCAAATACAGCAGCAGCGATGTTGCCGCCAAGCAGCAACAGGATGCATAAGAACAGAAACGCAATGTTGTCAGCGACGGCCGCCAACCAGGCCGCCAGGATAAACACGAAATTGAGCAGGATGTATAGCGTGACAGCCAGTCTCAACTGTTTTTTGAAATTAGCAGGCTGATAGGTCAACGCGCTTTTCAGCGCACTGATCGGTTTCACGATCAGCCATTTTACCAGCATGACCGTCAGCAAGTTCCGCCACAGCCCTTTTTCACTGCGGCACACCCGAATAAACGAGGTCATGAATTCAACTAACAGCAGCCAGATCAGCCCTACCGTAGCGGCACCGGCTACCACCGTCATCACAACGGTATCGTAATCGGTATCGTAGACATCCGACAACAGCGTGAGCAGCAATACCAGCAGGCCTCCGACCGCAGCACACGTGACGGCAAAATGCAGATCGGTCGGAATATAATCCAGCCACATCCGCTTAACTTTTCCGTCCTTCAGGCGTTTACCGACTACCGTAACAACGTATACCGCCAGCAGGAGCGACAGCATCGCAAGCAAAGCACTGACCGTCATATTCTGCTTTGTACGGTAGCTCGCTACCTTTTCATAATCCTTGATCAGCGCCTGATAGCTATGGCTGTAGCTGCTATTGTAATTTTCGTCAACATACAGCACAAAATCACAGTGAGAGGAGGACTCTAATGCCAGCCGACCTGTCTCGCGGTCAAGATAATTGTCGATCACGTTCTCAAAGTCCTCGGAATAGGTAGGCACACCGTTCTTCACCACCAGGGCGTAGGGATAGGACAAGATGCTTTCTTCCTCCGGCGCTGCCGTCATATTCGTCAGCTTCACGCCGTTGTCCTTGTTCACAACATAATATTTTAAATCGTTCGCCAGCTCGTAATAATCTTCATCATAATAGGCGTATCCCGGCAAAATGTGATCGGACACAAACATCTCATACGTATCGTTCAGCTGGTCGTAAACACTATCGCTCTCCTCGGTGAAATAGATCATGTTGTATTCTTCAATATTCAGCAGATAGCTTTCGCCGTTCAGCTCGATCAAATAAGAAAAATGGAACAGATCATCATAGCTGTTACGGTATGACGCCACCGTGGTTTCTGCAACGTCATACGCTTCGTCCTCGCTTTCATACGCTTCTTCCTCGCTGTCATAATAGATAACGACGACGGAATGGCCCTCCTCAAAGGCCTCCATTGCCCGATCAAGGAAATCGCTCTTTTGCTCCTCCAGATAGGCAAGAACGACCGTGCGATCCTCCTCGCGTGTTTCGGCGTCATACACACTTTTCTGATACAGATAATACATATCGTCGGTGATCTTATCGCTCAGCAAATCGCAATCGGCCAAGGTTTTTGGCTCGTCGCTCATGAGCGTATCCATGATCGAGCCATTCGTGTGAAAATATTCGGCGGCTCTCAGCACGCGCGTAGCATAAAAGAACGCGCCCATCATCAGCAGCACCGAAAGAACGATGCAAACCAGCTTTGCAAAAAAACTAATATTTCTGGACTTTATACCCAAGACCGTACACCACCTTTAAATACTTAGGCTCCTTCGGGTTGATTTCGATTTTTTCGCGGATGTTGCGGATATGTACCGTAACGGTTTTTTCGATACCAAAGGAGGCTTCCTGCCAAACGGCTTCATAAATTTGTGAGGAGGAAAGCACGGCGTTCATATTCTGCATCAGATATTCCAGAATTTTAAACTCTCTGGCCGTCAGGTGCACCGGCTCGCCGTCCACGGTTACCTGCTTCGACTTCGTATCGAGCACCAAGCCGCCGGTCACCAGCTGTGATTCGGTAACCTGCATCGAGCCGAGCGTCGCATAACGGCGAATCTGGCTTTTTACCCTCGCCATTAGCTCCAGCGGATTAAACGGCTTCGTCACATAATCGTCAGCACCGAATGAAAGGCCGGTGATCTTATCCGTATCCTCGCTTTTTGCAGAGAGCAGAATGATCGGGAAATTATACTGCTCACGGATCTTCAGCATCGCGGACAGACCGTCCAGCCGCGGCATCATCACATCCAGGATCATACAGTGAATTTCGTTATTGGCGATCACTGACAGGGCTTCCTCGCCGTCGTTCGCGGAAAGCACCTCATAGCCCTCCTGCTGCAAATAGATTTTGATAGAATTTAATATAGCGCGATCGTCATCGCACACCAGTACGCGGTACATAGCTTCCCCTCCCTGTTCTATTAAACAGTACCCATCCTTAGATAAAATCAAGGAAATGTAAAGAAAATTCAAAAATAGTAGGAAAGGGGCTGTAAAAAAACAGCCGAAAAGAAACACCGAAAATCGCTGAAAAGAGAATTTCGGTGTTTCTTAACAAATTGTCTTGTTTAATGTTGAAAAGTATGGCTTTCAGAGCATAATGAAACAGAGGTGCAGAGT
>JAFUEH010000005.1 GCA_017463985.1 Eubacterium sp. | reverse complement strand
GAGGTAAAAAAAACTGTTTTTGTGTTGGGGTTTAACCCCGAACACAACAACTGCGCAAATTTCATCGGTTGTCAGGAACGGTATTTGTGCGATTATGGCAGAAAAACAAGCTGCTTCACTAAATGCAAAAACTGTACACAAGAGGATTGCAGCAAAATTTGCACCAAGTTCCGCAGCTACCACTGCGACAAGCTTGAAAAGCCACCGTATGTTTGCAACGGCTGTATCAATATGAGGCGTTGTCAGCATATGCAGCACAGATACTACATCGCTAACAAAGCAGAGTTCTTTGCTCATCGTAATTGGTCTGATTCCCGTAAAGGAATCCGAACTGACAGTGAAGCCTTGAAGATGCTCAATTTACTGTTAACGCCGTTAGTGAAACAGGGACAGTCCGTAAATCATATCTTAGCAGCACACGCTAACGAGATAGGTCTATCAGAAAAGACTATCTACAATTACATCGACAGCGGTTTGCTTGACGTCCGCAATATTGATTTGCCTAAAAAGGTCGCTTACCGCATACGAAGAAAAAAGATTAATAGCAACGCTGAATGTGCCTGTCGTAAAGGTCGAAACTATGAAGAATTCAACAAATATGTCAGTCAGGAACAGCCTCGCTTTATCGTTGAGATGGATACCGTTAAAAGCAAAAGGGGTTCTTCGAAAACTCTGTTGACAATGATATTCCGTGAAACAAGCTTTATGCTTATCTTCCTGATACCTGATGGCACACAGGATAGCGTTACCGAGGTTTTTGATTACTTAACAGACGTCCTGGGATTACCGTTATTCAAAAAGTTGTTCCCCGTAATTCTCACAGATAACGGTCCTGAATTCAAAAATCCCGAAGCGCTTGAATTTACGGAACGTGGTACAAGACGCACTAATATTTTCTACTGTGACCCGCTTGCCTCCTGGCAGAAGCCGCATGTAGAAAACAACCACAAACTCATTCGGCGTATTCTTCCCAAAGGTACGAGTTTTGAAAACCTTACTCAGAAGGATGTGAACCTCATCGCTAATCACATTAACTCTGTTGCACGGGAAATATATGAAAATGAAACACCGTTTGACCGATTGGACAAACGGTGTTTCAGGAAACTTCTTGAAAGGTTGGATTTACAGTTAGTCCCACCAGACTCTGTAAATCTAACGCCTAATCTGATTAAAAAGTAGCACAATTCACCGTCAGACAGCTGTGCGAATATCACCTTCCGGCAGGGTTGCATTTACTTTTTCAAAAACACCGCTATCCTGCCTTTTCGTCGTGGCGAATTTTTACCTTTTTTCTGTTTCCTATGCCATTTTACACTATTTTTTCTTCCTTGTACAGTCTTAATTTCCTCTCTTTTGTCTTTTGTGATGTTTTTGCCACCCACTAAGGTTGCTTCTTCTTTTTCACTTTAAGCATATTTTGGCTCAGCACAAAGACAAAAATCTTAACGAGCCCTGGGCAATATTCCTGCTATATAATAATAAAAAGGCGTTTTTTGAAAGAATAATAACTTTCGGGACTATGCAATACCCGTAGTTAATTGTAAAAGTCAAAATTCTATGATATAACGAATAGGAAGATGTGAGAATGCTAACAATAATAAACTTGACTTTTGAGCCTATGTTTAATATAATTATAAGCACAAAGGTCAGGTGATAAAATGACGAAGAATGAAATGCTTGAAAGGCAGACGAAAAACGGCAACGGTTATTTAATTGTTGCTGACGCAGTTAATGCCGGAATTTCAAAGCAATATATCAGCGAATTTATTAAAAAGAAAAATATGGAAAAGGCAGCGCCAGGAGTTTACGTTGATGGCGACACTTGGGTAGATGAGCTTTATATTATCAGTTTAAGAAACAATATCGTATTCTCTCACGAAACGGCGCTGTATCTGCACGGCTTGACAGAACAGGAGCCGAATCAGGTCTCTTTAACCGTTGGCAAAGGCTATAACGCCAGCCGATTAAGAAAGCGTAATTGCCGCGTATATACCGATTTGAAAGATATGCTGAACGTGGGCAAGACAACCGTCAATACAAATCAGGGAAACTCCGTTCCCGTGTATGATATTGACAGAACTATCTGCGATATTATTAAAATCAAAGATAAAATGGATATTCAGGTGTTTCAGTTCGCCATCAAAGAATATATGAAACGCAAAGATAAGAATCTGCACAATCTTATGCAATATGCAAAAATGATGAAGATTGAAGACAAAGTAAGAATATATACCGAGGTAATGCTATGATTAAAACGACAAGACAGTTAAAGGATAAGATAAATAACCTTTCGGACGGTAACGCCGAAAAAGCACAGACTCTCTTCAGGAATTATATGATGGAACGCTTCCTTGAAAGGGTCTCGCTTTCGGATTACAAAAACAATTTCATACTTAAAGGCGGTATGCTCGTTGCTTCATTAGTCGGACTGGATATGAGAGCAACAATGGATATTGACAGCACGATTACGTCACTTAGCTTGTCAGTTGAAGAAGCGAAGAGCGTTGTAGAATTTATTATCAGCATTAAGCTTGATGATAACGTTTCTTTTGAAATAACCGATGCGGAAACGATTATGGATGAGTTTGATTACCCCGGTGTCAGAATTAAACTGAACGCATATTTTGAAAACTCAAGGCAGCCGATTAAGCTCGATATTTCTACGGGCGATGTCATTACACCGTCGGCTGTGCATTATGAATACCCACTGATGTTTGAAAACAGAACCATTTCTGTTATGAGTTATAATATTGAAACACTACTCGCTGAGAAACTGCAGACAATTATGGTCAGGGCGGAAACAAATACCCGTATGCGAGATTATTATGACGTTTATATTATTGTTGAAAACGAGCAGATAAATTACGCCGACTTATCCGCGGCGTTTAATGCGACCTGTAAGGCGAGAAACAGCGAAAATCAGATAAAAGATATTGTTGAAATATATACTGCCGTTGCAGAAAGCGAAACAATGAAAAAACAGTGGGATAATTACAAAAGCAGAAATTTCTATGTTGGCGATATTTCGTGGGAAAGCGTTTCAAGCATTTGTAAGGAACTGATTTTGAAAATAACCGCTTGATAAATATTCTTAACGAGCCCTGGGTAATATTCCTGTCATATAACAATAAAAAAGGCGGAAAATTCTTCTGGACTTTGGCGGTTGGTTGTGATAGTTGTTGTGTTGAGGTGATACCATGACGACACTTGAAAAACTGTATAACGGAAATATTAATCCGTGCGAGTCTGAAAGCCTGCTTAACAATCCCGAATACCAAAAGCTGATTACACTTACAAGTCAGGCGCAGGAAAAGTTAGTAGCAATGCTAACCGAAGAACAGAGAAAACTATTTGATAATTACGTAATGAACTCGGAAGAATTATCCGTAATAATTAACGAAGAAATCTTCAAAGAAGGCTATCGCATGGCAACACAAATTCTGATAGAATGTATATGAAAACTGCCCTGCAAATCAAAAAAGCAGGGCAGTTTTTTATCGGTTCAATTCATAGGATTTTTCATCAAAAAGTCTATGAAGGGGTTTTTATGACGCTTTGGCAAAAGTGTCCAGTTTAAAAATTGAGTGTTTGCAAGGGTTTCAGGACTTCGGTTATGGCTATTCCCGTTTGTAGACGATAGAAATTCTCAAAACAACCGTTACCCCGTCCAAGAAAAACTGAACGCCTGAAATGCAAATTTCACAAATTCAGACCAATATTTTTTGTAAAAGCCACTTAATCATATTCAGAAATATAATTTGCTATGAGTATGAAAAGCAATAACCGTATATTTCACAGTTGACAACAAACTACAAATGTATTACAATATAGTCGATATATTATACTTAAAAGCGGGTGAAAATATGTCGGATAGGAAGTTGAAAATTACTATGAAAAAGTACCAGGGAGAAACATCAGTTATTTCTTTACGGTTACCTGTTGAGCTTGTTGCAACGCTTGACGAAATTGCAAAAACTACTGGCAGAACAAGAAACGATATAATGCAGAGATGTCTGGAATTTTCTATTGATAATTTAGAAATCAGCGAGGATAAGTAATGGCTACACAAAAATGTGAAATGTGCGGCGGAACAATGGCTTATTCCCTGAATTCAGAATATGCCGTTTGCGAAAATTGTGGAAACTCGGTTGTAGCAGACTGTAAGGAACTTGACAGAATTCACAGAATATATAAGAACGCAGACTTAAAAATGCACATGAATTCTGTTGAAGAATATACCGATGCAATTAATCAGTTAAACACGATTTCGTTTTTAAAAGAGGCACGTGAAAAAATATCATATTGCGAAAGCCGTTTGCTTGAGCTGAAGGAAGCCGAAAAGAAGCGAGAAGAAGCAAAAGGACAATCGGATAAAAACGACGGAAAAATTGGAATAATTATTCTGGTTCTGTTTTTGTTGCTGATTGGCGCCGCTATAGCAGGTGCAGTATACATCATATATCATCTTAAAGCAGGCGATTTGTCACCAACCGCTACGGCAATTATTATTTCAGTTGTTGTTATGTCAGCTGTGCTTGCTTTAATCGGAAAAATCAAATCATAGATTTAAGGAGTACTGTTATGGCAGTATTAAAATGTGAAATATGCGGTGGCAATCTGTCATTGAATAAGGGTGATAAAATCGCTGTTTGTGAATCATGCGGAACAAAACAAACTGTGTTCTACTTTGACGATAGCAATAAAAGCGATAACAATAGATTTACTATAGTTCAAAAGCCGGATTACCACGTTGACATAAAAGAGTTAACCGAAAATAAAGAATTCTTAAATAACAGCAGTGAGCTGACCTTCGCTTTAGGCAAGGATTATAAAGGAAATCTTATCTATGGCGATTTAGAAAAATTACAGCATTTGCTTATTACCGGCGCTTCGGGTTACGGTAAAACGAATTGCCTGCGTTCAATAATATTCTCTTTCTTATGTAAACACAATTATTATAGTCCCAAGCTGTTATTGATTGACCCAAAGAAAATAGAGTTTGTTGATTTCGATAACTCGCCTAATTTAATTGTGCCCATTATTACCGATCCGAGGAAAGCAAGTGGTGCGCTTGGCTGGGCAGTTTCTGAGTCATTAAGAAGGATGCAGGCATTTTCAGATACAGGTGTTCGCGATATTAACGGATACAACAGATTTGTTGAAAGTCATGATGATATGGAGATTATGACTCCTATGGTAATCATCATTGATGATTTTTATCAAGTGTATTCACAAGTACCAAAAGAAATAGAAGATAGTGTTCTAAAGATTATTCAAAACGGACGAATTTGTGGAATGCACTTAATTATTTCATCGTTGCAGGCTGACAGAAAGTTTCTACCCGACAGAATAAAGAATTCTATTCCATCAAAGTTATCTTTTGTCCTCCGCACCAAAGCCGAATCCAGGTATATACTTGACCGTAGTTGTGCAGAAAGACTTACAACAGTTGGCGATATGCTCTATCTTCCATTAGGTACGTCTGAGTTAAAGCAAATAAAATCGTGTTACATAAGCGACGAAGTTGTTGGTGAATTAAGGGAATATATTACCAAACAAGTTTATGGTGATGCGATTCAAAACGAGATAGAACAAAAAGCAGCCCAAAACGATCCAAACTTTGCGTTAGATGAAAAAGAATCTGATATGCTTGACCCATTATTTGAACAAGCGGTTGAAATTGTTTTACAAGAAGGAAGAGCCTCTACCTCCTTTTTACAACGCAAACTTAGCGTAGGTTATTCGAGAGGCGTAAAACTTATGGATCAACTTGAAGAAAAAGGCATTATTGGTCCTCAAGATGGTGCGAAACCTCGTGATATTAGAATAAATATGCAGCAATGGATTCAGATGAAAGTTAATAGTGATTCGTTTGGCGACGTTCTGGATTATTCTTTAGGTGATGATGAATATAGTCAAATAGTAAGAGAAATAAATGCTACCACAAGAAGATTTATGGAAGAGCGTAAACAGCCTAAAACTATTGACGATATTGTTTACGAGGCATCACAAGGCACTAAGGCAAGCGCTATTAGTCAACCCCAGCCGATTGAGAATTCTTCTGCAAATCAAAACAATAATAGCGACTATCAGGCTGAACTCAACAAGATTAACAGTGAAATAAATAAATACAGAATGCAGATATTGAAATACGAGCACAGACCGACAATTACTCTGTTTTTCGGAATAATAGAGTTTATTATTACGTGCATTCTTGTTGACAAAGTCCATACAGCCAGTGAAAATGTAAACGCATTTATTGGATTTGTAGGTTTAATCTCAATAGCTTCAATTGTTTTTGGAATTATTGGCAAAAAGAGGAAACCGTTAAAAAAAGAAAAGATTAACACTGCTAAAAGAAATCTTGAAATGGCAGAGAGAAGTAAACAGTTATTAATTGATAAGGGCAATTAAATCAAGTATATTGACAGATCTGTGATATTATAAAACAGAATTTAGCAAAGAGAAGATTGACAACTCGAATGAAGGAGAGATAATAAATGGCAAAAATTGTTGATGTAATTAAATATGAGGGCGATAACAGTACCTTTATCTGGAAGCACCCGTGCGAAGATTTTAACACGATGACGCAGCTCATCGTTCATGAGTCGCAGGAAGCGATATTTTTTATGAACGGTCAAGCGCTCGATTTGTTCGGTGCTGGCAGGCATACGCTTGAAACGCAGAATATTCCGCTTATTGGTAAAGCAATTACGCTTCCTACTGACGGTAAAACGCCGTTCCACTGCGAAGTTTACTTTATCAATAAAACCGAGCAGATGGCTATCAAATGGGGAACGGACAGTAAGGTTCAGTTTATGGAGCCTACATATAACTTCCCGATTTCAATAGGCGCTAGCGGTGAAATGGCTCTTCGTGTTGACGATTCAAGAAAACTGCTTATTAAGTTAGTAGGTACTGAGAATTATCTCGGCCAAGCTGGCTTGATGAAGTACTTCCGTGCAATCCTTATGACGAAGGTTAAGTCCTATCTCGCACAGGTTATCCGTGAGAAGAAAATCAGCATTTTTGAAATTGACGAGCGCCTTGACGAGATTTCAAAAGATTTACATAAAATGCTTCAACCCGATTTTCTTGAATATGGCGTTGCACTTGAGCGCTTCTTCTTAACCGTAATCGTTAAGCCGGACGGCGACGCTTCATACGAAAAATTTAAGTCACTCCATTTCCGTCAGTATGCTGATATTGCGGAGGCAAAGCTCCGTCAGCAGACCGCAGTTATCGACGCAGAAACCCAGGCGCAGAGAACGGTTATCGAGTCGCAGGCGATGGCAACTAAACGTGCACAGGAAGGCTACACCTATCAACAGGAACGCGGATTTGATGTTGCACAGGATGTTGCAAAGAATGAAGCCGTAGGACAGTTTACCAATATGGGTGTTGGATTTGGCACTATGGCAGGTGTTGGCGGCGCAGTCGGAGGAGTAGTAGGAAGTGCCGTAAGCGGTGCGCTCGATTCTGCTAATCAGCCTGCTCCTCAGGCACAGCCGCAGGATGATATGGCGGCGTTCAAAGCAAAAATTGAAAAGCTAACAATGATGAAAGAAGCCGGAATGCTCACCGAGGAAGAATTCAATAACCTTAAAGCGCAGCTTCTCTCAAGCATAATGTAAGGAGGTAGCAACAATGAAAAAGTTTTTTAAGTATTATGCGATATGCTGGGCAATTGCCCTTGCGGTATTTAACGTTATAGTATTCATCGTAGCAGGTAATACCGTCGGTCTTAAAAATGTCGGAACTTCCTTCTGGATTGCTTATGCATTTATTACTCTTGTATTTATCGGCAATCTTGGTTGCAGTTTTACCTTCTTTAAAGAAGAAAACAGAAACAAAACATTCTTAAAGCTGTCCGTTATGCACTATGCCTTCGGTGCGTTAGTTGCTTCGCTGATTGTTGGCGCAATTGCAATGGCAGTTCCCGCTATTCCGTACTGGGTTGGAATAAGCGTTGACGTACTCATTCTTGCGTTTTATGCAATCGCAATTGTAAAAGCAGTTGCAGCGGCAGATATTATCAACACCGTTGAGCATAAGGTTAAGGAAAAGACAGCATACATAAGAATGCTTACGGTAGATGCAGAATCTCTCATCTCAAGGGCAAAATCAGACGAAACAAAAGCACTGGCGAAGAAAGTTTACGAGGCAGTTCGCTACAGCGATCCGATGAGCTCGCCGCAATTAAATGATATCGAAACACAAATCAAAAACGAGTTTATAGCCTTCTCCGACGCAATAAAAAATGATGATGTTGACCTTGCAGCAACATCATCAGAAGAATTAATCAACCTTGTAAACGACAGAAACAGTAAATGTAAGGCGTTAAAAAAGTAACAGATAAAACGATGGTTGGCACCTATCAACAGATAACTTAAAAATTGAGGGAGAATAATGGATAGTTTTGACAATGAAGAATTGTATCAGCTTTCATTGGACATGCTGGAAAGCAATGATAATTCAGAAATAACATTAATTAAAACAGCAGAAGCTTTTGAAATGTTGGGTGATTATAAAAACTCACAGCAACTTGCACTTGAATGTCGAGAAAGAGCGGAAAAGATAAAAAAGGACGAAATCTATAAAAATGGCATCGAAAAAATGCAAGATGATGATATTTCAAGTTATGAAGATGCTATATTGTTTTTTATGCAAATTCCCGACTGGAAAGATTCTTCTAACAGAATTTCTGAGTGCAACAAAGCAATTGAAAAAATAAAGATAAACAATGAGAAAAAGCAGTTGGAAGAAAAGCAAAAACAAATAGCAACAAAAAAGAAAAGAAACCGTATTGCGATAATAACTGCTCCTATTGTTGCAGGCATAATTGTTTTTGTAATAGTTATAACTACTGTTATTATTCCTGCTAGTCAATATAATAGTGCGGAAACTCACTATAATGAAGGAAAATCCGCAAAAGCGCTTGAAATATATGGTAAACTAGGAAATTATAAAGACTCAGCAGAAAAGTATAGTGAGTTGTATGCAAATACTTATTTAAGTAACCGCACTGATTTATCGTTTGTTTCATCCGGAAACAGACACACAGTAGCCGTAAAATATGAAGGAACGGTTGTTGCAACCGGTGACAATGATGACGGGCAATGCAATATAGGTACGTGGAGTGATATTATATCTGTTTCCGCAAGCGATCATACATTAGGACTGAAAAAGGATGGCACTGTTGTCGCAACAGGTAATAATGAACAGGGGCAGTGCAATGTGCAAGATTGGGATAATATTGTTGCTATTTCTACAGGCGGTGAGCATTCACTAGGATTAAAGTGCGATGGAACGGTTGTTGCTATCGGTAACAATACTAACGGACAATGCAATGTGCAGGGTTGGACGGATATTGTAGCAATTGCAGCAGGAAGTTGGAGTAGTGTCGGGCTAAAAAAAGATGGAAGCGTAGTCATAGCTGGTCCTGAATTCAAAGGGAAAGATGATGTTTCAAGCTGGACAGAAATAATCGATATTTCAGCGGGTTGGGGACATATAGTTGGTCTAAAAAAGAACGGGACAGTAGTATCAGTAGGTTATAACGATCACAACGAATGTAATGTGCAGACCTGGGCAGATATTGTTGCTGTCGAGGCAGGAGAATACTATACTTTAGGATTAAAAAGAGACGGAACGGTTGTTGCCACCGGAGATAATGACTACGGTCAATGCGATGTTTCTTCGTGGTCAGATATTATTGATGTTTCAGCGAGTATATGTAGTACCGTTGGCTTAAAAAAGAACGGGACTGTTGTTATTACAAAACGAAACGACTGGGGAGAAGCTAATGTTAATGAGTGGTCAGGAATAAGAACGGACAACTCTTTAATATAAAGGGTTCATTATAAATACCACAATCAGGATATCCACACAATTATTATACTAATATGGCAATCACGTAATAGAATTTGTTCAATCTTGTTTGCGATGAAAATCACAAAGGATTATACAATAGGAGAATAATTCATGAAAAAAATACAGTGTGAAGTATGCGGTAGCACAGAAATAAAAAAAGTAGGTGACGACCTCTTTGAGTGTCAAAGTTGCGGCGTGCAATACTCAAAAAATGACGTGTCAAAACTGTTGGTTGAAATAAAAGGTGAAGTTAAAATTGACCATACTGAAGATGTTGAAAACCTTACAAAACGAGCAGAAAGGTTTTATGAGGACGGGGATACAGACAGAGCTATAGAATACTATGAAAGGGTGCTCGATGCAGATCCCGATAATGAAAAGGCTCAAGATAGATTAGATGAGATTGCAAAAGAGCAAGAATTGGAGTCAGCCTTTAAAGATGTATACGCATTTGACGCAAATACAACAAAGGAAGAATGCGTTAACAATTTCTTTATGGCATTACAATCACAAAAAAACATCGCGCACACTATTTATAAAGAAATATCCATCGACGACGTTACGGAAATGTATTATCCCTTTACGTTCATGAAAGCATCCGGAACTCTTGATTGGAGCGCAATTCGTTGCGATGAATATTTTGAAAACCAAACCGTATATAAAAGAGAATATAATTCTGACAAAAAACAATGGGAACAGGTTCCCAAAACCGAACGCGTTGTTAAAGTGAACCGAACCCCTGTTAATGGGCGAGAGGATTGGAGCGATTCAAGACTCGTTTTAGCAACTAAGACAATAGAAAAAGCAATAAAATGCAATAGTGCAGCAAAAAGTATAATTAAAAAGGTTGAGGGAACATTTGACGATGGCTATTCTTCAGATAATCTTATAAAACTTGAAGCGAAGCTACTTGAGGACACTGGCGAAACAGCTTTTTATAAAGAGATTCCAATTTGCATCGATATGGATTCTGAACTTGTAAAAAGCAAGATGCAGAATATGCTTAGCAGCGCAAGAAATACTGCTGAAAGTATAGCGGCACGTAGTGCGGGTGGTAATTATGTAGAAAATATGAATTCTCGTTTTTATGTTAGCAAAAATACGTGGGTAAGTATTTTCATTCCTATTTGCATCATCAATTATACTTATAAAAATCAAAAATTCAGTGCAGTAATAGATATGTCTAAGAACTATTCTTTCATGGAAATGGTTTATCCTATAGAAAAAGAACTGTTTGAAAGTAATAAAGAAACCGAAGAACTGACAAAAAAGAAACTAAATGTTATACCGGGATTAGGGATTATGGCTTGCGGATTCATAATCGGGGTTATCATGATACAGATAGATAACAAAATGGGTTATAAAGCACCAGACGGATTAGTCATCGGTGGAATTGTTTTTATGATTCTTGGACTAATTGGCGGTATTATTGATTTGATTGTAAGAAGCATATCGCTAAAGAACAAACAAGTTATGGCAACAGAAAAAAACGCAAACCTTATGGCGCCAAGAAAAACTTATTTAGAAAAAACAGCTGCTAAATTCATTAATGGATATAGTAACTATGATAACTTATCAAATGTTCAAGGGTTTCTGCCAAAGAGCGATGATGAAGTTCTTGAAATAATGTGCAGTGAAAGCATCACTGTTAAAAACAAGAAAAGCAAGAAATATGTGAATAAAGAAGACGAAAACAATAAGAATCAAATCAAGAAACTTGCTTCTGAAAACAAAATGGAGGCAATCAAGAAGTATATTGAATTATATGGTGTAGGTTTAGCAGAAGCAAAAGAAGCTGTTGATAAGATTGCAGAAAATGATGAATACGATAACGCATCTGATTCGAATTCTTCAACAAGTTATGACAACGAAAATGATGAAATACTTGGAGAAATAAAAAAACTTGCTTCCGAGAACAAAATTGAAGCCATAAAAAAATATTGTGAAACTTTCAATGTGAACCTAAAAGAAGCCAAAGAGGCAGTTGATCAAATGCTATTTTAACAAGGTGATTAAATGTGGAATAAAAACGATTACGAAGAATACGCAATAAGCATTCTTGGCTTTTTTTACCCTAATGTTACCAATATGATTAAAGGGGAAGCTCCAGATTACTACAACAATACAACTGGACTTGAGATAACCCGCGCCATAACCACAAAAAATGGTGAAGTTGATGCTTTCTGTAGAAAGAACCTGAATAAACCGCTTCAAGTTATTTCAAAAAAACAGTTGAAGAAAATGGGGTTCAATGGAGCTCCTGTATCTGTTGATTCAAATGAAATACTATATGCACAGAGAAGTCTCCAAAATAGTTGTTTATATTATTACAAAGAAAAAGAGTCTGGTAATCTTGTATTATGTTTTTATTTTGGAAAACTGATAACAAATGAATCCACTGCGGACGATATAATGCATGCCATATCTGAAAAACTCTGCAAACTTAATAATCATTATAGATTGTTTAGCAGAAATGATTTATGCATAATAGTACAAGAACAACTAAATTACTGTATTTGCCAAGAAGAAATAATAGATGATCTGATTAGCCTATTTGTTTCGTCAATAAAAGAATTGTATAACAAGCCAAATTGGATTTATAAATTTGATAATATTTTTTTACTGTTTCTTGATAATCTTTTTTGCATCGACTCAAAAACATGGGAGATTAAAAGAGACATTATAACACAAGAAATAATTAACAATATCTCGTCACAAACAAAGAATTAATATGTGAACATAACGAAATAAGCGTATCCGTCAGCAACGGGTACGCTTATTCTCCGTAATGGATATAAATTAATTCTTCCTTAACCTTCGCCTTGATTTCCTTGAGTTTCTTTTCAATCGTGCTTTCGGAATCATAGCCCGTCATCATTGCAATACGGTCATAGCTCAGCGGCGGAATCATCTCAAAGGTTTTCGTGTCAACGCCTGCATAGAGCTCCAATATGCGCAGCTCAATCGGGTCTAATACTCTAAACGATTCAACTATTTCTTCCCTTGTATAATTATCCTCAGGTTCAGACGCAGCGGGCTCCGGCGTTTCATCATTATCAATATCGTCTGCGTATCTCGCAGACAGTGCATCTTTAATAAATCTATCAACCGTTCTTGCGGTGAGTTTAACTTTCTCTGCTATTTCGCTTACCAACTCATCATAAGGAACGAGTCCTTCCTTTTCATAATACAGCCGTGCCACCTTGCGAATATTATCGTAAGTGCCGACCTTGTCAACGTATACAGAGTTGCAGCAGGTGCGAACATAATTACGCCACTCGCCCTGAACGATATATTTGATTTGCTGAAGAAAAACCACTTCATCATCAGGGGATAAGTCCGACAGCTTTTCAAGCATAACGTCGCAGAAAATCTGTTTCAGGTCATCACGCCTGTTCGGTTCAAGATGAAAATTCATAATGAACCGCCAGACTCTGCTGTTAAGTATTCCCTCATAATAATGAAGAAACTGCTCTATATATCCGCCGTCGTTCTCGGTTTTGTATTTAACGAAGTAATCGTTTAAATCGTCAAGCCGAGGCGGCGGTTTTTTCATTTGATAGATGAACGGTCTGTCCGTAATAACGATATCGTACTCGCTGTCTGCGTCATAATCTTTAGCATCAGCACGTTCCGATTCCATTACGTCGAACTCTTCATTGAATTCATCCATCCACATTTCTGATTGCCTCTTCATAGATTAAATTCAATTCCATTTCTTTTTCATATTCATTTTTTGCGTAATCAAAATCAATACGTGCTCTGTCACGTTTCGCATCAATAATCTTCTTGGCTTCAGCAGATACGGCGTCGCTGTATTTGCCGTTGCTTTTATTTTTTCTGATAGAGTTATACCGCCTCTGCCAGAGAATATATATCGGCGAGTTTTTCTTGTTTTCCTTTTCAAGTTTCTTTTTTATCACGTCAGGATGACTTGCAGCGTAGGAACAGGGAACGCCGTATTCTTCGTTTACGTCGGAACAGTACAACTGTCTGCGGGCAGTAGTCATCAAAAAATATTTACCGCACACGCCGCACCTCCAAAGGTAATGCCCGTGGCTTAACGCTTCAAATAACTCCGTAATCAGAAAGTCCATAAACCTGGTGAAATACAAACGGCGGGCAATGGTTACGCTTTCTGTTTCATAATCGGGAATCGCAACGGGAACTTGCGTAACCCAAGGTCTTAAATTCACTCCTGCCATATACGGAATTGCATTCGCCGTCTCAAAATATTTCATGTACTTTTCACTCGAAAAAAACACAAATGCATCGGCAGCTAAACTATCCTTTTTTCTTGACCCGCCGCTCATAATGAACGCGGTAAAGTTGATAATTACAAGATTAAAATTCGCAATGTCATTTGCTATATAACAAAAGCTTTTCAAAAGTCGATTTGCGTCGTCAAGCAGGGAAATATCCTCTGTTGAATTTAGTGAATCATATTTTTCATAACTGCTGTCACAGAAATATTTATCCAAGAGCACTCTTGCCTGGTCAATGTTGTAATAGCAAAACGGTGCTGTGTCCTGAATATAGTTTAAGATTTCGTTAACCTGTTCTTTTGCCTTAACAAAGTTATCTTTTATATATCCTCCGGCAACTTGTATCTCTGAATAATTCTGAAACAAGCGGATGCTTAATCTTAATAATCCCTTGATATATTCCGTGGACAGATTGGCTACGTCAGCCATGAACTGTCCGAGAATATATTTCTTTCCGCCCATCATAAAATGGTCGTCAACAATGTCAATTGAAAAATAGGTTGGGTTGTAGATTCCTACCTCATCTCTCTCAAGATAAACCATACCATCACCTCACCATAATTATACCACTCCGATATTTTCAAAAGCAATAATCACACTTTTTCTGTACGGATTTTTGGACGTTCACACGATTTTCTGTGATTGCGATTTTTCTTTATATTTAACTATTGGAAGGGTGAAGTACCAAACGCAATATGAATATTGCGTCCACTTTTCCTTCTGCGTTCTCATCAAATCTTAAAAAGAAAAATCAAAATCTGAAGAAAGGAGGTAACGCAAATGGTACGAAATGAAAAGAGACCGTCGGGAAGATTTTTTCTCATCGACAACAAAATCTTTGAATACGGTTTGCTACCGAAAGAGCTCTCAGTTTACTGTTATCTGATTAAGTGCTCGGACAAAAAGCAGCAGTCGTTTCCGTCAAGAAAAAACATTCAAAAGAACTGTAATATTTCTCTGCCGGTAGTTGATTCCGCAATCAAAGGACTTGTAGATAAAGGACTTCTTGAAATTACTCATCGCTACGACCCGAACACAGGCAACAAACGCTCTAATCTTTACACGGTTACAAACCTTCTGTAAACCGCATTTCTTTTCCCCTTTGGAATTCAATTTCTCAGCCTTTGGCTGAGGCAAAGCAGAGCGCCCGGCTATCCACCGGGCACGATATTACGGGCAGAAGCCCGAACCCACTTTTTTTAGGAGATGATTAAATGAACGAAAACAGAAAACGAAATAATACGCTTACGGTTCGTCTGACCGATAAAGAAAAGCGTAGAATCACAGAACAGGCGCAAAAGGCAAAGATGAATTTAACTGATTTTATTGTCGCCGCTACTTGCCATCCGCTGATATTTGTTCCCGAAGATTTGAAGCCCGCCGTTGCTGAAATGAATCGTATGGGTAACAACATTAATCAGATAGCAAGAAAGATTAATAGCGGCGCTGTCAGGTCATATAACTTTGACAAAGTGCTTGAAAAGCAAAACGAAATTATTGTTTTGCTTCAGGAGATTGCAGATGCCAATAGTGAAATTTGTAAAAAACTCTCACCAAAGTAAAACGGCACTGCAGAAGTCGATTGAATATGTTACACAGGAAAAGAAAACGCTCGCCTATAACAGTATGCGTTACGTGTCGGGTATCAACTGTAACGGGCTTAATGCCTACAACGAAATGATGCTGACACGCAGTGCTTATCCGTTCAAGGGGACTAATTATAGCGAGCGTTTCTTCTATCAATATATTCAGTCGTTCGATTCAAAGGAAGAAATAACTGCTGATGAAGTCCACGCTATCGGTCTGGAGTTTGCTGAAAAGGCTTGGACTAATCATCAGGTGTTAGTCGCAACGCATATTGACAGAGGACATCTGCATAATCACTTCATCATCAGCCCGATAAATCTTGAAACGGGGAAGCGGCTCCGACAGAGTCCACAGACACTCAAACACCTGCGTAAGTTGAGCGATGATATTTGTCAGCGCCACGGCGCAAAAGTTCTGAAACCGTATGATTACAATACACCTTCGGGTTTGGAACAAGGCGAACTTCGTGCGGCTGAAAAAGGTGCGAGCTGGAAGTTTGAATTGATGTTTGTAATTGATGCGGCGATGAAGCAATGTAAAAACAAACACGACTTCTTTGAATTTATGAAACAACACGGCTACCAGGTCAGGTGGACAAGCGAAAGAAAATATATCACTTATACTTGTCCAAACGGTATGAAATGCCGCGACATAAAACTCCACGAAGAAAAATACAGAAAGGAGGAAATGACTTATGAATTCGAAATTCGAAAGCTTGAAGCAGAAGAACGCAGCCGCCATTCAGCAGATGGAAAAGGCAACCAATCTTACGATAGTCGATACGAAAATGTGGGAAAAGATGATAGAACTACAGCAGACACAGTGCGACCAACTGACAGCGATTTATTACGTGGCTCTGGACAAAGCGGACGAAACATCGCTGCAAGCCGTAAAAGGCGTTCTGGAAAAACAGAAGACAGCAATCGAATCAGCGGCGGAAACGGCATCCAAAAAGATGACGGAAAGTATATCCGACAAGACGGAAGCGTTATCACAACAGGTTGGGAGGCAGAACGAACAGTTTGGCTTTCAGATAAACAATCTGTCGGAAACAACTTCGGATATCAGGAAGAAACTCCTGCCACTGCTGATTGGAATTCCTACAGCCGTCCAAGTGTTATTTCTGACAGCCTATATTTTGTTGGAAATCTATTTGAAATGATTGATAACCAAACGCATAAGCCACGCAGAAAGCACGCACGGCTCTCCCAAAAGGAGAAAGAAAAGAAGCTCGCTCACGGTCAAAAAGTCGAAGACGATTACGGCTTTGAGCAATCAATGTAAAATACTAAAAAGTCCTGCTCTGTTGATCTACAGGGCAGGCAGAAAGGTAAACAATATGAAAACAATAATAAAGGCAGTTATGACTGCGACAATAACTTAAGGATGGGAGGGTGATATAAAATCAAGTAAAGTTAGTGTTGCCGTATGGCAAATTTTCCACAACACGAAATCGAAGCGTTTTCGAGATTGCTTCTCCCGCAGATACAAGCATTCTTTGACTCTGAAAAAGGTCAAAAAGAATTTGAAGAATGGAAGAAAAAACAGGAGAAACGGAAAAATCAAGAAAACCCCGATTAACAAGTACACGGCAGAGGTGCAACAGCCTCTGCCGTAATCTGTTAATACGTTTCGACAGGAAGATAAAAAATAAACCCGAAACCTTTGCTTATTAGCGTAAAGTTCGGGCTTATCCAATTTGGCTCCCCTTGCCGGGCTCGAACCAGCGACAACTCGGTTAACAGCCGAGTGCTCTACCAACTGAGCTAAAGAGGAATGTTCTTTTTAGTGCTTAGCTATCATACCAAATTTGGCGGCGAATGTCAATATTTTTTTGCAATTTATTTTTGATTTAATGAAAATCGGCGGTTGCGGCGGTGCTGCTTCTTTTTTTCTATTGCAAAAGCGGTAGGAATCATGTAATATGAAAGAAAGGAGCTGATAGCATGAGCACAACGATTTATACCCTGACCAGTGCGCGCAACGAGCGCATTTTTATTCACGTGATGCCGGGGCATTTTGTTTCGGCCAACAATCATATCAACTTTTACATCGGGACCTCCGACATTAAGCACAACCATGCCGTTTCGGTAGACGCGGCAATGATGCTGTCGCAGTACTATAACGAAAACGACATTCATGTTGATACGGTGCTGTGTTTGTACGAAACGCAGACCCTTGGCGCTTACCTGGCGCACGAGCTAGCGCGCCCGAGTATGCTCAGCCCGAATCCGCAGCAGGAGCTGTATGTTGTCAGCGCGGAATACGACGCCTCCGGCAACCTGATCTTTCGGGATAACCTGCTGCGCATGATCAAGGATAAGCGCGTGGTGATTCTGATTTCCTGTATCACTTCCGGCAGAACAGTGGCGCGCGCGATGGAAAGCATTGCCTATTACGGCGGCAGCGTTGCCGGTATCTCAGCCGTTTTTTCCGCCGTTGATCAGGTGGAAGGAGCACCGGTTAATGCCATCTTTACGAAAGCGGACGTGCCGGGCTATACGGCTTACAGTATGCATTCCTGTCCCTACTGCGCCAAGGGTATTCCAGTCGATGCGATCTCGAACGGCTACGGTTATTCGCGCCTGGGTTAATATAAAATATTCGTCAACAACCGCTGCTTATGTTCATAAGCAGCGGTTGTTTTATGCGGCGCGTTACCGATGGAAAAGGAGCCTTTGAGCATCTCCAAAGACTCCTTCTGACAGTTAGTTTTTGATGTTAAAAGTCAACCTCGGTATCATAGTAGCAGCACTTCAGCAGCTTTTCCATTTCCTCCACAGAAGGCTGACGCGGGTTAGAGCCCGTGCAAGCGTCACCGATGGCGTTAACGGCGATGTCGTGCAGTCTTTCCAGGAAGACCTCCTCCGGTACAAAGCCCTGCTCGGTCGGATAGCTGTCAGCGCCGTAGTGCTGAATGCCGTGAGGAATGTTGAGATCGTCGTTCATCTTTCTGAGATAAGCGATCAGCGCTGCGACCTTATCGTCGTCAGACGCATTTTTATCAGCGATGCCCATGTAATCAACGATGACGCCGTATCTCTTCTTGGCCGTTTCGTCCTTCGCGTTGAAGGCGATGACCTTCGGCAGATACATGGCGTTAGCAGCACCGTGGATAATGTGCGCGCCGTAGTCTGCGAAAGCAGCGCCGGTCTTATGCGCCATAGAGTGAACGATACCGAGCAGTGCGTTGGAAAATGCCATGCCGGCAAGGCACTGTGCGTTGTGCATACGGTTTCTGGCCTCGGTGTCGCCGTTATAGGACGGAACAAGGTCGTTCATGATCATTTCAATTGCATGAATCGCGAGCGGATCCGTGTAATCGCAGTTAGCGGTAGAAACATACGCCTCCACTGCGTGCGTCATAGCGTCCATACCGGTATGTGCTACCAGCTTCTTCGGCATAGTCTGAGCCAGCGCCGGATCAACGATGGCGACATCAGGCGTGATCTCAAAGTCAGCGATCGGGTACTTAATGCCCTTTGCATAGTCGGTGATAATAGAGAAGGCTGTCACCTCGGTAGCCGTACCGGAGGTGGAGGAAACCGCACAGAACTTAGCCTTTCTGCGCAGCTCGGGAATGCCGAACACCTTGCACATATCCTCGAAGGTGCATTCAGGATATTCGTACTTGATCCACATCGCTTTTGCAGCGTCGATCGGTGAGCCGCCGCCGATGGCAACGATCCAGTCAGGTTCAAAGTCGAGCATTACCTCGGCACCCTTCATAACGGTTTCAACAGACGGATCTGGCTCGATACCGTCAAAAATCTTAACCTCCATACCGGCTTCTTCCAGATAGGCCTGTGCTTTGTCAAGGAAGCCGAAACGCTTCATCGAACCGCCGCCTACGCAGATAATCGCCTTCTTGCCCTTAAAGCTTTTCAGCGCTTCCAGCGCGTTTTCGCCGTGATATACGTCGCGCGGTAATGTAAATCTTGCCATAAAAAATCCCTCCAGGAAAAAATATTGTTAAAGATTTGTCAATCTTCGGCTACCTATACTAATACTTTCTATTGTATAAGTCAATTGTTTCTGCAAAAATTTTTAGACAATTTTTACACCGTATCGGTTCTGTCAGCCTTGGCTGTCGCGTTTCAGCTGATGTGTGTTTGGGCTGAAGCCGGCAGCAGTTTTGAGTTTTTTATGATACGCTATTGATATTTTGAGGCCAATAGTATAGAATACGAACGAAAACAAAAACAGACGATAGCTCCATAAAAAATGAACTGCCAAGGAGGGGACGGATATGACGATGCAAAGAGGTACAGTAGTAGCCGCCGATTTTACGATGGATTATTTTTGCTTCGGCAGCGGCAGCCAAACGATGGTCATCCTGCCTGGACTGAGCGTTCAGAGCGTGATGGGCGCTGCCGCGGCGATTGCTGAGGAATATGCAGTGATGGCGGAGGCTTTCACAGTCTATGTGTTTGACCGCCGTAACGAGCTGCCGGACTTGTATTCTGTCAGCGATATGGCCGAGGATACGGCAACGGCAATCAGGCGGCTCGGATTAAAAAATATTTGCCTGTTCGGCGCTTCGCAGGGCGGCATGATCGCCATGACCGTGGCGGCACGCTATCCGTCACTGGTATCAAAATTAGCGCTGTGCTCTACCGCGGCTTCCGTACGCGAGGAGGCGCAGCCCGTGATCGGACAGTGGATCGCGCTGGCGGAGAAAGGGGACAGGGAAGGTTTGTACTTATCTTTCGGGAAAGCGGTATATCCGCCAGCTGTTTTTGCCTCATACCGCGCTGCGCTGGTTGCTGCCGCTGCCGGTGTAACGGAAGAGGAGCTAAAGCGTTTCGTGATTCTTGCAACGGGTACTGTCGGCTTTGACGCTACCCGTGAGCTGTCGGCTATCGCGTGTCCCGTGCTGATAGCAGGGGATCAGACTGACGCCGTGCTTGGCGTGGAGGCAACGCACGCGATCGCTTCACTGCTGCGGGATCGGCCGTGCACCCTGCTGCTGTACGACGGCTACGGTCACGCTGTCTATGACACGGCGCCGGATTTTCGTCAAAGACTCTATGACTTTTTTACCGAGAAAATACAATAACCGTGTAACGCCCTGCAAGCATCAGCTTGCAGGGCGTTTTTGGTATACCTATAATTTTTATATTGCGTTATGGAAAAATGGTGCGACGTATAACGAGAGGCGCTGGTCTTTTTCCATCCGTATTCACGGCTTATTCTCTATCCGGTATAAGCATCATCCACGGTGTTCTTAAAATTCTGCTTTTCAAGCCATTCCTTTTCTTCCTGTGTTTCGGGAGTGTCAATCCTTTCAATTTTGAATATAACCGGTCTGGTTCCGTCATTGCAGCAGGCGATCATCATACGGTCGTCATTCGTCCAGTTTTTCATAATTGCACCGCCTTGCAGAGCAGCATAAACATAACGGCTGATAGCATCCCAAGCCTCACCGCAGAACCTGCCATTCATCAAATGGTAGAAATCGTCCTGTTCCGGTGTTCTTTTGAGAACAAAGGTATCGCCTTTCTTAAAGAACGGACACGGGCCGGACTTTGGATTGGCAAGATATTTCTCTTGCAGTTCCGGAAACACCTTCGTTTCCAAAACGGTTATCTTACATTCGTGCTGCATCATTACCTTCTTTCTATCCGTTTCTCTATCTCGCTGATGAGAGTGGCTTCATCCATTCCGGATTTTTTACACATTTCGGCAATCGTTGCCTTTTTGAGCATAATTTTTCCCATCGGTGTTTTCACCATTTTGAATTTGTCGTTGATCGTGGCCAGCTCGTCAATCAGCCACGGATAATTTCCGAACAGGTCTGCTAACTTTGTATCTCTGTTAATGTTCATTTATATTACCTTCACATCGGGATTTTTCTCACCGAAGTCCGCCATCAGCTTTGTTTTGATTTCGTTGCGGCTCTTTCCCTTGCTTTCCATATTTTTAATTGTTTTGTAGGCCTTGAACAGAGTGGACGGCGCAATCTCGGAGCTGAAATAGCCGATGCCCTGATTCCATGCCAGCAGCTCAAACACATCGTCCAGCGCGGCGCTGTCAAGACCGTGAATGTACGCCTTTACAAGCTCCCTTGTTGCCTGCCTCATTCTGCCTGCACCGACGGCGTTCGTCAGGGAGAGCAGCAAACGGATTTCATAAGGCAGATGTCTTTTCTCATTGTTCCATGTTACATCCCAAAACTGCACGGCGACCTTGCCCAACTCCTCGTCGATCAGCGGCATATTCGTCAGTGCAGCCGGTCGCATCGGAATATCGCCACTGTCCTGCTTTTGCTCTGCTCTGTAAAAGTAGGCGTGAAATTCGTTGTTCGCAACCTGCTCGGTGTGCGCTTCAAAGCCGAGGCTCTCCATCACCTCATACAGCGGAATCGGGTCAAAGCTCTGTACAATTTCAAGCCCTTCGCCAACGGGTGTGTTCATCGCCTGCTTTTTTATTCCCTGAAAGAAATTACCCTGAATTCCTCTGACGTCAATCGTTTTAAAATCACTTACTTTGTCTTTCCAATCCGAATAGCTCATAATATCCTCCTTAGTCTAAAATCTGTCCGTCTCTTGAAATAGTAACTACCTGCCACGGAATAAACTTTCCGCTGTTTTTCAGCGCCTGCTCCGCCGCTCTTTGTAAGCCGCCGCAGCACGGCACCTCCATGCGCACGATCGTTACGCTCTTAATGTCATTGTTAGAAATAATTTCTGTCAGCTTTTCGGTGTAGTCCACCATATCGAGCTTTGGGCAGCCGATCAGCGTAACTTTTCCCTTCATAAATTCCTCATGCATATTCGCATACGCATAAGCGGTGCAATCTGCGGCAATCAGTAGCTTGGCGCCGTCATAAAACGGAGCCTGCGTTGGTAACAGCTTAATTTGAACAGGCCATTGCTGTAGCCTGGATACCGGCTTGCCGGTAACGACCGGTGTTTCTTCTGCTTCGTTTTTGTGAAACTGCATCATTCTTGAACCTGGGCAGCCGCCCTGATGATTATGTATTGTCATTTTCTTCTCCTCCTGTGCGGTTTTGACCGCTTTTTCATCATAAGCAGGCGCTTCTCTTTCTTCAAAGGTGATCGCTCCCGTCGGACAGTTCGGCAAACAATCTCCGAAGCCGTCGCAAAAATGCTCTCTGACTAATTTTGCCTTGCCGTCAACGATGTCAATCGCTCCCTCGTGGCAGGCGTCGGCGCATAAACCGCAGCCGTTGCATTTATCTTCATCAATTTTAATAATTTTTCTGATCATACATAACCTCTTTCTGCTAAAAGCACTTGCTTTTTCTGCTGCTTTTGCATTTGCCGATATTGGCGCAGCGGTAGCAAATTTCGTTGTCGTTGTCCTTGTTTTCGGTAAAATCCAAAATGTTTTGCAGCGTGGTGCCGGCAATATTATCCAGTGCCTCCTGCGTTAAGAACGCCTGATGGGAGGTCACGATCACATTCGGCATGGAAATCAGCCTTGCCAGCACATCGTCACCGAGAATGTGTCCTGAATTATCGTTGAAGAAAATGTCCGCTTCCTCCTCGTATACGTCTAAGCAAGCGCCGCCGATTTTTCTGTCCTTAATTCCCTGAAGCAAGGCTTCTGCATCAATCAGTCCGCCGCGGGAGGTGTTGATAATCATCACGCCCTTCTTCAGCTTGGGCAGGGTATCAAAGCCGATGATATGCTTCGTTTCCTCCGTCAACGGACAGTGAAGGGAAATGATGTCGCTCTCTTTGAATAATTCATCAAGGTCGGTAAAACGTACGCCGTCCATTTCCCTCGGGAAGCGGTCGTACGCCAGCACGTTCATGCCGAAGCCCTTGCAGATATTCATGAAAACCGTACCGATCTTGCCGGCGCCGATGACGCCGACGGTTTTGCCGTGAAGGTCAAAGCCGGTTAAACCGTTTAACGAGAAATTGAAATCTCTGGAGCGAATATACGCCTTATGAATACGGCGTATGGAGGTCAACAGCAGCGCCATGGCGTGTTCGGCCACTGCATAAGGTGAATAGGCCGGCACGCGGAAGACATGAATTTTGCCGAAGGCGGCCGTTACGTCCACATTGTTATAGCCTGCGCAGCGCAAAACGATAAAGCAGATGCCGTATTCATACAGCTTGTCGATGACGTTTTGATTGACGTTGTCATTAACGAATACGCAAACGCCATCGTAGCCTTTGGCCAGCTCAACCGTGTCCTCGCTGAGCTTCGTTTCAAAAAACTTAAACGCAACCTCTTTGCTATTCAGTCGCTCAAAGGCTTCGCGGTCATAATTCTTTGTGTCAAAAAATGCAACCTTAACCATATTCAGTGCCTTCCTTTCCTTGACTTTACAAGCGTAGTATACTATAATCAAACCGAATTGTATGTGGTTATTACCACAAAAAACAAAAAGGATGATGATTTTTTGAATATTTTTGAACTAAAAGAATCGCCTGTCTTTCGGACGATGCAGGAGGAGGAAATAGCGCAGGCGCTTTCTGTTTTCCGATCAGAAGAAAAGCATTATCAAAAAGGGGAAACCGTACTCCTTGCCGGCAACATTACCAAGGCGTTCGGTATTGTCCTTGAGGGCAGCGTAACGATAGAAAACAATGATTTTTGGGGTAACCGCACTATTTTAAGTATTGCCGAAATAGGCGACTTTTTTGCAGAGGTATATGCAATTTTAGGTAACGAACCAATGCTGGTGGATGTCCGCGCAAACGAGGACTGCCGCATTCTGTTTTTGAACGTTGGCGATAAGCCGAAAGGTGAGCCGTCCGACTGGCATATTAAATTCCTCCAAAATCTTTTGCTCATCTCGGCAAGGAAAAATTTGATGCTGTCAGGCAGAGCATTTCATATTTCTCCTAAAACGATCAGGGAAAGAGTGGAGGCATATTTGAACAGTGTTTCTTTAAAAAAACAGAGCAAGGAATTTGATATTCCTTTTGACCGCCAGCAGCTGGCGGATTATCTGAACGTGGAGCGCACCGCACTTTCTAAAGAGCTTGGAAAAATGAAACGCGACGGTATCATCGATTTCCGCCGCCGTCATTTCATTCTTTGCGGCGATGCAGCCGACAATCTGTAAAAGCGCTATGGACATTCTGTCATATATATAGTATAATAGCAAAACTATGATATACGGGCTGAGTAAAGAAGGTGTCTTATGAAGCTGAATGAACTGAAAATCGGTGAGCACGCGCGCATCCTGTCGGTCGGCGGTAACGGTGCGTTGCGGCAGCATACGCTGGATATGGGCGTGATCCCCGGTAATGAGCTGACGTTAATTAAGCTGGCGCCAATGGGCGATCCGATGGAAATACGTCTGCACGATTATGAGCTGACCCTGCGTCTGGCGGACGCGGAGAAAATAGAGGTAGAACCGATCAAGCACCTGAGCGCCGGCAGTGCCGTGCTGCAGGAGGAGCGGGAATATGAGCATCCCGGTATCGGTGAGGCGGGGCGCTTTCACAAAAAGGGCGACGGCGATCCTCTGCCGGAGGGTACGGTACTGCGCTTTGCGCTGGTTGGTAATCAAAATAGCGGCAAAACGACGCTGTTTAACCAGCTGACCGGCGCCAACCAAAGGATCGGCAACTTCCCCGGCGTTACCGTGGATCGCAAGGACGGCGTCATCAAAGACCATCCGGACACGCTGATCACGGACCTGCCGGGTATTTACTCGATGTCGCCGTATTCCGGCGAGGAGCTGGTTTCGAGGAATTTTGTGCTCGATGAACGTCCTAACGCGATCATCAATATTGTGGACGCTACCAATATCGAGCGTAATCTGTACCTGACGATGCAGCTGCTGGAGCTGGATATTCCCGTCGTGGTGGCTTTAAACATGATGGATGAGCTGCGCGGCAATGGCGGCTATATCGACGTTAACCGAATGGAAAAGATGCTCGGCGTGCCGACCGTACCGATTGCGGCGGCAAAAAACGAGGGCATCGACGAGCTGGTCGAGCACGCAGTACATATTGCACATTATCAGGAGGCGCCTCTCAAGCAGGACTTTTGCAGCAGCAGCGAGCACGGCGGCGCGGTACACCGTTGTCTGCACGCGGTAGCGCACTTGATCGAGGATCATGCTGAACGTGAGAAGCTGCCGTTGCGCTTTGCCGCTACGAAGCTGGTGGAGGGCGACCGGCTAATCTTAGAAAAGCTGCGGCTGGATCAGAATGAAAAGGAAACGTTGGAACATCTGATCCTGCAGATGGAAAACGAGCGCGGACTGGATCGCAGCGCCGCCATCGCAGAAATGCGCTTTTCCTTTATTGAAGGCGTTACAGGTGCCTGTGTAAAAAAGGCGAAAAAAAGCAAGGAATACCTGCGCAGCCGTAAAATTGACGCGCTGCTGACCGGTCGCTTTACGGCGATCCCGATGTTTATTGCGATCATGGCGGCGATCTTTTTCCTGACCTTTAACGTGATCGGCGCATGGCTGCAGGATGTGTTGGCCTACGGGATCGAGGGGCTGACGAAAATGCTGGATATGGCCTTGAGCAGCTGGCACGTCAACGCTGTGATACACGGGCTGCTGATCGACGGGGTGTGTGAAGGCGTCGGCAGTGTGCTGAGCTTTTTGCCGATTATTGTAACCCTGTTTTTCTTCCTGTCCATTCTGGAGGACAGCGGTTATACGGCCAGAGTGGCGTTCTTTATGGACAAGCTGCTGCGCAAGATCGGCTTGTCGGGCAGGAGCATTGTGCCGATGCTGATTGGCTTCGGCTGTACGGTGCCGGCGGTGATGGCCACCCGAACGCTGCCCAGTGAGCGCGACAGAAAAATGACGATCCTCCTGACGCCGTTCATGAGCTGTACGGCAAAGCTGCCGATTTATGCGTTTTTTGTGAATGCTTTCTTCCCAAAGCAGGGCGGCTTGATTATGACCGGCCTGTATCTGCTGGGAATTGCAGTCGGTGTGCTGGTGGCCTTTTTGTTCCGGCATACACTCTTTAAGGGCGAAGCCGTGCCGTTTGTGATGGAGCTCCCCAATTACCGTCTGCCGCGCGCGAAGAACGTGCTGCAGCTGCTGTGGGAAAAAGCCAAGGATTTCCTGCAGCGGGCGTTTACGGTGATTTTAGTGGCTACCATCGTTGTGTGGCTGTTGCAGAGCTTTGACTTAAAGCTGAATTTGGTAACAGATACTGAGGACAGCATCCTTGCCCGTATCGCCGCGGTGCTGGTGCCGGTCATGAAGCCGATCGGGCTGGGCGACTGGAAGATATGCACGGCGCTGATCAGCGGCTTTATGGCAAAGGAAAGCGTGGTATCGGTGCTGCAGATCTTGTTTGCCTCCACCGGCGTTACAGAAGCAATGAGCACACTGTCAGCCGCGTGCCTGCTGGTGTTCAGCCTGTTGTATACGCCCTGTGTGGCGGCGATCACCTCCATCAGGCGCGAGCTGGGGCGCAAAGCGGCATTCGGAGTCGTGGTGTGGCAATGTGCCGTGGCGTGGTTGGTAACGCTGGCGGTCCATCTGATCGGTTTGGTGGCAGGGCTTTGATATGAATATAGCAGATATTATCATTATCGTGCTGATAGCGGCAGCTGTCTTTTTTGCCGTTCGCAGCATGGTCAAAAGAAAGAAAAACGGCAGTGGCTGCTGCGGTGATTGCAGCTGCTGCAGCGAATGCTTATGCAATAACGAAAAGCAGTCAGGCTCCCAATCCTGACTGCTTTTGTTTTGCCTGTCCGGCTCTAAAGAACGTTACAGGCATTCTGTTAAGATATCCAATATTTCCTCGCGGGCTAATTTTTTGCAGCAGCCTGCGGTTAAAATACAGGTGTCTGCCGTCTTTTTTATTACCTCGCGGTCAGTGATTCCCATCTCGGAAAATCTAGTCGGCAGACCGATTTCCTTGATATAGGCTTCCAGTGCGTTAATGCCTTCGAGTGCGGTTTCTTCTTCTGTCTTGCCGTCCGGATTTACGCCAAATACCTCAGTTGCAAGCCTTGCGAATTTCCACGGCGCATCCTTATAAATGTGTCTGTATAGTACAGGGTGAATGACTGCAAGCCCCATACCGTGATTGCAATTAGTGTAAGCACCGACCTGGTGCTCTATCGTATGCGCTTGAAAGTCCGTTACCTTTCCGATTTTGAGAATGCCGTTTTCCGCCATCGAGGACGCCCATGCCAGCTCGCTTCTAGCCTCGCTGTCATCGGGATTGGCAATAATTTTTCTGGTGTTTTCGATCACGCTGCGCATGACTGCTTCGTTGATGTCATCGGACAAATTATTCTTTTCCTGCGGCGTGCCGAGGTAGGTTTCCATACAGTGCGATAGCGTATCAAAGCAACCGCTGATATACTGCTTCTGCGGAACGGATTTTGTGTACTCACTGTCAAGGATCACAAAATCGGCATACGTACCCCAAAGCGGAGACTTTTGCTGCAATGCCTCATTCGTAATGACCGCGCCGTTATTCATTTCAGCACCGGTGCCGGTTACGGTCACGATCGCCGCCATCGGGATGAATTCAGACGGCTTTCCGCCCTTGCTGTATTCAAGCTCCCAAATATCCTCGTCAAGTTTTGCTTGAGCAGAAACAATTTTACAGCAGTCAATAACCGAACCGCCGCCGACGGAAAGGATAAAATCAATATCGTTTTCTTTGGCAAGCTTGGCGCCCTCCTGCACTTTTGCGTAAGTCGGGTTCGGCATAATGCCGGAAAAGTCCGTTATTTCTTTTCCTGCTGCTTTTAAAATAGCGCATATCTCATCATACACGCTTGTCTTTTTCACTGAGCCGCCACCATAGGCGAGCATTACTCTTTTGCCGTAGGGCTTTACTGCTTCGGCTAAGTATTCCTGGACGGCGTTAGCACCGAAATACGTTTTGATCGGATATTCATAAATAAATTTTTCCATTGTATCACCTCTTAATATCCTAATTCGCTAAGCCACGCATCAATATCGCTGCTCGTGTTGCTGTCAATATCATCGGAATTGATGCTAAAGCCGTTATCTATTACCGTAGCCTGCGGTTCTTCTTTTTTTATGGCGTCAATACCGCCTGCAAAGCCGCTGCCTCTGTGCGCAGCAAAAACATAAACGGTTTTGCCTAATAAATCGTATTCATCAAGAAAGCTGTAAACTGCCATCGGCATATCGTACCACCAGGCAGAGTAGCCGATAAAAACGGTGTCATATTCCTCTATATTGGCAATATGCTCCGTCAGTTTGGGATGAATATTATTGTCAACCTCGTTCTTTGCCGTGTCAGCCGTCGTGTCAAAATCGGAAGCATACTTTGTTTCCGTAATAAGAGGGAACATATCGCCGTTCGTTTTTGCCTGAACAGCGTCAGCGAGAACACGAACTGCGCCTTTGCCGTCAAGCATTGGCGTTGCCGAACTTACCGCGTCTGCCTCTGTGTTTTCCGCAACCGTAAAATAGACAATTAGCGTTTTTCCATTGGTTGTTGTTTCCTCTGTTGTGCTCGTGTTTTCAGGCGCTGCCGAGGTTGGTGCAGCGCTTGCAGCTTGTTCAACGGTGTTGTTGTTCGCATTACCGCAGGCAGCAAACGCCAGCGCTATCGCTAACACAAGTAAAATTGAAATAACTTTTTTCAACATATCAGTCTTGCTTATCAAAATTTGGTCTGTACGCAAGATAGCCAAGGAGTGCGGCTTTCGTTGCCTTGTAGTATGCCTTGCCGTTGTTAAGCTTAGCGATTTCGTTTAATTCTTCATCAGTCAAGGTAATATCAAAGATGTCAATGTTATCCTTGATGTGCGCAGAGTTCTTAGAGCCGGGGATAACGATGTTACCTACCTGCGTGTGCCAACGAAGGATAATCTGCGCCGTGCTCTTGTTGTATTTTTCTGCAAGCGTGGCAAAAATCGGTTCCTGCTGCAATGCCTTGTCACCGTGACCGAGCGGATACCACGCCATCAGGTGAATATCGGGGAACGCTTCCTTCAATTCATTCTGAGGATAATAAGGATGTGCCTCAACCTGTAAAACAGCAGGACGAATTTCGCATTTTTCAATAATTTCTTCTACCTGCTCCTTGCTGAAGTTGGAAAGTCCGAGACTCTTTACCTTACCGTCCTTGACTGCTTGCTCCATTGCCTTGTATGCGCCAACGTAATCACCAACAGGCTGGTGCAGAAAGAGAAGGTCAATGTAATCCATATCGATTCTTGCAAGCGTTTCGTCAATCGCCTCGTCAGCGGTTTTGTAAACGCTGGGCCAAAGCTTGGTGGAAATGTATAAGTCCTCTCTTGCCTTGCCGCTTGCCTTTACCGCTCTGCCGACCGCCTTTTCGTTCATATAGGCGTTAGCCGTGTCAATCATTTCATACCCCTGCTGTATAGCGGAAAGGGAAGCCGCCTCAGCGTCCGCAGGCTCCATCATAAAGGTGCCGATACCTGCTGCCGGAATTTTTGTGCCGTTATTGAGTGTAATATAATTCATAATAGACCCTCCAAAATATTTTTTACATGGATAGTTTACACCAAAGTGAAAATAATGTACAATATCAATAACGAATAGCAGTATGCGTTTTGCGTATAGTGGGAGGACTTATGATAGAGATATATTTACTGGAACAATTATGTGCATTTAAGGAATACGGAACGCTGTCCGAAGCGGCGGAGCACCTCAATATTGCCCAGCCGTCTGTTTCAAGAGCAATGAAAAAATTGGAGGAGCAGCTTGGTGTTTCACTTTTTGAACGGCAAAAAAACAAAATTGTGCTGAATCAAACCGGCTTGCTTGCAGCGGAATACGCAAGGCGCATTTTGGATGAAGAAAAGAATATGGAAGCGCAAATAAAAGCCTTTGACCGCCGCTTGCACACCGTCAATGTCGGCAGCATTGCACCCGGTCCGCTGATGGTGTTACTGCCAAGACTGACAGCATTATTTGCCGATCAGGTAGTGTCCTCTGATATTGAAACAGAGGAAGCGCTGCTTCAAAAGCTCAATCATAATGATTATCGTTTTATCATTCTTAACCGTCCGCTTGATGATGAAAAGTATATCTGTAAGGAATATATGACGGAGCAGCTTTACATATCTGTGAATCATTTTCACCCGATTGCCACACAAAAGTCCGTCACCTTTGCGGAGGCGGACGGACAGAATTTTATTATGTATTCACAGGTCGGCTTTTGGGAAAGCATCGTAAAAGAACAAATGCCTTCATCAAATTTTTATAAGCAGGAGAATTTAGAAGCCGTAGGTGAAATTGCCGCAAATTCCAATTTACCCTCATTTTCAACGGATATAACGCAAAAAATTCTCCCGTCAAGACGGAACGGCAGAATCAATGTGCCGTTCAGTGATCCGGCGGCGAAGGCGACCTACTATTTGATTTATAAAAAGGAAAATGCGCAGCTGTGCGCACGGCTATTAGCGTGAGGTGGCCACCGAGAGGACTGCGTGAGCAATGAAATAAAAAAGTTGTAATAAAATACTTGACAAGTAGGGCGAGTTATGCTATACTGCACTTGTAACAGAAAATGTTACAAGTAAATCTATTATTTTTTCAGGAGGTTTTCAATATGAAAATTGCAGTAGTAGCAGCGAACGGAAGAGCAGCACAAAAGATCGTGGCGGAAGCGCTTAACAGAGGGATCGCCGTTACGGCTTTTGGCCGCGGTGCCGAGAACAAAACGGCAGCTGCCGATTATGTACAAAAGGATATTATGGACTTAACCAAAGAGGATCTGACCGGCTTTGACGCTGTCGTTGACGGCTTTGGCGCATGGGTAGAGGAGGCGCTTCCGATGCACGTAACGACCTCGCAGCGCCTTTGTGACCTGCTGTCCGGTACGGACACGCGTCTGCTGATCGTTGGCGGCGCCGGCAGTCTGTATGTCAATCCGGAGCATACTGCCGTTGTTGCTGACGGCCCTGATTTTCCGGAGGAATTCAAGCCGCTTGCCAATGCCCAGGCACAGGAGCTGGCAGCACTCCGTCAGCGTAACGACGTGAAATGGACCTTCATCAGTCCGGCCGGTGATTTTCAGGCTGACGGTGAGCGCAGCGGTAAATATATTTTGGCCGGCGAGGAGCTGACCTTAAACGCCAAGGGCGAAAGTATTATCAGCTATGCGGACTATGCGATCGCTATGGTGGACGAGATCGAAAAGGGCGCCCATATTCAACAGAGAATCAGCGTTGTAAGAGAAGGCTGAGCAGCCGCTTGACATCCTGCCTGTCATAAGATATATTATAAGTCGGGAGGCGATACCATGCAGATGACAAGCCAGTTTACGATCGCGGTGCATATTCTGACGGCTGTGGACTATTTTCAGTCCTCAGAAACCGTGACCAGCGGCTTTTTGGCCGGTAGCGTCGGCGTCAATCCTGTGATCATCAGAACGGTCATGGCGAAGCTGAAGGAGGCCGGCATGCTCACGGTCAGCCAGGGAAAAAGCGGTATTACGCTGGCTCGACCACTGGCGGAGATCACCTTTTATGACATCTATCGGGCAGTGGACTGTGTGGACAGCACCGGTCTGTTTCACTTCCACGAAAAGCCGAATATTGACTGCCCGGTCGGCAGGAATATTCATGCCGCGATGGATGACCGGCTGCGCGCTGTGCAAAGCGCCATGGAAGCCCAGATGAAGACCATCACCGTAGCGGATGTAGCAGGGGACGTCCAAAAGGAAATACAGGCAGTACAATAACGGAAACGGGCTGTTGCTGGTGCGGCAGCCCGTTTTAAAAGAGGAACAGGATGGAAGCGAAGGATTATTTGGACTATATCGTCAACGTGCTTCATACGGTGATCGTGGCGACAGTGGATGACGAAGGACTGCCGGTAACGGCAGCGATCGATATGATGGACTGCGATGAGGGCGGCCTCTATTTTCTGACGGCGAAGGGCAAGGGCTTTTATGACCGTCTGGTAAAGCGCGGTTTTCTCTCACTCACGGGCGTTCAGGGCGATAGCACGATGCGCAGCGCGGCCGTATCAGTGCGCGGCAAGGTGCGCGAGCTGGGCTTTGAAAGAATTCCGGAGCTGGTAGCAAAAAATCCGTATATGGGCGAGATCTATCCCACGGAGCCGGCGATGCAGGCACTGACGGCTTTTCAGCTGTATGAGGGCAGCGGCGAGTGGTTTGACCTGTCCAAAAAGCCGATCGAGCGCGCGTCCTTTTCCTTCGGCGGCAAAGCCGTACCGAAGGAAGGCTATGTCATTACGCAGGCGTGTATCGGTTGCGGCAGCTGTGTGGCAGTGTGTCCGCAGGACTGTATCGGGACGAGCCGACTGCCTTATGAGATCGAACAGGCGCACTGCCTGCACTGCGGTAATTGCAGGGCGGCGTGTCCGAACGGGGCTGTCATCAGGAGGTAACAGATGAACGGATATCAGGAAAGTATACAAAAGGGTGTTTCGGCTGTAAGAAGGCTGAGCAGGCTGTCCGTCGGCAGCGGCACGGAGGCGGAGCGGATCGCCCGCCTGCAGCAGGCGATCAATGAGGCAGACGCTGTGATCATCGGCGCCGGTGCAGGACTGTCGACCGCGGCAGGGCTCACCTACAGCGGCGAGCGGTTTGAACGGTATTTTTATGATTTTGCAGCACAATACGGCATTCAGGATATGTATTCCGGCGGATTTTATCCGTTTCCGGATGCGGAGACGCGCTGGGCGTGGTGGGCGCGGCATATCTATTTTAACCGGTATATAGCGCCGCCGAAGCCGGTGTATCCTGCCCTGCTGTCGCTCGTCAAGGATAAGGAGTATTTTGTGATCACCACGAATGTCGATCATCAGTTCCAGCGTGCAGGCTTTGACAAACAACGGCTGTTTTACACGCAGGGAGATTACGGATTATTCCAGTGCGTTGCGCCGACCCTGCCAAAAACCTACGACAACGAAGAATGGGTAATGGCGGCGATGGAAGCCCAGGGCTTTGTCAAGGACGCTGACGGTGTCTTTCAGGTGCCGGATGACAGAAAGCTTTTGATGCGGCTGCCGACGGCGCTCCTGCCAACGTGTCCTGAGGACGGCTCGCCGGTGACGATGAACCTGCGTGCGGACGATACCTTCGTGGAGGACGAGGGATGGCACGTCGCAGCAGCAGCGTATGGCGATTTCCTGCACCGCCACGAAAACGACCGCGTGCTCTATTTGGAGCTTGGCGTTGGTGCAAACACGCCGGTGATTATCAAATATCCGTTTTGGCAGCGGACGATGGATAACCCCAACGCGGTGTATGCCTGCCTCAACTACGGCGAGGCCTTTTGCCCTGCCGAAATCGAAAGCCGCAGTATTTGTATTGATGAGGATATTCATCAGGTACTGCAGAATATATTATAATAAATAAGAGGTTGTCTCACGTTAGTTTTCCGTGAGGCAGCCTCTTTTCTTGTGGCGGCGATCACAGCGTTACGCCGTTTTTGAAGATGGCGATCGCGCGGTAGCCGTTCTGTTCGTTTTTTGTCGGCTTACCGCCGGCGGTTTCCGTCAGGAGGCGCAACAGTGACGGTGCTGTCTCGCGCTGCGCGTCAAAGTCGATCCAAGCGGGCTTTTTGTCCGCCAAGGCAGAATTGGAAGCAATCTTCAGCGTAGGGACCGGCGCGCCGAGCGGCGTACCGCGTCCGGTGGTGAAGAGAATCAGGTGACAGCCGGCGGCAGTCAGGTTCGTTACCGCTACCATATCGTTGCCCGGGCCGTCTAATAGCTGCAGGCCGCTTTTGGATACCGCCTCGCCGCCGCGAAGCACTGCGGTGATCGGCGCTGTGCCGCCCTTTTGTACACAGCCAAGTGATTTTTCCTCCAGCGTCGTGATACCGCCTTCACGGTTCCCTGGCGACGGATTTTCACTGACCGGTTGGCCGGCCGCTGTGAAATAAGTTTTCCAGTCATTGATCAGCTGTACGGTTTGGTGAAATACCGCTTCGTTTTCACAACGGTTCATCAACAGCTGTTCAGCGCCGAACATTTCGGGTACCTCGGTGAGCACGCAGGCGGCACCCATAGCGACCAGCTGATCGGTTACCTGACCGACAAGCGGGTTAGCGGTGATGCCGGACAGGCCGTCGCTGCCGCCGCATTTGAGGCCGACGACTAAACGGGAGATCGGTACGGGTGTGCGTCGATCCTCAGCGGCTATTTCCTGCAGCTCTCGAAGCAGCCGTAAGCCCTCCGCCATTTCGTCCTCACAGTCCTGTGCATTGAGAAAACGGATACGCGCGCTGTTCACCTTGCCGAGTACACGCTGCAGTGCCGCAATATGATTATTCTCACAACCGAGCCCCAGTACCAGCACGCCGCCAGCATTCGGATGACGGATCAAGCCGCAAAGCGTTTTCTGTGTGGCGGCAAGATCCTCTCCAAGTTGGGAGCAGCCGTACGGATGCGTGAAGCACAGCGCGCCGGTAGCGCGGCTGAGGCGCTCGGCAAGGCTGTTGACGCAGCCCACCGTCGGGACGATCCAAATATCGTTACGGATGCCAATCTGTCCGTTATCCCTGCTATATGCATCGATCATGATTGGCGCGGTCTCCGGTAATGCAGGCCGTGAAGGCTGATAGGTGTATTCCTGCCGTTCCGTCAGGCAGGTCGTTAAGTTGTGAACATGAACGTGCTCGCCCGGGCGGATGTTCCCGACAGCCTTGCCAATCGGAAAGCCGTATTTTATCACGGCTTCACCGTCGCGGATGAGCTGACGGGCATATTTGTGCCCGTTATCGAGCGCGACCGCTACATTGTCCTTTGGATGAATTACGAAACGGCCCATTGTGTCGCCTCCCTGCAGCGGCCTTGGCTGACGGCGTCAAACGCGGTATGCACGGCTTTTCCCATTCCGCTCACTGTGCCAAACAGCCCGCTGTTGATGATTTCGTCTACTGAATTGTGCCGGAGCTTATCAATCAGCTGTGCGTCGTCCTGCGGTTGCTCCGTTTTGTAGTAATAAAGCAGGGCTGCCAGAGAAAGCGCTGCCGCACGGGGATAATGACCGAAGGCAGCCTGATAATCCTGTGCGGTCGGCAGTACGCGTACAGAAAATTTGCTGACGGAATTCAGCGCAATCGCACGGAGCTGATGCCGGATATACGGGTTGGCAAAGCGCTCCATTACCGCATCGGCAAAGGCGTTGTTCTCCGCCGTGTCACCGAGCGCCGGCACGGCGCACTGATAGAGATAATGCGTCAAAAAGCGGTGCATATCGTCGTCCTGCAGACAGCCGCCGACAGTGGTGATGCCGAGGAGCAGCGCCGGAAATACGATCGCCGTGTGCGCCCCGTTGAGCAGGCGTACCTTGCGCGCCTTCAGCGGCTGAAGGTTATCCGTCCATAAGACGTTCAGGCCGGCCTGCTGCAGCGGCAGCTCGGCTTCATAGTTGCCCTCGATCGCCCACAGATGGTACGGCTCCGCTGCGTCCAGCAGCCGATCCTCATAGCCGATCTGACGGCAAAGCGCCGCGGCTTCCTCCGTCGGATAGCCGGTGACGATCCGATCCACCAGCGTATTGCAGAAGTGATTGGCCGTGTTTACCCAGTCGGCAAACGCCTCGCCCAGCCGCCACGCCGCAGCGTGCTGCAAAACGCACTGCTTCAAGGCGTCGCCGTTTTGCTCGATTAGCTCGCAGGGCAGCAGGATAAAGCCGTTCAGACCGGCACGGTAGCGCGCATACAGCAGCTGTGTCAGCTTTGCCGGAAAGGAGCGCGCAGGGCGGTCGCTGAACTGACAGCCGGCGTCGTAAACAATGCCGGCTTCCGTCGTGTTGGAAATGATGAAGCGCAGCGCCGGCTCCTGCGCCAGCGCTATGTAGTCGGAAAAGCTGTTGTAGGGATTGATACAGCGGCTGATGCAGCGAATCGTTTTCACGCGCTCTATGGGCTGCCCCTGTTCCAGACCGCGCAGCACCAAATGATAGCGGTTGTTTTGCGCGGCGAAGGCGTCGAGTGAACCGCGAGGCGTCGGCTTAACGATGACCACGCTGCCGTCGTAAAGTTCCTGACGGTGCAGCGTGTCAATAAAATCTTCGGCAAAGCCACGCAAAAAATTCCCCTCACCGAACTGAATAATACGTTCCTGCATAGTGTCCTCCTGTTTTCGGCGGTCAGCGCGCGGCCGCCAGCGCTTCGCAAAGCGCCTCAAAGTCAGCCTGCTGCGCCGCTGTCGCAAAGGTGTATTGACGGAAACGGTCACGGTCGCCGTTCCAATACAGGAACAGCCACGGTCCGGCGTTGCCGGTTTCTGTGTTCGCCTCAGGCGGCCGGACGGTGCCATCCTCGAGGCAGTGCCAAAGGGCTGTCCACTCTGCGTCTGACAGCGTAACGGTTCCGGCAACCGTGATATCCTCCTCTGTCAGCGGCCAGTGGTCGCCCTCTCTTGTTTCATGATAAAAGTAGTAGCTGCCGTTTTCCGTATAAAAGCGGTAGCGCTGATATACCGGCGGATCCACGCTACTGTCAAGCGTATAGTAAAAATCAGTGATGTCTGTCGGCGCTATGTCATGACCGACCGTTTTTTCACTGCGGCCGCCCTTGATCAGCAGCACGGCCAGCACGATTACTGCCGCTGCCGCAACGCCTGCCAACAGGAGCGTACGTACGGTGTTGCCTCTGCCCTTCATTGTCCCTTACCTCACCTTTATTTTTGTAAGTATTATTATAGCATACCGTATAGCACACCGTCAACGACAGGGCTATAGAGAAATTTGCTATTGCAAAGGCGGCGCCACTGTATTAAGATAATAGGTAGTTTGCGGCAAAGGAAGTATAAGAAGATGAATCAAAAGTTGGATATTATCCGGCGGTACGCCTTGTTTTTGATCGGGCTGTTTATCGCTTCAATGGGCGTGGCGTTTTCAACAAAGGCGGGACTGGGTACCTCTCCCGTGGCGTCATTGCCCTATTCGGTATCGCTGGTCAGCAGTCTGTTTTCGTTCGGCGGCTGGCTGAACCTGCTGAGCGTGGTGCAGATCGCTGTGCAGGTGGCATTGCTGCGCCAAAAATGCAAACCGCTCGAGATCGTGATCCAAACGGCGTTGGCCTTCGTCTACGGATATTTAACGAACCTGTCCTGCTACCTGATCCGGAACCTGCCCGTGCCGACCTACGCGCATCAGCTGCTGTATATGGCGCTTGGCTGTGTGGTGTTAGCTTTCGGCTTATGGGTACAGCTGCGTGGCGGTGTGGCGATGCTGCCGGGCGAGGCCATGAACCGCGCGATCAGCGTGGTGACGGGCAAGCGGTATGAGAACATAAAAATCCTGTTTGACGTGATCTATATCGCGCTGTCAGCTGTGATCTGCCTGGTATTTTTAGGCAAGCTGGAGGGCGTGCGCGAGGGCAGTATTATCGCAGCAGTGGCCGTCGGCAGTCTTGTTAGGCTATATAACCGACTTTTTACGAAATTAAAGAAATCAAACAAAACGGTAAGCCAATCCTGACTTACCGTTCATTTTGTATATAGCTGCTGCTTGGAGCAGATGGGTGAGAGGCTTTGGCTTTAAGCCTCCTCTGACGACGGCACAAAGGCCGGCATCAGCTTGAGCTTGAAGGCATTCAGCCGGTGCAGATAATCAATGCGCTCCTTGATAGCAGGATCGTCAATTTCGCCGGTACGGATATAGCGGTCCAGTACGGCGTAAGTGAAACCGAGATTATCCTCGTCTGTTTTACCGCACAGGCCGTCAGCCGGTACCTTGTTGACGAGCTCGTCCGGCAGGCCGAGCAGGGTGCCGATCTGCTTCATTTCAGCTACCGTGAGATGGGAGCAGGGGCTGAAATCGCCTGCAGCATCGCCGTAGCGCGTGGAATAGCCAACCCAGTCCTCCGACAGGTTACAGGTGTTGGCAACGCGGCCGTTGTGACTTTGCGCCACCGCATACAGCGTGGTCATACGCACCCGCGGCGGAATGTTTGTAACGCTTTGCACGGACAGTGCAAACGGCATACTGTGATGGAGCCCGTCCACCGCCTCCTTGATATTGATGACGTAGTGACGGATGCCGAGATGCTTGACCAACAGCTCCGCCTTGTCGATATCCTGCTGTACGCCGCAGGGCATCAGCACACCGATGACGCGATCCTTACCCAGCGCCTCTGCGCAGAGGGCTGCGACGATGGAGCTGTCTTTGCCGCCCGAAATACCGACGATGGCGTTACAGCCCTTTCCGTTTTCTTCAAAAAAATCGCGTATCCACTGTACGCATTCGTCTTTAACTTTCTTTGCATCAAACATGGCGATTCCTCCGTTTTGCCTCAGGGTTCCTATTGACTATGATGATAGTGTACACTATTTTTGTTTGTTTTGCAAGTGAGTGAGGCGTGATTGACATTGGACGACGAATCGATTAAAATATAGCTAATAAGTAGCGACGATGAACGCATAAAGGAGATCGGTATGAAAATTTGTGATTTACATTGCCACTCTAATTGCTCTGACGGTACGATGACGCCGGCAGAGCTGATTTGTCATGCTGAGCAGTGCGGCGTGGCCGCCTTGGCGCTGACGGATCATAATACCGCCAAGGGACTGCCGGCATTTTTAAAGGCGGCGGAGAGCAGCACGGTGGAGGCCGTTGCCGGCTGTGAGTTTTCAACAGATCATGAGGGCAAGGAGCTGCATATCGTCGGCCTGTTTATGCCGCCTTCCTCTTTTGCAGAAATTGAGGATTATGTTGCGTTAATGCATATTGCCAAACGCCACAGTAATCAAAAGCTGATCCGGCGGCTGAACGAAGCCGGTTATCCGATCACCTACGAGGAGGTGGCTGCCTCGACCGAGGCCGATGAATTCAATCGCTCACACGTCGCCGACGTGATGGTGAAAAAGGGCTATGTCCCTGATAAAAAGACAGCGTTTGCCGGCATCCTGAAGGAGGGAAACGGCTTTTATGAGCCGCCGCGGCGGCTGGGTGCGCTGGCGACAATCCGCTTTATCAAGGAGTTTGGCGGCGTGGCGGTGCACGCGCATCCGCTGTACAGCGTGGATGTCGATTTTATGCTGCGTTTTCTGCCGGAAGCAAAGGCGGCCGGTCTGGACGCGATCGAAACGCTGTATTCGGAATATACTGCGGAGCAAACGGCGCAGGCGCAAGCGCTGGCAGCGCAGTTTGGCTTAAGGCAGAGCGGCGGTTCCGATTTCCACGGCGCTGCCAAGCCGGGGCTTTTCATGGGTACCGGCAGGGGAAACCTGGCGGTGCCGTATGCGTTTTACGAAAATCTAAAACCGAAAGGATAAAATATATAACGATGATAAAACGGCTTGGGAAGTATGATTTTCCAAGCCGTCGTCTGTTATTTGTGCGTAATCGATTCTAACAGTGCTATCACCGAGGCAAAGGCCTTGGCTGTGCGCCGGTCGCTATCCCGAAAGTGATTGCCCGGATGCCATTCAAACGAACAGGGAACGCCCTGCTGCGTCAGCAGCGTCTGTTGCTGCGCAAGGCAGTCCGCTACGGTGGCCATCTGGGCGTTGCGTGTTTTGGCTTCCTGATCGCCCAGGCTGAGCGCGGCGGCTTGCGCCAGGAACGGATGAGAAGCGGCGTGCTCGATCCATCCGTTGAACCAAACCGAAGGAGAGGCGGCTGCGATACCGCTGAAGCGTGTGGAATGATAGCCGCACCAAAGGGCGAACAGACCGGCGAGGGAGTAGCCGCCGAGAATAATGGGCAGCTCTTGCCGCCAACCACCCGCTGCTTCCAGCGACGGCAGCAGTGTTTCCGTCAGGCCGTCAAGCGTTGCACGGGCGTTACCGCCAAAGGGCTCCTTGCCGAATACCGGCGGTGCTTCCCACGGGGACAGGTCGCTGTTCCAGCTTTCTACCTGTACGGCCACCAGCGAAAACGGAATGTCCGTCAAGGAGGACAAAATACGGTATTCACTGTCGAGCAGCGCCGCGTCATGCTCGTCTACGCATTGCAGCAGCAGGTATTCGGCGCGCTCGTTGGGATACTGGTGTACGGTCATGATCGGTCAGCCTCCTCCTGCAGCGAGCAGGCGCGAACGGTGTCCCCGTCAAGGGTTTTCCAGTACAGCGTAGCGTTTTCTAACGTCATATAGCCGTGGTGCGAGTGTTCCTTTGGAATGGATACGGAACCGGGGTTGCAGCAAAGAATACCGTCCTGCCATTCACACAGCGGAACGTGCGTGTGACCGTACAGCAGCACATCGCCCGGCTGGAGCGGCGGCAGTGCCTCCCGATGGAAGTGATGGCCGTGCGTGGCAAATATCACGCGATCCTCCAGGCTGATGAGCGCATAGTCCGCCAGGATTGGGAAATCCAGTACCATCTGATCCACCTCGGTGTCGCAGTTACCGCGCACCGCCATGATCCTGTCCTTCCGTTCGTTTAACAGGCGCAGGACCTCCTTGGGCTGATAGTCGCGCGGCAGGTCGTTGCGCGGACCGTGATAGAGAAGGTCACCGAGTAATAGCAGCCGGTCGGCGTGTTCTTTTTCAAAGGCGTCCAGTAAGGCGCGGCAATAGTAGGCCGAGCCGTGTATGTCAGAAGCAATCAACCATTTCATGGCAATATTTCCTTTCCGATGCTTGCCGGCCGGTAAGTCGTCTCCGGCAGGTGCAAATCAAAAATAATCAACAGAATTTTCACAGTTAGATTATATTTTACATTTCTTGTATTGTCAATCGGATTTTCTTATGGTAAAATTGGAATAATTAAAAATGAGGTGAAAGCTATGATAAAAAAATGGATGATGATTTTCGTCAGCGCTGCGCTGATGGTGACGCTGCTGGCAGGCTGTCAGGCCGCGCCGGACGAAACGGAAAGCACTACGGCGGCGGAGAGCACGACTGTCGTGACAGAAACGACGGAAGGCACGACCCAACCGACGGCAACCGAAACGACCCAGCCGACGGAAAGCACAACAGAGGCTGACAGTACGCCGGCGTTCCTGAAGGACGGCTGCTGGTATTTCTATGACGATGAGGATAAGGCGGCGTATGCCTTTGTATTCGGTGATGACGGTCAGGCGGATATTGCCTATTTCAGCCGTGAAAATGTAGAGGGCGACGACGCAAAGTATTTTGAAGGCAGCGCCGATTATCAGCTGGATGGCGACACGCTGACGGTCAGCAATATTCCGTCGGCCGTCGGCAGGAACAGCTTTGAGCTGACGGTGGACGGTGAAGCACTGCGTTATAACGGCATTGCGCTGGAGCAGCAGGACAGGCTCAGTCTGGATTATCCGTTTGCGCACTTTAATCGCTGATATGGATCAGTTTGCAAGAACGGCGCTGCTGTACGGCAGCGAAGCGATGGAGCGTTTGAAAAACAGCCGTGTGGCCGTCTTTGGCGTGGGAGGCGTCGGCGGTTATGTGGTAGAGGCGTTGGTGCGTTCCGGCGTAGGTGCGCTGGATATCGTGGATAACGACACCGTGTCGCTGACGAACCTGAACCGACAGATCATCGCCCTGCATTCGACGATCGGCCAAAGCAAGACCGCTGTCATGCAGGCACGGATCGCTGATATTTCTCCGGAATGCAGGGTGGTTGCGCATACGCTGTTTTTCAGTGAAGAAACCAAGGAACAATTCGATTTTTCACAATATGATTACGTGGTGGACGCCATTGACTCCGTGAAGTCCAAGCTGCTGCTGGCGGAGCTGTGTACGGCGCAGGGCGTGCCGCTGATCGCCTCGATGGGCACCGGTAATAAAACAGACCCGACGCAATTTTGTATTACCGATATCAGCAAAACGGCCTACGATCCCTTAGCGCGTGTGATGCGTTATGAGCTGCGCAAGCGCGGTATTCGCCATCTGACGGTGCTCTGCTCCACAGAACAGCCGAAAAAACCGGCGGCGGAGCAGGTGCAGGCCGTACAGGCGCAGGAAAACAGCAAGGGACGCACGGTGCCTGCCTCTAACGCTTTTGTACCGCCGGCGGCAGGGCTGATCATTGCGTCACGGGTAATCAATGATTTAACAGGAACGAACGATGGCAAGAGAATTACAACCGCATCAGCTGATTGAGCGCTCGCTGATCAAAAAATATCGCAAGGAGCTATGGAACCCGTTCATTGAGGGCGTCCAGCGTTATGCCTTAGTACAGGACGGCGACCGCATTGCCGTCGTGGCAGACGGCACAGCGGCAGCGGCCATGACGGTGCTTTTGTTACAGCAGCTGCAGCGCGTCAGCCAAACGGATTTTACGGTCGTGCCGGTACTGCTGCAGGGCAATACGCAGGCGGCTGCGCTGGCGGAACGGCTGCGCTTATCCTGTGAGACGGTCGCACCGGAAACGGCTAACGAGCCGTCGGCACTGCTGGCGGCGTTATCGTGCAATAAGCTGGCACAGGGAACCTGCCGCACCGACGTGGTGAACGAAGCGATGACGGCGATGCTCTACCGCGGCAGGCTCGAAGGGGTACTGCCGCAGACAGCCGTGACGGGCGGCAGCGTGATTTTGCCGCTCTTCTGTATCGGACAGGAGGCGATCGCCGCGTGGGTACGCTATAACGCCCTGCCGGTCAGCGAGACGGAACGGCCGCCGGAAAATGCAGCGGCGCAGGCTGTGCTGCGCGATATACAAAAGGTCAATCCTGATCTGGAACGCAATGTGTTTCAAAGTCTGCACGCCGTGTGCCGCGATACGCTGCCGGGCTATATACAGGACGGCCAACAGCATAGCTTTTTAGAACGCTTTGATGCGGATAATAACAAAGAGTAATAAATGACAACCCTGTAACTTGTTGTCATTTTTTTACCGGCATAAAATCAACACCTATTGGTTTTCGACCGATAGGTGTTCTTTTTTACACAATATGTGGCGACTTGACTTTGTAACCGAAATTTCGTACAATATATATTAGCGTTTGTATCTATCAAAGAATAGAAAACAATTTGTATTATGTGATCCGCAGAGGTGATTCCCTTGAAGAAAACAGCAAGTATTTTTTTAGCGCTGGTGATGCTATTTTCCTGCTTCGCCGGTGTTCCGGCAAAGGCGCAGGCCGCTTCGGTCAACGGTGCCGATATTGTGGCGTACGCCGCTAAATACGACGGTTATCCGTACGTGTGGGGTACGCACGGCCCGAATTCCTTTGACTGCTCCGGCTTTGTGCATTATGTGTATGCGCACTTTGGTATTGAGCTGCCGTATTCCTCCAGTGAATACTGGAACAATCCTAAAAAATACGGTACGGTGGTTGGCGAGGATTCTGTGGCGAACGCCCAGCCGGGCGACGTGATCTCGTGGAACGGCCACGTGGCGATCTATATCGGTAATAATCATACGGTCGAGGCTGTCGGCAGCAAGTGGGGCGTGGTGTATAACTATCCGCTGAGCTACCACAGCAATAAGCATTACCGCGTGATCCGTATTTTCGGCGTTACCTCCACGGAGCCGGTGATCGAGGTCGATATTGAGGACACCGTGACAGAGGGTATCCCAAAGGGCTGGTATACCGATGAATATGACGGCACCAACTATTACTATAACGACGACGGCACGACGGCGCAGTATTGGGCGGAGATCGACGGCCACTGGTATTACTTTGCGCAAAACGGCGCCATGCAGCTCGGCTGGCTGAAGTATAAGGACAGCTGGTACTATCTTGCGGAGGATGGCACGATGGTGTCAAACACCTGGCGCAAGATCGGCGGCAAATGGTACTACTTTAACCAAAACGGCACGATGCGCACGGTTTGGCTGAAATATAACGGCGGCTGGTATATGTTCGACAAGAACGGCGCAATGCTGACCGGATTTGGGACTGTTGACGGAAAGCTGTACTATTTCGGCACGGACGGCGTGATGCGCATCGGCGGCTGGACAGAGGTCAACGAACAGCGCTATTACATTGACGCTGACGGCATTGTACAGACCGGCTTTACGGAGCTGGAGGACAAGACCTATTACCTCGGCACAAAGGGCGCGATGGCGACGCTCTGGCAAAAGATCAACGGCAGCTGGTACTATTTTGACGCCAGCGGCGTGATGCAGACCGGCAAGCAGGCGATCGAGGGAAAAACGTATTATTTTTCAACGGCGGGCGTGATGGCTACCGGCTGGCAAAAGCTGAATAATAAGTGGTACTATTTTGCGCAGTCCGGCGCGATGACCAAGAGCTGGCAAAAGATCGGCGGTAAGTGGTATTACCTGACCGGCGACGGCTCAATGAAAACCGGCTGGCTGACCCTTGGCAAAAAGAAGTATTATTTCATGACCTCCGGCGCGATGAAAACCGGTTGGCTGCAGCTCGGCGGCAACTGGTATTATATGGACCAGACGAACGGCTATGCGACCGTCGGCTGGAAAAAGGTATCGAACGTGTGGTACTACTTCGGCAGCAACGGCATGATGCTGACCGGCTGGCAAAAGCTCGGTAACGCGTGGTATTACCTGAACAGCAGCGGCAAAATGGTGACCGGTACGCAGAAGATCGAGGGTACGAGCTATACCTTTGCCTCCTCCGGCAAGCTCACGAGCCACACCGCGCCGCTGTCGGTGGGCTAACCTTAAAACAGAATAGGTCAGTATTAAAGAAAAACCGCTGTGAGCAAAAGCTCACAGCGGTTTGTTGTTAGTATTTGGCCACAGGGGTTATTCAACGGCTTTACAGGTGACAAAGTCGATACCGGTGTCGAACAGGTTCGCAATGACAACCTCGCCGGCATCGACCGGTGTTTTTAGCTCAACGTCGTCCAGCAGCGCCATCGCCTCAAACATCTTGCCCTTCGGGATGGCGCCGTTCGTCTTAACGGGACACCGCGGATGGGTCACGCTGTCCGTCCTCACCGTAGAGGTGATGACCCTGACAGGATTTTTGATTTCGTTCACGCCGTAGATCTCGCCGCGCTTGCAGGAATTGCCGGTAACGGTATAGCCGTTTTCCTCGTCTACGGTCAGGTGACAGCCTCTTGGGCAGGTAATGCAAATTAACTCAGTCATTTTCTTCCGCCTCCTCGATCGAAACTGTGATTTCGTCTGACATAATAGCGTCCAGCAGGGCGCGCGAAAGCCTTACGCGTTCCATTTCGCCCGGGGCAAGATGGGCGCGCTTGAGCTTGGCCAGTACGTTGTTACCGTCCTTCACCAAAATATGGCTGGTGTTAAATACCCTGCGCGGACGGAAGAAGATCTCGGCGTCATAAGCCGTACGGTGGATCTTGGCGGGAACAATAAAGCCGACGTCCTTGCCCTCCTGTACGGTGATGGCGTTTTCCCTTCTGCGTGCGCCGAGCTTTACGTATTCCGCTGCGCCGATACCGGCTTTTTTACTTTCAGCGGTTACGTAGTCTACTAAATCGTGCACGTGTACCACATTGCCGCTGGCAAAGATACCTTCGGCAGAGGTTTCCATATTTTCCCAAACCACGACGCCGTTGCTGCGCGGATCAATATCGATGCCGGCGGTGCGCGTCAGCTCGTTTTCAGGAATCAGGCCGACGGACAGCAGCACGGTGTCACAGTCGAACTCAATTTCCGTTCCCGGGATCGGACGTCTGTCGGGACCGACCTTGGCGATCGTCACGCCGCTGACGCGGTCCTTGCCCTTGATGTCAATGATCGTATGCGACAGGTAAAGCGGAATATTAAAGTCGTTCAGGCACTGTACGATGTTACGCTGCAGACCGCCTGAATACGGCATGACCTCCACGCAGGCGAGCACCTCGGCGCCCTCAAGCGTCATACGGCGCGCCATGATCAGCCCGATGTCGCCGGAGCCGAGAATGATGACGCGCTTGCCGACCATCTGTCCTTCAATATTGACATAGCGCTGTGCCGCGCCGGCTGTCAGCACGCCGGCCGGACGGGTGCCCGGGATGGAGATCGCGCCGCGCGTTCTCTCACGGCAGCCCATCGCCAGCACGATGGATTTTGCCTGCAGGATCTGATAGCCGTTCTGCGGATTAATGCAGTGTACGTCCTTCTCCTGTGTGATCTCCAGCACCATGGTATCGCACATTACCTCAATACCGGTGCCGTCTAACATTTTGATAAATCTGCCGGCGTATTCCGGACCGGTCAGCTCCTCTTTGAAATAGTGGAGTCCGAAGCCGTTATGAATACACTGGTTTAAGATACCGCCAAGCTCCTTGTCACGTTCAATCACAAGAATCTTTTCCAGCCCTTTGTCGTGCGCAGCGATTGCTGCTGCCAGACCGGCAGGACCGCCGCCTACTACAATTAAATCATAAGACATTGCTCAGTCCTCCCTCTTACATTTTGTTTCGCCGGTCAAGATATAGCTGCCGGTGTTGTCCTGGAGCACATCCGTAAAAGGCATGCCCTTGTATTTTGCAATGATCTCCAGCACCTTCGGTCCGCAGAAGCCGCCCTGGCAGCGGCCCATACCCGTACCGGAACGGCGCTTGATACCGTCGAGGGAAACCGGCGGAATCGGGGAGTCCAGCGCCGCCACGATTTCGCCCTGCGTAATGGTTTCGCAGCGGCAGATCACGCGGCCGTAGGACGGATCCTTGGCGATCAGCCGATTCTTTTCGTCGTTCGGCAGGTTCTTAAAGCGGATGTGCGTGCGCGTGTCGATGAAGTTATCCTTTTCGTTCAGCAGCAGTCCCTGCTCACCGAGCATTCTGACCACGTCCTCTGCAATGGCCGGCGCAGCGCTTAAGCCAGGTGACTTGATGCCGGCCACGTCCATAAAGCCGTCGGCCGCAAAGCCAATGATGAAGTCGTTCGTGTCGGCGTTAGCACGCACGCCGGTGAAGTTACGGATATTATCACGGTAATTAATGGAAGGAACGGATTTGGCGGCAGCCTCTCTGATGAAATCCAGCGAGCTTGTCTTGGTAGTCGTGTCGTCGCGCTCGCTCGGGATTGCGTTCGGACCAACCAGCAGGTTGCCGTGAACGGTGGGAGTGACTAAGACGCCCTTGCCAAGCTCGTTCGGGCACTGGAAAATGACGTGCTTTGCGCGCGAGCCCTCTGTTTTATCGAGCAGATAGTATTCACCGGCTGCCGGCTGAATCGTAAAGCTCGGTGCCGCGACCATGTTGTGAATATCATCGCTGTATACACCGGCCGCATTGATGACAAAGCGCGTATCGAAGGACTGCTCGCCGCAGATAACGGTATAGCCGTCAGCTGTCTTTTGAATGTCGGTTACCGCCGTTTCTAAAAACAGCTCCACGCCGTTCCTGACGGCAGTTTCAGCCATGGCAAGCCCGTATTCCCACGGGTTCACAATCGCGGCTGTCGGCGCCCACAGCGCGCCGAGCGCGTCGTCAGCGATCTGCGGTTCCATTTTGCGCAGCTCCTCTTGGTCGATCAGCTGCATGTCCGGTACGCCGTTGGCAATACCGCGGTCATAGAGAACCTGAATATGCGCCAGCTCCGCCTCCGTAAAGGCAACGACCAGCGAGCCGATGCGCTGGTACGCAACATCCAGCTTTTTGCAGATCTCAGCAGCCAGCTCACAGCCTCTGACGTTATATTTTGCACAGGCAGAACCCGGCTGCGGATCATAGCCTGCGTGGATAATTGCACTGTTGGCGCGCGTGCTTTCACAGCACACGTCGTTTTTCTTTTCCAGCAACGCAATTTTCAGTTGGTACTTGCTGAGATAATAAGCACAGGCCGAGCCGGAAATGCCGGCGCCTATGATTACTACATCATACATTTGAATTCCTCCCTTGGATTAACCATTGTTCGCTTTCACGCAAAATAGGTGAAAATTAACATTTTTTGTATATTAAAGTATACCATGTATTATTTATTTTGACAATAGAAAAACAAAAAATATAATAACTTTGTTAACATTTTTATCAATTTAACAAAAAATGGCAACAAAAAAAGCAGCGCAGTGTGCGCCGCTAATTTGTCATGATTAATCCTCTTGAATGTGCTCCAGTCCCTGCGCAATCACGGTTTTAACGTGCTCGTCCGCCAGTGAATAAAATACGCTTTTACCCCTCCGGCAGCTTTTGACCAGCCGATTTTGTTTTAGTATCTTCAGCTGATGCGACACGGCAGGCTGCGTCATATTTAGCGCTTCCGCCAGATCACAGACGCACACCTCGCACTCAAACAGCACGAATAAGATCCGGATACGGGTAGAGTCACCGAACACCTTAAACAGCTCCGAAAGATCGTAGAGCGTCGTTTCGTCCGGCAGCTTTTCGTAAACGGTTTGCAGCCGCTCATGGTGAATATGCTTTGTTTCGCAAAATTCTATGACATCCTTTTCCATGCTATCCCCTCAAAAAAAGAACGGCAACGCCGTTCTTTATTCTGTCGCAGCCTTTGCAGCCGCCTCTTTTTCGGCCTTTCGCTGGGCTCTCTTTTTCTTTGCCTTGTAGCCCATCAGCTTATCCAGGTGCTCCTGCGGCGTGGTGTAGGAACCGATGGTGACGGTCTTTTCACCGTAGGTACCGTGGAAATTCGAGCCGCCGGTCAGCAGCAGCTTTTTCTTTTTGCAGAGCGCTGCCAGCATTTCCGTCTGCTCCGGTGTGTTGAACGGTGACCAAACCTCAATACCGTCCAGCCCCAGTTCAATATATTTATCAATTTCATCAAAGTTATCAAATTTTCCCGGATGCGCCAGTACCGCGATACCGCCGGCACCGTGGATCTCATTGATCACGGTTTCCACAGTCGGGTATTTTGTCGGTGCTAAAATATTCGATTCGCTGTCCGTGCTGAACAGGGTATGGTGCAGCTCGCCAAAGATCTCGTCGGTATAGCCGGCGTCCATCAGCGCGTGCATGATATGCTGCTTATACAGGTTCGTAGAGCCGCTGGCGTGCGAGATGATGAACTCGCTCGTAATCGGAAAGCGCGACGCTACCTTGAGCATCATGATTTGACCGGCGCGCTTACGCGCAACGGAGGTCTTGCGGCAGATCGCCTCCAGCCTGTCCGGCGCGTCAGCCAGATAAGACAGGATGTGAACGCTTTTGCCGGCCTCTGTGTCAAAGGCGGAAAGCTCCACGCTTGGGATCACGGTAACACCGTACCGTTTGCCGATTACCTGACCTCTTACCGTACCCGCGATACAGTCGTGGTCTGTTATGGCAATCGTGTCGATGCCGCTTTTGTGGGCGATCACTATTAAATCTTCGATACCGACGGATCCGTCGCTCAGTTTGGTATGACAATGTAAATCTGCTGCCATAACATGACTCCTTTCAGGTAATAATCATTGGGGATTTGCCAATATACCTGATAAAATAATACCACAGATTTAATATTATTTCAACATGATTTGGACAAATCGTCGTTTTGGACAAAAAAACAACTAAAGTTGAATAAATTATAGCGTAAAGTTAGACAAAATGCGTACAAGCTTGCTGACAGGAAGGCCAACAACGTTAAAATAATCGCCGTCAATTTTCTCCACGAGCAACGAGCCGTAGCCCTGAATACCGTAAGCACCGGCCTTGTCCAGCGGCTCGCCGGTCAAAACATAGCGTTCGATCTCTCGGTCGGTGAGCGGAAAAAACTGTACCTTGGTTTCCACACAGAAGGTAGTGCTTTTTTCGGGCGTCGCAACGGTAACGCCGGTGAACACGCTGTGGCATCGGCCGCTCAACAGCCGCAGCATCCGCGCTGCGTCCTGTTCGTCCTGCGGCTTGCCTAAAATGATTCCGTCCAGGCTGACCACCGTATCGGCACCGATGACCGTGTCGCCGTCCTTAATAAATGGCGCGGCTTTTATTTTGGACAGGTATTGTACCGCCTCGTCAGGGCGGACGCCCTCCGGCAGTGTTTCATCTACGTCGGCTGCCGTGGCAACGAAGTCCTCGGTGATCAGCTTCAGCAGCTCGCGCCGCCGCGGACTCTGTGATGCAAGAATTAACATATTGTGCCTTTCCTATCTATATAGCTTGGTAGTGGTGTTTTGATTTGTTCATCAGCCGGTTCTTCTGAATCAGCTATTTTACCCCTCTGAAATACATCCCTCGGGTGTATTTCCTTTCGGGCTTTCCTTGTTGTTGGTAGAGACGGATGACCTCCGCCACCTGCTCCGCTGTTTCGTCCGTAAAATAAAAGTGGAGGAAGTCGGTGTGTATTTCCGCCAGCCTGTCAGAAAGCACCAGCGGCACAGGATTCAGAATTTCCACGCAGGGATAGGGAGAACATTTTACCGGGAAACGGTAGCCCTTCCTGTCTGTCAGCGTACCGTTTTTGCCGCACGCTGTGCAGCCGACGCGGTTCTTTACCGGACAGTTACGGGTCAGCATCAGCGGCAGCTTGCCGTAAGCGACCAGCCCGACGTCTTTTGCATGAAGGCGACCTGCCTGTTCGGCCGTCAGTTCAAGAGACAGGATCGGGGAGCGGAAGTGTGACGCGCTTTCGCTGTTGAAAAGGTTCAGCCCGAAATCGCCGTAGGCAGTAAAGCCCAGTGCTGTCGCCGTGCGGTATGCACCGAGGTTGCCGCAGAGCGCAGCGGTTACGCCCAATGACCGGAGCGTAGTCAGCCGTTCACGGAGTGCGTCCTCCATGCCGAACAGGCCTCGCGGTATTTCTACGCCGGCGCCAAAGGCTGTAAAGGCGCTGTCCGCCTCCCAGGGCGGCAGAAAAATGCGGCGGAACGGGTGATCAGACGGAATCTGAGCCGCTGTGGCAAAACGGGCGGTAAAATACGGCGCACCGCGTCTGACCGTTGCTGTCGGCAAGGAATAAGGATGCTGCTCAAACGGCGCAGGGAGGGAGTCGCCTAGCTGTTCCGTGACCTCGCGGCGCAGGGCATTGATCGCGCTTGCCGGGGCGATCAGCCCTTCCTCCAGGTCGATTTGAAGTTTGTCGGCATAGTAAGGCGTGCCGCCGAGCTTCGCTAGCCGCTCCTGCAGGGAAGCCGCTGTCAGCGGCTTGTGCAGCGCCTGCTCCGGCAGCGGGCCGACCGCGGTAACGGTTTTTCCGTTGGCGGTGGCGGTTAGCGTCAGCGGTTTGTTTTGGCGACAGATCATCTGCATTGCCAGCGGAACACGCGGCGTCTCCTTGTCATAAAGACGTGCCAGTTCTTTCAGAACGCTGTCGGCCGCTACGACATCCTCCTTGCGGCGGATGCCGAACATCTCACGGCGGCGGCCGGTAAAGTAGCCGTCTGTGAAGCCGGAACGTGAAAAAACGTTTTGCAGTATGGCTTCATCGTTCGGTTGATAGTTGCCTTGCAACGCCTTCCGGCAGGCGGTGACGGCGGCAGCGACATATTCCGGCCGTTTCATGCGGCCTTCTATTTTCAGGCTGAGCACGCCTGCCGATTCAATTTCCTCCAGATGGGAAAGCAGGCTGAGATCCTTCAGCGAAAGATCGTGCGAACCTGAGCCGTCGGCGCTGAAGGCAAGCCGACACGGCTGGGCGCATAAGCCGCGGTTACCGCTGCGGCCGCCGAGCATAGCGGACAGATAGCATTGGCCTGACACGCACATACAAAGCGCACCGTGCACAAACATTTCCAGCTCCATATCCGTGCTGCGGCGGATCTCCTTGATTTCTTCTAAACTCATTTCACGCGGCAGCACGGCACGGCAAAAGCCGCGAGCTGCCAGCTCACGAAAGCCGTCGGGTGTGTTGACAGCGCATTGCGTAGAAGCGTGCAGACGTGCCGTCGGAAAGCATTCATGCAGCATCTTTGCCAGTCCCAGATCCTGTACAATAAAGGCGTCACAGCCGGCTTTCATGCACGCCTCGGCGGCGGTGTATGCACGGGGCAGCTCGCCGTCGGACACCAGTGTGTTCAAGGTGATATATACTTTTACATTGCGCTCATGGCAGTAGCGCACCGCCTCCCGCAAGGCTTCGGTATCAAAATTATCTGCATGGCGGCGTGCGTTAAAATCCTTTGTGCCGAGATAGACAGCGTCCGCGCCGCAGCGTACAGCGGCGATCAGTGATTCCCGATTGCCGCAAGGGGCTAAAATTTCCAGCTTCATGTTTCCTCAAGATACAAAAAGGGTGACTGATGTCACCCCGTCATTGCAATGATTATTTTCCGGCAAGGCGGTTACGCAGGTTGCTGATCTCACGGTTGAGCCGCTCAATTTCACGGCGCGCCACGTCGACCTCCATTCTTGCTCTGGCGCTATCCTCCAAATAGTCCTTAATCTGTGCGCGCAGATTGTCAGAGGAGGCGGTGGCCTTTCGGCAGGCGTCCGCTCTGTCCAGTGCGACTAAGACAGCGCACTGCGTTACGGAAAGAGAGGGCGATTCTGCATTGATCTGCTTCATCTCTTTGTCGATATATTCGCCTAGCTCCTCTACGTAAGCCGGATCATCCTCTGTGATGATGGTATAGCTGCTGCCGCAAATCTTTAAGTTCACTCGGTTCTTATCCATGATGTCCACACCCTTTTCCGTCACATTGTATTTTCTAATTAATCATAATTAGTATAACAGTAAAATCAAAGAATGTCAATCGCTTTATAGCGTGATTTTATAAAGCTTTGCGCCGTGTGCGTCTACGGTAGCGCGGAGGCGGTTTTTACACGCCGGTGCGGCCTGCTGCTCCCATATATCGTACACCTGATAGACGGTGTCGGGGAGGAGTATATCGCGGATATCAAACGAAACGGTTTGTGCCTTTTTGTCGGTGTTAAACAGCGCGAGGTATTTGCAGCCCTTGCCGCACGCTGCCCAGGCGATGAGACCCTTACCGTTCTTTTCATGGCGGTAAATCCGCTTTGCGCCGTAGGAGCTGCGGTGCATTGCCAAATAGTCACGGTTCGTGAGCAGGGAAAGGGTAAAGTCGTCGTTTTCGGGCAGGTTGCCGCCGATCATCAGCGGACTTCTGAAGATTCCCCAAAGGGTCATTAAGGTATATTGCTCCGCCTGTGTGAACTGCGTGAAGCGATCCTGCGGACCGTGACAGGTTCCATTTTTGGACAGCTTGCCGATCGGCAGCATATCGCAATCGGGATAGCAGCCCTTTTGTGCGACGCCCTGCCACTCCTCGCATTTATCAAACATGGCGTGCAGCGGCTCCCAGTGATCCCAAAAATCACCCGTCAGGCGCCACATATTGGCGTTGGCGGCAAGATGCTCGGCCTTTTCACGCGGTGCAGGACCGGGGGATAGCGACAGCACGATCTCGCGGCCGCAGCGGTCTATGGCACTACGCAGCATTTCCACCTCGTAATCGGCAGAATACGGGTTATCCCAACGGCGAAATTCCGTTACGCAGATGTCGTCGCACTTGATGAAATCCACACCCCAGGAGGCGTAAAGCGCGAGGATAGAATCGTAATAATCCTGCGCGCCCTGACAGCGGCGCAGGCCATACATATCGGTATTCCAGGAGCATACAGAAAAATGGTGCGCGATCTCGCGGCAGGTAGCGGTGCTGTGCTTTACCGGACAGTTGGCAGCGGCCGCCTGACGCGGTACGCCGCGCAGGATATGAATGCCGAATTTCAGCCCCAGAGAGTGTACGTAATCGGCCAACGGACGAAAACCCTTGCCGTCGGCTGCACTTGGAAAGCGGTTGACAGCCGGCAGCAGTCTGCCGTATTCGTCCATCGTCAATTCCGTAAAATTATGATAGTCGTTATCCTTGGCCAGCGGCTCGTACCACTGAATATCGCAGACGATGTATTCCCAGCCGTAGGGCTTGAGATATTGCGCCATATACTGCGCATTTTCCCGCAGCTGCTGCTCGTTGACAGCCGCACCGAAGCAGTCCCAGCTGTTCCAGCCGAGGGGCGGCGTCGGCGCCCATTGTTGAAAGCGTTTCATGTCACTTGCCTTTCTGCTGAAAAACGGTTTACCGCCCGGCGGTAAACCGTTTTGTGTTGCTTCATTATTCGTCGAGCTTCTTTTCAGCTTCCATTCTGGTCTTTACCAGTGATTCCTCAAAGGTCATGATCTTGAAGCCGTTGGCGTCCTTGTCAATATCCTCTGTTAACAGCTGAACCGTTTCGATCAGCGCCCAAACGCTGGCGGCCACAGCGCCGAGACCGAACAGCAGGCTGCCGACTAAGCAGATCAGCAGCTGAGCGATCGCCTTGCTCTGATTGCCGAGATAGAAGTTGTGAATGCCCAGTGCGCCAAGGGTAGCGCCAAGCAGAACAGCAACGTACTTTTTCTTGATCTTATAGCCTTCCGGATAGTCGGTTCTAGCAAGTACCGGTGCTGCCGGAGTAACAGGCGCCGGCTGCGGATAGCCAGGCTGCTGGTAATAATCCTGCTGCGGAGCGGTCGGCGGCGTGTACGGCGGTACATAATCAGACTGCGGCGCTACCGGCGGGGTAAACGGCGCAGCAGGAGCTGCCGGCTCAGCAGGCGGAAAAATCGGTGCCTCCGGTGCTGTTGGCGCAGCGGGAGCAGTCGGGAAATCGTTAGCGCTGCAGTTGCAGATCTCGCCTTCGGCGAGTGGTCTTCCGCATCTTGGACAATTCATAATGATACTTCCTTTCAAAATTAAAAATTAATTCATGAATATTTTAATATGAATCGCGACATTTGTCAAGTTTTCCGGCGGATTTATCAAAAAGTTTGCTGCTTTTTCTTGTGTCTTGTCTGAAAAGTCAGCTTTTTGATAAGATTGGTCGGAAACGCAAAGGGCTTCGTGCTCAGCAGCAGTGCGATGCCGACGGACAGCAGGATGCTCACGCAGTAGCCCCATGGCACGGTGGCCAGGAAGGTGCCGCACAGCTGATAGTCCAGTGTGTGCAGTAAAAAGAGCAACGGCAGGTGCCAAAAATAAACCTGCAGCGTCCGCGCGCCGAAGCGTGACTGCAGCCGCACCTCGCGCCGCGGTACCACCGCCAAAAAGGAAAATCCCAACAGGGTGGCGATCGTATAGCTCAGCAGACGCATCAGTGCGCCGTACGGTGCCAAGCCGTAGGGCAGATACGAATACGGCGTGGAGCCGGTGAACAACAGCTTCAAATAGGCAATGCGGTCGCCCCAAAAGATGTTCAGTACAGCCCAGACAGCGATCAGTACGCTGCCGGTGACGCGCCATTTTCGTTTGGAAACAAACCGGATCACCGCGTCCGGCGGCAGCATCGTGCCCAGTACGAAGAACGGAAAGAACACCACCACGCGCGATACGCTCATAAAGGTGTTGATGGCGTCAATATAGCCGGCTGCCAGCGCCAACGGCAGGGCTACCGCTAATATCCATTTCCCCTTACAGCGCCGTAACCAGTACATCAGCGCGGTGTATACGGCCAGCGCCAGCATAAACCAGTCCGGCCCGTTCAGGTTAGAAAACGTGAAAAGACCGGTGTGATAGATGAGCCGCTGGAACAGAAAAACGGTTGCCTTCATCACCAGTCCTGTCAGCAGGTAATACAGTACCTTCCGTAGAATGTGCTCGCTCTTGAAGAACATACCGGAAATGAAGATAAACAGCGGCATGTGAAACGCATAGATAAAGACTGCCATCCGGTGAAAGGCGTCCGCCTGAAACTCGCTGCTGCCGTAATCGATCAGGTGACCGATGACGACAAAAACGATCAGTACAAATTTTAAATTGTCAAGGGGGAAAAGCCGTTTTTTGTCCATACCGTCTCCGTTACCGCCTGCGTTATTGCGTACAATGCGTACAAATTTACTCTATCATAGCATAACTATTCTATTACTCGCAAGTAAATTTTATGAGGATTGCTATTGAAATCAAAAAACGTTCAGTATATAATATCTATAATTAAAAATAAAGAGGTGCACTATGAAGCCTTTTATGGATAGTGAGTTTTTACTCAACACGAAGGCCGCGCGTCGGCTGTTTCATGACTACGCAGAAGCGATGCCGATCTGCGATTATCACTGTCACCTGAGTCCGCAGGAGATCTATGAAAATCGCCAGCCGGAAAATATTGCGCAGCTATGGCTGTCAGGCGACCATTATAAGTGGCGCGCTATGCGCAGCGCGGGCGTAGAGGAGCGGTACTGTACCGGCGACGCTGCGCCGAAGGAAAAATTTATCAAATTTGCCGAAACGCTGCAGTACTGTATCGGTAATCCGCTTTATCACTGGGCGCATTTAGAGCTGCAGCGCTATTTCGGTATCGATACGCCGCTGAACGCTAAAACGGCGGAGGCGGTTTACGAGCGCGCAAACCGCGCGATAGCGGAAGGTGATTTTCGGCCGCAAACGTTGATCGCCCGTTCGCACGTTAAGGTGGTTTGCACGACGGACGATCCGGTGGATACGCTGGAATATCACCGCCTGCTGCAGGAGGAAAAAGCTTTCGACTGTCAGGTGCTGCCCTCGTTCCGGCCGGACAAGGCGCTGAACATTCAGCTCGACGGCTTTGTCGATTATATTCATGCGCTGGAAAAGGCAGCTGATTGCAGGATCGAAACGGTGGCGGACGTGATCGCTGCGCTGGAAAAACGGGCGGACTATTTCCATACCGTCGGTTGCCGGATTGCTGACCAAGCGTTTGACTACGTACCGTACCGTCCGGCGGAGCCGGAGAAGCTGAATAAGATTTTCCGCAAGGCCATAAAGGGCGAAAAGCCGGATCAAAAGGACGCCGACCGTTACCGTACAGCCGTTATGCTGGCACTCGGTAAAAAATATGCTGCGCTCGGCTGGACGATGGAAATTCATATCGGTGCCATGCGCAATAACAATACAGCGATGTTTCGTGCGCTCGGTGCGGATACGGGCTTTGACAGCGTCGGTGACTGTGCGATCGCCGCGCCGCTGTCACGCTTTTTGGATGCGCTGAATACAGAGGGCTGTCTGCCGAAAACCATCCTGTTTAATCTGAATGACAAGGATAACACGGTGCTGGCCACCATGCTCGGCAACTTCCAAAGCAGCGAGACTGCCGGCAAGCTGCAGTACGGACCGGCCTGGTGGTTTTTAGACACGATGGACGGCATGACCGCGCAGCTTAAATCGCTCGGCAACCTTGGCGTACTCGGCAAGTTTGTCGGTATGGAGACCGATTCGCGCTCCTTTACCTCCTACGCCCGTCACGAATACTTCCGGCGTATCCTGTGCCGCCTGCTCGGTGAATGGGTGGAGGAAGGCATGGTGGATGATGACGAAGAGGTGCTGCGTGAGATCGTGCAGGGCATCTGTTATCATAATGCGATGAAATATTTTAATTTTGAATAGAGAGGACATCAACATGAACCTGAATTTGAGACCGAAAGAGGAATGTGCTTATGATGAAATTTCGCTCGGAGAGATCATGCTGCGGCTTGATCCGGGCGAGGGAAGAATCAAAACCGCGCGCTCCTTCCGCGCCTGGGAGGGCGGCGGCGAATATAACGTGGCGCGCGGCCTGCGCCGTTGCTTTGGCTTAAAAACCGCCGTCGTGACCGCCTTTGCCGAAAACGAGGTAGGCTATCTTATGGAGGATCTGATCCTGCAGGGCGGCGTGGACACTTCGCTGATCCGCTGGGTGCCGTATGACGGTATCGGCAGAACAGTGCGTAACGGCATTAATTTCACCGAGCGCGGCTTTGGTATCCGCGGTGCGGTCGGTACCTCTGACAGAGGCAATACCGCTGCGGCGCAGCTCAAACCGGGCGACATCGACTGGGATTATATTTTCGGAACGCTTGGCGTGCGCTGGCTCCACACCGGCGGTATTTATGCCGCCCTGAGCGAAACGGCCGCCGAGGTGGTGATTGAAGCGGTGAAAAAGGCAAAGGAATACGGTACGGTGGTGTCTTATGATCTGAACTACCGACCGTCGCTCTGGAAGGGAATCGGCGGTCAGGCGAAGGCGCAGGAGGTCAACCGTGAGATCGCTAAATACGTTGACGTGATGATCGGCAACGAGGAGGACTTTACCGCCTCCCTCGGCTTTGAGGTAGAGGGCAACGACGCCGAGCTCAAGGAGCTGAATATGGACGGCTACTATAAAATGATCGAAACCGTTACCAAGGCCTATCCTAACTTCAAGGTAATTGCTACGACGCTCAGAACGGTTAAGACGGCAACGGTAAACGACTGGAAAGCAATCTGCTGGGCAGACGGTAAGATCTATAACAGCTTAGCCTATCCGGGGCTGGAGATCCTCGACCGTGTCGGCGGCGGCGATAGCTTTGCCAGCGGCCTGATTTACGGTTTAATGACCTATCAGGATGCGCAGAAGGCGGTGAACTACGGCGTGGTGCACGGTGCGCTCGCCATGACGACCCCGGGCGACACCTCTATGGCCAGCCTGAAAGAAGTAGAAGCCAAGGTGAACGGTGCTTCTGCCAGAGTACAGCGATAAGGGAGAATAACTATGTCTAATAAAATTGAAACACTTTCAAAAATTCAAGAGGTTGGTATTGTCGCCGTGGTGCGCGCCACCTCTATTGAACAGGCGGAAAAGATCACTGACGCCTGCATCGCCGGCGGTGTAGCGGCCATCGAACTGACATTTACCGTGCCGCATGCCGACAAGCTGATCGAGGCGATGCGCGCCAAGTACAATTCCGGCGAAATTATTATCGGCGCCGGTACGGTGATGGACGCCGCAACAGCCCGTATTGCCATTTTAGCCGGCGCGGAATATGTTGTGGCACCGTATTTTGACCCGGAGACCGTGAAGTGCTGTAACCGCTACGGTATTCCGTCAATGCCGGGTATTTATACGCCGACAGAGGCGGTGGCTGCGATGGAGTGCGGCGCCGATGTGCTCAAGGTATTCCCGGGCGATTTGGCCGGTCCGCGCTTTATTAAGGATATTCACGGCCCGATTCCGCACGCGGTGATGATGCCGTCCGGCGGCGTAGATGTGGACAACGTGAAGGAATGGATCAAAGCCGGTGCGATCGCCGTCGGCGCCGGTTCTTCTCTGACCGCAGGCGCTAAGACGGGCGAGTATGAAAAGATTACCGAAACCGGCAAGCTGTTTGTACAGCGCATTCAGGAAGCGCGTGCTGAGATGAAAAAATAATCCGGCGTCCCTTTGCGGCGAACGGAACGTTAAAGCGAGAAACCTTAGGCTATGAGAAAACAAGACTTTATTAAAACCGAAACAGTGATCGTCGGCTCCGGTGTCGCCGGCGTGTTTGCCGCGCTGTGTCTGCCGCGCGACATGGATATTCTGGTCATCACGAAGGAGGAACTCAAGGAGTGCGACTCCTATCTGGCGCAGGGCGGCGTGTGTGTGCTCAAGGACATTGAGGACTTCGACTGCTATTTTGTGGACACGATGAAGGCCGGTCATTACGAAAACGACGCTAACGCCGTGCGCGTGATGATCGAGTCCTCGCCGGAGGTGATCAACACGCTGATTCAGCTTGGCGTGCAGTTTGATGTTGGCGGCGACGGAGAATATGACTATACGCGCGAGGGAGCGCACCGCCGTAACCGTATCCTGCATTATAAGGACGAAACCGGTAAGCAGATCACGGACGCACTGCTCTATATTGCGCTGCAGCGTCCGAACATCACATTCGTCACCCAAACCACGATGATCGACCTGATCGAGCGCAATAACGATTGCTTCGGTATCGTGTGTGAGGATGAATACGGCGAGAGAGGCGCGATCCTGGCAAAGAATATTATCCTGGCTACCGGCGGTATCGGCGGCCTGTTTAAAAACAGCACCAATTTTGCCCATATCACCGGCGACGCTTTTGCGCTGTCGTTGAAGCACGGTATTGCGCTGCAGGACATGAATTATATCCAAATCCATCCCACTACGCTTTATTCGCGCAAGGAGGGACGCCGCTTTTTGATCAGTGAAAGCGTGCGCGGCGAGGGCGCCGTACTGCTGAACGAAAACGGTGAGCGCTTCACGGACGAGCTGCAGCCACGTGACGTGGTAACGAATGCCATCGTGGAGGAAATGAAAAAGTTCGGCACAGATCACGTCTATCTGACCCTGCCGAATATGACCAGCGAGGAGGCACATGAGCGCTTTCCGAATATCTTTGAGGCGTGTCTGGAGGAAGGCTATGATATCACGAAGGACCGTGTGCCTGTTACGCCGGCGCAGCACTATATGATGGGCGGTGTGAAAGCGGATATCAACGGCGCTACCTCGATGAAGCACCTGTATGCCGTGGGCGAAACGGCCTGTAGCGGGGTGCACGGCCGTAACCGTCTGGCCTCTAACTCTCTGCTGGAAAGCCTTGTGTTTGCGAAGCGAGCGGCGGACACCATTGCGGCCGATACGGAAGAGAAAAATACCGATCTGCCGCCGGTGGACCTGAAAAGCTATCCGTCGAAGGCGGTGCGCGAGCAGGAATTCCGCGCGCTGATCATGAATGAGATTAAAAGAAAGGACGAAGCGTTTTATGATAAATGGTGTAACGATGAAGCTGAATGTTGACAGCTATATTCTCCACACACTGAAGGAGGATATTACCTCTGAGGACGTGTCCACCAACGCGGTCATGCCGGAGGACAAGCAGGGCAAAGCCGACTTGATCTGTAAGCAGAGCGGTATTCTTTGCGGACTGGATGTCTTTGCGCGCACCTTTGCGCTGCTCGATGAAAACAGCCGCTTTGAAACGGATTACTGTGACGGCGACCGTGTTGAAAAAGGCAGTGTGATCGGCGTGATCTACGGCGATATCAAGGCGCTGCTGTCCGGCGAACGGACGGCGCTGAACTACCTCCAGCGCATGAGCGGCATCGCAACGATGACGCGCGAATATGCCGACGAGCTGGCCGGCACCGGCACAGTGCTGCTCGACACGCGTAAAACGACGCCCAATATGCGTCCGTTCGAGAAGCACGCTGTGAAGGTCGGCGGCGGCACGAACCACCGCTATAACCTGTCCGACGGCGTGTTGCTGAAGGATAACCATATTGGCGCCGCCGGCTCCGTGACAAAGGCGATTCTTATGGCCAAGGCTTATGCGCCGTTTGTACGGAAAATTGAGATCGAAACAGAAACGCTGGAACAGGTGCAGGAGGCATTGGACGCCGGCGCAGATATTATCATGCTGGATAATATGGATAACGAAACCATGCGCAAGGCCGTGGCTATGATCGGCGGCAGAGCGCAGACAGAATGCAGCGGCAACGTGACCAAGGAGCGCCTGAAGGAGATCGCTGCTGTCGGTGTTGACTTTGTGTCCTGCGGCGCGCTGACCCATTCTGCGCCGATCATGGACGTCAGCCTGAAAAACCTGCAACCGATTGAATAAGGAGGAGCACCATGCTTTATAAACCGCAATACGACGAGAACGGTAAGAAGATCCTTTGTGAAATGAACGGCGTCAACAGCGAAATGCTGATGGATATTTATGTTCAGAAAATGAAGAAGGGCGCTTGCCTGACTTTTGATGAAAAGGAAAATGAAACCGCGATCCTGCTGCTGTCCGGTAAGGTGATCTTTCAGGTCGGTGACAGCATCGACGAGACTTGCGAACGGGAAAATCCGTTTCAAAAAACACCTTACGCCGTGCATTTTTCACACGGTACGCCGGCGACGGTAACGGCGCTGGAGGACAGCGAGGTGCTCGTGCAGATGACCGATAACGAAAAAACATGGGAACCGCAGTTCTATCATCCGGGCAATTGCCTGTACCAGCATTTTGGCAAAGGCCAGTGGGAGGGTACCGGCTACCGCATTGTATCCACCATGTTTGATCTTGACAACGCGCCGTATTCCAATATGGTCATGGGCGAGGTGTTCAACCAGCCGGGCCGCTGGTCCTCTTATCCGCCGCATCACCATCCCCAGCCTGAGCTGTATTATTATCAGTTTAATCCGTCGCAGGGCTTTGGCGCCGGCTTTGAGGGCGATACGCCGTATAAGACCGAAAACGGCGACTGTCTGTGCATTCGCGGCGGTAACGCTCATCAGCAGGTGACGGCGCCGTGCTATGAGATGTATTACGTTTGGCTGATCCGCCATCTTGACGGCGATCCGTGGGACAAAACGCGTATTAACGACAAAGCGCACGAATGGATTGTTGACGCGCCGTAAGGAAAATATAAAACAGGGCATCTTGGAGCTGCACCCTTTCAAACAGTGCAAGCTTCCGAGATGCCCTTTGTGATTATTGCGGACGGTCGGTTTCCGCGGCGAGGTGAAGCCCTGCGGTCAGACCGTTCTGATAGCAGCCGAGCTTTTCGCGCGTTGCGATCTCCTCCGCCATGTTGCGCAGCTGATGAAACGTCTGCTGCTGTGCCTCGCTGAGTGTCCGGCAAAAGTCAGCCGTGTATTCCTCCAGGCGTGCCGTCGCTTGGCGGAGCGCTTCCTGCTCTGCCGGCGGCAGCTCACAGCCCTTGTAGTCGCCGTAAAATAAATCCTCTGTAATTGACATAAAGTTCCTTTCCTTTTGATCTTTTATGTGAATAAGCGATGCGGCTCTGCAGAAACCAAAAAAGTGCGCAGCCGAAGCCAGCGCACTAAAAAACGCTGCTCGACTGTCGCCAAACAAATCCAACATATACCAAAAAGCATAGTTTTAAGAGCAGAGTTTTTTCTGAAACAAAAAACTAAGCTTCTTTGGATATGCATATTTGAATTCGTTTGGCAATTTCAGTATAGCATTGGCATACACTAAAGTCAAATTGTTTTCATCCAAAAATTTCGACACGCTTTGACAACGTTGACTTTTTTTCAAAAAGTGCAACCAATGTGATCGTATATGGGAACAAGCTATTTATTACACTTGGTTTCTGTAATGGCGTTGATAGGTGACGGAGTACTATATGCCGATTTCAGGCCTTGAAATAGGACTGTGATGGCTGATAGAGAGAAAGACCCGCTTCATGTAAAACGGGTCTTTATGTTAATGATTAGTTTTCAAGAACAACAAATGTATAATTATTCTCTGCACAATATGTTGCAACAGAAGAGCCTGGATAGGCATGATAAACCGTGTTGGTTCTGTCTTTTTCCTCTATATTAGCCTGTTCAAATACTTCTGTGCCAATGGAAACATCCATCGATTTAATATATACATCTTTTATGCCAGTGTTAAAAAATGCTTGAGAACTGATGGATTGTAAAGATTCCGGCAAAACAAGCTCATCTATTTGTGTCCAATTAAATGCAAACGCACGCTCTCCTATTGCTTCCAACTTATCATTTGTAACAATATCGACTAATTTATTATCACCAAAGGCTTTATCACCAATCCGCTTCAAATTCTTCGGACAACGCAAGGATGCTAATTTATTCCTAAAAAAGCCGTAATCGTTGATATATTGTACACTGTCAGGTAGATCCAAATCAATAATGGCACAGTCTTTAAAAGCGTCGTTGCCGATATTCATCAGCTTGTTAGGAAATACAACACTAGATAGATTTGTGCAATTGCTGAATCCAGATACACTGAGGACATATTTTTCGTCAATTTGATCTGGTATCTCTAATTCCGTTATGACCTGGGCTTCTTCTTTTGATACACTGTAGCCAGTAATTTCAACAAAAGAATTGTCTGTTACACTGTCTTTGTATACATTGTATTTGAACTGATCGTCGGACGAGGGATATTGCAACACAGAACGGTTTATTAATTCCTCATAATCAATTTCTTCTGAAATATTTTCTGCTTCGGTTTCCACAACTGCCTGACTGGAGGTAGATATGTTTTCGCCCTGCTCATTATATATGCTTTCGTCTGCACTATCATCGTATATGATACCATTATCTGCTTTACCGTGGCATCCGGAAAGTGAAGGTAGGAAAAAAAGTATTATTAGCACTACAATAAGGGGAAAAATTCTTCTAGTATTACGCATTCTCTTAGCTCCTTTCGATTGCTACAGTTCAATTATATGACAAGATGTCATAAAAGTCAACGATAAAATATGACATAATGTCATTAGGTGATGTTATGGGAAGCAATTTGAAAAAGTTGAGAAAGAAACGGGGACTAACACAGATTGCTATGCAGATGCAGACAGGAATTGAACAGTCGTTGATTTCAAAGTATGAGAACGGTGAAAGGATTCCTCCGACAGAAACCTTAATAACACTGGCAGATTTTTTTAATACAAATATAGATTATTTGTTAGACAGAACAGACAATCCACAAAAGATATAAAGCTGATGGCTGTGTTATGATTATATAATACAGCTTTTTTATTAGAGCGTTGCCTGAGTAAGGCGTTCAACGTGATCACCTTGTTCTAAACGGTATTTTACATTAGACTGAATAAGCTGGATTGTTGTGAGAAAAGTTGACAAAATGAAAAAAACATGTATAGTTATTATTAATAGTAATTAATTAAAAGGTGAGCATCATGTCCGAGTTTTTAGAGCAATATTCCGAAATCGGCCCGTTACTCAAGGCGCTGCAGGTGAAGCGGCCGTTTTTGTGCTGCGGCAAGAGCTTTCAAAAGACGGAGGTCTTTCGTTATCTGCAGCAGTTTGAACCGGTGATTTTTGATCATATCCGGCCAAATCCGCGGTTTGACGATATGCTGACTGCTGCAGCAGTGATGCAGCAGTCAGGCTGTGACTTTATGATCGCAGCTGGCGGCGGAAGCCCGATGGACAGCGCTAAGATGATCCGTCTCCTGACGACGAACGAGGCTGACAAGGCGCTGACAGAACCAATGCAAAATAACAAAATCAAGGCGCTGTTTATCCCTACTACGGCCGGTACCGGCAGCGAGGCGACAAAAACGTCAGTGTTTTATCTGCATGAAACAGAAAAATTCAGCGTCCATAATCTTGATTTTATTCCGGATTATGTGTTGTTCGATGAGTCGTTGCTGCAAACCGTGCCGCCCTACCAGCGCCGTGCCACCTGCCTTGACGCACTTTGTCATGCGATCGAAAGCTACTGGAGCACGAAGGCCACGCCGGAGAGCTGTGATTATGCGGCCAGGGCGATTCGCCTGTTTTTTGAGCATAAGGACAGTTACCTGCGTAATGAGCCTGCCGGTAACCGCGGTATGCTGATGGCGTCGTATTACGGCGGCAAGGCGATCAACCTGACCGGCACCACCGCGCCGCACGCGCTCTGCTACAGCATTACGATGCGCTGCGGTACGGCGCACGGCCATTCCGTCGCGATGGTGCTGGCCAAAATGTGGCAGGAAATGCTCAAAGGGGAGTATCCTCATGCGGTATTGACCTCCTTGGCGCAGCTGATGGGCGGCAGCGCGCCGGCGGATGGCGCGGCGATCTTTAACGCGCTGCTGGCGGAGCTGGAGCTGTCGTTCCCACGGGTCGCAGCGGAGGAGCTGGAACGTTTTGCGGCCGGCGTCAATACGGCAAAGCTGGTCACCAATCCGGTACCGCTGGACGGAACGGCGGTGCGCGAGCTGTATAGAAAGGTGCTGTGTGAATAGATGGAGTATAAATATGAATTGCATTGCCATACGGCAATGGTGAGTCAATGCGGTCGGGTACAGCCCGCGGAGATCGTACAGCTCTACCGTGATAAGGGTTACGCCGGTATTGTGGTGACAGAGCATTACAGTCCGCTGACGTTCGGACTGCACAGTTATTATAAACCGCAGCAGCTGGTCGAGTTTTACCTCTCCTCGTATTATGAAATGAAGCAGTATGAGACGGAGGATTTTTCCGTCCTGTTCGGTATGGAGCTGCGCCATTATGCTACCGGCGCGGACTACTTGATCTACGGTATTGAGCCGGAATGGCTTCGGCAGCAGGGCAACCTGATGGCGCTGTGGGAAAAGCAGGTGTACCGCAAGATGCACGCAGCCGGCTTTTTGGTGTTTCAGGCGCATCCGTTTCGATGGTATATTCAGCGCTGCAATCCGGATTATATCGACGGCATTGAGGTGTATAACGGCAAGTGTGACGCCAAAACGAATTTCAAGGCGCTGCAGTGGGCGTTGCAAACCGGCAAGCTGGTTTCCTCCGGCTCTGATTTTCATGCGCCGGAGCACCTGGCGCGCGGCGGTATTATTACGAACGAGCCGATCAGGAACAATACGGATCTGCTGCGCACATTGCGCTCCGGTAATTACCGCTTGATTAAAACGACGGATTGAGGCTTATACAAAGTGAAAAAGAAATGAAAGGGGCTGTAAAAAAACAGCCGAAAAGAAACACCGAAAATCGCTGAAAAGAGAATTTCGGTGTTTCTTAACAAATTGTCTTGTTTAATGTTGAAAAGTATGGCTTTCAGAGCATAATGAAACAGAGGTGCAGAGTTTTG
>JAFUEH010000004.1 GCA_017463985.1 Eubacterium sp. | reverse complement strand
CACCTCTTTTGCACATTTTATTTTGAATTCAGGTGTATATTTTCTATTTGTTCTCATTTGTATTCCTCCTTTTTATCTGATTTTACAACAAAAAAATGAAAGTGAACACTTTTTTGTGTCCACTTTCATTTTACTCTTGCACCGCTTCTCGGTCTATATTACATTGCCGCGGACATTGGTTACAAATCATAATAAAGCCTTATAAATTTCGTTTTTCTTAAAAGGAGTGGCGCCGGCGATCTCCTTTGCGGCTGCGTTGATGCTCCACCCGTCTGCCACCAACTGCTTGGCCATCGCCACCGCCTCATCTAACGTCACGGACGGTTCTTCCTGCGGCTTGCCCTCAAGGATCAGCACAAATTCACCGCGCGGCTTTTCTGCTTCATACCGGACGATCGCTTCGCTGAGCGTGGTACGCACCACCTCTTCATGGATTTTCGTTATTTCGCGCACCAGTGCGATATGCCTGTCACCGAACGCATCATATAAATCCTGCAGTGTATAGATCAGCTTATGCGGCGCTTCATAAAACACCATTGTGCGTTTTTCGTTTTTCAGCTCAGTCAGGTGCTCGCGGCGCGATTTTTTATTCACGGATAAAAAGCCCTCAAAGGTAAACCGTCCGGCTGTCATACCGGAAATAGCCAAGGCTGTTGCAAAGGCTGTCGGCCCCGGTACGGCCTCCACCGGCACGCCGCGCTCGTGACAAAGCCGCACCAGATCCTCGCCTGGGTCAGAGATTGCCGGCATACCGGCGTCCGTCACGATCGCGCAGCTCTCTCCGGCCAGCAGGCGGCCGACAATCAGCTCGCCACGCTCCCGTTTATTATGCTCAAAATAGCTAACCAGTTCTTTTTTTATTTCAAAATGGGTCAACAGCCCAAGCGTCACGCGCGTATCCTCTGCGGCAATAAAATCCACGTTCTCGAGCGTTGCCACCGCACGCGGTGACAAGTCGCCCAGGTTGCCGATCGGCGTACCGACTACATATAATGTTCCGCTCATCTTATCTTATCCTCATATCCGTCGGCATAGGAGCCGTAAATTTGCAGCATCTCGTCGCTGAACTTACTGTCAGCATCCTTCAGCAGTAGTGTTGCCTCCACACGCAAAAACGGTTTGCCGCCCTTTCTGCCCTCTACTAAAAACAGGAACGGCGCCTCGCCAGCTTGATCTGCTACGAAGCGAAGACGCTTCGGTTCCAGCTGATACTGACGCATAACCGCCAGCACGTCCACCAGCCGTTCCGGCCGATGGCACATACAGAATCGGCCGCCGAAATTCAACAGGTAACTAGCGGCCAACACCGCGTCCTCCACCGTGCAGCACACCTCGTGACGCGCAATACGCGCGCTTTCACCAAGCGAGGCGATCCCGGTATTCACCGGCTTGTAAGGCGGATTCATCGTGACCAGCGTAAAGCTGCCGGAGGAAAAATGCTCCCGTATCGCCCTCAAATCACATTGGTGCGGCAATAGGCGTGCTTCCAAACCGTTATAGGTAATCGAAGCCTTTACCTGGTCGATGGCGTTTTCCTGAATATCCAGACAGTGTACCGGCGACTGGTCCTGATCACGCAGCCACAGCAGGGGAATAATACCGCAGCCGGTTCCCATATCCAGCGCTTTGTCCTTGCGCTTGATATGCGCAAAGTCCGCCAACAGCACCGCGTCAGTGCCAAAAGTATGCGCCTCTGTCACCGCTATTTTAATATCATCCGATAGTCTTTCAAACGTATAGCTCATACGATACCGCCGTTCACACCTAATATTTGTCCTGTTATATAGTCGTTTTCCGCCAGGAAAAGAACCGCTCGCGCTACCTCCTCCGGCGTGCCAAGCCTGCCGAGCGGCACCTCCTCCGCCAGCGCAGCAGCATCAAACGGCGCATTCATACGCGTGTCAATGATTCCCGGCGCAACGCAGTTGACCGTAATTCCGGACGGCGCCAGCTCCGCTGCTAACGCCTTCGTGAAGCCGATCACAGCCGCCTTGGTCATGGAATACAGTGTTTCACATGACGCACCGCACTGCCCCCACATTGAGGAAATATTAATAATTGCGCCGCGGTGCTGCTTTAGCATCGCCAGCGCCGCATACTTGGAACAAAAATAAACGGCCCGTTCATTCACAGCCGTAACAGCCTCATAATCCTGCTGCGTCACATCATTGATCTGCTTGATCAGCGAAAGCGCGGCGTTATTGACCAGCACATCCACCGTGCCGACAGTTTCAAACAGCTTTTCAATAGAAGAAGGCACTGCCACATCGCATGGCACGGCAATCACGCCGTCCAGATCAGCGGCGGTCTCATGCACAGTGATATACACCTCATAGCCCTGCTCTTTGAATAATGCGGCGCACGCCCTGCCGATACCGGTAGCGCCGCCGGTAATTAAAACCTTTTTCATACAATCACCCGATTTGTTAATACCATTATTTTACTATGAATTATTGAATTTTTCAACGCAATAATATATAATTTAATAAATAATCTTAAGAGGTACAATTATGGACAGAGAATTCTATACCATTTCGGTATATGTCGACGGCAAGGAAAACCTGATCGGTATTCCCTGCGGAGAAAGCGACAAATACGGTATTGCCGATATTGACACCGTCATGCTGCTCAAAGCGCCGTATACCGACAAGGCGCTTGAAAGCTATATTGAAAAGGTGCTTGACGCCTGCTATACCAAAAAGCACAATGACAGTGTTGCGACCTCTACGATCGAGCGCTACACCAAAAAAACCGGCTTCGTGAACGCCACGTCGGACTACACGCTGATTTCCATCGTCAAGATGCAGAGCGGCTACTCGCTGATGCCGACCTTTAACGACTACGAAAAAGGACCGCTGGCAATCGACGATGACGAGCATCTGCTGCCGCCGAATTACCGCGAAGGCGAAATGGCGGAGATCATCCGCGGTTTCATTGAGGTTTATGTCAAGGCCAATATGTTCTACAAGGAAAAGGCAGAGCTGGAGGCCGAAAAGAAGCAAAAGAAGGAATAAGCTATGCACCTGTTATCCGTTGATAAAGAACACTACCGCGGCCAAGCAGATCCGTTTATTTTAAAAAGCGGCGGGCGGTATTATATCTACACGACCGGACACGACGGTATTTATGCCTACCAATCCGACCGACTGACAGAGGGCTGGGAATTTTACGGACGCGTCATGACGGTAGCGGATCACGAGGGCTTTTGGGCACCGAGTGTGATCGAGCTGGACGGTACTTTTTATATGTATAATTCCTTTGAATTCTACGGAGATACGCCGGATCAGGGCGGTCACCGTCAGACAATGTTCGTCACGACCGCCGACTCACCGCTCGGTCCGTTTGAAAACCCCAAGCAGCTACTGCATCCGTTTTCCATCGATTCTCATATTGTACAAAATGAAGCAGGACTGTTTCTGTTTTACTCCACCAACCGTTTTGACGGCGGCAGGATCGGTACTTATATCGTCGTGGATAAAATGCTGGACCCGTTCACGCCGGAGGGAAAACCCGTACCGGTCGTCGTGCCAACGCTGGACGAGGATATTTTCCGCCGTGACCGCTATCGAAAAGGAGAGCACTGGCATACGATCGAGGGCGCTTTCTATTTTAAGGAGGGCGACTGGCAGTACGTCATGTATTCCGGTAACTGCTATGAACAGCCAACCTATTATATCGGCTATGCCCGTGCCAAGACGGACGAAACCGACTTAACAAAAATCAAATTTGAAAAATACCCTGACGACAGCACTTATGCCCCCGTCATGGCGGCCAACGATTTTGAAGAAGGCACCGGACACCATTCCATGATCAAAGAGGATGGACAGTGGTATGCCGTGTATCATGCCAGGGACTATAACGACGGCTTAGGGGCCGACGCCTTTGACGCGCGCAACGCGCGTATCTGTAAGCTGCACGTCAAGGACGGTATCATTACTGCAGAACGCTATAAGGATCATATATAACATGAACAGCTGGAAAGATAATTTACGCCGCATTGAACCGTACGTACCCGGCGAGCAAAGTCAGGATACGGACATCGTTAAGATCAATGCGAATGAAAACCCCTATCCCCCCTCACCGAAAGCGATCGAAGCGCTGCAAGCCTTCAACGCAGACGGCCTGCGCTTTTATCCGTCTGCCGACGCGACGCCGCTGAAGGCGGCGCTGGCGGCCTACTACGGTGTCGGCATTGAAAATGTATTTCTCGGTAACGGCTCTGACGATGTCATTGCGCTGTCGTTCCAGGCATTTTTTAATAGCGACAAGCCGATCGTATTCCCCGATATCACCTACAGCTTTTATCCGGTGTGGTGCCGGCTGCTGAGCATTCCGTACAGGACTTATCCGCTGGATGACAGCTTCAGAATTAACGCGGCGGATTACCGTGAACCGAACGGCGGCGTCATTTTGCCAAATCCGAATGCGCCGACCTCCATCGGAGAGGGGCCGGACTTTGTACGCATGATCCTGGAAGAAAATCAGGACAGTGTGGTGATCATTGATGAAGCGTATGTGGACTTTGGCGGCGTGTCATCTGTGCCGCTGACAAAAGAATACGATAATCTGCTGGTAACCGGTACGTTCTCTAAGTCCCGTTCCCTGGCCGGCTTGCGTATTGGCTTTGCCATCGGCTCAAAGGCGCTGATCAGCGTGCTCGAGGCCGTCAAGAACTCTTATAATTCTTACACCGTAGACTCGCTTTCCATCGCGATGGGCATTGCCGCCATCGAGGATGACGCCTATTTTCAATCGACCGTTCGCAAGGTCATCGCCACCAGAACGGCGACAACGGCGGCGCTACGAGAACGTGGCTTTACGGTATTGGATTCCGCCACTAATTTCTTATTTGCCACACACAGCCAATGCAATATGCGCGAGCTGTTTGAATACCTGAAGGCACACAAGGTGTATATCCGCTATTTTGACCTGCCGCGCATCGACAATTATATCCGTATTTCTGTCGGAACAGACGAGGAAATGGCGCTGTTCCTGCATTGGGTAAATGAATTTTTAAAGGAGAAGAGATCATGAAAGGTTTTGCAAAAGGCTTAAGTGTTTTTATCGGAATGTGCGATTACGGCGTCGGCATTGTCGTTGCGCTGACGCTGATCTTAAAGCTTGATTCCGTATCCATCATCTATATCAACGGCATGAGCACCAACGAAAGCCTGTTGCTGAATACGGCGGTTTTCACGCTCATTCTTGCCGCGATCGGCGTAGTGCTGAACAGCTTTGTCGGGGCTGACGGAAAAAGTGAGGGCAGCATCGAATTTCCGCTGGTCTACGAGGCGCTGCCGGTGATCGTTGCCGGTATTATCATCTTCTATGCCTTCCAAGGAGAAACCGTTCGCGAAAAGCTGCTGATGGTCGTATTTGCTGTGCTTTATGCACTGCTGTCAGCCGTTGTGATCCTGTTCGCCTCCAAGATGTTCCAAATCTTTCCAAAGGAGAAAAAATAGTCGCAGCATCCTTTTTCGATTATCAAAATGGCTGATCTGATTTTTTCGACACACTGCGATCCGGAGGGCTTCCTTCGGGTCGTTTTTCTACAGTATTTAAAAAATGTTTATATTATAGGTTACGGGTTACGGGTAGTTACGGGTTAAAACATAAAATCCTCTATAAAGAAATCATTTATAGAAAAAAGCTGAAACAACCCGTAACTACCCGTAACCCGTAACCCGAATTATTCATAAACGTAATAATTGATAGTTTTTATAACACCTTATTGTTTTATTGTTCTTTTTAATTATTGCAAAATCACAATAATTCTTTAACCGCGTAGAAAACTTTGTGTGAGAATACGGCTCCTCGCCGTTTTCGAGGCTCCACTGCCGGTAAGCGGCATCAACCTCCGCTGTCGGGACGGCTTCTGTTTTTTATACAATTTCGTTTTAAAATATAAAAATATCCCCCTCACGGGGTTGTACGCTCTTTATCGATTTACTATAATAAAGTTATCAAAATGAATAAGGAGGAATTCGTATGGCATGTTTTGTTGTACCTGCAGTGGAAGCGATCGTTGTTACCGCCGCTTACGTTGCAGCCAAAAAGAAGGAGCAGAAAATTGAGGCACCGAAGCTGGCGGACGGTAACCGCTTTGCCACAGAGGAGGTCAAGCTCACTTGGTCAAAACGACTGAGCTGGCTGTTAGGTCTGCTTTGGGGCGGCGTTCTGCTGCTGGCGTTCGAGCATTTTTGGCACGGGGAGGTAGTTCCCTTCCCGCCCTTCCTGACGGCGATGTCGTCGCCGGAGGACACGGCGGAAATGCTGCATGAAATGGCGACCGTGGGCGTTTCGATGGCGGTGACCGTTACCGCTGTCTGGGGCGTTATTTGCGCTGTTGCACAAGCCAAGGTAAAGGCAATCAAAGCCACCCTGTCCAAAAACGCAGCATAAGACCGTTCTCTGCTGACTGATAAAAAGGAGAAGCTATGACATTACTGTTAACGATCATCGCTGCTATTGTTGCCACCGTCGTTTGGTATACCAATGAACAAAGAGATACGTACCGTTTAGGTACACTCTCCTTGATTTACTGGGGCGCTTCACTGATGTGGCTGATGGACTTTGTCTTTGAATATGCCGAATTAAAGACGGAATACTTCACGCAGGAGTTCGCTGATATTCTCAACGACGCACTGCTCGGCGTAGCGGTTATTGCGCTCGGGCTGATCGCCTGGCTGATACTGCTGCTAATCAAGGATCCAAAAGGCGTATTCCGCAAGAAGTTCACCAAAAAATAAGCAAATCATTCGTAAAACCCGACGCAACAGCGTCGGGTTTTCAGTATATTTTCATCATAAGATATTTCGTTTTTCCAAATCGGCAAGTAACCGCTCACTGACCTCGTCCACAAAAGCGCTCATCACCTGCGGCGTAAGATAGCGGTACGTCATCTCCTCCGGCCGATTGACCGTGTAATGCCGTACAATATTTTTCATCTGACGGGATATTTCGTGATGGCGGTACCATTCCGGATACGGTTCGTCAAAACCGTCGCAGCATTGAAACTGCTCAAAGGAGGGGCTGCTGTTTTCACTGAAATACAGGAAATCAATGTTATTTCGTTCACGCGCGACGGCGCCGCGCAGCGCTTCGTTTTCCCTGAAATCGCCATACTTCTTTTCAATCGGCAAAAACAGGTGCTTGGCATAGTAGCAATCGGCATACAAATGGACGTAATAACCGATAAAGAAAGAGCGCTTTTTCAGATCTGTCTCATGTTCAATATAGGTACGGTAAATATATTCATAATCACAGTCCGTCTTTTTTGAATAAAGATAGTCCTTTGTAAAATGCGTCGCACCGGTAGGCGGCTGATAACGGCCGTGCGCACTGTCCGGAATACCGCAATCGGGCGCTATATTGCCGATGATGAAATACGCCTGATCCAGCGATGTCAGCCGCGGCAGCAGCCGGTCAGCTATTCTGAAATGATTGGCCCAAGTAGGCATAAGCTCCTCCTTTGGTGGCAAAAGCCGCCCTGTCAGTCACTGTGGCAAGGCGGTTTTTCTTTAATCATCATCGTCTGAGGAAAGCTTCAGCACGGCAAGGAACGCCTCCTGCGGTACCTCAACAGAACCGAATTGGCGCATACGCTTTTTGCCCTCCTTCTGCTTTTCTAGCAGCTTTTTCTTACGGGTAACATCACCGCCGTAGCACTTTGCCAAAACATCCTTACGCAGTGCTTTGACCGTTTCACGGGCAATGACCTTGCCGCCGATCGCCACCTGAATCGGAATTTCAAACAGATGGCGCGGGATATACTTTTTCAGCTGCTCAGCAATACGCCTTGCACGCTGATATGCCTTTTCACGGTGAATAATAAACGACAGTGCGTCGATCACATCGCCGTTGAGCATAACATCCACCTTCACCAGCTCTGACTTGCGGTAATCCTTCAGCTCATAGTCAAAGGAGGCATAGCCGCGCGTGCGTGACTTCAGCGCGTCAAAGAAATCATAAATAATTTCGTTGAGCGGCAGTTCATAGTGAATGTCCACACGCTCGGGCGTGATATAATCCATCGTCACAAAAATACCGCGCTTTTCCTGACACATATCCATCACCGTACCGACAAATTCGCTCGGCACATAGATATGCGCGTCAGCAAACGGCTCCTCACAATAGTCGATATAGGCAGGGTCGGGATAATTCGTCGGGTTATCCACCTCCACCATAGTACCGTCCGTCAGATGGATCTTATAAACAACGCTTGGCACCGTCGCAATCAGATCCAGGTTGTATTCCCTGTCCAGACGTTCCTGTATAATTTCAAGGTGCAGCAAGCCAAGGAAACCGCAGCGGAAGCCAAAGCCGAGCGCGCTCGACGTCTCCGGCTCGTAGGAAAGCGAAGCGTCGTTCAGCTGCAGCTTTTCCAGCGCGTCGCGCAGCGCCTCGTAGTCGGCGCCGTCAGCCGGATAAATACCGCAGAATACCATCGGGTTTACCTTACGGTAGCCCGGCAGCGGCTCGGTCGCCGCGTTCAGTACCGTTGTCACCGTGTCGCCCACCTTCGCGTCACCGACAGTCTTAATAGAAGCCGTGATATAGCCGACCTCACCGGCGGTCAGCTCCGCCGTCTTTTCCATGGAGGTGGCGCGCATATAGCCGACCTCTACCACATTAAACTGCGCGCCGGTGGACATGATCCGCATCGTGTCGCCGGCTTTGATCTTTCCCTCCATAATGCGCACATAAACAATAACGCCGCGGTAAGAATCGTACACGGAATCAAAAATCAGCGCCTTCAGCGGTTTGTCATCGTCTCCCGTCGGCGGCTGAATTCCTTCAACGATATATTCCAGCACCGCTTCCACATTTTCGCCGGTTTTGGCACTGATACGCGGCGCGTCCATACAGGGAATGCCAATGACCTCTTCTACCTCCTCGGCCACGCGGTCCGGCTCGGCAGCAGGCAGGTCAATTTTATTAATGACCGGCAAAATCTCCAGATCATGATCGAGCGCAAGATAGGTGTTCGCCAGCGTTTGCGCCTCCACGCCCTGTGAGGCGTCAACGATCAGCACGGCGCCTTCGCACGCTGCCAGCGAGCGCGATACCTCGTAGTTAAAGTCTACGTGACCCGGTGTGTCGATTAAATTGAAAATATAGTCCTCGCCGTTTTTGGCATGATAATCCAGCTTTACAGCGTGGGCTTTGATCGTGATACCACGTTCCCGTTCCAGGTCCATATCGTCCAGGATCTGCTCCTGCATATCGCGCGCCGCCACAGAACTGGTCAGCTCCAGCAGGCGGTCCGCCAGGGTCGATTTACCGTGGTCGATATGGGCTATGATCGAGAAATTACGGATATTTTTCTTATTAACAGCCAATTATTTATCCTCGTGTTTCTTGTTGGTTTTCCTTAATGCGTCTAAGTCACGCTGCATATATTTGCGGTTGTGGCGATATTTATCTATCAGCCGATAGAGGTAATAATACCAAAGCAGGTATGGCTTTTGACGCAAGGCGCGATATTCCGCACACATATCCGCTTTTGACGGAAAAAGGCGGTGCCAAAGATAGCCGGTTTTTGAACCGTAGTGTGCAATTTCAGCCTGCATATCCACTTTATGTGCGCCGAAAACGCCGCCCTCGAACATAAAATCCAGCAAGGCTTTGGCGTCTTCTGTCAGTTCCCCATCTTCAAAAACGGCCGCTGACAGCGTCAGCGCGGTACGATTGAAATCGGCGATGCCAAAGCGTTCCAGTTCACGGTTGATATATTCCCAATCCAGCACGTCATCGCTGTGCGTCAAAAGGTACAGGTCACAGATGAATCGAATACCGCAGCCGTCTACGCAGGCATAATGCTTGTACGTATGTCCAAGCGCATATAAATAATTATCCTCACGGCTGATCACTCTTTGTGCGCTGTCCGGCGCATAAGCCACGGCATGTTGCCACGGATTAAAATCAGGGCAAAACGCTTCTTTCGGGTTAAACAGCGTACGGTGAAATTCAAACGTGCAGTACGGTTTTTTGTAAAAATCATCGGAAATACCGCCGGAAGCGCCAATATAATACCCGCGCTTCTTCATCAGCTTAATCAGGTCATCCCGACGCGATTCATCGTAAAGAATGTCATTATCGCTCATCTGACGCATTGATTCCAGCGGATAATACGCCCGTATTTCCAGACCCTTCAGGAACATATAAGCAATATTTTCTTTGTCCAGCTCAGCGCAAATAGCCCGGCGCTCTGCATCCATAGTGACCATTTTTGTCAGTTCGGAGAGGCGGTAATTATTCCAGGCTTGGTGCTGTGCTTCATCCAAAACGCCGCCTGCCTCCAGCACTGGCAGAATCATGGTATACACCTGCTGCCTTTTAGCTAGCGTCAGCAGCCTGTCAAAATCAATGCCGTCACACGGCGGCAGCGGCTGTTCGGTCAAGGCACAGCGCAAAAGCACCAACAATTCGTCTATTTCTTTACGGTTTGTCTGAATCATAAAATTACTCCAGAATACCTAATGCCTGCATTTTTTCAAGAATTTCTTTCACGTCTGCGCGGATGACTTCCTTAGGCGCGTCGTATTTTTCATACATCGCGTCGACCAGGCTGTCCTCCGTCTGCTCCGTCTGCAGCAGCTCAAAAATCGTTGCTGCCGTTTTGTTATTATTGATAATGCCGTTCAGCTTGCTTGCCATCTTACCGGTGGCGATCGCAAAGCTGTTGCCGTCCACATTGCCAAGTACAATACCCTTTTTCAGTTTCATCGTGTTTCCTCCATTCTATCAGTCGGCAAAACGCTCTAAGATCTGCCGCGCTACATAAATGCCGCTGGCGGACGCGTGTGACAGCGAATGGGTTACGCCGGAGCCGTCTCCGATTACATACAGTCCCTTATGATGCGTCTCCAAATTGCTGTCAAGCTCCACTTCCATATTATAGAATTTCACCTCTACACCGTACAACAGTGTATCCGGATTTGCCGTACCGGGAGCGATTTTATCCAGCGCATAAATCATCTCGATAATACCGTCCAAAATACGCTTCGGCAGCACCAGCGACAGGTCGCCCGGCGTGGCCGCTAACGTCGGCTCTACCAAACCTTCTTCAATACGCTTCGGCGTGCTCCGTCGGCCGGACACCAAGTCACCAAAACGCTGCACGATCACGCCGCCGCCCAGCATATTGGACAGGCGTGCAATACTTTCGCCGTAACCGTTAGAATCCTTAAAAGGTGCGGTAAAATGCTTCGATACCAGCAGCGCAAAATTCGTGTTTTCCGTCTGCTTTTCAGGATCTTCAAAGCTGTGGCCGTTAACGGTTACGATCCCGTTCGTGTTTTCATTGACCACACTGCCCTTCGGGTTCATACAGAAGGTACGCACGTGATCCTCATAATTCTTCGTACGGTACACGATCTTGCTCTCATACAGCTCGTCGGTCAGATGGCTGAAAATAACGGCCGGCAGCTCCACTCTGACGCCGATATCCACACGGTTAGACAGCGTGTTGATGCCCAGCTTCTCGCAGATGCTTTCCATCCACTTGCTGCCCGAGCGACCGACGGACACAATACAGTCACGGCAGGTAAAGCTGCCCTTGCGGCTGGTGATCTGATAGCCCTCCGCCAGCTTTTCGATCGTATCAATGTGCGTATTAAAATGCCAATCGGCTTTATCCTGCAGCTCAGCATAGAGCTTTTCCAGCACCACATAGTTAATATCCGTGCCAAGATGCCGTACCGACGCGTCCAGCAAATGCAGCTGATTTTGCATACACAGCTTTTTGAACTGAGAGCCGGCGGTAGAATACAGCTTACACGCTTCGCCGCCGTGGGTGATGTTGATATGATCCACGTACTGCATCAGCTCGGTTGCTTTCTTTTTGCCGATATACTCATACAGCGTGCCGCCGAAATCATTAGTGATATTATATTTTCCGTCCGAAAAAGCGCCGGCACCGCCAAAGCCGCTCATGATCGCGCAGGTTTTGCACTGGATACAGGACTTCACCTTGTCGCCGTCGATCGGACATTTTCTTTTATTGAGTGGATTGCCTGCCTCAAATACGGCAAGCTTCAGTTTTTCGTTTTTCGTCGCCAGCTCATAAGCGGAAAAAATACCGCCGGGACCGGCGCCGATGATAATTACGTCATAATCAAATTGTGCCATTTTTTTACCTCAATATTAATAGCAATCCCAGTAAAACAAAACCTTGCTGAAATCGCAATTTTTTAGTGCATCGCTGTTGATAAAATAATGCGCCGCGCCGCTGTCACCCCACAAAACCAGCGGCTTCCCGCCGTTAAAATCGGAGTCCAGCTGTAACAGCAGCGTATCATAGTCTGCCGCCGCCTCGGCGCTCAGCTGCTGCCGCGGATCGCCTTGGCAAAAGGCAGGCGTCCCAAAAAGCTTATGCCCGTCAGCCGCCGTTTCCTCCGTCATCCGCTCCAAGCGCACCCTGGCCGTCGCCTTGACCGGAGAAAAGCCCTCTGCCGTCGGCATACAGGGCGTATCAATCACCGCAGCGCTTGCCGCTATCGCACGATGCCAGATCACGGCGCCGTTGCAGGTGCTGTCACCGGCAATAAAAAACTGCAGCAGACCACATGACGGCAGTCGCTCGTCATGCAAGGCGAGTTCCTCCATATTCAGCTGTAGCAGCAGCCGCATCGGATTACCGTCGTCATCGACAGGATAAGGACGTTCCGTTTCCCAATACGGTACGCCGCCCAGCTTGCTTTCTGTCAAGCCCACTGTATCCGATGCTTCCAGGCATAGCCGGTAACCGTCCGCAGGCTTCGGAAAGCAAGCCTCCGGCGGCACGTCTTCTGTAACGGTTGCCGCTGCGTTCATAGCGGCTTCGCGCGCCTGTGCCTCACGGGCGATTTCCAGCAAGCTTTTGCGTTCGGCAGGCGGCGGTGCTGTCGGCTGTGTCGGCTGTGTCGGCTTCGGGACATTTTGCTTATGCTGTTTTTTCCATAAATCCGCTAAGCTCATCAGCGCCTCCTGCAATCCGCCGTTGTCCAAAACAACAACAGCTCAAACTAATACAGCATAATTATAGCACATCTGCCCCCGCATTTACAAGCCTATCCTTTAAGATAATAATATATAAATTATAATGACAGTGCCTACAGCACGGTCATTATAATGCTCAACGCGGCGCATAGCGCCGCGTTGATAGCCATAGGCTTTATTTATTTTTCTTCGTCTTACACGCGCATTATCAAGGTAACCGCCTTTTATGTCGGACAGCATTTCCTTAAAAGCAGGGTGGCCCTCGGTAGGTTTTCCGATTTCCCTGCATCCTCATAAATTCCGACTATCTCCATTTCCTCTCTGTCAGCAAAACGCCTTAAACTTGTTTTCTGACCTCTAGGCTGTACCCATCCACTGGCATCTCTGCACCAACTCTCGGATATAGGACACGCTTTTTCCTCATCCAAGTCCAAAGAATGTACCAATAATGAAAGGCTGAATGGTAACCATAATCACAAACGAATAAATTACAAAGAATAATATCTCTTTATATTCATTGATACAGATCGCTTGGAATTTTTCGCAATACTCTTTTCGGACTAATTTATACAGCAATTTATAAAAACAATATCCTAAACAAGCTCCTGCTGTATTGGTTATCAAGTCATTAATATCTGTTGCCCCCCGTCCAAACATTTGGACAAGCTCAATAGCTAATGAAAACAGAAAACCCGTTAAAGCAATTTTGCTTATATGATTGTATTTTCTGTACATCACAGGAAGGAACAAGCCAAGCGGAATGAATAGAAGCACATTTAACAGAGTATCCACCGGTCCGCTTATCATATCCAAAAACGGAATTAGCACAAGCCTTGGCGAAAATGCCGTCATTTTCCCAATGCCAGTCATCGTCAGAACACCAATAAGATAGTAGCAAAAAACAAATGCAGTTATGATATGTGCTGGCGTCTGCTTTCTGCCTTTTTTCTTAAGTATCAAAAAATATAGCAATAGTCCCGGTACTACAAAAACATATCCGCTCAATGAGCGTTGCATTATCTGCATTAAATCCATATTCACTTTCCTCGTTATGCCATGCTCTATTCTATGAGATGTACATATAATAACAGCTCCTATCAAGCGGCAATTTGCCCTCACCCTCGCCAAACGCCACTTTTAAACTAATGCGGTGTCTGACTTTTTGTGGAAAAGCAGTACCACCGCCTCAGCAGTAGCTGCCAGCCAATCAGGCTTCGCCTTGCGGCTCGTCATCTTGGGTCAGCCTTGCATGAGCGGTGTTAACCGTTCTGCCTTCCGCTTCGCCTTGACATCACGGACACCGCCTCAATATGCCTTGGGACGTGCCGATTGATGTCATCGGTTGCCGACTTTCTGTACTTTAGAACTTGTCCAGAAAAACCACTATGAGGGAATTTGTCCAAGGCGGTATACAAGCTGTTAAACTGGAATTTATCTCTCTGAAAGAACAATCCAATATCTCTCCAAGAAGACATTTTCATCTGGCTCATATACAGTAGACTCATATACACCGCCATTATTCAAAATCGTTCTTTTACTGCCTTCATTTTCTTTGATACAAGTGATCAACACTTTGCCGATGTCAAGCTCTTTGCAGACCAAAAGTGCTGCTTTCAGCATCTGTGTTGCATAGCCCCTCCGCCGTTCGCTGGGCGCTACTGAATAACCGATGTGTCCGCCATACTTTGCCAGATAATCATTCAGCACATGTCGTATATCTATCATTCCGACGATCTTATCGTCTTCTTCACGGACGAAAATATACTGTGACGCGGGAGCGTGTCCATTAGGAAGTGTCGCCGGGTCTTTATGAGAATTCAGATATTCGATCCAGTCGCTCGGATCTTCAAATCGTCTGAGCCCGCTTGTTCCATCCATAGAATCGCCGCATTCAAGAAACTCTTTTCTATATGCCTGAATCTGTTGGCAATAGTCTGTCGTTGGTTCTATCAGAATCATAACGTAATCACCTCGAAAAATCCCGACTCATGAATTCCTTATCGGATGCCGGATCACTGTTTTCAGTTTTTCCGGTACAACTTTTCTGGCATCGCTAAGATATATTTCATGATGTAGTCGCTGATCTGTGATATCCAATGTATAGCCCTGCTGCTCCATGAACTCATGCATCAATGCTACAGTCGCCGGTTCGTCGTCATAGGAACCTACATGCATGCACTGGACACAGAGTCCTTCATCATAAGTGAGATATTCCACTTTCGAGAAATCCATTTTCTTTTTCTTTGTGGCTTCCTCGACCGCCCACTCAAAATCTCCCTTAGTCACGAAATCAGGAAGCCGGATGACGGATATCCACTTGAAATTTTCCTTGTGCGCATAGTCAATGCCATCCACGCTTTCCTGCCACCAGAAGCCCTCAAGCGGCGGAACCACATAATCAAAGTATCCCTCGATCTGGTGATTACCCTTTTTGCTCATCTTGATGGTAAAAGCAATACCATAAAGTAGACCGATAGCCTGCTTGTACTCTCCATCCTCCGCGTTCGGATCGCCTTCTCCGCGAACCGCAATATAGTTCATACTCGGCACTGTAATAATGCCGGGTTTATTCTTAGGCATGTAGAATTCCTTATACTCTTTTTTATAATCAAAAGCCATCAGTTACCCTCCCGTTTCACATAGGTCAGTTCTGCATCGCATGTACTTTTAGTCCTTGACCCGTGACATCAGACAGACCGCCTCAACGTGAGGTGTGCGTGGGAACATATCCACCGGCGTGACCTCCTGCACCGCATAGCCGATTTCATCCAGCAGGGCTAAATCGCGGGCGAGCGTAGCGCTGTCGCAGGACACATATACAATCCGCTGCGGCTGCATAGACGCCACGGTATGCAGCAGCTCCGGCGAACAGCCCTTGCGCGGTGGATCCAGTACAACAACATCCGGACAAATACCGCGCCGTTTCAGCTCCGCGGCACCGTCAGCCGCGTCACCGCAGAAGAACTCCGCATTGGTCACACCGTTAACGGCTGCATTATGCCGCGCATTTTCAATCGCTTGCGGGACAATTTCAATACCGAACAGCTGCTTAGCGCTCTCCGCCATTGTCAGTCCGATCGTTCCTGCGCCGCAATAGAGGTCGACCAGCGTTTCCGTACCGGTCAGCGCTGCATACTCCGCCGCCTTGGCATACAGCCTTTCACACTGCGCGTGGTTCACCTGATAAAAGGCGTTCGGTGATATAGCAAACCGTTTACCCAACAGCTCATCGGTAATCGTTTCGCTACCCCACAGCACCTCTGTTGTATCACCAAGGATCACATTACTGTCGGCGCGGTTGATATTGACACAAATACTGCGCATTCCCTCGATGGCGGTCAGCTGTTCTATCAGGAGCGCCTGATCCGGCAAGTGGGTACCATTGATGACTGCACAGGCCATCAGCTCGCCGGTCGCCGCTGCGCGCCGCAAATAGATATGGCGCAGCAATCCTTTGCCGGTTTTTTCATCATAAGCCGTAATACCGGCCTCTTTGACCCACACAGCAAACGCGTCAAGACATTGCCGGAACACCGGCGGTTGCAGCCGACAGCTGTCGCACGGAATGATCCGGTGGCTTTTATAGGCATAAAAGCCGGCGTGCAGCTCGCCGTTTTCGATGCTGACAGGGTACTGTGCTTTGTTACGGTATCCCTCCGTCTGCGCCGCACCGATCACCGGCTTAACCGTCACCGATAAATGGGCTATACGGGCGAGCGCATCTTCTACGCGCTGCTGCTTATAACGTAGCTCCTCAGCATAATCCATATTCCGAAAGGAGCAGCCGCCGCAGCGTGATGAAACAGCGCAGTCGCTCACAATACGGGTAGGAGACGGCACCGTGATCGCCTGAATAATGCCGATCGCATAGCGCTTTGCCGTTTTAATAATATGTACTGTCAGCTCATCACCCGGCACGCCGCCGCGCACAAACACCGCGATACCGTGATAGTGGCCGACGGCAGCGCCTTCTGAGGTTAGCCCGTCAATATGCAGTTGAATTTGATCGTTCTTTTTTAATTCCATAGTTACCTCTGTACGGTGGATTCAATGGCATTGTAGCACAAACGTGAAAGAATGGCAAGCACAACACCGTATCGAGCAGTGACAGTCGAACAGCAAAAGAGCGCCGATAGTCGGCGCTCTGAAAGGGTTATTTGTTTTTTGCTGCCAGGCGCTGGAAGATCTTAACAACTTCCACGATCGGGATCACCAGGAAGGCCAGTCCCATGGCGATACCGTATTCCTGCAGACTGATCGGTGCAAAATCGAAGGCATTGGCAAGGAACGGCACATAAATCACTACCGTTGATAATACGAGTGAAATAACCATCGCGCCGACCAAATACCAGTTCACACTACCCATCCGGAAAATAGACTGACGGCGTGAACGCATATTAAAGGAATGGAAAATCTCTGACATCGACAGCGTCAGGAAGGCCATCGTCATACCGTTTTGATGAATCAGACCCTCGTTGATGGCAAACAGACCGGACAGGGTCACCGTCTGTCCCTGCTCACGCGCACCGAGCACGATGCCGAACACATAAGCCACCAGCGTCAGCACGGTAACCATAATGCCCTGCCAAGCACAGTCGATCCCCATGCCGCCGGAAAAGATACCGTCCTTGCTGTCGCGCGGCAGACGCTGCATAATGTTCTTTTCGCCCTTTTCCATGCCCAATGCCAGCGCCGGCAGTGAGTCGGTAATCAGATTGATCCACAAGAGATGCGTCGGTTCAAACAGCGTAAAGCCCAGCACCGTTGCAAAGAAGATAGAAAGCACCTCGGAAAGATTAGACGACAGCAGGAACTGAATAGACGCCCGGATATTGTCATAAATACGTCTGCCCTCTTCCACCGCAGACACGATCGTGGCAAAATTATCATCCGCCAGCACCATATCCGCAACGTTCTTTGTAACGTCGGTACCGGTAATGCCCATACCGATACCAATATCTGCGTTCTTAATGGACGGCGCATCGTTAACGCCGTCACCGGTCATGGCCGTGATCTTGCCCTGCTTTTTCCAAGCCTTGACAATTCTGACCTTATGCTCCGGCTGCACGCGCGCGTAAACAGAAAATTCTGTAATACGGCGATCCAGCTCCTCGTCGCTGAGGCTGTTCAGCTCTGCGCCGGTAATGGCCTGGGACTCGTCCGTAATAATGCCGAGCGTTTTCGCAATCGCCACCGCAGTGTCCTTATGATCACCGGTGATCATGATCGGACGGATGCCGGCCTCACGGCACTCCTGAATCACGGCCAGTACCTCCGGACGAACCGGATCGATCATACCGGTCAGACCGATATAGCACAGCTCCTGTTCCAGGCTGTCCGCCTCTGTATCCGGCATTTCGGTATACACACGCATCGCGGCGCACAGCACACGCAGCGCCTGATCCGCCATTTCCTTGTTCTGCGCCAAAATTTCTGCTTTTAACGCGTCCGTCATCGGCACCGGCTTGCCGTCGATCAACGCCTGCGTACAGTGGCTGAGCACCACATCCGGCGCGCCCTTTGTATACTGCACGAAGCCGTCGTTAACCTGATGTACGGTAGACATCATTTTTCTGCCGGAATCGAACGGCGCTTCGCCTACGCGCGGCGCTTTTTCCTCCAGCTCATACTTTTTTAAACCGAGCTTATCGGCATAAGCGACTAAAGCGGCCTCTGTCGGCTCCCCTTTTACGGAGCCGTCCTCCGTCAGCTGTGCGTCACAGCACAGTGCCATCGCCGTAGCCAGCAGCGTCTCGTCGCTGCCCTTATAGTCCACGACCGTCATCTTATTTTGCGTCAGCGTACCGGTTTTATCAGAGCAGATAATTTGTGTACAGCCGAGCGTTTCTACCGCGGTCAGCTTGCGGATCACTGCGTTACGCTTACTCATCTTGGTAACGCCGATGGAAAGCACAATGGTCACGACAGCGACCAACCCCTCAGGAATGGCCGCCACAGCGAGCGAAACAGCGACCATAAAGAATTCCAGCGTGCTGTTAAAGGTAATACTGTCACCGACAACCAGCGAACGCACCACATCAAACGCAAAAATAAATACACAGATACCCAGCACCAGCACCGACAGCACCTTGGAAAGCTGATTGAGCTTTTGCTGCAGCGGCGTCTGCTCCTCCTTGGCGGTCGTCAGGGCGTCGGCAATCTTACCCATTTCGGTATCCATACCGGTAGCGACGACTACCGCTTTACCGCGGCCGTAAACCACATTCGAGCCCATATAGCACATATTTTTTCTGTCACCGAGCGGTACATCGTCAGAGCCCTCGGTGTCCACAATACCGTCAATTTTATTCACCGGAACGGATTCGCCCGTCAGCGCCGCCTCTTCAATTTTCATCGAGACGCTTTCAAGGATACGGCAATCTGCAGGTACGCTGTCGCCGGCCTCCAGCACGATCACATCGCCCGTAACCAGCTCCTCGCTGCGCACATCGGTCAATACGCCGTCACGCAGCACCTTGGATTTGGCCGCGGCGATCTCCTGCAAGGCCTCAATCGCCTTTTCTGCCTTCGCCTCCTGATAAACACCGAGCACAGAGTTGATGATGACGACTACCATGATGATAATCACGTCGGCATAGCCCTCGCCCTCGCCGTTAAAGGTGGCCGTCAGCGCGCTGATCACGGCAGCAATGATCAAAATGATGATCATCGGGTCAGCCAGCTGCTTCAGAAAGCGCTTGATGATCGAGTCTTTTTTGCCCTCTGCCAGCTTGTTTTTGCCGTTCTTTTCCAGCCGTGCAGCAGCCTCCTGCGCCGACAGACCGGTAGCGGCAGTGCTGTTATCGCTCAGTACCTCCTGAACACTTTTCAGATATTCCTTCATAAAGCTCACCTACTGTTTCCTATCCTGTTAAAAATAAAGACTTATACATAGCCATCACTATGTATAAGTCTCATTCTTTCAAACTAAACCAGTCCTTTAAGACACGCTTGTTGACTTAGTTCACGCTATGTAAGATTACGTGGAATTACTCCCTTATACGCGGCAATTATACCACATTTTCGCGCTGATGTCAATCACTTCCTGCGTTAGTCGACAGTGGAAAAATAGGCTTCAAAATAGGCAGCCGGTGAAAGGTCGCTGTACTCTGTGGTAATAAAATTCACGAGGAACAGTACATCATTCTTTTCCGTAACGAAATAAGAGGAATACATCTTAACGCCGTTGACGTCGTAGGTAATATCACAGCAGGTAAAGGAATTGCCGGCAACGTACATATCGTAATAACCGCTTCTGTCTACGATGTCTTCATCATCCTCATAATCGTCCGCAAAATAATCGAGCATCTCATCAGGATAGCTGAACATATCCGCTGTTTCCGCTGTATATACCGTGCTGTACGTATCATCATTGCGCATCGTAGAATCGTAATAGATCGTGCCGTTGCTGCTGCTGACGTGCGGCACATCAATACCGTCCGAGGTCGAATAGTCGAGATCGTCCGACATAATATCCTCATAGCTGTCAAAGTAATAGCCGGCCGGCAGTTCATACTTTACGTTGAAGAAGCGATTTGTGTAGGTGGTGCCGGAAAACGTGCCGTAAATTTCCTCGCTGTCAATGAAGATATAGCCACCGTCCTCGTTGTAATCATCGCTGTAGGAATAGCTATCGAAATCATAGTCGTCGTAATAATCGTCAGCGAATTTCGCGCCGATAACACCGAGGATCACGCCTAAAATGATGCCTAAAACAGCGCTGATCAAGGCCGCTAAGCCGCAAGCCTTTGCGGTTTTCGGCTGCGTTTTCTTTTTTGTCAGGAACAGAACCAGACCGACAATCGGAATGATAAATGACAGTATCGCCAAGCCGACATTGGCCTTTTCCTCCATCGGCTGCGCACCGAAATCATTGAACGGTATCTGCGGCATCTGCTGCGGCGTAAAGGATTGCTGCTGCGGCTGGTAATATTGTTGTTGATTTTGCTGCGGCAGTTGATAATATTGCTGTTGCTGCTGTTGCGGCTGATAATAAACAGGCTGTCCCTGCTGCGCTTCATACTGCGGTGCTGCCGGCGCTTGCGGAACTTCCGGCTGCGGCGCTTCGTACGACGGTGCTGCCGGCGCATGTGGAAATTCCGGCTGCGGCGCTTCATACTGCGGCGCTGCCGGCGCATGTGGAAATTCCGGCTGCGGCGCTTCGTACTGCGGTGCTGCCGGCGCTTGCGGAACTTCTGGCTGCGGCGCTTCGTACGGCGGTGCTGCCGGCGCTTGCGGAAATTCCGGTTGCGGTTCCGGCGTTTCGCCTAAAATGGTAGTGGCCTCATAGTCCACCTCGCTGTTACCGACGCGCGGTGAAGCATTGCTCGCTGTGCCGCACTCAGGGCAAAAAACGCTTTCGTCCGGCATCTGGCTACCGCAATTGGTACAGAATTTCATGGCTTTTCTCCTTTAATATCACTTCACAAAACGGTTCAGGCTCTCGCTACCATTTCGCCGTACTCAGCCTTACATTTATCAATATAAGCCTGCACCTGTTGCGCAGACGGCATAGCGTCCGAGCAGGAATGGGCTGCAATCAGGATGGAAGCCGACGCAGAGCCGAACTCAAGGCAATCGATGATGTCCTTGCCCTGCAGCAGCGAATACAGGAACGACGAACCGTAGCCGTCGCCGCCGCCAAAGCCCTTGAGCAGCACAGCTGGGAACGGCTTAATGGTATAGAACTTGCCGTCGTTCGTATAGGCGGTAGAACCCTCCTTGCCGTGCTTAATCACACAGATCGCCGCACCGAAGGACTGCCAATATTTCGCAGATTCCGGATCGCTGGCCTTCACGCCGACGATTCCCTCTGTTAAGTCAAATTCTTCACGGGAGCCCATAATAATATCGGCATTTTGTGCCACCAGGCTGTAATACACGGCGATTTCGTCCTTGCTCTGCCAGGTATAGCTACGGTAATCAATATCAAACACGATACGGGTATTATTCTTCTTTGCCAGCATCATCGCCTTGAGGCAGGCCTCACGCGACGGGCTCTTTGCGAGCGCTGTACCGCTGATCACGATCGCTTTGGCGGAGGCAATATACGCCTCGTCAATATCCTCTGGCGCAAGGCAGAAATCCGCCACATTGTCACGGTACATCAGGATAGAGGATTCGTTTTTCGACAGAATTTCCGTAAAGGTCAAGCCAATATTTTCGCCGTTTTTGGCGCGTGTGATCTTGGAGGTGTCGATACCCTCTCTATTAAAATAGTCCACCACATAATCGCCGAACTGGTCGTTGCTGACGCAGCCCTGAAAACCGACCTTACAGCCAAGACGCGCTAATCCGACGGCAATATTCGCCGGCGAACCGCCGACATACTTATTGAAATTAGACGACTCCGACAGCGGTCTGTACATATCCGTCGGGTTAAAATCGATCGCAATTCTGCCGATCGGGATAAAATCGAGCGGTTTAGACATATCAAACGTAACATAATTCTGCATAGAAAGCTCCCCCTTGTTCAGGCTGTGATAATGGTTTATTCACCGGTATAGCGGTGATCGGTTCCGAAAATCAGGATATGCCGACGGGCGTTTTGATAAGCGCCCTCCACCTCGGCTGCCTGCAGATCGTAATAACCGTTGATTGCATGATTATTATAACAGGTTCTGACGGTGTTTTCAACACTGTCAAAGGTCGCCGTTGCAATATTGATCTTTTTGATACCGGTCTTGGCGCAGCGCACAAAATCCTCCGGCGTAATACCGGTGCCGCCGTGGAGCACGAGCGGTGTTTTGGTGATCCGCTCCACCTCTTCTAAAATATCAAAACGCAGCTTCGGCGTACTCTTATAATTACCGTGGGCGTTGCCGATCGCAATCGCCAGTGCGTCCACGCCGGTCTCCTCTTCAAAGCGCAGCGCATCCGCTGGCTTTGTACAGTTAATAGCGATGTCCTCGCTACCGTCCTCGCTGCCGCCGACGCAACCGATCTCTGCCTCTACCGCCGCACCGTACGGCGCAGCCATGGTCATGATTTCCTTTGTAACGGCAATGTTTTCCTCCAGCGGCAGGTGCGAGCCGTCAAACATCACTGAGGTAAAGCCCAGCGCCAGCGCCTCACCGATTTTTTCTTTCGTTTTACCGTGGTCAAAATGCACCGCTACCGGCACCTTGGCGCCCTTGGCTGCGGCGACCATCAGCGGACCGATCACGGACAGCGGCGACTGCTTTAACCGCACCTCTGCGATCTGCAGGATGATCGGCGCCTGAAGCTCCTCCGCCGCCTGAATCACACCGAGCACCATCTCCATATTCGCTACCGAAAAGGAGCCTACCGCATAATTACCTTCCTCCGCTGCCGAAAGCAGCTCTTTCATATTGACTAGCATCGTTATCATTTCCTTCCGTTCAGTCTAACTCAATTTTACACTAAGGATAATTTGTTTGCAACTTATTTTTATTAATTATTGATTTTAGCGACAAAATATTTTATTATATAGGGGCGAGTTATCCAGACGGTTGCGCAAAGCTTATCACTTTGTGAGGAAAGTCCGAGCAGCACAGAGCAGGATAACGGCTAACGGCCGCCGGGGGTGACCCTAGGGAAAGTGCAACAGAAATAAACCGCCGGTTTTCCGGCAAGGGTGGAAAGGCGAGGTAAGAGCTCACCGAGCGGGTGGAGACATCCGCTGCCATGTAAACCCTATCCGCTGCAACGCCGACTGAAGGGTTGTTGGCTCGACACATAACTTCGAAGGGCGGCTAGAGCGTATTGGCAACAATACGTCGAGATAGATAATCGTCCACGACAGAACTCGGCTTACGGATAACTCGCTTTTGCCAAAATAAGAACGGCGGCGCCAAAGCTCGCACAAGCAGATGAATTTTGGCCGTCCAACCGTATTGGCGTATTGGGTATGCATTGGAGGTGACAGCTTGCCACGTTTTGATAAAGAGGGCTTTAATCCCGATAAACGAATCCGCAACGATGCGCGCGACCGCTCGGTGCCGGAGGACGAAAACTACTACGGCAGCGGCCTGCCGGATTTAGAGATGTTCTCACGCCGCGCCGGGAACGGCGAGGTCAGGGACAGACAGGAGGTAGCGCCGCCACGGCGCTCCACCCGTCAGGAGAGCGACCGCTTTCAGCCGGCAGTCACACGCGATGTGGGCGAGGCACAGCGGCGCCGCAACGCCCAGAGCGCCAAGCAGCAACAGGCAGTACGCAAAAAAAAGCAGGCTGCCCGCATCAAACGCAAGCTGATTGCGGTGGTGATCATTGCCGTCATACTCATTTCGCCGGTGCTCATGGCGTCCGGCGTGTTGGGAAAAATCAGCTATGACGACCATGTCGCTAACCAATATGTCAGTGCCGCTGCGCTGGAAAGCAGCCACAGCGTCAAAAACATCCTGCTGCTGGGCGTGGACGCCCGTGCAGACGAGGACAGCGAAACCAGCCGTGCCGACACGATGATGCTGATCTCGGTAGACACCAAGCACCACTGTATTAAGATGACCTCCTTTTTGCGCGACACCTGGGTTTATATCCCAGCCAAGGACGGCGAACAGCGGCTGAACGCGGCCTCCACCTACGCCGGCTACAGCGGCGTTGTGGACACGATCGAGTACAATTTCGGCATTGACATTGACGGCTATGTCGTCGCGGACTTCCAGATGTTCCAGGTATTGGTGGACAGCATCGGCGGCGTACAGGTGGATGTGACCGAGGAAGAGGCCAACGAGGTGACGAGCCACCCCGGCCGTTACGGCGACGTGGTGCTGGAGCCCGGCGACCAGGTGCTGACCGGCGAGCAGGCGCTGGCCTACTGCCGTATCCGCAAGATCGACACCGATTTTAACCGCACCCAACGCCAGCGCACAGTCGTTACCTCGATCATCAATCAGGCCAAAAAGGGCGGTCCGCTCCGCCTGTACAAGATGGCAAGCGCCAGCGCAAAGTATATCGAGACTGACCTGACAAAGAGCCAGCTGCTATCTATTGCGACGGCGGCTGTCCGTTGCCTCTCCGGCGGTATGCCGCAGGAAAAGGTACCGTTTGAGGGCACGTGGGACTACGCCAACAAGGGCGGCGCCAGTGTCATTGCCATTGACGTAGAGAAGAACAAAGAAATGCTGATTGATTATATTTACCATCAGGACGGAAAAGAACCGGACGAAACAGAATAAGCGATAACCGCAACAGCCTCCCTTAATGTAAGGGAGGCTGTTTTTGTGCGAGTAAACAGAAAAAAGAGGCGCGGATTGCTCCGCGCCTCCCGTTGGTTTATGAAGTAAAGTGGTGTTTACCACTCGTCGCCACTATCAGTGCCGTCCATGCCGGATCCGTCAGAAGATGCGGTCATAACGTCAACAAGCTTAAACTCGTCAAGCTCTAATTCGGGCTTTGTATAAAGTTCCTTCATAACAAATACCTCCTGTTATTCTCAACTCACTCTCCCCGAAGGGAGAGGAGCCGTGATTTAATTAATTATGCGCCAGTTACATCCGTGTAGTCAGAGATAACAACCTTCGTCTCAGAACCCTTCTGGATGGTGATGAATGCATAGACTCTGATGGTCTTGCCAGCACCGATCTTGCACAGATAGGAGAACTGCTCGGAAGCTGTCGGAGTACCGTGATATACCTTTACGCCAGTAGCCGGAGTGTCAAGGTTAGCAACGATTTCTTCCTTATCGGCAGAAACGTTTGCCTGCAGGCCTACTACGAAGCCACGGTCCTTAACGGTCCAGCCTTCCGGAACAGCTCTGTTAGCAACAATGCTGTACTTACCGGAGGTAGCGTCCTTCTCAGCGCTGATGATGGAAACAACAGCCTCTTCAAGCTCGTCATAAGCTGCCTGCAGAGTGATATCGCCACCAACATAGAAGGTGTAAGTGTCGCCGCTGGCAACGATGGACTCATTACCGTTAGCGTCGATAGCTACGATAGAGGTTGCACCCTCAAACTTGACGGTAGCCTTCGTATCGTAAGGAATTGCACCGTTTTCAATACCGTTCGGCAGAGTGATCTCAGCACCATCAGCAGTGATGGTGTAAGCGCCTTCGGTATTCTTCTCGTACTTCGCCCATACCTGAGCGGAGTCAGTCAGAGCAAGGATATCGTCCTCAGTAACTTCTGCGCCGTCGATGGTCCAAGCAGTGAAGGTGTAACCCGGCAGAGCAGGAGCAGCCGGTACAGTGAGATCGTCGCTGGTAGCAACCGCAACGGTATCGCCGTACTTACCGAAGAAGGTAACGGTGAAGTTATCCTGAGCAACAGGAGCAAATACAGCATCGATTACGAGGTCTGTGTAAGCAACGTTGCTGTAGGACGGAGCCTCGGACAGCAGTCTGCCGTTGATCGTCCAACCAACGAACTCGTAGCCTTCCTTAGCTTCAGCAGTCAGTCTGTAGTTAGAACCGTAAGCATAAAGGATACCATCCTCGTAAGCGTTGGTGCCACTCTGGGTTACAGTACCGTACTCGGTAGCCGGAACAGTGATCAGAACGCCTTCGATAGCCGGGATCTCTTCGCCGCCTCTGGTCTCTACGTGAGAAGCGTCGTTAGCGCATACTCTCTGCTCGGTAGCAGTCTTACCAGCTTCAGTTCTGGTAGGAGCAACAGCCGGAGCAATTTCATTCCATTCGCCCCAAGCGTGTGCGTCAGCATCGATCGGAACGATAACGTCTTCAGCAGTCAGCTCCTGAGTGCCTTCTGCGTCAGCAAAGTACTTGCCGCAAGCATATTCGCTGTCAGCGCATACATAGTACTCAATGTTACCAGCAGCAGCGCAGGTAGCATCAACAGCCTCAACCTTAACAAGGGTATGAGTATGACCCTTTACAGGGATAGCTCTGGTCTCTACGTGAGAAGGATCGTTAGCGCAGACTCTCGTCTCTTCGCCTTCTTCAGACTCGGTAGCTTCCTTAGTAACAGTCCATTCGCCCCATTCGTGGCCAGTAGCCTCGATCGTCTCGCCGCCTCTGGTCTCTACGTGAGAAGCGTCGTTAGCGCAGACTCTCTGCTCAACAGCCGTCTTACCTTCGGTCTCGCAACCAGCCGGAATAGCCTCTTCAGCAACAGTCCACTCGCTCCAGTCATGACCGGTAGCCGGGATAACCTTGGTGTAGGAATCATCGCCGCGGATACAGGTGAAGGTCTCAACACCGTCTTCCGTGCAGGTAGCCGGAGTCGTGATCTCGCTGGTGTATTCGTGACCAAGAGCAGAGCCCTCGTCAGCGATCGTATCGGTGGTGCCGCAGCCATTGTCGCAGACAGCCGTCTTCGTGCCGTCCTCAAGGCAGGTAGCGTCATTATTCGATACATAGTTGGTGAACTTGTGACCGGTAGCCGGGATAACAAGCTCAGCAGCAGTCAGTTCCTGAGTAGCCTCAGCGTCAGCAAAGAACTTGCCGCACGGATTTTCGCCATCATCGCATACGAAGTAAGCAATGTGACCGTCAGCTTCGCACTCAGGAGCAACTTCTGCAACATAAGTCAGAACGTGCGTATGATCAAGAGCCGGAATTACTTCGCCGCCTCTGGTCTCTACGTGAGAAGCGTCGTTAGCGCAGACTCTCTGCTCAACAGCCGTCTTACCAGCAGTTGTTTCAGTAGCAGGAATTTCTTCCTCAACAACAGTCCACTCGCCCCATTCGTGGCCAGTAGCCTCGATTGTCTCGCCGCCTCTGGTCTCTACGTGAGAAGGATCGTTAGCGCAGACTCTCTTCTCAACAGCGGTCTTACCTTCGGTCTCACAACCAGCCGGAATAGCCTCTTCATCAACAGTCCACTCGCTCCACTCATGACCGGTAGCCGGGATAACCTTGGTGTAGGAATCATCGCCGCGGATACAGGTGAAGGTCTCAACACCGTCTTCCGTGCAGGTAGCCGGAGTCGTGATCTCGCTGGTGTATTCGTGACCAAGAGCATCAACGGTTTCCTGAGGAACGATAACAGTACCGCAGTCTTCGCAGTGAGAACCTTCGGTCAGACCGGTGGTCAAGCAATCAGGCTCTACAGCAGCGTCGGTAACAATGTTCGTGTGATTATTAGGATCTACAGGGATCTCTTCGCCGCCGCGAGTCTCAACATGAGAAGCGTCACGGTTGCAGACTCTCTTTTCGCCAGCGGTCATACCGGTAGCAGTACAGGTAGCCGGAATAGCTTCAGAAGTCTCTTCCCATGCACCCCAGTCATGGCCAAGAGCGTCAACCGGATCAGCGACATAAGTGTCATCGCCTTCTGCGCAGGTGTAGGTGGTGTAACCAGCATCGTCACAAGTCGGATCAGTTACAACCTTAGTGTAGTCATGGTGACCGTAAGCAGGAACAACTTCGCCGCCACGGGTCTGAGCTTCACCGCAGATAGAGCAGGTTCTGCTCTCGATAGCAGTCTTACCGTCTACTAAGCAAGAAGCCGGAACTGCTTCCGTTGTTTCAGTCCATTCGCTCCACTCATGCTCGCTTGTGGACTTCACAATCGTAAAGGTGGTTGCTGCATTAATAACAGCACCGCTCGGATTAGTATCCCAGTCGTAAGATACGTGAGCGTCCTCGCTGGTCGGAAGATCCGGGATAGAAGCCGGGCTGCCGCCTTCAAGAACCTCTTCCGTGCTGATGGTTTCGCCGTCAGCATCAACGTAGGTTACCGTGTAGTAAGTCTCTTCAGGCTCTTCTTCCTTCTCAGCGAAGAAAGTCATCTTCTGAGAGCCAGGAACACTCGGATCATCTGAGTTCGGTGCAAGTGTGGTATAATCCTCTACAGCATCACCGTCATTAAGGTCTGCGATATAATAACCGCCGCCATTTGCCGGATAAATTGCGCCATCGGGGTCACCAGCAGCAAAAACAATTGGACCTTCGTCAACGATTTCAAACAGGAAAGTACCTATGATACATTCATTAGCAAAGGTGTAACCCAGCGCACCGGTTTTAGGATCTGTAAGAGCGTCTTCAGCCGAAGCATAAGTTTCACACTCTGTATACGGATTACCGCCAACGGCTGAGAAATACAAACCGTCTTCTTTAAATTCATTAGATTCAGTATCTACTTCTTCGCCATAAGCCATTGCATCAACGCCTAAATAAACGCCATCAACGGCAGCAGAAGAAGCAGTCGCTGCACCCTGATAATCATTCTTGTCAAAAGTTACTCTATGGTAAGCGTTTCTGCCGGTACCGGATACATTGTCGTAAATGACTGCCGGTTGAATATTATCAGAATAGCTAATAAGCCCAGCAATAACTCGGAAGGTTGAGATGTTCTTACATACAACAACAGCTGCAAAATAATCGCCAACGCCAAGCGTCCAGTCGCCGTCTTCTAAAACAGTTCCCTCAGCAGAACCTTCAAAGTATTCATCGAGCCAAGCCTGTGCCTTTGTTACCGGCATTGTAAGGGTACCGGATGTCGGATTGTAATTAAAAGCAACATCGTCAAGACCCATTACATGATATGACGGCGTGCCTCCGTTCTTGGTACCGGTTATCGCAGTGTAGTCACCATAATCCTGGCCAAGATAAACAGGATAGAAGTTCATTTCGATGTCCGGCTCATAGTCGCCAGGGGCTGCTAATGCCGTGAAAGGCATAGAGAAGGCAACCATTAGAACAGCAAGGAGACAGGCAATTGCTCTTTTAAAAGATTTAGCCATTAAAATTTCCTCCAATAAATAACAATGATAATCAATCAAAACTCAATTGTACATAGTTGATACCTTTATCACCAGTTCTCAGCAAGTCGTTAAATCTACCCTTATCTGTTGGGTTAACAACTCCGTCAAGGTTGAAATCAGCATAAATGCTATATTCACCTCTTAACGTGTCATTAAATCTACCCTTATCCGTCGAGTTAATAACACCATCGTCGTTGTAATCACACATAACAACTGCTACATTTGCATCAGTAACATCTGCAACACCTGAAATAGAAAACCGTCTGTTAACAATAGTATCATTACCCTTGACAGGATCTCCTACCTCAAACGACGTTGTATCAACTGGAACCTCGAGCGAATAATCACCCCAAGTGGATTTATCACCCTCAGCGTTCGATACGGTTTCAGCTATTACGTTATTATCATTATCATAAGCATAAATTTTTACACCGCGTAAGCCATAATTCGAGGCCGTACCAATTTCATCAACAGCAATTAACACCTTGCCACTGACGGTGATGGTGCTGGCTGCGAACGCAGGCGTTACATCGGTTTTCATAGTTGGTACGTTAAAATCTGTCGCTTCGTTGGTATCGACAACGTACGAATATTCGATACCGTCGTGGTAATATGCCTCTGCAAAGGTTAAGTCAGGGTCCTCCACAAACGTGAAGTAATCTGCAAAATCGATCGCAGAAGCGTCGCAGTCAACCGTTACCTGCATCGTGGCGAGCGTTACGGGACTGAGGTGATCAAGCTCAGTGCCATCCTCGCCCTCTGAGGCGAGCACTAACACCACGCGCCGCTTACCGTTAGCTGCTTCTGTATCCTTAATGCCGCCCAGGCGCATCGTATCGATGACCGCCTCGGTTGAAAGCGATGTAACTGTGCTTGGGTCATATTCGGCGGTATATTGAAAAACAGAGAGAGAGTCCATACCTTCCAGCATCACATCAACCCTGTAATCACCGGAAGGGAGCCCATTACCGTCTACCTGTTCACCGTCAGAATTGTAATAAACACAGTATAAATAAGGACTGACTGTTTCATCGATCGTTCCCTCAGCTGCGAGCACGTTCAACGGAACAGCGATTGCTATTAAAGTTCCAATTATTAGGGCAACAAAGAATTTTTTAAAGCTTTTGAGCATAAGCAAAGCTCCTTTCAAATTCTTGTTTTGCAGGCTTTCGCCCGCTCAATGCACATTTTTCTTGCCACCATGATGCACGAGCAACTCTCAACAAAAACATGCATTCAGCTGATAATACATCTGCAGTATAGCGCAGGATGTATCGGAGTCTGCCTTGCGGCAGTGCCGGCTTGCCGCCTGCCTCCCTCCGGAGAGGGAGGGCTTACGGCAATACCGATTATAATACTAATGTAGTACAACCAGCATTAAAAATTAACACTTAATCGTATCATTAATATTCATTAGAAAGATAATTCAGTATATGAAACGCCTTTATCACCGGTTCTAAGCAAGTCGTTAAATCTACCCTTATCTGTTGAGTTAACAACACCGTCAAGGTTGAAATCAGCATAAATGCTATATTCACCTCTTAACGAGTCATTAAATCTACCCTTATCCGTGGAGTTAATAACACCATCGTCGTTGTAGTCGCACATAACAACCGCAACATCAGCGCCTGTTACGTCAGCGTCGCCAGCAATGGTAAAGCCCCTGTTAACAATGGAATCCTTATCCGGGCTACCAACATACAGCTGCGTTGTACCGGCAGGAACCTCGAGCGTATAATCGCCCCAAGTTGCTTTATCGCCTTCTGCATTAGAAACGGTCTGTGCAATTACATTGCCTTCACCGTCAACTGCATAAACGACTACGCCGCGAAGGCCATAAGCAGTCGCTGTACCAGAGATGTCGGAAGCAATCAGCACCTTACCGCTGACAGTAATCGTTGTGGAAGATTCTTCCTCCTCGGCCGGCTCCAGCTCGTTCTCAGCCATTACAAGGTGAGAAGTTGCGGTGTAGGTCTTGGAGATTTCTTCGTTATTGTTGATAGAGGTAACAACCTCACCGAGAGCGTCAATGTAAGCATCCCAGGATTCCTGCGTGTAAACAGTGTCGCCTTCGTTCTTGAGTTCGCCGTCAACAACCTTACCGAACTTCACATCGGTTGCAGTCGTGGTGATCTTGTAGACCTTCACATTGTCAGCCGTGTTGTTGTCCTTGGTCGTGTAAGCGAATCTGTACTCAGATACGTCACCCTTTTCCGTGCTGGTGGCTCTGTACTCGTCACCAACTGCGCCGCTCAGTACCGGAACGCCGTTCTCGTCTGTTACAACGTAGGTTCTCTCAGCGGTTACAGGAGTAGCGGTGAATGCGGTATACGCGTTCTTAACATCCTGAACTTCGTCATACTTGTCAACAGGTGATGTTGCGTGAATGACTTCGTTCTGAGCTCTGGTAAGAACGTGATCACGAGGAATGAGATAGCTCTTATACTTATTGTACTGGCGAGTGTACTCGTCGATCTGCCACTGCGGAGCGGTGGTCGTGTAAGTATAGGTCTCTCTGCCCTTCGCGTCATATACCGGATATTCGTTACCGTCTGTGCCTTCAACAGTGATCGGCTCAGCGGTGCGGAGTGCCTCAGCCTTCTGGCCGGCAGCAACCATTGCCTTGAAGGAAGCAACCTTGTAGTCAACTTCCTCAAGACCGTCACGCGTAGCGTTAACGTCAGCAGTGATGGTTTCGCGGCTTGTAGCTGCGGATTCCATAGCCTCTTCAAGAGCTTCTCTGTAGGTGTCAGCGTTTGCAAAGTAAGCAACGTTGTTAGCCCAAGCGTTCTTGAAGGAAGCAGCCGTAGCAGCGTTCACGAATGCAGTGTTGGTAGCGGAAAGCTCGCCGGTGTTGATCAGGTTCTGAGCACCTGCAACAGCAGCCTTCAGCGCATCCATATCACCAATTGCTGCGAAGGTTACGTCGCTGCCCAGGTTCGTCCAAGTAGTACCAACCTTGAAGGTGAAGCGTACGGTAGCAAGACCGTTCTTGGTCGTGCCCTTAGTAGCAATCTTAACATTCTTATAGTCGCCAGCGTCGATGGAGCCACTAGCGCTTTCCATCGTTACGCTTCTGAACGGCGTACCGGCAGCAACGTTGCTCGGAAGAGTAGCATTTGTCTTCAGCGCAATAGCGTTATCAAATACTTCCTTGCCCTCATCATTGGTGGACTTATTATAACCGTAAATCCAAGCAGAGGTTAATACGTTACCGACAACAGTGCCGTCAGTGCTATAAATGTTACCGTCCTCGTCGATGTCAACGAAGATGTAGTTGGTGCTGTTAGCTGCGGTAAGAGCTGTACCGGCGTTACCGGTAGTTCTCAGCTTGTAAGTAAAGCCAGCAGCAGGCGTCATGTACATACCTGCGACCGTAACAGCAGAAGAAGCGCCGTTCGTCAGTCTTACGAAGTAGTCGCTCTTTGCGTCAGCTGCGTTCACAGTATACAGCGTAGAAGCCTTGATGGTAATATTGCTGCCCGTTGCGGTAGCAAAGGAACCGGTCTCAGCACTGTCAACCTCTTTGTAACCGCTGCCGTCGAAGGTCATATCCATCTGGCTCTTCTTAGAAACGGTGGTAGAAGTTGTGATGAAGGCAGTAGAATCCTTCAGGCCGGTGTAGATAGCCGTACCCGGCTGCGTCGTACCTGTTACGCTGTCAACATAATATACATCATAAGTAGCAACGATTCTGTAAAGCGTGTTTGCAGTAAGGGTTCTGCTCAGGGTGTAATAGTTAGTTGCTTCAGGTGACAGGGAGACATTGGACTGCAGCGTAGCAACCTTTGATGTACCCTGGTACAGGTCAAGGCTGGTAATCTTCACCCAATATCTGGAAGCTTCCTTCTGCGTACCGGATGCGTCGTGATAGAACTTATTGAGACCGTAAGAAGCGTTCGTTACAGAGTACTGAGCACTTGCGGAGGTACCGCTGATGACGGAGTCAATACCGATCTCTACGCCGCCGATGTCATGCTGTCTGAACTGTCTCGGAACACCGAGTGAGCTCAGCGCGAAGGAAATAACGTTGTGATATCTCGGATAAGAATCAGCGTCCGTAAGGAGCTGTACAACGTTGTTCAGTAATGTACCGATAACACCTCTGTTGCTGTTCAGGCTAATGATGTTAGCAGACTTCAGGAAGGTGTCGAAACGGTTAGCGTTCGTGATGTTCGCAATCAGTTCCTGACTGGAGGCAGCCGGATGGGTACCCAGCAGGCTGTTGAGCGTCGGTCTGAGAACCTTATCATAAACCGTAACAACAACGCCGTCGCTCTTGATCGGAGCAGCAGAGCAGATGCTGTAAACGCCCTCAACAAGGCTGGTCAGGTTGAAGTCGCGAACGTCGTCGATGATTTCGCCTTCAACGAACTTCTGGCTGCTGAACTTGCCGTTGCCAAGGTAGCTGTTCGTGCCGTAAGGCTTCTGCAGTTCGCCGGCAACAGGAAGAACTCTGTTAACAATAGCGTCAAGGTTAGCCCACAGACCCTTAGCGATCGTGATAGAAGATACGCCGCTGGAGCTGCACAGGCCAAGAACCGTACCGATGCCCTTTGCCGGAGCCTTCGTTCCGTTCGGGTCAAAGGTCAGGGTCGTGTCGCCCAGGAAGTAAACAGCCGTTGCGTTGATCAGATCAAACGCAGTGTTGGTAGTTTCTGTCTTAGCCCAATCGGTGTACGGATCCCAAGGAGTGGTATCCTTCTTCGCAACCGGAACGCCGGCAGCTACGCATACGTAAGCCGCTGCGTCACGAGCCATCGGCAGAATCGCCGTGGTGTAAAGATCTTTACCGTCCTTGCTTTCCTTCAGAAGCTTGTAGGTAACGTCCTCACCCTTGGAATTCTGGCCGAGAACATCAGAAACCTCAAGGAAGTCTTCCCACAGATAAGTGTAATCTCTTTCAGGGAAGATGTAACCAAGATACTCGTTCAGCGCAATAACAGCAGCAGACTCAAGGTCTGTTACCTTATCCCAATCGCTGTCATGGATAACGGCGGTGAGATCCCACTGCTTCAGCGCAGCGCAGCCAAACGGAACAAGTGCTTCCTCAAGAAGCTCATCAGAAGTGATGTTATTAGCGTCAGCCGTGTAACCGGCAATGCCGTGTGCTGCATAGAACGGGTTAACCAGGTTAGCGTCCGTCATGTTAGCAGCATACTCTAATGCCTTGCGGACATTGTTGAGCAGCGTCGTTGCGCTCCAGGCAGTCGTTGTTGCAAAGCTCGGAGCATCGAAGTGCTGGAACGTACCCTCAGCGTCAGTCTGCATACCGATGGTAGCAGCGTTCGGAAGTAAATCCTTCGCAGCAGCAACCAGTGCGTCGTTCAGCGCCTCAGGAATAGAAGCATACTTCGTGTAGGTTGCGTCAGCATCCATGAAAGCTTCGAGGTTCTCACAACCGGTCTGCAGGAAGTACAGGTTCAGAGGACCGGACTGTACGCCAAGTGCGTTAGCCAGCGGGCTGTAACGAACCTGGTTCCACAGCGTGGTAACGTCGAGGTCTCTCCAGTTGTAATACTCGTTCTTTGCATACCTATCATAATTATAGGTGTTCTTTACGTTCTCAAGGAACTCAGCAGCGTCAGCAGCGCCGTAAGCTTCGTACTTCGCTTCAGCAAATGCATTAATGACATCTGTCGTATAAGCAGCCGCCGCATCAAATGTACCGTCAGCGCCGTCTCTTTCGGTAGCGTACCAGGTAAAGAATACGTTATCGAAGTTCGTGCCGTTGCCGTCCTGCTCATGGCCGCTGTAGTTCACCTGAAGAAGGTTAACTGTCGGCTTCAGAGCCGTCTTCCATGCGAGCTTGATCGCTCTCATCGCGAACGCATACAGCGTATCGGTCTTAGCGATGCTCAGTACATTGCCGTCATAACGGAACAGATAAACGTTACCGTCCTCTGTGTATTCCAGCTTGCTGTCGTAGCCAAGAGCTGCAGAAGCAGTCGCTACTGTTGCACCCTCGTGCTCAGCGATGTAAGCGAGGATGTTCTTATAACGCAGTCTGGAATTGTCGTGTTGCCACTTGTCATCAACCTTAACCATCTCAGGATAGGTGATCTGGATGTTGATGTTCTGCAGGAGCTGTGTGGACAGCTTATCCATCAGAACGTCATCGTAAACCCAGGTAGCACCGTTGTACTTGGTCGGCTGACCGCTGCTGAATGTAACAGTGTCATCCTTGAACCAATCCGTCTTGTTAACCAAGAAGTAAGCAAGACCGTTATAAAGCGCTTTTTCACCCTTGACCGCCCATTTGCCGTCCGGAGCACCGACAAGGCCCTTCAGAGCGCCGCCGATTGCACTGTCGTCATCCTTGAGCGCGTCAACGAAGTTGGAGAGCATACCAACGTCAAGGCTACCGCTCAGTACCTGATAGAGCAGGTTGTAGCTCGTGGTTGAGTTGTAAAGAATGCTGTTCAGGAAGTTCAGCACTGCATTGATGATCGTTCTCGCATCATTCAGCTTACGGAAATATCTGGTAGCCTTAGAAGCACCGATCTTGTTAGAAGTGCTGGTGCTGCTGGAAAGGCCGGTGATCGGACCGAACTTGCCGTTAAAGGCGTTGTAGATCGTAGAGCCCGCGATCGTGTTGATAGCCTTAATACCGAGTACCTTATAGTTCCAGATGCCGTTTTTATCCAGCTCATACAGGAACTGCAGGATACCGTCGATGGAGTTCAGGTTACCGGTAGCCGTCTTGGTACCGCCGGTAAGGGAGCTAATATAGATATAAAGCTGTCCCGGATCATCCGCACCGATCTTGATCTTGTAGCTGATGGTAGCGATAGAGCCGTCTTCGTTGACAGCGCCGGTCTTGCTTTTGCCCGGGTCGCCGGAAAGGTCGACAGCGCCGCTCATCAGGAACTGATCTAAACGGTCGAGGAGTGCTTCACAAGCCTGATCGCTTAATGCAGCTGTCCAGTCGACCCAGTTTTTCTGAGATGCGATGGTCGTATCCCAGCGGCTATCGCCGGCCTTAGCGTACGCAGTTAACACGCCGCTGAAGCAGGTGAAAAGCATCATGACCGAAAGGAGAAGCGCAATAAGTCTTTTTGTGAATACTTTAGATTTTTTTGTTTCCACTTTCTAATTTCCTCCATATTAATTTTACGAATAAATGCGTTATTGCCCGCTGTCGCAATCTCTGACCACGCTGCAGCACTGCTGCAGCAGACTGAAGGGTAGTACACCCGTGCGTGCATATAAATACTTATACTAAAACGCATTTTACGCACTCTTATTAAATCATATTTTGTGCGCAAAGTCAATTGATTTTTTATAAATCAAGACGATAATGGAATTTTGTCCAAAAATGTTAACAAATTGTGAATTAACTGTTGACAAATGGCAAACTATAAGGTATTATAAATCTGAAATGTTAACAGAATATTCACAAACTTTTTACCCCTTGTTTATATTTTTGTGGAGTTTTTGTTGACATTTTCTGCGTTTTGTCGTGTAATGGAGAACGCCTTTACAGGTGAAACGTCGGCGTAAAGACAATCCGCTTTACACTATGTTTTTCGACCGTGATGCCGTTTTATGGCCATTTATTAGGGAAGCTTTCCGCTGTGGGTGACTGCGGCGGATCGCTCCCCCGGCAGCGCCGCTGTGCAACAGCTTTGAAAGTGATAGCGCCGCGCTGCGCGGATATTCATAGAATGATAAAAGTTAATAAATTATTAATTATTTTTGTCAATTCTATTGACTTAACTTTGATTATTTGTTATAAATAATATATATTGTTCGTTAGTATAGGGAGCTTTGCGCCCAAAAACCAGCAAAAAGCCGGGCAAAAACCCCTGTACGACCTGACGAAAGCGTGCTTGTAGGGGCGGTTCACGAATCGCCCGCAGGCAGAGGAGGCTTTGGCGAGAGATTAGTGAATCTCCCCTACGGAGCGACAACGTCTCTATAAGCTGCTTCGTCAAATCATAAGAAAAGGAGAGATGATTATGAGAACGAGCAAAAAATTACTAAGCCTGTTTTTAGCCTTAGTAATGATCATCACCGGTAGTTCACTCGGTCTGACCGCCTACGCAGCTGACGGCAACCAGACGGACCAGAACCTGCACTACTGGAACGACAAAACGGATGCCGAAGCGGCATTCCAGTCGATCGACAGCCTGCTGGCTGCGCTGCTGCAGATCGACGCGATCAAGGACCTGTTACAGGAGAACAATATTGTGAACCCTGTAACCCAGGCTACCACCCTGAGCGATGTGGTACAGGGCGCTTCGCCGATGCTTTTAGGCCTTCTCGGCGGTCTCGGCGACCTTAACCTCTACATTGCACAGATAGAGGTTTCCTGGACAAAGGAAAAGTTCTTAGGCTTTAAGTACAGCGACTATGAAGCCCAAAAGGACTTGTACGACAAGTGGTACACGCCGCTCGACACGCCGGAGGACGACGAGAGCGACCTGCTCACCTTCTACCAGCTGTACGGTATCTGCTATGAGAACAAGGACGCAGACGGCGACCTTGGCGCATGGTGCACCGATACGCTGGCAGCGCTCGACGCGCTGTTCGACTCCCTCGGCGTTCCTGAAAAGGAAGAGGAGCCGGAGCCGGAGGCCGGCGAGGTCATGAAGATGAAGGCGTATCTGCAGGGTCTGTGGGAAGAAGCAACTACGGATATGCTGAATCAGGGCCTCTACACCTACACCCTTGAGGACATCAGCAACGCGACCGTTAACGGTCAGCTGCTGAAGGACACGCCGCTCAGCGACCTGGAAGGCACCGACGGCGAGCTGGCTATCGAGTACTACACGAACGTCCTGAAGGATAAGGGCATTGCTGCACCGGCCAATATGGCGGAGCTGCTGTACTATGCTATCAACCCCTTTGAGCTGCTGGCAGAGTATTATGACCTGTACTTCAACCTGATGGACGAGGCCGGCGCAACGGTTGACACCAGCCTTTATCCGGACGCCACCGGTACAACGGCAGACGCGCTCGAGGCGAGCTTCAAAACCTTCTACAACTGGGATTTCATGTACGATAACGGCATGCTCAGCTCCATGATGTATTGGGACTACTACCTTGAGCTGTGGATGATGGACGATCATGACCACACCTCCTTTGACGAATATTACCGCGCAATGCTCTTTGGCGCCCTGTTCCTGAACGACTGGGAATCCTACGACGACAGCGCTTGGTACGCCGGAAGCGGTATGGCCCGTTCCGAAAAGTACAATTACGACTTAATGCGTGATGTCACTTCTCCGTACTACAAGGAAATCACGACCGGTCTGGCAAAGCTGCTTGGCGCAGACGAGGCTGATTTTGCGATCACAGACGCACAGTTAGAGGCGATCTATAACGCGGCGGTGGCCGGCACGATCGCAGACGGCGCAAGCTTGGCTGCTTATGCAGAAGCGAACCTGAACGCGGCGGCTGCGAGCTACATCAACGCGATGCTTGACCTGGACGCTTCTGCCGTGGACAGCTTTGTGGCTGACCTGGCGGCTGCCGGCAGCTTTAGCGATGCGCTGACTGTAGAGCTGAATAACAGCGAGGCATCTGTATTTACGGATCACGCAATGGTCAACGGCGGTCTGAGAAGACTCCAGACAATGGCGCCTTCACAGTGGATCGTTGACAACAAGATCAAGCCCTCTTACAACGGCGACAAGGATTATTACATGAACAGCGCCGCGACCTCAGCACTGAACGTATTTGAGGTTTACAATACTTATGTTGTAAATCCTGACGCAGCGCCCGAGGAACCGGACGAGCCGGACGAGCCGGACGAACCGGACGAGCCGGAGAAGATCTACTTCTACGCCGATTATGCCGTTCCGACCGAGTACACCGTGCCGCTCGTGAACTCCCTGATTAACAAGTTCATGCCGCTCCTGGACGATCCGACGATCCAAGGCGTGGTACTGAGCCTGCTGGAGACACCGATCGACCTGAAGAGCTCGCTGACCGATCTGTGGCAGCGCCTGTACGACGATCCGTCCGAAACACTGTTTGAGCTGTTACCGGTACTGACCGTTGTCATTGACGAAATTCTGCTGCCGACCCTGATCCATGACGATTCGTATCAGAACGAAATCGAAGGTATCGTGTTCGGCTTACTGCTGGGCGGTTTTTCTCAGGCACAGGGCAGCGACATCGGCCTCGGCTGTCTGCACCTTGACCTGAACAAGTCCCTGCCGGCCATCCTCAGCTGGTTAACCGGCGACAAGGCGGCGGCACTGGACTATATCGGCTACGAATTTTACGGACCTGTGGCGATCGTGGACGGCGAAGGCAATCCTGTCCTTGACGAAAACGGCGAACAGGTTTACAAGGAATACAACAGCCAGGTACCGAAGTTCACCAACATTTATATTGTTGACGGTATCATTGCACAGCTTTCCGGTGCAGAAGACATCGCCGGTCTGATCGCCGGTCTGATCTACAGCGAAGGCGACGATGCTACCGACGAGGAAATTGCGGCGATCAAGCAGCAGCAGGCACAGCTGACCGCACTGCTCAGCGAGCCGCTTCAGGAAATCTTAGTATTCCTGAAGGACGCGGTACTGGACGCAAAGAACGATCTGAGCGACCATGTTAAGTACGGCGTTGGTGCTGAGGGCATGCTGCCGGCACAGACGGCGCTGAACGACCTGCCGGTTTCCCTGCCTTACCTGATCAACAGAATCGGTCAGAACTTCAACGAAAAGTACAATGTTGACTCTGACTGGACCTTCCTGTATGACGGCAAGATCGAGACGAAGACCTTCACCCTTGGCGAAGAATCTTACGAAGCGCTTGCCAATATGCACATCAAGGCGTTCAAGGATTTTGCAATCCCGAAGTCCGGCGCTACCTCAGCCGATATCCTGACCCACGTGGTTGACCTCCTCATCGGCAACTGGGTAAACAGCCTGCTCGACTTCCTGAACGACATGATCGATGACGAGAATAACGACATTTCTTACAATATTCCGCTGCTGCAGGGTCTGCTGGACGCGCTTGGCGGACTGGATGACGATTCTATCATCACTGACGCACTGAACGGTCTGTTCCAGCTTAAGAGAAGCGACGCCGCTTCCTTCACGCTGACCAGAAGAACCGAGGCGAACACAATCGACGCCGAGAGCAAGACAAACTTCTCCGGTTTCTCCATCACCTCCGGTTTCTATCTCATCAACAACCTGATGTACTTCAAGGACGGTGAGATCCGCGGTCTGATCCCGTTCATTAAGGGAATCATTGAAAATAACGAGGCTGTCCAGGCGGATTACGACCTTGACAACGCGTTCGCTTCCGTCGGCCCGTATTTGGCTGCTTCCAGCAAGAACAAGTCCGCTGCCGGCACGAACTACAGCGAGCTGCTGACCGCCAGCAATGAAAAGGCTGCGCAGAAGCTGGTTGACGTGCTCGACACCGTACTGAGCTCCGTGCTTTCTAACGCAGAGCTGAACGGCTTCACGCTGGATTCCACAGAGAACCTGCTGTCCGGTGCTGTTTCCCTGGCTTCGGCTTACCTTGGCCAGAAGAACACCAACGACATTCTCGTTCTGATCAACGATTACCTCTACTACGTATGCGGCGAATCCACCGCTAACCCGAACAAGTGGAACGTGATCGGTAACTATCCGACCAAGGGCGGCGACGTAGATTACAAGAGAGTTTACACCTCTGCTAACCTGTCTAACCTGGTAATCCAGACCTATTCTCTGCTGGAGAACATCATTGACTACCTGTTCTACAACGAGGACAGCGGCTTCCTGGTTAACAGAGACCCGAATATGCTGATCGCTGACGCACTGTACGGTATCGTTTCTCCGGATGCGGTAGGTATCAGACTCGACAGCGACAAGTATGCTAAGACGAAGGAAATCCTGGCTGAAAAGGATTACCTCAACTGGAACAGCTTCAAGGTAAAGGTAACAGCTGCTTACTACGCAAAGAAGCAGTACAACACCATCGACTACCTGAAGTTCGGTTTCAAGGACGGCGACAAGGACGCGTTCTATGACGCACTCGGTGAATCACTCAGCGGTGTGGCCGGCGTTCTCGGCGCAGTACTGACCAAGACTTATGTTGACAGCGAGCACAAGCAGAACTGGTACAGCAACATTATCAACCCGATCTTCTCCTCACTGGCGAACGCCGTAGGCTCCGAGGTTCCGGTAATGGCTGCTGCTGACTTCAACAAGGCAACACCTGGTTCTCAGCTTGTTAACGGCTTCATCCGTCCGCTCGGCGGTATTCTTGCGCCGCTGTACGACGCACCGTTCAGCTTCATCCTGAACCTTGTGAAGGGACTTGCCGGTGTACTGGATGACAACTCCATCATGGGCATTCTCGGCAGCGTGCTGATGCCGGTTGACAACCATATTCTTGGCCTGACTGATAACATTATCAGAGATAAGCTGGCTTGCCCGACGCTTGGCTACCTTGTCAAGAAGCTGGCCATCAGAGCCCTGTACGGCGACCAGATCGCGGCAGGCGTTCCGTACTACAACATCAAGCTGGATGACGCTGACATGGCAGATCCGCAAGAGGGTGTTGACATCCTTGTAAAGCTCAAGGGCGCTTCCTTAGGCTTTGCCGGCAAGGACATCCTCGTGAATATTGTTAACGACCTGATCGGTGACAGCCTCGGCGGTATTCAGTTGCCGGCGATCAACTGGCAGAAGCTGGCTACGGCGAAGAACCCGGCACAGGTACTGCTGCTGGTATACGGCTACGTTGTTGACACGGTACTGAATTCTGACCTGCTCAGCGGTATCATCGACAGCCTTGATCCGCAGCTTGCAGCGATCATCGAGCAGATGTCTGCTGCACAGATCCTTGCACTGCTGTCAGAAGTGATCAGCGCAGTCAACAGCCCGGTTGAGGTTTACTGGACCTTCAAGGAATATGCCGGTAAGCTCACCAACACCTTCACCTATCCTAAGGGCATTAACGATTACAAGGCCAACAAGGCCGTCGGTCAGCTCGACAACATCGTTAAGAATGTATTCCCGCTGCTCAACGGCTTTGGCGTAACGGATATTGAAGGACTTGACGCACTGGTTCGCGACAACCTTTACACGAACGAAATTATCACAACGATTGCCAAGGCACTCTACGGCGCACTGACCGGCAACGACACCGTTGTTACCGTACTCGGCGCACTCAGCCTTGACGTATCCCCTGCCGGCGTGGCTGCTTACCTCACCGACAAGAGCTACGGTCCAACCTACAGCAGCGCTGCTTCCACGCTGAAGTCAGCGAAGAGCTGGGATAAGGTCACCAGCGTTAACTGGGGCTTCAAGAACGGCTCCGCCAGCGCACAGGACGGCTTCATCAAGGGTCTGGCCGCTGCACTCCGTCCGCTGAACAACGTACTCGGCGTTCTGCTGGCAGAAAACAAGCTTGACATTACCAAGATCGACATCAGAGGTCTGCTGAACAGCTTAGCTGTCAAGGGCTCCACCGAGCTTGGCGAAGGCGAAAACGGCGCAACTCTCACCTACGAGCTGAAGAACGGCACCTTCCTGGTAACGCTTCAGAGCCATAACATTCAGTTCAACGACAACAGAACGAGAAAGAGCATTCTGGAAATTGACGTTGACGCAGTGGCGAAGGACATCGAGGATCTGCTGGCCGGCGTTGACATCGGCTTCGGCACGAACGGTTACGAAAGCGCTATCATTCCGATCCTTGAGGCGTTCCTCTGCGACGACATCAAGACCTATAAGGAATACAAAGCAGATTATGCAAAGGCTAAGGATAACCTGATCATCAACATCCTCAAGCCGATCGGCGGTCTTCTCAACAAGTTGGTTGATAAGCCGTTCGACACCTTAACGGCAATCCTGCCGAACGTTGCTTACTTCATTGATAACGGCGGCGTTGAGCAGGCAGTCGGCAATCTCCTGGCTCCGATCACGGCGAAGGACGGCTTACTTGGCGTTCTGGCTAAGAACGGTCTGGATATTGACGAACTGATCTACATGATCACCAAGAAGGATCTTGGCACGATCGTTTCCGATCTGTTGGCTGATAAGCTTGGCATTGAGGCTGACATTCAGCTTGATCTGAGCAACCTGGCCGCCAGCAACATTCACGAGATCGTGATTCCGCTGGTTATCAACCTGCTGAAGGATAAGCTCGGCATTACGCTGCCGGAATTCACCTGGGCTGACATTGCTAAGCACGGCGTGGTTAAGACCGTTGCCAGCAAGGCGCTCAACGATGAAGGCGCTTACACCACCCTTCAGGTGCAGGCAAATCAGGGCGAAGTGCTCGTAGCGGTTCTGCGCTATGTGGCTGACGTACTGATCAAGAATGCACAGGTACTGAAGGAAATGATTACCGGTCTGGATGCAATCAAGAACAATGCAACGCTGAAGAGCATTGTGGAAAGCATCTTTGATCAGATCGCTCAGGCAGATAAGGACGACATCGTTCGCGCAATCTTCTATCTCCTGTGCGGTGAACCGACCGATAGCTTCTTCGATTACAGAAACTTCAAGATCGGCGATTATGAATTCAGCTTTGGCGACCTCGACGAGGACTTCTGCCGTCAGCTGGCTCCGATGCTCGACGGTCTGATTGGCGGCCTGCTGGAAGGCGGTCTGACCAAGCTGGTAGAAGACAATCTTTATAAGGATGACCTGGTAGCGAAGATTGCCACTGGCCTGTACGGTGCTGTTGAAGGCGTAAAAGTTGGCGACAACACCTTAACCAACATCCTGGCGATGACAGACATTGACTTTACAACAGGCAATGTGGCTGCACTGCTGACCAACGAAAAGTACGGCAGAACGTATGCAGACGCTGCCGGCACTATCAGAAGCGCCGGCTCCTGGAAGAACGTGAAGGCAGAAAACCTGCACTTCGGCGTTACCGACAGAGACAGCTTCCTGCGTGCATTAACGGCCGTTCTCCGTCCGCTGTTTGGCGTACTTGACGTCATCCTGAACGACGCTTCGCTCAACCTGTTTGACCTTGTCAGCATCCCGGGTTCTGACGGATACACCTCGACGATCGTTCCTCTCCTTGAGGCACTCGGTGTATACAACATCAAGACCCAGTATCAGTACAGAGAGGATTGCTTCAAGCAGTACGATAGCTTACTTCTTGATATTCTCAATCCGCTGTGGGATAAGGTAGAAGATATTCTTGCCGCTCCGTTAGAGGTAGTAGCGAACATTCTTCCGAACCTGGCACTGTTCTTCGGTAATGACGGCCTGATCCAGCTGGTTGAAAACCTGCTGACACCGGTATCAGCTCTCCTTGATGCCCTCAGACCGATCGTTGACGTGAACTCCGTTCTGAAGGCTGCCGGCTTAGATGTTCCGAAGCTTCTCAAGGATAAGGTTGGCCTCAGCGTCAGCAAGTTCGATCTGTATGACCTCTCCGGTACCTTAAAGCCGCTGGTTGGCGCCGACAACGTAGTTGGTACGATCAACAGCGTACTGAAGGTCATCAAGATCAGCGGGCAGCCGCTCGGCATTGAGCTGCCTGAAATTGATTGGCTCAAGCTGGCAAGCTGCGGTGAATATCAGATGAACGCAACCTCTCAGGTAGCTACCTACGGCGGCAGAATCGCTGTAGAAGCCGACGAGGACGAAGCATTGATCACCGTACTCCGCTTCTTAGTTGAAACCATCAACTATAAGGATAACTACGATGCAGTAAGCTCACTGGTAGCCGGCCTCCTCGGCGGCGCCAGCGAAACAGTAGCCGGTGTTGTTGACCAGGTACTCGGCTTACTCCAGGGTGATACCGATGAAGTTATCCAGAGCCTGGTAGAACTTCTCCAAGCACTCGCCGGATAATCATCTAAACCATCCGCAACGATAAGACAAAGGGCACAGCTTCGGCTGTGTCCTTTTTTGAGACTGTCGAAAAAGCGCATAAACACGCCGGATTTCTGATGGCGCTAGGTAAATGTTCGTAGAAGCAAACTACAGACAAATTCATATATCACAACGTCCAAACTGCTTTAAAAGCCTTGCTAGCATTGAACTAGCAAGGCTTTTGGCGTTTTCCGTCTTTTGCTCGGGGGCGGTACATAAGTACAGCTCCCGCTCGCAAAAAACGGAATTCTGCATCTTTTTCAAAAGTCTCCTAGTGTGTCGAATTTGATTATCTGACTTTTCGACACGCTGTGGACAGCTGAGACGGTCCTTTTCATTGCCTGTGTGAAACGGAATTTGACATTTTCGCCACATCTATGTATAATAGAACCATGTTATCATGGGCGTGGTATAGTTAGACGGTTACACGCCCAAATCGGTGGTGAAATCATGCTCGGAAAATACGTCAGGGTAAGGGTAACAAACCCGATCGGCTCTGATGATAATGCGGGCGGCACCTATCCTCTCAATTTTGGCACCGTTTACGGTTACGAAAATCAAACTGCTTTTATTATGGGTATCCATCATCCTGTCAGGAATTTTGACGGACGCGTCATCGCGGTAATTGCTAACAGGAAAACAAAGCATTATGTTTGGGTAGTGGCGCCGAAAAGCACCCGCTTTATCATCAACGATATAAAAATGTATATAAATATAGAGGAGCGTTTTCCGGATTACCGGATAGAATGCCTCTATGAAAGCAGCTGCGGCGCGGTAGTTTATCGCGATATTCGCGGCGAGGTGCGCTATCTGCTGATTAAGAACAAGCGCTCCGCCAACTGGGGTTTCCCCAAGGGCCATATCGAAATGGGAGAAACCAAGGAAGAAACCGCCTATCGCGAGGTGCTGGAGGAGACCGGTATTCATCTGCATATTCTGGACGGGTTTGAGTCGGTCTCAAAATATAAGATCCGCGATCGGATTGAAAAGATGGTCTCGATTTTCGTCGGTACCACCAAGGATACGTCCACGGTCATTCAGGCTTCTGAGATCGAGGATTATATTTGGCTGACCTTCGATAAGGCGATCAATCTTCTTAAATTTGAGAATGATAAAAATATCCTTCAGGCTGCACGCGATTTCTTAGATGAAAATAATTATATATAATATGAGGTAATTTATGCAGGAAATATGCAGAACACTACAGGAGTTTTTAACAGCCCACGGTATTCCTGACTGGCTGGTTGTATTTATTATTTCCCTGTTCCCGGTGTTGGAATGCAGACTGGGTATGTTTACGGCGATCGTACTGCTGAACATGAATCCTTTTGTCGGCTTTGTGATCAGCTTTCTCGGCAATATCCTGCCGATTCCGTTTATCCTACTGCTGATCAATAAAATCTTTGAGTGGCTAAAGAAAATTCCCGGCATCTGCAAGCCGATTATCTGGCTGGAGCAGCACACCCTCAAAAAGCGTGATAAAATTGACAAATACGGCGTATGGGGCCTGCTGATTTTTGTGGCGATCCCATTACCGGGAACCGGCGGCTGGACCGGTGCCTTGCTGGCTTCTCTGCTCGGACTGGACAGGAAAAAGAGCTTTGGCGTCATCTGTGTCGGCGTTTTCATCGCCGGTCTGATCATCTCTGTGCTGTCACTGATCATCGGTGAAGCGGTCTTTGGCTGATATGAAGCAGGAATACAGCTATTTAATTGCCCTGTGCCGTAGCTATCTTAGCAGTGAAGCGGCGACGCTACGCACTGATATTGACTATCAGCGGCTCTATCAAATTGCCAACAGCCATAATCTGAGTGCGATCGTATTCTGCGTACTCAACACAGCGCACAATAAAGAGGTCGTTGCAAGGGAGGCTTTCAAGCGCTTTGAGGACGATTTTTATGAGGCGATCATTCGCTACGATATGCAGCAAGCGCTGACAGAGCGCTTAACGACGCTGCTGAGCGAACACAGCATACGCCACGTTTTCTTTAAAGGCGCAGAGCTGAAGGAATACTATCCTGTGCCGCAGGCGCGCGTGATGAGCGATGTAGACCTGCTGATTGCGCCGGAGGACAGAGATCGCGTGAAAGAGCTGCTGTCAAAAAACGGCATCCGGCCGGTGCACACGAACGGACCGGTATACGAATACACAGCGGACGGCTTTAAAACCGAGGTACACACCAAAATCATCAGCGGCAAGGTTGGCAACAGCGACGCCGAGCAATGCTTTTCTGACGCAATGGAATACGCTGATTTCACCGGCTTTCGCGGCACGCTGCAAACCGACTATCACTTTGCCTATCTGATTACCCATATTGCGCACCATTTTTGGTTTTACGGCGCCGGCGTCAAGCTGATATTAGACCTGGCAGTCATGCTCCGTACCTTTGAGGTTGACCTTGACCGCGTTTTGGACAAGCTGCGCGAGGAAGGACTCGATACCTTTGGCAAGGTACTACTGAGCGTCTGTTACCGCTGGTTCGGCAACGGACAGGACTACGGACTGGATACGGAACAAACGGAGGCATTTTTGCTCTCCTTCGGCGCTTTCGGGAATGTCAACCGCAGCACAGCGGCGGTGATTGAGCGCAAGGAACTGGAGGAAGGAAAGGTCAACTCCTCCTTTGCCTCCCGTCTACGGTTGCTGTTTCCCTCCTATCAACAGGTTAAAAATATTCCCTACATTCGCTTTATTGAAGGACGGCCTTATTTACTTCCCTACGCATGGCTATACAGAATTGCTTATAATTTCAAATACAAAAGAGATTATATAACGCATACCGCCAAACAAATCGGCAGTGATGAAACACATAGCAAGGCGCAGCGCGAGCTTGCTTATTTTAAGGAGATTGGACTATTATGACAGCGTTTTTGATTGTACTGATTACCCTGCTGGCCATTCTGCTTGTCGGCTTTATAACCTGGTTTTTAGCCATGAAGGCGGATGGGAAATGTCCCCTTTGTATGCTGAAGGCACTCGGCAGGAAAAAGCTGACGATCGATATCAAAAAAGAGCCGGATTATGACAACCGTGTTGACGGTACGCCGATCATGGGCTGGTCCAGCTGGAACACACTGCGTAACCATATCAGCGAGGAGGCTATCTTAGAAACCGCACAGGCAATGGTGGATACCGGTTTGGCGGACGCAGGCTATCGCTATGTCAACATTGACGACTGCTGGCAAAGCTCTATGCGCAATGCCGACGGTATGCTCCAGGGCGATTTAGAAAGCTTTCCGTCAGGAATGGAAGCCCTGTGCAGAAAGATCAATGCGCTGGGGTTAAAGATGGGGCTGTATTCCTCTAACGGAACGCATACCTGCGAGGATCTGCCTGCGTCGCTCGGTAATGAGGTGCTGGACGCCAAAACAATTGCTTCATGGGGCGTGGAATACTGGAAATACGATTTCTGCCATCATCAGCGCCTGAGCGGCTCAACGCCGATCATTGAGTATCTTGATCTCAACCAACCCGGGAATCATTCCCAAATCAAGCTGACGCCGCGTGATGCAAAATTCACCGGCCGTGCAAAAATCGTCAAGGTTAAGGACCTGCCAAGCGGCAAAGGCATTGGCTTTTTGAATCACGCCGCCGGCACAGCGACCTTCACCTTTGACGTAGCCGCAGGCGGCACCTATATTTTAACGATTCATAATAAGAAAAATTTGCTGAACAGCCGTCAGTATATGCAGGTACTGGTCAACGGAAAGCTGCATGAAGCGCATTTTCCTGCCGGCCGTTCCTTTACGCCGGACGCCAGACTCCAGCTCACCGTTACGCTGAAGGCAGGCAAAAATAAAATCACGCTCTGCAATCCGGTCGTTACGCCTGCCGATTCCTCTTACATACAGTATAAGCGTATGGGGCAGGCGCTCAAGGAGGCTTCTGCCGATTGGGCCGCCTATACGCACAGAGAGGAAAAGCCCATTACTTACTCCATCTGTGAATGGGGCTTTGCCGCACCGTGGAACTGGGGTGCAAAGGCCGGCAATATGTGGCGCACCACGCTGGATATTTTCCCGAACTGGCGCAGTATAACGGCACTGTATAACCGTACGATCAAGCTGTATCGCTACGCTTCCCCCGGTCATGTCAATGATCCGGATATGCTGGAGGTCGGTAACGGTAAGCTGACGCCGGAGGAAAACAAGAGCCATTTCACCCTGTGGTGCATGATGGCCGCACCGCTGGTGCTTGGGAACGATATCCGCAAGCTGCAGGACGGCTCTAAAAAGAGCGCTGTCATTTTGGATATCGTCACGAATAAGAGCTTGATCCTCATCGATCAGGATCCGCTCGTCAAGCCAGCTAAAAAAATCGGTAAGGCCGGCCCGATCGACATTATCGCCCGTCCGCTGGCCAACGGTGATACGGCACTGTGCTTCTTCAATAAAAGCGGAAAAACCAAACCGATTGATTTTGACCTGAACACACTGAGAGAGGATCAATATCTGCAGTTTGAGCGCTCCGCGACCGGTTATGAAATTCATGATTTATGGAGCGATGACCGTTTCACACACGACAAGATCGCCGTCACGATCCCGAAGCACGGCGTCAAGGCATACAGAATTTCAAAAGGATAAGAGAAAGCCCTGCTCAGCTTTGATCTGAGCAGGGCTTTCACTATCTCCGGTAGTTATTTTATAATGTCCTGATATTGCAGCAACAACATTTTTTCCAGCTGCTGTGGCGGCAGGCAAACCTGTCTGCCGATTTTGCCGGCTGAGAAAAAGATATGCTCCGCCTGCTTGGCATTACAGTGGATCGTCGTCAAAAACTGCTTTTTCATACCGATCGGTGAACAACCGCCGTGTATGTAGCCGGTCAGCGGCAGCAGCTGCTTTTGCGGCAGCATTTCAATACTCTTCTCCCCTACCGCCTTGGCGGCTTTTTTTAAATCCAGCTCATTTTCAGCCGGTACCATAAATACGTAATGCTCGCCGGATTTGCCAACCGTGACCAGCGTTTTGTACAAGTGCTCCGGCGGCGCGCCAAGCGTTTTCGCTACCTCTCGGGCATTCGTTGTCATGTTGTCGACCGCATAGCTTTGGTAAGCGATCCCCTTTTGCTCCAGCAAACGCATGACATTCGTTTTATCCTCTTTTTTAGCCATATCTTTACTTCCAATTCCGTTATCTTCTAAGCGATCGCAGCAAGGCGATTTCATGCGCATAGCCGTCCAGCTCGTTCGGTGTCTCCAAAAACATCGGCAGCTCTCTCAGCTGCGGATGATTGATAATACGTTCAAAGGCGGCGAGTCCGATCGTTCCCTCTCCGAGTCTTTCGTGACGGTCTTTATGGGAAGCAAGCGGATTTTTAGAATCGTTCAGATGCAGCGCCTTCAAACGCTCCAATCCGACGGTACGGTCAAACGCCTCCAGCACACCGTCAAGGTCATTCGCAATATCATATCCGGCGTCATTGACATGGCAGGTATCGAGACAAACGCCGAGCTTTTCGTTCAGCGTAGTGGCATCAATGATCGCCCGCAGTTCCTCAAAGGTTTTGCCCATCTCAGAGCCTTTTCCGGCCATCGTTTCCAGCAGGACAGTCGTTGTCATGTCCTCATACAAAACACGGTTTAAAATGTCACTGATCAGCTCTATGGCCTTTGTCTCGCCCTGGCCGACGTGCGACCCGGGATGAAAGTTATATAGCTGATGGCCGAGCAGCTCCATCCGCTTCAGATCATCCTCAAAAGTCATCAAGGCAAATTCCCTGACCTCCGGCTTGGCAGAGCAAGCATTCAGCGTATATGGCGCGTGCGCCAGCACTGTACCAAAGCCGGCAGCAGCTGCGCGCTCCTTAAATGCGTGAATATCCGCCTCGTCGATCTCCTTGGCCTTGCCGCCGCGCGGATTTCTGGTAAAAAACTGAAAGGTATTCGCACCGATGGACTGCGCCGTTTCCAACATATTGACATAGCCCTTACCGGCCGAAAGATGCGCCCCGATCGTAAACATTAAATTTTCCCCTTTACAATGTCCTCATCTGCTTTGCCGCTCATGATATATTCCAGCAGATCGGCTACGCAGCCTTTATTACAGTGGCACGCTTCGTATTTGCAAATTTTATGAATCGCGCTCGGTGCCTGACCGGCGCAGGCCGGCAACCCGACGGTTTTGAGCATATCCCAGTCGTTATAATAGTCACCGATGGCGGCAACATGGCTTTTTTCAATACCAAGCATATCGGCCAGCTTCATGATGCCGATCCCCTTGTGCGTATCCTTTTGCAGCATCTCCAGCGTGATCAACGAGGAGGGCATAAAGTTTGCATCAGGGTTCTCAATCGTCACAATGCGGTTCAGCAGCTTGTTCATGGTAAACGGATTGGCCCAAAAGATCACCTTCATCCAACCCTCGTCCGGCACATCGTCAATCGATTTCACAAAGCCGTGCTTCGCCTTATCGAAATACATTGTACTGACAGAATACAAGCCGCTTTTGACGATGTACACATAATCGTCAAAATAAACGCCGATGTCCACGCTTTTAAAAATATCGTCAAATTCGCTCGCAATGTATCTGACAAATTCCCTGCCCTTTTTGCCAATGGTATTGCGCCAGATCATCTTCTGACTGGCATAGTCATAAAGCCCGGCGCCGTTGAGCACGACGGCAGGCTGATTCGGCGTAATACGGTGATAATTTCTGCCGAGGCTGGATTGCAGTCGACCGGAGGCTAGCGTAAAATTACCGCCGTTTTCGGTAAATTTTTTGATAGCGTCATAATTGCGCTGCGGGATTTGGTGGCGCTTATCCTTCAGGGTACCGTCAATATCAGATACCACCAGCCAATTTTCAAACGTTTTTGCCATGCGAAATCCTCCGTAAGAACTGCGTAAAATAGGCAGGCAGCTCGCTTTCAAATTCTAAATATTCGCCGGTACGCGGATGCACAAAGCCAATTTGCTTGGCGTGCAGACACTGTCCGTTCAGCTCGCGAATCACTTTTTTAGGGCCGTACACATCGTCGCCGGCAACCGGATGACCGATATAGGCCAAATGCACCCTGATTTGATGGGTCCTTCCGGTTTCCAACGTACAGCGGACGTGTGTGAAATCACCGTAACGCGTAAGCACCTCATAATGCGTCGTGGCAGCCTTGGAATTTTTAAAGGTAACCGCCATCTTTTTCCGATCCTTCGGATTTCTGCCGATGGGCTGACTGACCGTACCGCGATCCTCCTTGACATTGCCGTATACCACTGCTTCATAAGCACGGGTAAAGCTATGGTTCTTGATCTGTGCGGCAAGACCCACGTGCGCCAGATCATTCTTAGCGACCACGAGCAGTCCGGAGGTATTCTTATCGATCCGGTGAACGATCCCGGGACGGATCACACCGTTGATACCGGAAAGCGAGTCGCCGCAGTGATGCAGCAGCGCATTGACCAGCGTTCCCTCATAGTTGCCGTTAGCCGGATGCACTACCATCCCCTTGGGCTTATTGACCACCAGCAGATCACCGTCCTCATAGACAATATCCAGCTGAATGGCCTCGGCAGTGACCTCCAGCGGCTTAGCGTCCGGAATGATCACCGTGAGCTGTGCGCCGTCACGGCATTTATCCTTTTTCGTCAGCACCTTACCGTCACAGGTAACGCCGCCGTCATCAATGATCTTCTGCACCGCTGAGCGCGTCATGCCCTCGAGCAACGCTGCTAAGGTCTTGTCAAGCCGTTCACCGGCATATTCCGTTGTGATGGCTACTGTCAGGATCTCAGGCATTTTCGGGCTCTTTCTTCCTAAATAGGTCTAATAATAAGTAAATCACCAGTGAACAGGCGCCGAGCGTAACGGCACTGTCGGCAATATTAAACACGGCAAAATTCATAAACGTCGGTTCAATAAAATCAACCACATAAGCGTTCATGGCGCGGTCAATCAGATTACCGATACCGCCGGCCACGATCACGCCAAGGCTCCAGTACATCCACAGGCTAGTACAGCGGTTGGAAAACAGATACCACAACACGCCGCCGCACACGACCACTGTCAACACAATAAACAGCCAGCGCGCGCCGCTGAACAGCGAAAAGGCCATACCGGTATTTTCTGCATAGCGCAGCTGTACCACACCGGGGATCAGGTTAAACGGCTCGGCGTCCTTTAACTGTCTTACCGCAAGATATTTTGTGAGCTGGTCAAAGGCCACGATCAAGGCAATCATCACCGTACACCAGCAGTGCTTTTTAAAATGCTTCATATCGTTGTATAAGCATCGGAGACACGAAGCCGATCAGGTTTAAAAGCTGATATGCGGCTATCGTGTTTCCAATACTTAAGCTGAGGGGCGGATCAGATCCGCCCGCTTTGATTTTATAATGCTTTCATCGTTTCTGCACAGCAGTGGCACAGCGTAGGATGCGCAGCGTTTTCACCGACAGTGGTGGAATACTTCCAGCAACGCTCGCACTTTTCGCCGTCCGCCTTAACAACCGTGACGGAAAGGCCGTCGACCTCACCCTTCACAGCGCCTTCGCCGTCAGTGATCTCAACCGCAGAGGTAATGAAGATCTCAGGCAGCGCCGCTTCCTCTGTCTTTAAGAAATCATAAAGCGCTCCCTCTGCGTGAAGAATAACCTTTGCCTCCAGCGGCTTACCGATCGTCTTTTCCTTTCTGGCAAGCTCCAAGGCCTTTTGTACGTCGGTTCTGATGTCGTGCACCTTATCCCACTTTGCGATAAAGGCAGCGTCCGTTTCAATATACTTTTCAGACGGGATGTCGTTAAAGAGCGGCGACGTCGCGTTTCTGCTGCTGTCGTGCTTCATCGCCTGCCAAATTTCATCACAGGTGAACGCAAGGATTGGCGTCAGCACCAGCGTCAATGCATCCAGTACCTTATAAAGCACTGTCTGCGCCGCTCTTCTTGAACGGGAAGCCGGTGCAGAGGTATACAGTCTGTCCTTGAGCACATCAAAGTAGAAATTACTCATATCGACCACGCAGAAATTATGCAGCGCGTGTGCCGTCGTATGATATTCGTAACGGTCATAGCCGGCTCTGGCTGTAGCAAGCACCTCGTCGAGCTTCATCAGGGCATATTTATCCAGCTCCTCCAGCTCGTCGTTGGGCACCATATCCGTATCCGGATCAAAGTCATACAGGTTGCCTAAGCAGTATCTGGCAGTATTTCTGATCTTTCTGTAATTATCAGAAATCTGCTTTAAAATTTCGGGAGAAATTCTGATGTCGGCATGGTAATCGGCTGAAGCGACCCACAGGCGCAGAATATCAGCGCCGTATTTGCTGATAACCTCCTGCGGAGCAATACCGTTGCCGAGGGATTTAGACATTTTTCTACCCTCGCCGTCAACGGTCCAGCCGTGGGTGATAATCTCTTTATAAGGAGCGCCCTTGCCGGAGGCAACGGCTGTCAACAGTGAGGACTGGAACCAGCCTCTGTACTGATCTGCGCCCTCAAGATATACGTCCGCCGGCCATTTCAGATACGGTCTGTTCTTGCAGACAGCAAAATGAGAGGAGCCGGAATCAAACCACACATCCATGATGTCGCTCTCTTTTGTGAAGCCGTTCGCTTTGCCGCAGTGTGGGCAGGTAAAGCCCTCCGGCAGGAAGTATTCTGCCTCATGCGCATACCAAGCGTCAGAGCCCTCCTCACCGAAGATGTCGGACACCTTTTGCATCACGCCGTCGTCAATGATCTCTTTGCCGCAGTCCTTACAGTAGACGACCGGAATCGGCACGCCCCACTTTCTCTGACGGGAAATGCACCAATCAGCACGTTCTACGACCATCGACTGCAGCCTGTCCTTACCCCATTCCGGGAACCACTTGACATCCTCGGCAGCCTTGACAGCCGCTTCCTTAAACTGATCCACCGAACAGAACCACTGTGAGGTAGCACGGAAGATGACAGGCTTATGGCAACGCCAGCAGTGCGGATACTGGTGCGTGATCTTTTTCAGCGCAAACAAAGCGCCGATTTTTTCAAGGTGCTCCGCGATCGGCTTATTGGCCTCCTCCGTGGAAAGACCGGCAAACTGTCCGGCCTCCTCCGTCAGGATGCCCTTATCGTTGACCGGCACAACCATCGGGATCTCTGGATATTTTTTGCAGACGATAAAGTCGTCTACACCGTGACCCGGCGCTGTATGTACACAGCCTGTACCGCTCTCGAGCGTTACATGGTCACCGACGATCACGAGCGAGGTCCTGTCAAGGAACGGATGCGCTGTTTTCATGTATTCCAGCTCACTGCCGCGGATAATGCCGACCGTTTCGTAATCGGCTACACCGGCGTCCTCAAAGGCTGTCGGGCCGAGGTCGGTCGCCATCACGTAGTACTCACCGTTGGCTTTATATAATGAATATTCATAGTTCGGTCCAACGCAGATCGCCAGGTTCGCCGGCAGCGTCCACGTGGTGGTTGTCCAGATCACAAAATAAGTCTTATCAAGGTCAGCTCCCATTGCAGCAAGCTTACCCTGATCGTCAGTTACCTTGAACTTTACATAAATGGAGTGACACGGATCCTCACCATATTCAATTTCTGCCTCCGCCAAGGCGGTGTTACAGTCGGCACACCAATACACCGGCTTTAAACCTTTGTAAATAAAGCCCTGCGACGCCATAGAAGCAAATACCTTGATCTGTTCCTGTTCAAATTCCTTTTGCAGGGTAATATACGGGTTGTCCCACTCACCGATCACGCCCATACGCTTAAAGCTTTCGCGCTGCAGGTCAACATAGCCAAGCGCCGTATCGCGGCAGATCTTACGCAGCTCCAAGTCAGAGATGTCGGATTCCGCCGAAATACCGGCCTTTTTTCTGGCGGCCAGCTCTGTCGGCAGACCGTGGGTGTCCCAGCCCGGTACATAAGGCGACTGGAAGCCGGTCATGTTCTTGTAGCGGACAATAAAGTCCTTCAGGGTTTTATTCAGTGCATGACCGATATGAATATCACCGTTAGCATACGGCGGACCGTCATGCAGCAAGAACATCGGCTTTCCCTCATTGTGCTTCATCAGGGCTTTGTATTGGTCGTTTGCCTCCCATGCGGCTAAAAACTCCGGCTCACGCTGCGGCAGTCCTGCGCGCATCGGGAAATCTGTTTTGGGTAAATTTAAGGTCTGATTATAATCCATTTATGTATCTCCTGTCGGTTGGTTTATTTCTTCTTTCTGAAAAAGCCTCTAAAGCCTTTGTCGTTCTCGTCGTCCTCTTCCTCGTCAGGAGGCAGCAGTGAAATCTGCTGGGTCTTATCAAGATGCGCGTCGCTCTTGCTCACATCAAAAAAGGTCTCGAAAGGCTGCTGTCCGTCAGTATCGAACAGCGACTTTTCCTCCATCTGCGGCTCCTCGGTGATTTCGGGAATCGTTTTCTGAGAGGCATCAATGGGGGAATAGGTGCTGTGAGAGAAAGCTTCCACAGCCGCCATCGGATCTGCCGCAGGCTCTTCAGGCGCTTCCGGCGTCTCCATTTCTTCAATGACCCCCTCTACCTCGTCCTCCGCAGCGACCGGCGCCGGCTCCTCTGCCGGAACAGCCTCTTCGGGCTCCTCTGCCGGAACGGCATCTTCAGGCTCCTTCGGTGCTGTGTAGGCAGGCTTCTCAATCGTAATGCTGTCCGGAATAGAGCTTTGAATATCGTCAATTTCAGAAAGCAGGCTGTCTACCTCGCCGTGAATAGCCGTTACCTCGCTCTCATCGACAGCAGGCTCATCCGTATCGATTTTTGCCCTTTCGAGCTTAGAAAACTGCTCGGCATACAGCACCTTGAGCTTTTCAATGAAAGTGGACGCGTCCTGCTTCAGCGATGTAATCAGGATCGTGTATGCATCCTTCTCTTCCTTGGCCTTTGTGGTCAGCTCTGTGTAGTTGTCCTTGGCCTGCGTGACGATATCCTGCGCAACGATTTTAGCGGAATTGATCGCCTCGTTGGCTTTCTTCTCAGCCTCGCTGACGATGCTGTCAGCCTCCGCCGTTTTGCTCTGTACTAAATCGGCGGCATAATCTCTGGCTTGCGACACAAGGCTCTCGGCCTTTTCCTTTGCCTCTGCGACGGTGCTGTCCGCTTCCTCACGACTGCCGGAGACAAGAGAATCTGCTTCCTCCTGCGCCTCCTTCGTGATCTTATCCGCCATCTTTTGAGCGGTGATCAACGCTGTTTTGATGGAATCCTCTTCGTTTCTGTATTCCTCAATTTTTGCTGCCAGCACCTCCAGCTTGTGATACAGTTCCTGATTTTCGTTCGTCATTGCGTCGATGGTCTCCGCCACTTTATCCAGTACGGCGTTCACCTCGTCAACGCTGAAACCGTCGCTTGTTCTCGTGAGCTTTACGTTTCTTACTTCCTTAGCACTTATCATATTCTCTTCCTCCGTCAAAAAATGTCAATCCGTGCACACGGTTACGGTTAAATAAACATACCGTTGTTTTCAAGCTCATCCAGCAGGTCGCCCATCACGTCTACGTCATACGGTGTGATGATATAGGTAGAATTGGCAACGCGCTTGATCTGGCCGCTGTTAGCGTAAGCAACGCCGGACAAAAAGTCAAGCAGACGTCTTGCAATATCGCGGTTCGTACTTTCCAGATTCAGCACGACCGTTCTTCTCTCGTTTAAGTGGTCAGCGATCTTCGGCGCTTCATCAAAGCGTTCCGGCGTCACCAGCACGACCTGCAGCTGCGTGGTGGTGTGGATATTCAACACCTTGTCGCTTTTCTGCGAACGTCTTACCGGACGCTCTCGCTCCTCGCGTTCAAAGACAGATTCACTTCTGCTGCTGCGTTCACGGTCACGCTCTGCGCGCTCCGCCGCTCTCCTTTCAGAGCGTTCCTGACGGGAGGAACGGACGTCAAAGCCCTCGGTTTCATCGTAGTATTCTTCAAAATCGTCCTCGTCGTCACCGATAATTTCCTTTACCTTGTCAAAAAATCCCATCTCTTCTACCTCACAGTTTAAAAATATTTTCTGGCTCCGAAAATAGCGGAACCGACTCTTACAATGTTTGAACCCTCTGCGATCGCGGCCTCATAATCGCCGCTCATGCCCATGGAGAGCACCTCCATACTTACATTATCTATCCTTTTTTGGCTGATGTCAATAAAGGATCGGTGCAGCGCCGCAAAATAATGACGCGCTTCGCTTTCCTCACAGATCGGCGGGATCGTCATCAGTCCCTTGACACACAGCCCGTCCATGGCGGCAATTTCCGCTAGTAGCTCCTCCAGCGATTCTAAATAGATGCCGCTTTTAGAAGCCTCCTTACCGACGTTCACCTCTACGAGAACATTGCTCGTAATACCGCGCTTGACCGATTCCTTACTGATTTCTCTTGCCAGCTTCACCGAATCCACCGACTCAATCATATCTACCTCACCGACGATCTGCTTCACCTTATTGGTTTGCAGATGTCCGATCAGATGACGCTCCACCTTTTCCAGATGCAGCGCGTCCCGTTTGCCGAGGTATTCCTGCACGCGGTTTTCACCGATCAGGTCAGCGCCAAGATCCAGCACGGGATTAATATACGCTGGTTCCACCGTTTTTGTAACGCACATCAGCCGCACGTCCTTTTCGCTCCTGCCGGCCTTGACGGCGGCGTTCGCCACATTTTCCTTCACGCGACGGTAACGGTCGATCACGGCCGCAATGCGTGATTCATCAGGTAAAAACTCTTCCATCCTCAAGCTCCTTTCCCTGTGTGATAATTTTATCATAAAGACGGATACCGTCCGGATTGCTTTGATCAAAGGCCAGCATCACAAAGTCGTCCTGTGAATAGATGACCTCCGCCTCCCGGAAGCTGACCTGGCTGGAGACCAGCGCATAGACGCCCTTTTTATCGCCGTCAACGTGCAGCGCAGAGGCAGGCACCTTGATGCCTTCATATTCCTTAATGCGGATTTCAATATCCTCACAGCGCAGGTTCGCCAGCTTTGAATCCATGCTGGAGCATTTCAAAATCAGCGCTGTTTTTTCCTGACCCGGCTGCACATCTGCACCGCTGACAATCTGACAGGTCAGCACCGTGTCGTCGCTGTCCTTCAGCGCCACATTAATCTTGCTGCCGTTTTTCAGCGAAAGGACCTCATCGGCATCCACGGCGCACGCTAAGTACCAAGCGTAAGAGGTAATCAGCTTGCCGAGGTTGCTGCTCTCCGGCTGTTCGCCGGCGGTCACCGTGTTGATCGCGTCCTCAATTTGTTCCGGCGTCATCCCCTCCGCCGCCGCATAATCCCACAGCGTTTCATAGCCGTCGGTATAACTGGAAAACACACCGGACTGCTCTGTTGTGATATAGCTGTCGGGCATCGCTGCGTCAGCGACCGCCTCCGACTGCTGGCGCAGGTCCTGTATGATAGAGACCAGATCCACGCTTTCACCGATGATCATCTGCCGACGGAGCAGTGCGTCGTTGGCATTTTCGCTTGCCTTACTGATTTTTGTACCGTCGCTGCTGTCCAGCGCGCGGATATATTCGTCTACGCGGGTATCGATCTCGCTGTTAATCGACTCAACGCTGGCAGCTTGGCCAAGCGTTTTTGCCTCCAGATCCTCGTAATAGCGCAGCTGCTCCTGCAGCTCGTGATACTTAGCATAAGCCGAGGCGGCGTCCTCTGTAGAAAAGTTCATCGCCACATTACCGCCTACATTGATTTTGTCACCGTCAGACAGCGTCGGCACGGTAATACCGGAGGCAGCGTTGGCAATCGGCTTTTCGTCACGGATCACCAGCGCCTTTGTATCAATTTTTTCATATACCGTGGAGAGCACAGCCGTTTCAAACTGCAGCTGTACGTGGGTCACCGAATAGGCCTCGTAAGCGATATAGGCAACCAACACGATCACAGCCGTTATCATCAGCAGTGTATCCATTCTGATTCGTTTCAAGACTGAACCTCCCCGTTCAAAAATGCTACCGCTGTCGCTTCGGCGGCATCAAAAAGCGCTTCCGTACTCATCGTGTCGGCATACAGCACGTGTACCGACGGATTACGGCGAAACCAAGTAAGTTGGCGCTTCGCATAACGCCTTGTTTCACGCTTCAGGTTTTCTACGGCCTCCTCCAGCGGCATTTCACCGCGCAAATACGGTGCCAGCTCCTTATGGCCGATGGCCTGGCGTGCTGTTTTACCCTCTCTGCTCAGCAGCTGCCGCGCCTCGTCGAGCAGGCCGTCATTCAGCATTTTATCCACTCTGCGGTTGATGCGCGCATACAGCTGCTCCCGATCACGGTAGTCGATTTGAATATATAGCGCGTCGAACGGACTTCCCTCCTGCTCAGAGGCTTCGTCCTGCACCGTCTTTCCGGAGCCGCCGTAGTAAAGCTCCAGCGCGCGGATGACGCGTTTTCTGTTGTTTGGATGAATCGCTGCAGCAGCCTGCGGATCGACCGCCTGCAGCGCTGCATACAGTTCGTCAGAGGGCTTTGCCTGCAGTCGGGTACGCAGGGCTTCGTCTGCTCCGACATCTGAAAAACAGCGATTTTTCACGAGGCTGTCAATGAATAAGCCGGTGCCGCCGACCACGATCGGTACCTTGCCCTTGGCATGAATTGCCAGCGCACATTCCTTTGCCAGCTGTACAAACTCCGCCACCGAAAACGGTTGCTCCGGCTCTAAAAACGCCAACAGATGGTGCGGTACGCCCTGCTGTTCCTCCGCGGTAGCGACAGCGGTCGCCACCGGCATACTGCGGTACACCTGCATGGAATCAGCGGAGATAATTTCGCCGTTCAGGCGTTTTGCCAGCGCGACGCCAAGCGCCGTCTTGCCGGACGCTGTTGCGCCGACGACGCATATCATTTTGATCTTATCCGCCATGCTTATGCCCTGCCGAACTGCTTTTCGATATCATATTTACTCATTTTGATCATCACCGGCCGACCGTGCGGACAGTAGCGGATATTCGGCATAGAGAGCAGCTTTTTTACGAACAGCTCGCGCTCCTGCGGCGTCGTAGTATCCCCTGCTTTGACCGCTGCGCGGCACGAGGTAGAATGAAAGATCCAATCCAGCTGCTCCGGCGTAATGTCGGTTTTGCCCTCCAGCAGCTTACCTGCCGTTTCGGTGATCAGCTCCGGTACGCTTTCACCGTCGAGCATAGACGGACATTCGCGCACAATGACGGAGCTATTGCCAAAGTCCTCGATCAAAAAACCGCCTTGCTGATAAAGCGCCAGGTTTTCACAAACCGCGGTATATTCCTCCGCTGACAGCCTTACCACTACGGGCGTCAGCAGCACCTGTGAATGAATCACCGTGCTGCTTTTCAGCCGTTCATAATTCATACGTTCGTGCGCGGCGTGCTTATCAATAAAGTAAATGGCACCGTCCATTTCAATGATAATATAGGTTTTAAACGCTTCACCGACGACCTTAAAATCCGAAAGATCCACCGGTACCGGCGCTGCCGCTTGCGGCTCTTCCCTGTCAGCAGCAGGAACTACCGAAGCCGTACCGTCTGCTTCAAAGCGCAGCACCGGTTGATCTGTCTTTGTCCCCTGCTCCTTCGTTTGACCGTCAAAATGCGTCTGAAAGCGATGCGGCGCCGTACTGCCGGAGGCGGCCACGCGCCAAAAATCATCGGCGTTACCCGTTTGCTTGAACTGCATCTGGTGCGGCTGCTCGGCAGAACGCTCAAACAAGTCCAGTCTGCCGGAGGCTGTGGTAACTACCGGTTGAACCGGCTTAGCGTCAAAGACAGCCTCTTTCGGGGTATCTCCGGTTTCGATCGCGGATTTAACGCCGTAGTAAACCAGCTCAAATACTGGCCGCTCATTGGCAAAGCGCACCTCAATTTTAGCCGGATGCACATTGACGTCTACGAAAGACGTATCACACGTGATATTCAGCACACAGCCCGGGAATTTGCCGACCATGATAGCGTTTTTATACGCCTGCTCTAATGCAGCCATCGCCGTTTGGCACTTCACCGGACGCGAATTGATAAAGAAATACTGCATGGCGCGGCTTTTACGGGAGGCGCTCGGTTTTGTCACCACACCGGTCACGCGCATGTTGTGCACCTGATAGTCTACCTCCAGCAGCGAGGCGGAAAATTCCTTGCCAAAAACAGAATACACCGCGCTTTTTAAATCACCGTTGCCGGCAGTGACCAGCACTTGCTTGCCGTCACGGATAAAACGGAAGGCAATCTCGGGATGACTGATGGCCATTCTGTCAACAATACCGGCGACAGAGTTACCCTCTGTAACGTCCTTTTTCAGGAACTTCATGCGTGCCGGCGTATTGAAAAAAATGTCTCTCACCACCACGGTAGTGCCGACCGGACAGCCTGCATCGGAAAAATCCTGTTCCTCGCCGCCGGCTATTGCATACCGCGTTCCCAGCTCCTCGTCGGCAGTACGCGACAGCAGCTCAACCCGTGCCACCGCCGCAATCGACGCCATCGCTTCACCGCGAAAGCCAAGCGTACCGATCGCGTCCAAATCGTCGGCAGCCTTTATTTTGCTGGTGGCGTGCGGCAGAAACACCTTTTTGATCTGGCTCCTCTCAATGCCGCAGCCGTCGTCTGTGATCCGTATGTAGGAGGAACCGCCGTTTTTAATTTCAACAGTAATATGCTGCGCGCCGGCGTCCACCGAATTTTCCATCATTTCCTTCACGACGGAGGACGGGCGCTCTACCACCTCGCCCGCGGCGATCAGCTGATATACTTCCTTTGGTAATACATTAATTTCAGGCAAGGGGGTCACCTCTTTTCTACAGCTCCTCTACCTTCTTCTTGAGGTCATACAGCGTCTGCAGCGCCTCCAGCGGGGTCAGGGAGTTAATGTCAGTTGCTTTAATGAGTTCTAATATATCGTTGGCAGAATTGGTGCGGAAGTTATACTGCAGCTCCTCGCCGTCCTCTTCCACAGCCTCCTCTGCTTTAAATTCAATTTCAATTTTATTGGCTTCCAGCTCTTTCAAAATCGCTTTTGCGCGCTTCACGACGCTGTTAGGGATACCGGCAAGCTTTGCTACCTCGATACCGAAGCTCTGGTCGGCACCGCCGTGGACAATGCGCCGCAGGAAGGTAATATCGTCGCCCTTCTTTTTCACGGCAATGGAATAGTTATTCACACCGTCCAGCAAGCCCTCCATCGCTGTCAGCTCGTGGTAATGCGTCGCAAACAGCGTCTTAGCACCGAGCGTCTTTTTCTTCACCACAAATTCCAATACCGCCCTGGCAATACTCATACCGTCAAAGGTAGAGGTGCCTCTGCCGATTTCGTCCAAAATGATCAAGGACTGCGGTGTAGCGTTTTTCAGAATCGTGGAGACCTCGTTCATTTCCACCATAAAGGTGGACTGACCGGAGGCAAGATCGTCCGACGCGCCGACGCGTGTAAAAATCGCGTCCACAACACCGATCTCTGCGCTCTTGGCCGGCACAAAGGAGCCGATCTGCGCCAAGAGTACGATCAGCGCCGTTTGGCGCATATAGGTTGACTTACCGGCCATGTTCGGACCGGTGATGATCGCACAGCGGTTTTGATCGGTATCGAGCAGCGTATCGTTAGGCACGAACACGCCGCCGTCCGTCAGCGCCTCTACAACCGGATGCCGTCCCTCTTTAATAGCGATCGTACCGTCGGTAGACATCTGCGGACAGCAGTAATGATTCACATAAGCGGTTTCGGCAAGAGAGGCCAAACAGTCCAGCACGGCAATCGCCTTAGCCGTTTTCTGAATACGCTCTACCTCGGCAGCCACGCTGTTACGCACGGCGCAGAACACCTCGTATTCCAGCGCGATCAGCCGATCCTTGGCGCCAAGCACCTTGCCCTCCAGCTCCTTCAACTCTTGGGTAATATAGCGTTCGCAGTTGGTCAACGTCTGCTTTCTGATATAATCCTCAGGCACCAGCTCCTTATAGGAATTGGTGACCTCGATAAAATAGCCGAACACCTTGTTATAGGAAACACGCAGCTTCGGAATGCCGGTACGTTCCTTTTCTCTGGCTTCAATTTCTGCCAGAATATTGGCGCCGCCCTGTACAATGTCCGTCAGCTCGTCCACCTCAGCATTATAACCGGCTTTAATCAGACCGCCCTCACGCAGTGAAAACGGCGGCTCGTCCACCACGGCACTGTCGATCAGCGCATAGACATCCTCCAGCAGGTCAATGCTCTCCTCAATTCCCTTGAGCAGGGAGGAAGATGTATTGGCAAGCGCCGCTTTGACAGTGGGCAGCAACGCCACGGTGGCGGACAGCGCACGCAGCTCTCTGGCATTGGCCGTACCGTAAGCAATACGGCTCATCAGCCGTTCAATATCCTTAACGCCGGTCAAGCCCTCCCGCACGTCGTCACGCAGCGGCGTATTATCCAGCAGCTCACCGACAGCGTTTTGGCGCTTTGTGATCTTAGCCACACTGAGCAGCGGCCGTTCCAGCCAGGCACGCAGCATACGCTTACCCATCGCGGTTTTCGTTTTATCAATAACCCAAAGCAGGGAGTGCTTTTTGTCGCCGGTCATCATAGAGGCCGTCAGCTCCAGGTTGCGGCGCGCACTGATATCCAGCGCCATAAATTCGTCGCCGTCGTAAAAATCGACCTCACTCGGCGCCTCCAGCTGCTCGGTTTTCTGTGTTTCACGCAGATAATAGATCACGGCACCGAGTGCGCAAACCGCCGCCTTACTATGGCCGATGCCGAGTGAGGAAAGCTCCTCCCGTTTCATGGTGCTGAGGATCAGCTCCGTTGCAAAGTCAAAGTTGAATTTATCCTCCGGCAGTCTTTCGGCGCGGGCGCTTAGGCGCACCTCGGCAAAACGCAGCACGTTGTCCATCGCCGCTGCTGCTTCATTGACCAGCAGCTCCTTGGGCGCGTAGGACGACAGCTGGTTAATAATTTTTTCCTGATCGTCCTCACGGTTCACGACCGTAATGTGAAATTCGCCGGTAGAAACATCGGCAAAGCACAGGCCGGTTTCTACGCCCAGCTTACAGATAGCGCATAAATAATTGTTCACGCCGTCCTCCAAAATACTGCCCTCAATGGCAGTGCCCGGCGTAATGACTCTTATAACATCTCTTTTCACGATACCCTTCGCCGCCTTCGGGTCCTCCATCTGCTCGCAGATCGCTACCCGATAACCGCGCGATACCAGCTTTGCTATGTAGCTGTCGGCACTGTGGAAAGGCACGCCGCACATCGGCGCACGCTCCTCCTGACCGCAGTCCCGTCCCGTCAGCACCAAATCCAGTTCCTTTGAGGCGGTAACGGCATCGTCAAAAAACATTTCATAAAAATCACCGAGGCGGAAGAACAATATGACACCCGGGTATTCCTTTTTCACTTGAAAATATTGCTGCATCATGGGTGACAGCTCGCCCTTTTTAGCCATAATGCTCCTCCGTTTCTCGTGTTAGTGCCCTCCCGATCAGGGAAGGCGGATCGTGCGCTTAGTGACAGCCGCCGCAGGTGCAGCAGTCGTGTGTGCAGGCGTCAGCCGGCGGCAGCTCGCAGGTTGCCGGATCCTGACCGTCAAAGAACAGACCGATCATGCCGCTGATATACTGCGCCATCTCCTCCATTTCGGAAGCTGCGGCAGAATACTTCAGCATATTTTCGCCGGCCATGATCTTGTTGTAAATCTCTTGATATTCGCCCTGCAGCTTTTCAATCGCCTCCTGATCAGCCTCTTCTGCCTTCGCAGCCTCCTGCTGATACTTCAGTGAGATCAGCTGCAGCTCCTGCATCTGTGCCTGCAGTTCGGCGTCGGCATCGTTGGCAGCAGCAGCTTCCTGCAGCGCCTTAAATCTGGGATCTGCCTGGATTTCCTTACCAAGCTCTCTTAATACGGATTCTAAACTCATGATGTTACCTCTTTCTCGGGATACTCCCGTTTTTTATATTTTTTCCAGTTCACCCTTCATCACATAAGTGAGCGGCTCGGTGACTGTCAAATTTTGGAAGGTGCCGATGAGCCGTTCGCCACCCACGAATTCTATAATCAAATTGCCGTCGGTTCTGGCGGCAAGATAATTATCGCCTAATTTGCCGTGCCCATAAACGAAGCACTTAAAGGTTTTACCGGCGTGCTGCTGCAGCTGCTCAGCAGACACCTGCTCCTGCACCGCCAGCAGCTCGCGCAGCCATAAGGACTTATCCTCGTAGCTGACAGGATCGTCCATCGCCGCGGCCGGTGTGCCGACGCGCGGAGAATAGATAAACGTGAACAAGCCGGTAGCGCCAAGCTCCTTTACGAGCGAAACTGTATCTAAAAACTCCTCGTAGGTTTCGCCGGGGAAGCCGACAATAATATCACTCGTGACAGACAGCTTGTCCCCCATCAACTCCCTGGCATAGTTGATCAGAGAGCAGTACCGTTCCCTTGTGTAGCCGCGGTTCATCGCCTTGAGCACACGGTCGTTGCCGCTTTGGAACGGCAGGTGCAAATGCTTTGCTACCTTGTCGCACTGCGCCATTGTCTCCAGCAGCTCCTTCGTGCAATCCTTCGGATGGCTGGTCATAAAGCGGATACGGAAATCGCCCTCAATCGCATTCATGCGCCTGAGCAGCGCTGCAAAGCTGACGCGTGGCGTCAGATCCTTGCCGTAGGAATTGACATTCTGTCCCAGCAGCGTAATTTCTTTATAGCCCTCTGCCACCAGCTGACGAAATTCCTTTTCAATATCCTCCGGCAGGCGGCTGCGCTCGCGGCCGCGGACATACGGCACCACGCAGTAGGAACAAAAATTATTACAGCCGTACATGATCGGCAGCCACGCCTTACGGTCATTGTCGCGCTTCACCGGAACGCCCTCTGCAATCACGCCGTCCACGTCCGGCAGCTCGAACACACGCTTGCGCTGCGTCAGCGCCATATACAAAAGCTCCGGCAGCTTATGCACCACGTGCGTACCGAACACCAGATCAACGAACGGAAACGAGGTCTTGATTTTTTCGGCAATATGCTTTTGCTGCATCATACAGCCGCATAGCGCAATCACCACGTCCGGGTTAGCGAGCTTATATTTTTTCAACGCGCCGACATTACCGAACACCCTATCCTCGGCGTGCTCACGCACCGCGCACGTGTTAAAGATCACCAGCTTGGCGGCCTGCCTGTCCTCGGTAAAGCCGTAGCCCATCAGCTCCAGCATACCCTTGATATGCTCGCTGTCCGCCACGTTTTGCTGACAGCCGTAGGTCACCACGCAGGCAAGCGGCTCGGCCGCATTTTCATATCGTTTTTTTAATAGCGCCTTCACCCTGTCCGTGTACGCTTGCTGCGTACCCAGCTCATCAGCGGTGATTCGTTTCGTACTGACTGCCACGTTGTTTACCTCAGCTGCGGATTTTGTGCAGAGCCTTCTATCCCATAATAGAGGATTCCACATTGTTGTATTATACCAAATAGCGTCTATATATTCAATATTTAAAATATAAATAATAAAGGGAATTTTATAGTATAAATTATATAGATTGAACAAGCGCCGCGCCTCACGGACGAATTTTTCTGCCGTGTGCGTTGATTTTTTCCCGATAACATGATATGATGCTAGGGAAATACTGACAAGGTGGTTACATCATGCTGAAACAACGCGGTGCAGGAGTATTACTGCACATCTCGTCCATGCCGTCAGATTACGGAGTCGGCGTGTTTGACGAGCATATTCTCCGTTTTATCGACAAAATCGCAGACATGGGCTTTACCTATTGGCAGGTGCTGCCGTTCAACCCGCCGGACGCCGCCAACTCGCCCTACTGTTCCCCCTCGGCGTTCGCCGGTAACTATCTGTTCATTGATCCGAAGGACTTATATGACAGAGGCTTAATCAGCGAAGAGGAGCTGCGTGACAACGTTTATTACGGCTCTCCTTACACAGCCGACTACGCCTTTGCCGCCGAAAAAAGGCTCGCCACATTGCAAACAGCCTTTGCGCACATCGACGAACAGCTGGCGGCGGCGATTAAGCAGTTTGAGCTGGAAAACAGCTGGCTGACCGACTATGCATTATATATGGCGGTAAAGGAAGCAGAGGATCAAAAACCTTGGTGGGAATGGCAGCCGACGCACGCGCATTATTTTGACTGCGTAAAGCATATTTTTGATTTTGAGGAAAGGGCTGCCTTCTGGAAATTCGTTCAGTACCTGTTCTATCAGCAGTGGCATAAGATCAAAAAGTATGCCAACAAAAAAGGCGTCGCCGTCATTGGCGATATGCCGATCTACGTAGCAATGGACAGCGCGGATGTGTGGGCGAACCTGCAGCTGTTCGAAATCGATGAAAAATCCTTGATAGCGAAGGTCGTAGCCGGGGTGCCGCCTGACTATTTCAGCGAGGACGGCCAGCTGTGGGGCAATCCGATCTACAACTGGGCAGCGATGAAAAAGGACGGCTATGCTTGGTGGCTGCTGCGGCTCGGTCACGCCTTGTCCACGTTCGACACCGTGCGGATCGATCACTTCCGTGCCTTTGCTTCTTACTGGGCTGTACCGTCAGACAGCGATACCGCCAAGGTGGGCGAATGGCTCGACGGCCCAAAAACGGATTTATTTAACGCCGTCTTTGAACAGTTCGGCAAGGACGCGCCGATCATCGCAGAGGATCTCGGCACCTTTGGCGAGGACGTTATACAGCTGCTGCAGGATACCGGTTTCCCCGGCATGAAGGTGATCCAGTTCGGCTTTGATGCCGGCGGCGACTCCTCTCATCTGCCGCATAACTGTACGCCAAACAGTATCAACTATGTCGGTACACACGATAACAACACCCTGCTCGGCTGGCTGTGGGAAGCGAGCGAGCAGGACAGAAGCTTTGCGCTGGATTACTGCCGCTTTCACGGCGGCTTTTGGGGCGACGGCGGTTATCAGTCCGCCTCCTGCCGCGCTGTGACAGAAGCGGTATGGCAGAGCGCCTCTAACGTAGCAATGATTTCACTGCAGGATATGTGCGGCTTTGGTGCCGACGCACGTATGAACATTCCGGGTGTCGGTGAAAAGAACTGGCGTTTCCGCACCACGGAGCAAACGCTTAACAGCATTGACGCCGACTATTTCCGGCACATCAATGCTCTTTACCGCCGGATGTATCCGGCCTTCGACAAAAAGAAGCATCATGCATAAGCATAATCAAAAGGAGCTGTCTCACGGGAGTGAGGCAGCTTTTGAAATTGGGATTGAAATTTAATAGACTAAACAATACAATTCGTTTGATTTCGCAATATGAATATTTTTCATATTACGAATTTTGGGCATAAATTAACAAGGATATT
>JAFUEH010000041.1 GCA_017463985.1 Eubacterium sp. | reverse complement strand
ATTTCGATATAGGCGGTACCGACGCTGGTCAAGCCTTTCGGCGGCGTCTGCTATCCGGCGCACATTGACCGTCCTGCGAACGGTATCATATCCGTGCTCGGTACGTTTCCTCAAACGCCGTATTTTACTTGTGCAGAAATGAACCGGCGTGAGAAAACAGCAGAATATCTGGAAAGATACCCGTTGCTGCGCGACAAGCACATCATTGTCAGCTCTGACGCGCATTACCTAACGGATATGAGAGATAAAGAAAATTATTTTGAGCTTGACGACGAGCCGTATAGCAGTACGCTCGTTCGGCAAAGACTCTTTGAAAGGCTGAGAGTAGCACCATGAAAGAATTATCGCTAAACATACTCGACGTCGCTGAAAATTCGGTCAAGGCCGGTGCTGCACTGACCGAAATCCTGATAGAAGAAGATGAAACGCAGCTCACGCTGCGCATCAGAGATAACGGCTGCGGCATGACAGAGGAGCAGGTGCGCGCTGTCATCGACCCGTTTTATACAACGAGGACGACGCGCAGCGTGGGACTGGGTGTTCCCCTGCTGAAGCTGGCGGCGGAGCAGACGGGCGGCAGCTTTACCATCGAGTCAAAAGCGCAGACTGCGCATCCCGACAGCCACGGCACAACGGTAACGGCACGCTTTCATAAGCAGCATATCGATTACACACCGCTGGGTGATGTGGCCGCCTCTGTTGTGACGCTGATCCAAGGGCATCCCGACGCTGACTTTTATTTCTGCCACAAAACGGCAAAAGGTCAGGTCACGCTCGACACAAGGGAGCTGCGTCAGGTGCTTGAGGGCGTACCGCTGAACACCTACGATGTCATTAAATGGATGGAAGAATATCTGCAAGAGCAGTATTTGGAAATAAAAGAGTAAAATATTTGAGCATTGCTCATTGGAATGAGGAAGGAAGAAGTTTATGAAATCATTAGCAGAGCTTCAGGCAATCAAAGACAGAATGAAGGACAAGGTCGTTCTTCGCGAAGGCACAGGCGACATCCGTGTCGTTGTCGGTATGGCTACCTGCGGTATTGCGGCAGGCGCACGTCCCGTACTCAACGCCTTTGTGGAGGAAGTTAACAACGCCGGTCTTTCCGACAAGGTAACCGTGTCGCAGACAGGCTGCATCGGCATCTGCCAGTTTGAGCCGGTCGTAGAGGTTTTTGAAGCCGGTAAGGAAAAGGTCACCTACGTCAAAATGACTGCTGAAAAAGCGAAAGAGGTTGTGGAAGCGCACCTCGTAGGCGGCAAGGTATTAACCGATTATACCATCAGCAATGATGATTTAAAGTAAGCGGAGGTTTAGGTTTATGATTCGTTCACAAGTACTGATCTGTGGCGGTACCGGCTGTACCTCCTCGGGAAGCAAAAAGATTCAAGAGGAATTCCGAGCACAAATTGAAAAGAACGACCTGCAAGGCGAGATCAAGCTCGTTCAGACAGGCTGCTTCGGTCTTTGCGCGCTCGGTCCGATCGTTATCGTTTATCCCGAAGGAACCTTTTACAGCAGCGTACAGCCGGAGGACGTTAAGGAGATCGTTGAAGAACATCTTCTCAAGGGCCGTGTCGTAGAGCGTTTGGTATATAATGAGACCAGTGCTCCGAAAGAGGATATCACCGAAGGCGTTTCCCTTTCCGACACAGATTTCTATAAGGCTCAGCACCGTGTAGCGCTCAGAAACTGCGGCGTTATCGATCCTGAAAACATTGATGAATACATCGCTATGGACGGTTATGCAGCACTCGGCAAGGTGCTGACAGAGATGACGCCGGAGGATGTACTCGAGGAAGTCAAGAAGTCAGGCCTCAGAGGCCGCGGCGGCGGCGGTTTCCCGACCGGTATTAAATGGAGTCTCTGCGCCCCGAATAAGGCTGATCAGAAATACGTTGTCTGTAACGCCGACGAGGGCGACCCGGGTGCGTTCATGGACCGTTCCGTCCTGGAGGGCGACCCGCACTGTATTATCGAAGCCATGGCGATCTGCGGCTATGCTGTCGGTGCGACGAAGGGCTTTGTCTACGTTCGTGCTGAATATCCGATCGCTGTTGCCCGTTTACAGCTGGCCATCAATCAGGCTAGAGAATATGGCTTACTCGGTAAAAATATCTTTGATTCCGGCTTTGATTTTGATTTACAGATCCGTCTCGGTGCCGGCGCTTTCGTCTGCGGCGAAGAGACTGCGCTGATGACCTCAATCGAGGGTAACAGAGGCGAACCGCGTCCGCGTCCGCCGTTCCCGGCTGTAAAGGGTCTGTTCGGCAAGCCGACGGTTGAAAACAACGTAGAGACATTTGCTAACATTCCGCAGATCATTCTGAAGGGCGCCGATTGGTTTGCCTCGATGGGTACAGAGCGTTCTAAGGGTACGAAGGTATTTGCGCTCGGCGGTAAGATCAAGCACACCGGTCTTGTTGAGGTTCCGATGGGTACTACCCTGCGCCAGATCATTGAGGACATCGGCGGCGGTATCCCGAACGGCAAAAAGTTCAAGGCTGCGCAAACCGGCGGTCCGTCCGGCGGCTGTATTCCGGCTTCCTTGATGGATACTGAGATCGACTACGATAACCTGACAGCTATCGGCTGTATGATGGGCTCCGGCGGTCTGATCGTCATGGACGAGGACACCTGTATGGTAGATATTGCCAAGTTCTTCCTGGAGTTCACCGTTGACGAGAGCTGCGGCAAGTGCACCCCGTGCCGTGTCGGTACAAAGCGTCTGCTGGAGATGCTGAACAAGATCACCTCCGGCAAGGGCACGATGGAGGATCTTGATAAGCTCGAGGAGCTTTGCTACTACATCAAGGCTAATTCTGCCTGCGGTCTTGGCCAGACAGCGCCGAACCCGGTTTTGGCGACCCTTAAATTCTTCCGTCATGAATATGAAGCGCACGTCAGGGACAAGAAGTGTCCTGCCGGCGTATGTAAAGACCTGCTTACCTTTGTCATCGACAAGGATAAGTGTATCGGCTGCGGTATGTGCGCAAGAAACTGCCCGGCCTCGACCATTATTAAAACTGACTACACTGCTCCGGGACACAAGCTCCCGTCCTACGAAATTATCCCTGATAAGTGCGTAAAGTGCGGCGTATGTATGAACAACTGTAAGTTCAACGCTATCAGCAAGCAGTAAGAAAGGAGCAAGGTAACATGGAGAAAATGGTTAATTTAAAGATTAACGGCATTGCGGTAAGTGTGCCGGCCGGCTCAACGATTCTCGATGCAGCCCGTCAGACCGGCATTGAAATTCCTACCCTTTGCTTTATGAAAGAGAAAAACGAAATCGGTGCCTGCCGTATCTGCATCGTAGAAGCGAACGAGGGCAGAGGCTTCAGAATGGTTACCTCCTGTGTTTATCCTGTATCTGAGGGTATGGAGGTACTGACCAACACCGAAAAAATTCAGAAGGCCAGAAAGACCACGCTGGAGCTGATTCTTTCTGTGCATGACAAGAGCTGTCTTTCCTGCAAGCGCTCCACCAACTGTGAGCTGCAGAAGCTTTGCCGCGACTACGGCGTTGACCAGACAAGCTTTGCCGGCGATAAGCCGCATTATGAAAAGGACTTCTCTACCCCGCACCTGGTCAGAGACAACAACAAGTGTATTCTTTGCCGTCGCTGCGTCGCAGTATGTAAGGAGCAGTATGTCTCCGTTATCGGCCCGAACGACAGAGGCTTTGATACGCAGATCGGTCAGCCGTTCGGCAAGTCGCTGAACGACACACCGTGTATCTCCTGCGGTCAGTGTACAGCCGTCTGCCCGACCGGCGCCCTGACAGAGAAAGACGATACCGACAAGGTTTGGGCTGCCCTTGCTGACGAAACAAAGCACGTGGTTGTACAGACAGCGCCTTCGATCCGCGCCACCATCGGTGAATGCTTCGGCTTACCGATCGGCACGAACGTAGAGGGCAAGATGGTTGCCGGTCTCAGAAGACTGGGCTTTGACAGGGTATTTGATACCGACTTCGGCGCTGACCTCACGATCGTTGAGGAGGCTAACGAGCTGGTTGACAGGATCAAGAACGGCGGCACACTGCCGATGATCACCTCCTGCTCACCGGGTTGGGTCAAGTTCTGTGAATTCTATTATCCTGACCTGCTGGCACATCTATCCAGCTGCAAATCACCGCAGCAGATGGCCGGTGCCGTTATCAAGACCTATTATGCCGATAAGATGGGCATTGACCCGAAGGACATCTTCGTTGTATCGATCATGCCTTGTACGGCAAAGAAATTTGAGATCACACGTGACGATCAGAATGCTGCCGGTGTTCCGGACGTTGACGTGGCGCTCACGACAAGAGAAGCTGCCAGAATGTTTGACCGTCTCGGCATCAACTTTGCTAACCTGCCGGATGAGGAATTTGACTCTCCGCTCGGTGACGACACCGGCGCTGCCGTGATCTTCGGCGCTACCGGCGGTGTTATGGAAGCAGCAGTACGTACGGCCAATGCTTGGCTGAACGGCGCAACGGAAGCGATCAATCTGGAAGCTGTCAGAGGTACTGACCGCATCAAGGAAGCTACCGTCAACCTGGCCGGTCAGGACATCAAGGTATGCGTTGCCTCCGGTGCCGGTGCTGCAAAGGAAGTGATGGATCAGCTGAAGAACGGTAACCCGAACGGCTACGGCTTTATTGAGATCATGGGCTGTCCCGGCGGTTGCGTTAACGGCGGCGGTCAGCCGATTCAGCCGCAGTATATCCGCGACACGGTTGACCTGAAGGCTGTACGTGCCAAGGCACTTTATGATCAGGATCGGGATATGCCGCTCAGAATGAGCCACGAATCCCCTGTCATCAAGACGCTGTACAGCGAATGGTATGACGGCTTTGGCGGCCATAAGGCACACCATGACCTGCACACCAGCTATACCGCACGCAAAAAGTTCAGATAATCTATATAAGGGAGAGGGTTATTCCCTCTCCCGATTTCGATTTACAGGAGGACATCTTCATGGATATTTATGAAGCAGTCAAGGTAAGACATTCTGTCCGTCAGTACCTCGATAAGCCGCTCGAGGCGGACGTGAAAGAAAAGCTAGAGGCACTGGTGGCACAGTACAATGCAGAAAGCGGATTGCATATTCAGCTGGTTTCGAACGAGCCGAAGGCCTTCTCCTCCAAGCTCGCCAGCTACGGCAACTTTCAAAACGTCAGCAATTACTTTGTGCTGGTCGGTAAAAAGCGCAAAAAGCTGGATGAGCTGTGCGGTTACTATGGCGAAAAGCTGGTGCTGGACGCGCAGATGCTCGGTCTGAATACCTGTTGGGTTGCGCTGACATATAAAAAGATACCGGAAGCATTTCAAATTGAAAAAGACGAAAAGCTGACGGTGGTCATCGCCCTCGGCTACGGTGAAACACAGGGCAAGGAAAGAAAAACAAAGGACGGCGAAGCCGTTTGCGACGATATGCAGTCAATGCCGAAGTGGTTTCAACGCGGCGTGCGCTATGCGCTGATGGCGCCGACAGCGACGAACCAGCAAAAATTCAAATTTGAGCTGATCGACAATTACAAGGTCAAGGCCAAAACCGTCGGGATCGGTCCGGAGCTGAAGGTCGATCTGGGTATTGTCAAATACCATTTTGAAATCGGCGCCGGTGTTGATAACTTTGAATGGGTGTAAATAATCATGAGCTAAATGTAAAAGCGGAACACGTGTTCCGCTTTCAGCTTGTCGAAAAAGGTCTATCCGTAGTGCAAGAGTAAAATGAAAGTGGACACAAAAAAGTGTTCACTTTCATTTTTTTGTTGTAAAATCAGATAAAA
>JAFUEH010000040.1 GCA_017463985.1 Eubacterium sp. | reverse complement strand
GGCGTAGGACATTTCCTGCACACCTATCCGTGTGATGGCGATCCGATTCCCTCCTTTGAGGGTGAACCGACGCCGATTGCGCTTGGCAACGAGGATATCGACGCCTTCACAGAGATGGTCTGGAACAATCTGAACGAGGACAATAAGGTATCGCTCTTCACCCGTTATATTGATTTGGAAAGCGGCGAGGAGGAGACCCGTATCGTAAATAAAAATGTGTAACAGCACTGTCAGGAGGACAAGTATGAGAGTATTAGTGGTCGGCTCCGGCGGACGGGAGCACGCATTAATTAAAAAAATCAAGCAGTCACCGCGCGTGGATTATATTGCCTGCTGCCCCGGCAACGGCGGTATCGCTTACGATGCAGAATGCTTTAACGTTGGCGCGACGGATATCGACGGCGTTGTACAGCTGGCGAAGGAAATCAAGGCTGATTTTGTCGTCGTAGCGCCGGATGATCCGTTGGTCATGGGCATGGTGGACGCTTTGCATCAAGAGGGCTTCGCTACCTTTGGCCCTGATGCAAAGGCGGCGATCATTGAGGGAAGCAAGGTGTTTTCTAAAAACCTGATGCTGCAGTACGGTATTCCTACGGCGGAGTATAAGGTGTTTGACAACCCGTCGGAGGTCATTGACTATATCACTGCAAAGAACGAATTTCCGACGGTGATTAAGGCGGACGGCTTAGCGCTCGGTAAGGGCGTTATCATTCCGGAAACGTTGGAGGAAGCGATTGCCGGCGTAAAGGAGATCATGGAGGATAAAATCTTCGGCGCCAGCGGTAATCAGGTCGTTGTGGAGGAGTTTTTGACCGGTCCGGAGGTTTCTGTACTGGCGTTTACCGACGGCAAGTGTGTGAAGCCGATGGTATCGTCTATGGATCATAAGCGGGCACTGGACGGCGATAAGGGTCTGAATACCGGCGGCATGGGAACCGTTTCGCCAAATCCGTATTATACCGACGCTGTGGCACAGGAGTGTATGGATAAGATCTTCCTGCCGACCGTACAGGCAATGAACGCCGAGGGCAGAACGTTCAAAGGCTGTCTCTATTTCGGCTTAATGATTACCCCAAAGGGACCGAAGGTCATCGAATATAACTGTCGTTTCGGTGATCCTGAAACACAGGTGGTGCTGCCGCGTCTCAAGACGGATATCATGGATATTTTTGAGGCAATCAACAATGAAACGCTGTCAGACCTGCCGATCGAGTGGGACGACAGAGCCTGCGCCTGTGTGATCATGGCTTCCGGCGGCTATCCAAAAGCGTATCCCAAGGGCCTTGCGATCACCGGCTTGACAGCAGGGGATTTGGACGGCGTGACAGTTTACCATGCCGGTACAAAGCGTGACGGCGAGCAGTTGGTGACAGCCGGCGGCAGGGTGCTGGGCGTGACCGCGCTCGGTGATACGCTGCAGGAGGCGCTGGACAAGGCGTATGACGGCGTTGAAAAAATTCACTTTGACGGTGCGCATTTCCGCCGCGACATCGGTCAGCGCGCGCTCGCCGCGAAGTAGTTATGGGTGAGTCTGCTGTGAATTCCTTTCAAAAAATCTACGACGTTGTAAAACGTATTCCTTATGGTAAAGTGGCTACCTACGGTCAGGTGGCGCTCCTTGCCGGTAATCCGCGCTGGAGCCGGGTCGTTGGCTATGCGCTGCACGTAAATCCGGATCCGGACAGTATTCCGTGCTTTCGTGTGGTCAACCGTTTTGGCGAACCGTCGTCCGCCTTTGCCTTCGGCGGCAAAAATATGCAAATCCTTCTGTTGGAGGGTGAGGGCGTACAGTTTGTTGACGGCTGTGTGGATCTGCAGCGTTTTCAATGGAACGGTGAATAGTGTAAGCGTGTATTCGAGCGGAAGTACTGAAAACAGAAAAATGTGCCGGAACAGGCCATCAATTTGTAATACACAGACCGAACGATGATAAAAGCCTTGCAAGCATCGAGCTTGCAAGGCTTTTTGATATGATTTGATTTTAGGCAGTGCTGTTATTCAGACACGAACAGTTTTACCGGCCCTTGGTGCTCCTTTTCAGCATACGCGATGTTTTCACGGTCAAGCTCCAGTGTAAGTCCGATCGGGTTGATCACGATGCCGTTGATCTGATTGCCGTCCGAAATCGGGTCGTCCTTATGTGCCACAATATCTTGGTATGTCATCAAGGCGATGTGAAGATTTGGGCCGAAAATGCGGTGCATATCCCGAACGTCTGTGAAGGCGCACAGCATAGAAATATTACCGTTTCTCAGCGTTCTCAGATGCATGATGCGACCGCCTACAGAGGTTTCCGGTGTGGCAAGACGGTATCCTTCAACACCGAGAATCAGCTTTTCGTTTGCTAAAATAACGTCGCCGCTTACATGAAGCGTTTTGCCTTCCTGGATCGATTCGCCAAGCTCTCTGTTCACTTCAATATCGTTCACCGTCTGGCGTGCGTTCTCGGTATAGTGAATGTATGGATCTACTGCGTCATCCGGCTCATTGTCATACGCGATAGGCACCAAGTATACATTGTTGTATAACTCGTGACAGATCGAGCTCCACAGGGTATTCGCAAAGGCGTTGGCAATCGGATTTTCTTTGCAGGCATACATCTGCTTAAAACGAAGAATGAGCTGATTGAAATTAGAGCCGTAATAATCAAACATTTTTGCATCAGCGTTCGGTACAAAGCGGTCTCTTTGAATTTCTGCATACGCGTCATTGATACCCGGATTGAGCTTAAACCGATAAATACCGTAAGCATACCATTCTCTGACAAAAGCCTTGAAGGCCTGTAAGGACATGGCGCAGTATTTCAGATGAAAAGCGGCATTTTGCTGTTGAGAGTATTCCGCAAATTCCACCTTGGAAAATACCCAGGCAGAGCCGGTCATGTCCACGCTCGGATATCCTTCACCTGTTGCAGCGGAATACATCACAAACACTTCGTCTAAGCGGTTGATGAAGGCGATGCCTTCCTCTTCGTTTAGTTCTCTTCTGCCCGATGCGATCTCGTCCGTTTCTTGCTGTTCCTGCCTTACCGGTGTGCTCTCAACAGTTTCATGCTGTTCCGGTCTTACCGGTGTGCTCTCAACGGCGGCTGCGTGCGGTTCCTGCCATAAGGCTGCAGCACTGTAAGGATTTATGTTGACAGGCGTTTGAACAGGTGCATTGACAGGCACGTTAAACGGCGCATTGATAGTGCTGGGAACATTCGTGTTGGCAGCCTTCACCGCCTTCTTCTGTTTGCTGAATAATACCGTCAATACAATCGCAGCAAGAAGTGGGAATATCCATATAACATCTGATAATTTATCAAACTGCTTGTCTAAAACCGCTCCGAGTATACCTAACAGTATGTTGGAGCCCGGCACTAAAATCCAAAAGACGATCATTAAACGCCTGTAGGTTTTTAATTTTTTCTGTTCCTGATTTTCCATGCTTTTTGCACCTTTCCTCTTTCTCTGTGTATTTAAAATTCCATGTAGCCAAAACGGCAAATACACTGTTATCATTATAATTTTTCAGCGGAATAAATACAATTCGCTGTCAGCATAAATCTTTTTGCTTTTGACTGTTTTTCCCGATTATTATGCGGAAAAGGCCTGCCTGAGATGCGGTGTTCTTTTCTCTTGAAAATATGATTTATATATTGATAACTGATTGTAAAAGTATTATTATATAGATAAGTTAAAAGGAGGTCTTTGCCATGAAAACAGCATTGACAAAAAAGAAAAAATTCGGCTATGCCTTTGGCATTTTTACCGAATCGCTGCTGTACAATATGTTCTATACATATTATCTGACGTTTCTTAACGAAATTGTCGGTATCAAGCCAATGTATAGCTCGATTATTATCTTCATTTCTATCGCTTGGGACGCGGTGACCGACCCGATGATCGGTAACTACACAGACCGCCCGGGCGTAGATAAGCGCAAGGTGATGAAGGTGTCGATTTTGCCTTTGGCAGTTGTTTTTGTGGTGGCGTGGACAAGCATCGGCGCCGGCCTTTCCTCTCAGCTGGCGAAGATTCTGCTGTATACCGTGATCTCTATGGCGATCTGGATCTTCTATACCATGTATTCGATTCCGTATTATGCGATCGTTCCGGAGCTGACAGAGGATTATGACGAGCGTACCGATATCCGTTCGCTTTCCTCACTGCTGAATGCCTTCTGCGTTGGTCTTGGCAATATCCTGCCTGCGCTGGTGCCGACGGTGGCGATCTTACTCGGCAAAAAATACGAGAGCAACGCTTATGCTGTGATTGCAGCGATCCTTAGCGTGTTGGCCGTTGTACTGGGCTTTATCTGCTGCAAGAGCCTGAACGGTGTGTATGAGCCAAAGCAGCTCAAGGAAGGGGAGACCGCGCAAAAGGTGACCCTGAAATCCACCTTTGCCGCCTTTGGCGGTATCCTTAAGCTGAAGCCGGCCAAGTGGTTTTTCCTGTTCGTCTTTTTCTATCTGGCTACCAGCTCGATGATTCAGTCGAACCTGACCTATATGGTCATTGACTGTATCGGGATGGATTATGATACCGGTATCGCCATTATTATTGTGACGCTGGTGTTGACGATGGCTGCCATTGTGCCGATCGTTGAAAAGGTGGCAACGAAGAAGGATCGGCGCTTTGCCACGATTTTGTTCCTTTCGATCGCGTTGGTCGGTGAGGTGCTGCTCAAGGTGATCGGTCTGGACGCAGAGATCGGCGGCTTTAAGGTGATGAGCGTTGGCGCGCCGCTGGTGCTCGGCATTGCTAACGGTACCTTTTGGACGCTGTTCTATTCCATGGGCTATGACCTTGTTGAGCTGAATGAATTTAAAACCGGCGAGCGTCGGGAATCCACGATTACCGCCCTGCCGCAGCTGGTGCAAAAGTTCGGCGCCGGCTTCGGTATTCTGATGGCCGGACAGCTGCTGACCCTGTACGGCTACGATGCCTCCGCCGATGTGGCCGGCAAGGAATCACTGTTTACGCAGGTGACGGATCCGAAAATCATTAACGGCATGGAAAATATCTCTACGATCATTCCGGCAGCACTGTTGACAGTTTCGCTGCTGTGCGTGATCCTCTATCCCGTTACGCGTAAGCGCTTTGACGCCCTGATGGCACAGCTCGCCAAAAAACGTAACGGCGAGGAGTACACTACCGAAGGCTTTGAAAAGCTGCTGTAAAGGAGCATGACTATGGGAAGAAAAAAGGTTTATACTGTCGCAACATCACATCTTGACACCGTGTGGTCTTGGGATTTTGAAACGACCACCAGCAAATACATTTATAATACACTGGTAGAAAATTTTGCGCTGCTGAAAAAGTATCCGAGCTACGTGTTTTCCTTTGAAGGCTCTTACCGTTATGAGCTGATGGAGGAATATTATCCGGAGCTGTTCGAGAAGCTGAAGCAGTATGTAGCAGACGGGCGCTGGAACGTGACCGGCTCCGCCTTTGAGAACGGCGACGTGAACTGTCCGTCACCGGAGGCGCTATTCCGCAATATTTTGATCGGTAATTCTTATTTTGACGAAACCTTCGGCAAGCGCAGCGTCGATATTTACCTGCCGGATTGTTTCGGCTTCGGTTGGGCGCTTCCCTCTATCGCTCACCATGCGCACTTGCTCGGCTTCACCACGCAAAAGCTTGCTTGGGGCAGCGCTTACGGCGTTCCGTTTGATCTTGGCAAATGGAAGGGCGTAGACGGAGAAAGCATTTATGCCTCCTGCAACCCGCATGATTATTATTTTACCCTCACAAAGCTGCGTGACTGGGATTTCATCACGAAAAAGTTAAAAGAAAATGAGCAGTACGGCCTTGACTGGACCTATCTGTTCCACGGTATCGGTGACCGCGGCGGCGCGCCGGAGGAGGCGACTATCCGCTTTGTTGACGAAGCGATCAAGAAAAATGACAGCGAGGACATAGAGGTAGTAGCTACCTCCGCAGATCAGATCTTCAGAGATATGGAAACGCAGCTGCCGCAGGAAGTGAAGGATCAGCTACCGGTATGGGATACGGAGCTGGTGATGCAAAACCACGGCGTCGGCGGCTATACCTCGCGTGCGATCGGTAAGCGCTGGAATGCAAAATGTCAGGAGCTGGGCGACATGGCGGAGCGCGCCGGCGTGATGGCTTCCTATTATGGTACGGCTGATTACAACGAAGAAGTGCTGGAAAAAAGCTGGAAGCGCGCGATCGCGCACCAATTTCATGACGATACGCCGGGCACCTCCTGTCAGCGAGTCTATCGCCGCAGCTGGAACGACTATGCCATGAGTATCAATCAATTCACCGGTGAAATAGAAAACTACCTCGGCGCTGTCGCATCCCTGATGCGCACTGATTTCTGCGCCGGCACGCCGGTGGTGGTTTATAACGCGCTGGAAGCACCGCGCAGGGATGTCGTAACCGTTCAGCTTTCGGGTATCACGACGCCTTGCGTAAAGGTCGTTGCCGACAATCTGAAAGAGGTACCGGCGCAGGTGATCAACGATACGGACGGCGTCAAAACCGTACTGTTCGTAGCAGAGGTGCCCTCGCTCGGAATGCGTGTGTACGACGTGCGCGAAAGTAATACGCCTTCTAAAGCGAAGAGCAGTCTGACGATCGACGATACGTCAATGGAGAATGAGAAATACCGTGTAACGCTGAACCGTCAGGGCAATATTACGTCGATCATTGACAAAACGGACGGTGAGC
>JAFUEH010000039.1 GCA_017463985.1 Eubacterium sp. | reverse complement strand
CGCAGCTCTTGGCTGTGTATTTTCTGGAGTTTTTTGCAGCCGCTGTTAAATATGGTAGTGCTGTCAGTTGTGTTCACCCATATTTTTACGCATAAAAACGACGATGTTATTTGTTTTCCGGTTTACCTGTTTGCAGGCCGTTTGATGCTGGACTTTTTCAATACGGCAACGCGTCAGGCGATGACCTCCTTCCGCGTCAACCAAGCGATCATTAAGAAGGTATATGTACCTAAGTATATGTATCCGCTGTCGTCAATATTCTCTTGCTTTGTGACGCTTGCCATTTCCTTGCTGGGTTATATCCTGGTATGGATTTTCTTTAAGCTGACGGGTATCAGCAACGGCGCGGCATTAACGCTGTCCTGGCGTCTGATTTTGGTGCCGATACCGCTGTTCCTGATTCTGCTGTTTTCCACCGGCGTTGGCTTGATTCTGTCCGTGCTGTGCGTGTACTTCCGCGATATTGAATATATCTGGGGCGTGTTCCAGACGCTGTTGCTGTATATGGTGCCGGTGTTGTATCACATCCACGTTATCAAGAGCGCGGCACTTAGAATGGTTGTTAGAATTAATCCACTCTATCACATGATTGAAATGTTCCGGCAGTGCGTGCTCTATCCTGATACGCCGTTTAACTGGCACATGCTGCTGTATGGAACCATCACCTCTGTGCTGATGCTTGTCATCGGTATGGCAATATTTAATTGGAAATCAGACGATATTATTTTCCATCTTTAATTTAATAGGTTTTCGATCAACAATCGAGGCCGTCTCACATTTACTGTGAGACGGCCTCCGTTTTCATTATAATTCGTTTTCTTCACCGTATTCCTTGGAATACTCTACGTTTTCAGTAGTAGGGATCGGTACGCCCATTTCGGTTCTGCCGTCCGGCTGAACGGTAGGATTATACATCCACGCGCCGAGTGTGCGTGACGCCTCCGGCGAGAGCCGGTATTTCTTTTGATAGTCGGTTTTCTTCACTTTTTTCATGTTGTCACCTCGCTGCTCAGGATACAAGTATAGTATACCCTAAAGCAGCGCGTTTATGATCGTGTTAGAAACCAGCATACCCTGCGGCGTCAGCGCTATTTTTTGAACCGTTTCCGTCATCAGACCCATCGCGACGTAAGCACGGTATGGCTTATGGACAAGCGTTTTGTCAATGCCCTCACGCAGCCGCAGTCCGAGCAGGATGCGCTCGTCGTCCGTGCCGCCGTCCCCGTCTTGTATAAGCTGCCAGTCGCGGTCGTAATAAAATCGCTTGCCCTCCCAAAAGGAGTGCGCGCTCTTGCCAATGCCAAGATAGGGAATGAGCCGCCAGTATTTTGTGTTGTGCCGGCTCTCAAAGCCGGGACGGGCAAAATTGCTGATCTCGTATTGCGCAAGTCCTATCTGTTCCAACGTCTGTACGGTTTTCAGATACATTTCTGCGACGGTGTCTTCATCGGGCAGCGCCAACCGGTCGCGTAAGTCAAAGAATTTTGTACCCGGTTCGATTTTCAGCAGATAGGCGGAAACGTGCTGTACCTGCATTTTGTCAATAAAGTCAAAGCTTTCATCAAGCGACGCCAACGTTTGGTGCGGCGTACCGAGCATGAGATCAAGGCTGATGTTCGTGAAGCCTGCGGCGCGCGCGTCGTCGATCGCCTTTGTCACCTGCGCCCGTCCGGCGCTCCGCCCGAGCGCAAAGCGCTCCCTGTCCACGGCGCTTTGCATCCCGAGACTGATGCGGTTGATGCCAAAGCCGCGGTACTGCAGGAAGGCACCTCTTAAATCCTTTGACGGATTGCACTCGACCGTGATCTCGCTGTCCGGCGCGATGTCAAAATGTTCCCGTGCCGCCTGCAGTATTTCACCAAGCAGCGCCGGTTCCATTACGCTCGGCGTGCCGCCGCCGAAATACACCGTGTCAAAGCTGCCGTTATATTGCCTAAGGACTTCCAAAAGCGCGCGGCAATACTGCTGTGCCGCCGGTACACTGTACTTGACGCTGTAAAAGTCGCAGTACGGACACTTACTTTTACAAAAAGGGATGTGAAAATATAAACCTGCTTTTTCGTTCATATTCTCACATCCCTTGCTTTTTATTTTCTGGCACGGCTTTCCGCCTTTAAGCGCAGCTCTTTATTCAGAATCGTTTTGCGTAATCTGATGGACTTCGGCGTGACCTCCAGCAGCTCATCGTCTGCGAGGAATTCCATGCTCTGTTCCAGCGAGAGCGTGGTCGGCGGTACTAGCTTTAACGCCTCGTCGCTGCCGCTGGCACGGGTATTGGTTACGTGTTTCTTTTTGCAGACGTTACAGACAATGTCCTCGTCCTTCGCACATTCGCCCACGATCATACCCTCGTAAACATCAACGCCCGGGCCGATGAACAGGCGGCCTCTGTCCTGCGTGTTCCACAGTCCGTAGCCGGTGGTCGTGCCGGTTTCGTGCACGACAATGGAGCCGCGGCTGCGTGTTTCAATATCGCCCTTGTAGGGTTCATAGCCGGCAAACAGCTGGTTCATGATGCCGTTGCCGTTGGTGTCGGTTAAGAATTCGCTGCGGTAACCGATCAGACCTCGTGAGGGGATCTTGATCTCCAGGTGCGTCATACCGGTGGAACGTGTGTCCATGTTCTCGATTTCGCCCTTACGCGAGCAGAGCTTTTGCATGACGCTGCCGACATATTCCTCAGGCACCTCGATAATAGCGGTTTCCATCGGCTCCAGCGTCTGGCCTGTCTTTTCGTCCTTCTTCAGGATAACCGTCGGTCGCGATACGGCGAATTCGTAGTTTTCACGCCGCATGGTTTCGATCAAAATCGACAGATGCAGCTCGCCTCTGCCAGATACCTTGAAGGTGTCCATGCTGTCCGTTTCCTCTACACGCATGGAAACGTTCGTCTCCACCTCTTTAAACAGCCGGTCGCGCAGGTTGCGCGAGGTGACGTATTTGCCCTCCTTGCCGGCAAACGGGGAGTCGTTGACCATGAAGTTCATTGAGATCGTCGGTTCGTCGATCTTGACAAACGGAAGCGGCTCAATATGCTCCGGATCGCAGGCGGTTTCACCGATGTTGAGGTCGGGTATACCGGCTACGCAGATCAAATCGCCAAACTGCGCTTCGGTGCAGGGCACACGCTTTAAGCCCTCAAACTGATACAGCTGTGAAAAGCGTACATTTTCGGTGCTGCCGTCCTGCTTGCACAGTACATAAGGCGTATTGACCTTGACGCTGCCGCGTTCCACTCTGCCAACGCCGATCCGACCGACATAATCGTCGTATTCCAGCGAGGAAAAGAGGATCTGCGGCGCACCGTCAGGGTCGCCCTGCGGCGAAGGAATATTCTCTAAAATAGCGTCCAGCAGCGGGCGCATATCGCCGCTGCGTACAGTGGGGTCAAGGCTGGAATAGCCGCCGCGCGCAGAGGCGAAGATCACCGGAAAATCGATCTGGTCGTCATCGGCTCCAAGCTCAATGAACAGGTCAAGCACCTCGTCCACGACCTCCTCCGGCCGTGCGCCGTCACGGTCTACCTTGTTGACAACGACGAGCGGCGTTTTGTGCAGCCCAAGCGCTTTCTTTAATACAAAGCGCGTTTGCGGCATACAGCCTTCAAAGGCGTCTACAAGCAGCAGTACGCCGTCCACCATCATCAGGATGCGCTCTACCTCGCCGCCGAAATCGGCGTGACCGGGCGTGTCAACAATATTAATTTTTGTATCCTTGTAATGGATAGCGGTATTTTTGGAAAGGATCGTAATACCGCGTTCTTTTTCCAGGTCATTGGAGTCCATTACGCGCTCCTGTACCACTTCGTTGTCGCGGAAGATGCCGCTTTGATGCAGCATTTCATCTACCAGCGTGGTCTTACCGTGGTCAACGTGCGCAATAATGGCAATGTTTTTGATATCTTTTCTTTGTGCCATAAGATTTACTTCTTCTTATTAAAACTATCTCTTAATGCTACGGTTCGGTTAAATACAATTTTTTCGTCACTGGTATCGGTGTCGGCGCAGAAATAGCCGGTCCGCATAAACTGGAAGCGATCGCCGGCCTTGACGGTTTTCAGCGCACGCTCGATATAGGCGGTCTTCACCACCAACGAGTCCGGATTGAGGTTGTCCTCAAAGGAGCTGACGCCCTCCTCGTCGCTCGGGTTCGGTACGTCGAACAGCCGGTCATACAGTCTGACCTCCGCTTCGCCGCAATCGCCGGCATAAATCCAGTGGATTGTGCCGCGGACCTTCCTGCCGTCCGGTGCGTCGCCGCCGAAGGTTGCCGGATCATAAGTGCAGTGTACGGCACAGACCTCGCCGTTTTCGTCAAGGTCATAACCGGTGCAGGTCACGAAATACGCTTTATACAGCCTGACCTCATTGCCGATGAACAGGCGGCGGTATTTTTTGATCGGCTCGATCATGAAGTCGTCGCGCTCAATGTAAAGCTCCTTGCCGAACGGGATGGTGCGCTTGCCGAATTCCGGATGATCGGGATGGTATTCCGCCTCCAGCTCCTCTACCTTGTCCTCCGGATAGTTATCGATGATCAGCTTGATCGGATCCAGCACAGCCATCGCGCGCGGTGCGGTCTGGTTCAGATTGTCGCGCACACAGCTCTCCAGCAGGGCAAAGTCCACGACGCTGTATGCCTTGGAAACGCCGATCTTTTCGCAGAAATCACGGATAGCCTCCGCAGGATAGCCGCGACGGCGCATACCGCTGATGGTAGCCATACGCGGATCGTTCCAGCCGTCAACAATGCCGTCCTGTACCAATTTCAGGCACTTGCGCTTAGAGGTCAGGGTGTAGTTGAGATTTAGGCGCGCAAATTCGATCTGACGCGGCTTTTCGCCCTCGATCAGCTCATCGACAAACCAGTTATAAAGCGGACGGTGGTTTTCAAACTCCAGCGAGCACAGGGAGTGGGTCACCTTTTCGCACGCGTCGGAAAGCGGATGCGCAAAGTCATACATCGGATAGACGCACCACTTGTCGCCGGTGCGGTGATGGTGCGCATACATGATGCGGTAGATGATCGGGTCGCGCATATTGAGATTGGGGGAAGCCATGTCGATCTTAGCACGCAGCACCATTTTGCCGGCCTCAAATTCACCGTTCGTCATGCGTGTGAACAGGTCAAGGTTCTCTTCGATCGGTCGGTCGCGGTAGGGGGAGTTCTTGCCCGGCTCGGTCAGTGTGCCGCGGTATTCGCGCATCTGTTCCGGCGTTAACTCACAGACGTAAGCCTTTCCTTTTTTAATGAGCTTGATTGCACATTCGTACAGGAAGTCAAAGTAGTCGCTGGCATAGTATACGTTGTCGTAATCAAAGCCAAGCCACTTGATGTCCTCCTCGATCGCCTCTACGTATTCGGTATCCTCCTTCGTCGGGTTCGTGTCGTCCAAACGAAGGTTGCATACGCCGCGGTATTTGTCCTTCACGCCGAAATTAATGCAGATCGCCTTGGCGTGACCGATGTGCAGGTAGCCGTTCGGCTCCGGCGGAAAACGGGTCTGAACACGGGAATATACGCCCTCTTCCAGATCCTCGTCAATGAATTCATGGATAAAATTGGAGGCAGTTTCTTCTTTTTTGATTTCGTCAATAGCCATTAGTTTTCCTCCTTGTAGTGTGCCAGTGCGGCGGTCAGTCTTGCCTTGACGGCCTCCTCACCGAGCAGGCGGGTGATCTCATATAAATCCGGCGTATTGGTCCTGCCGGTCAGCGCCACGCGGATCACCGTGGAAACGTCGCCCACGTGACCGTCAAAGGCCTCCGGATGCTGTTTGTATTCTTTCACGTTCGGTGTGCAGCCGATGCCGGCGCACAGTCCCTTGATGCGGTCAAACCATTCTTCCTTGGTGTCGTTCAGGTTAACGGCGTCAAGGTAGTTCGTCAGTACCTTTACTGCCAGCGCCGGTGTGGCGTTGCCGGTGAGGTCGTAGCAGGGGACGAAGGTCTCGTCGTACATATAGCTGATATAGTCGGGAATATCGCTCCATTTCGCGATGTCCTTGCGCGGCTTTTTGTTTTCGCGGTCAATGTTCAGTATGGCGGTAGCGCGTGCCTTGTCCTGCTCATACAGCGCGGCCAGTGCAGGGCAGTATTCCTGCGCCCATGCGTAGGAAAGGTCAAACACCTTCGCCGCCGGCATTTTGCAGATCACGTTTTTAGATACGTCGGTGAGCTTTACCATATCGAACAGCGCGCCGGATACGCTCATTTTTTTTAGGTTGAAGGGGAATTTGTCCAGCGCTTCTTCCTTGTTCATGCGCCGCCAATCCTCGAAATTAGAGTTGGCCAGCGTGAGCATATATTCGTTTACGCTTTCGCTCGGGAAGCCCTCCTCTGCATAATAGGTGACGGCCGCTTCAGGATCCTTGCGTTTGGAAAGCTTGCGCTTGCCGCCGTTTTCCTCTTTCATGATCGGCGCTACGTGTGCATATTTCGGCGGCTTAAAGCCGAGCAGCTTGAATAGCTGGAGATGGATCGGCGCGGAGGATATCCACTCGTCGCCGCGCACGACGTGCGTGGTACGCATCAGGTGATCGTCGATCGCGTGTGCAAAATGATAGGTCGGAATACCGTCAGATTTCAGCAGGACGACATCCTGCACATTTTCGGGCATTTCGATCTTACCCTTGATCATATCGTCAAAATAGCATTTTCCCTCCGGTGTACCAGGGGATTTCAGGCGAAGGGTCCACGGCTTGCCGGCCGCCAGGTTCGCTTCGATTTCCTCCAAGGAAAGGTCGCGGTGCTTAGCCCATAAGCCCCAGATGCCCTTAATGCTTTCGTTCTCCTGCTGCGCGCGGATATCATCCAGCTCTTCGGCGGTCATGAAGCAGGGATAGGCCAGCCCCTGTGCCACCAGGCTTTTGGCATACGTCTGATAGATGATTTTGCGCTCGCTCTGGTAGTACGGGCCGTAAGCGCCGAATTGCTCGTCCTCGTCCAGTACGCCCTCGTCCGGCGTGATGCCGTATACGGATAGTCCCTTGAGCATGACCTCGATCGCGCCGTCAACCTTGCGCTTTTGATCCGTATCCTCTACGCGGACGTAAAATACGCCGTCCGTGCTCTTGGCCGTTTTGTACGATACAAGGCAGGTAAAGAGGTTACCGAAGTGCAAAAAGCCGGTCGGGCTCGGCGCAAAACGGGTAACGCGCGCACCGTCTGCCAAACGGCGCGGCGGATACAGCGCCTCGTAATAATCGGGCGTTTTCAAAATTTTCGGAAATAAAAGCTGTGCTAATTTTTGTGTGTCCATTTCATCACCTGAACCTAATATTTAAAATAAGTCATAATATTATTACACAAAACGCAGCGATATGCAAGGAAAAAGCCGGAAAAAAACAGAAAATTTCAATTTACGAAAAATAATACTTGACCTGACGGCAATTTTGTGCAATAATTATAGGGCATTCAGAAAGAAAAGCAATCGAGGTGTGGCTCAGCTTGGTAGAGCGCTTCGTTCGGGACGAAGAGGCCGCAGGTTCAAATCCTGTCACCTCGACCATTGGAAAAAGGATACCCATGCGGTATCCTTTTTTCAATTTAGATACAGGATTTGAACCTGCGGGCACGATGCGGAGAACTCGGCGTCTTGCCGCCGAGGCTCGACGGAGAAACAGTCCGGTGGACTGTTTCGAGCAGCGTAGGCTCTTTGTGCCGATGTTCAAATAGCTTAGTATCTGATGGGAAAATCCTGTCACCTCATTTTTCAATGGCTGACTTGGGTTGCCATTAGTTGACTTGAGTTTGCCTGAAAGCCAACCACTTGCCAACCTTTTCTCTAATTACATAACTAAGGTTTTACCCACCATAATATGAAGTTGT
>JAFUEH010000038.1 GCA_017463985.1 Eubacterium sp. | reverse complement strand
GGCTGTCCACATCCACCATTTCTATCTGTCCGCGATTTAATTCTCTTCGCTTTACCATCATCTTTCATCACCTTATCTATTATACCATATCCATACAAAAAAGCCTATCCCTACGGATAGACCTTTTTCGACAAGCTGAAAGGACAGGCAAGCGCCTGTCCTTTTTTGTTAAAATTCCTCGTCCTCCGGCGGATCGTCCGGCATTTCGCCATGGATGCGTTCCAGCATATACTGTACGGCGTCGTATTGATAGACGCGGTAACGGAAGCGTGCTGTCGTTCCGTCGAGGGTGGTATAGTGAAAATAGCTTTCGCCCGATTGCGGCGGCAGCTTATCGCCGGCGTCCCACGCCTTGGCGATTTCGTCGTACCGATAGTAGCAGCTTTTAAACGGTCGATCGTAATGACGAAAGCCGTACTCTCCTACCTCTATTCTTAAAAATAAGAAGGAGTAAAGTAATACCAAAAACGCGACCAGTAAAACAACGGTCAGCATTAGCGGAAAGAAAAACAGGGCATTGTCATTCCGGTACATCCAATAGGTAACGCAGGCAAACAGCGCCGTTGCCAAAAATGGGACAATCAATTCCCTGAAACGCGTGCCGATTTTATAGCGTATTGTTTCGTCTTGCATGGTGATTCCTCATTAAACAAAGGAGACAGGGAAGGCTGCCTCCTTTGAAAAACCGTATTATTACTTTCTTCTTTCAGCCAGTGCAGAGGAAATCTGCGCTTTCTTTTCACCGACGATGTCATACTTAAACATCGGGAAGATCGACAGCAGTGCCAAAATACCGGGCATTGCTGTATAGGCAAAGAAGATAATGTTCTTCGTGTGGGTAGTGAACTCGCCGACCTCAAGGGCTTCGTAATAGCCTGACAGCTGTACAAAAATGAGACCTAAGGCCGTGCCAAGCGCTAAGCATACCTTGATGGTAAGTGTTAAGATAGAGTAGGCGGCGCCCTCCATGCGCTTGCCGGATTCGTATTCGTAGTAGTCTACGCAGTCGGCGGTCATGATCATCGGCATCAGCGTGACAGCGCCGAACTGCAGACCGATCAGGAACAGTGAAACGTAGAACAGTACCGTGAGGACCGTATTCTCCGGATTTTTAAACCAGAAGTAGCCGATCACAAAGGAGAAAACGGAAGCGGCAAAGCCGTAAACAGAGAGCAGGATGTATGCCTTCCTTTCGTCCAGCTTTTTAATCAGCATGGGGCAAAGCGCCATGGAGATCATCGAGCCAATGGCGGTCACGATACCGAGCACAGCGACCAAATTCTGCGAGCCGAGCAGTACGTTCGCTGCCTGTACCTGGATACCCATGGCCATCTGGCGGCCAAAGCCAAGAAAATAGGAAACGATGACCAGCATCAACGGCTTGTTATTTTTCAGTGCCGCCAGCATATCCTTGGCACCGATTTTTTCGGTCGGCTCAGTGACAACACGTTCCTTGTTCACGATCGGGATCAGCGCAAACAACACGCAGCCCAGCAGTGCGGTCAGAACGGCTACCCAAAAGTATTCGCCGGCGATCATCGGGGTGTCGGTATCGCCCTCAAAGCCAAATACCTGTGAGCCGCCGGGAACAATCAGACAGACGATCGGCACAATCACGACGCAGGCGGAAAAGCCGATTTGTTTAAAGGTGTTCGAAATAGAAACCACGTTGGTGCGCTCCGTCGGGTTCGGGGTCAGCGCAGCGGCGATGCCCTGTGACGGAACGTCGCCCATCGTCATAGCGATCGACCAAATCAGGTAGGTGACAAAGATCCATACGTATGTAAGTGGTTTGTTTGATTTGAACGGTACGTCAATAAATACAACTGCAGAGAAGATCAGCAGCGGTACCAAAGAATACACGATCATGGACTTGAATTTGCCGAGCTTGCTCCGAGAGCGGTCCACCATACTGCCGACGATCGGATCTGCTACCGCGGAAACGATTTTTGCGATCAAAATCAAGATAGCAACGACGATAACGTTTGCGCCTAAGATGGAGCCGTCAAATTCTGCCTGATAGGAATTCAACAGGCCGACGATCGCCTGGAAGCCGAAAAGCCCCAGCGAGTAGGCGGCGATCTCCTTAAAATTTAAGTGCTTAACTTTGGTAATGTCTTCCATATTTTCTCCTTTCAGCAGGTATGCAGAGCGGTTCTGCATACCGTACTAATCCATAAATACCTCTTTAAAGATGTCTACGTTTGCCATTTTCATCACGGCGCTGAACAGCTTAGAGCCGTACACCGGCATCAGACGGTTGAACGCGGACATGGCGTGCGCGTCAAAGCCTCTGACCTGCATAGGATATTTCAGCTCAATGCCGCGCATGATCATTTTTACCATGCGGTCGCAGTCGGTGGATACCATGTCGATCACCTTCTGCCCCTTATCATTACCGGTCTCCCCCTGATTGCGGAAAATATCCGTTTTGGTAAAGCCCGGACAAACCAGCGATACATACATCTTACCGGCGAATTCTACGCGCAGCGCCTCCGTGAAGCTCTTGAGCGCTGCCTTAGAGGCGGAGTACATGGAGGTTCCTGCCAGCGTCATCAGCGCCGCAGAGGAATCGATATTGATCACCGCCGGCGAAGCGGACTCCAGCAGCACGGGCAGCAGGGTTTTGGTGGAATAGATGCAGGAATAGAAATTGATGTCCATCGCGCGGTTGATCTCCTCGTAAGAGTAACGGTCAAAGCGCTTAAACTTGGGCAGAATGCCGGCGTTGTTGATTAAAATATCCGGCTTAACGCCTGCCGCCTGCAGCTCCTCGGCAAACTGCTCCCAATTTTCCTTGACAGAAACGTCGAACAGCTTATAGGAAAAGTGATCTCGGTATTCGTCACCAAGCTCCTCGATAAACTTTTGCATTTTCGGTTCGCTCCGTGCTACACCGATCACGGTGCAGCCGTGCTTTTTGATCAGCATAGCGGCAATGCCGGCGCCCATACCGCCGGAAGCACCGGTGACGATGGCCGTTTTGCCCTTAAGCCAACATGAAGCCATAAATATTACCTCCGTTTGATAAATTCTAAGCATAATTATACTATATATTTTGCTCCATTACAATCATTTTTCACGGATTATTTTCAATAGGCGCAGGAAGTTTTGTACGATAATTATACTTTTCGTGAATACATATACAAAAAACGACGAGATATACGTATAAATAATCAAAAAAGCTTGACAAATTTTGAAGTTTGTGGTATTAATTGGTTATTATAATAAAATAAATAGGAGGTAGACTATGGACAAACGAATCGTTCGCACAAGACTTGCGGTATTTAACGCGCTGTTTGATTTGGCAACCGAAAAAGAGCTGAATAAAATCACAGTGGTTGAATTATGTGACAGAGCCGGTATCAACAAAAGCACCTTCTACCTGCATTACAGAAGCATCAACGATTGCTTCCATCAATGCTTTGAGCTGTTTACAGAAAAAATGCTTGATTACGGACGGGCAATTGATTATGAGGAGATGGGTAATGCACCGGAAAAAACAGTTGCCAAAATTTTGGACGCCTGTGAGCAGAACATGAAATATGTGCAGCTGTTTAAAAACAGTGTGTTTTATGACAGTGCGATCAGCACGCTGAAGGCCGCATTTGTCAGCGAGATCCTGAAGCATAATGATATTGACCCGCAGCAAAACTATCATGCTGCGGCAAAGGTAGCCTTCCTGGTCGGCGGTTGTGCCGATATGATCATGACCCTTTCCCCGAACTTTAACCGTCCGGAGATTGAAAAGATCATGGTGGATGTCATCAAGAGAAAGAATTAAATAAAAGAACTAAGCATAATAAAAAACCTTGTACGCCGATTCACGTACAAGGTTTTTTGTTGTGTTATTTTGTCAGATATAAGCCGGTGGTATCAATATTGGTATTGTCCACGAACCAGCAGTTGCCGATCTTGACAACATACAGCTCCTGGGTCGCTACGACGGTACCGTCGTCCAGTGTTACGTTAGCCGTTGCTTTGGCAGCCTCCGTAATTTCATCGGAACAATCCAGCTTTGCAAAGGCGCTGATCATGTTTTCCTTAGCGCTCTCATCATCAGCGGTGAGCAGGGCGCTTTTTTGCTCGCCCTGTGCAGCGATCGGCGCGATCCTTTCCTTAAAAGCAGCCACATAAGCCTGCGATTCCTCTGCGCTTAACGCTTCGTAGTTGACAACTGTAGTTGTCAGCCGGTATTCCTCGCCGTACATTTCCTGATACTTGCCGACGGAAGCTTCACGCAATACGGTTTCGCCGTCCTGTGCAATCTGCTCCTCTACGCCGGTCAGCGATTCGCCGTAGGTGGCGACGTTGGCTTCGAGCGCTCCGAACATATAATCCATATTCATGAATTCGTCGCCGTAAACCTCGTGGCGTACCTCAACGAGCTTTTCAAAATAGTGGGTGTATACCTCGTCGTAATTATCCCAGCCGTATTCGTTAATGAGGCTGACATAAAAGTCATACATGGTGTTATACACCTCGTCGATTTTGGTCTGCTCCTCCTCGGAACCGGTGCCGACAAAAGCCGCCTGTGGGATCTCGTTACCTTCAGCGTCCTTCTCGTTGACGTAGGGCATCATATAAGCTCTGCGGACGAAGTCGCCGTACTTGAGCTTCGGATTTTCTGCTACCAAGGTGTTTTTATAGGCGTTATAGCCGTCGCCGGTCTGTACGATCGTGTCCACATACTGCTGCGCCACCTTTTCACCGGAGAAGCCGGTGTAACGGGTGGTGAACGCAAAGACGGTCAGCACGGTCAGTACCACAGCCAGAACAATACCAACCAGCACAGCGTAGGTGCCGGCTTTAAACTCTTTTTTGTTAGCCATTGCTGTCCCTCCTTACTCTGCAAGTTCGTCAATATCGTCGCCAGTCATTTCTTCGGCAGTTTGCTCCACCGCCTCTAAAAATTCGTCCGCTACGGTTTCTGTTTCCTGTGCCGCCGCAGCAGCTCGTCTTTCTGCCAGCGCCGCGGTGATGCGTTCTTTCTTTTCACCGACCATATCGTAGAACAGGATCGGTACGAACTGCAGCACCACAAAGATCGCCGGAATGATGGTGTAAATCGCCAGGAACCGGCTGAGCGTTGCGTCGGACTGTGTGGCATAAGCGACGTTTTGGCTCTGCGAGAATTGGTAGCCTGACCAAGTATATACCAGCGTCGGTGCCAGCCATTTGGTCAGCGCCGAGGCGATCTTTGAGAACAGACCGTAGCCGGCATAAGCAAGACCCTCCTGCCGCTTGCCGGTTTTGTATTCCATTTCGTCTACGCAGTCAGCGATCATAATGTTCGGCGTTACGTTCGTATTACCGTGCTGGATGCCGCAGAAGAAGTTGAGGATCAGGAACGGTACAATCAGCGTGCTGTTAAAGCCGATGCCCTTGGATACCAAAAACAGGATCGCCAGTGCGGAAGCACCGTAACAGCAGAAAATGATAAAGGTCTTTTTCGTGGAGAATTTTTTGAGTGCAAAGTTAACGAGCAGGGTGCCGACGGCGGTGCCGATACCCATCGGCAGCATCAGCGCAAGCTTTAAGCCCTTTGAGCCAAGCAGATAAACCGCGATGTACAGTGACACGGTGCCGTAAACGCCGCGGCCAAAGCCGCAGAGCTTGGTGAGCGAAACCATCAGCAGGTTCTTATTGGTGAATACGAGCTTAATGGATTCAATCAGCGATACCTTTTCCGTCGTATAGGGAACGCGTTCCTTGTTGTTCGCAAAGAAGATCATGACAAAGATGATCATACCCAGCGCGCAGACGGCAGTGGAGATGATCAGGTCAATGCCCTGACCCTCGGCGTTCTTGTATTGCTGCTGACCCATCAGCGCTTTCATAATCAGCGGTACGACAATAATGACCACCTGACCGCCGGACTGACCGACCGAGCGCAGGAACGAGGCGATGGAGATCGCACTGGAACGCTCCTTCGGATTCGGTGAGCAAAGTGCGCCAAAGCAGTTAGCCGGACTCTCAACGGCACACGAAACGGCGGTGTACAGCGAATAGATCACAAACATCCATACTGTTGCGACGGTAAAGGAGGTGGTGTTAGGCGCCACGAATACCAGCATGGCGACCAGCGCAAACGGGATCGCGCCAAAGCCGACCCACGGCTTTACCTTGCCCATTTTCGTTTTCGTTCTGTCCACCAGGATACCGATCACCAGCTCACAGATCGCGCCAACGAAGCCGGCGACGCCGAACACGGTGGAAACGACGGTGGCAAGCCGTGCCGAATCAAAGCCCTTCCCCTTAAAGGCAAAGTCTGCAAAGAAGGTCATCGTGTAATCGGGCATCCAGCCTGAAAGCAGTGCAACGCCGAACAGGCCGATACCGAAGGTGACGATCTCTGAGGGCTTCATGTACTTCTTTTCCGCAGTGACAGCGCCGTCGACAGCCGCTGCGGTCTTTTTCTTATCCATAAAGAAAACCCCTTTTCAAAATATTTTCAATTTATTATAACAAATTGTGGTTAGTGATACAAGCAAAAAATCCGATTTGCAGCGCAAATCGGATTGCAAGCGCCTTTTTTAGAAGGCCAATTTGTTTTCAATGAAGGATTCAAGCTCGCTGATCGGCAGCCGAACCTGTTCCATTGTGTCACGGTCACGCACGGTGACACAGTTATCCTCAAGAGAGTCAAAATCAAAGGTGATGCAGTACGGTGTACCGATCTCGTCCTGACGGCGGTAACGCTTACCGATGGAGCCGGTGTCATCAAAGTCAATGTTAAACTTCTTGGACAGTGCGGCAAAAATCTCCTCTGCCTGCGGCGTCAGCTTTTTGGAAAGCGGCAGCACCGCTGCTTTGAACGGCGCCAAAACCGGATGCAGATGCATGACCACGCGGCTGTCGTTCTTCGCCTCGTCGATCATTTCCTCGTCGTAAGCTTCGCATACAACAGCCAGAAACAGTCTTTCAACGCCAAGCGACGGCTCGATCACGTAGGGGATATATTTTTTATTAGCCGTTTGATCAAAGTATTCCAGCGATTTGCCGGATACATTGATGTGCTGGGTGAGGTCGTAGTCCGTCCTGTCGGCAATGCCCCACAGCTCGCCCCAACCGAACGGGAACAGGTATTCAAAGTCCGTGGTGGCCTTGGAATAGAACGAAAGCTCCGCCTGCTCATGATCGCGCAGACGCAGGTTTTCCTCGCGAATGCCCAGCGAATACAGCCAGTCGCGGCAGAAGCCTCTCCAGTAAGCAAACCACTCAAGGTCGGTGTCCGGCTCACAGAAAAATTCCAGCTCCATCTGCTCGAATTCTCTGACGCGGAAGATGAATTTACCCGGCGTGATTTCGTTACGGAAGGACTTGCCGATCTGCGCCACGCCGAACGGGATCTTCTTTCTCGTGGTGCGCTGGATATTGGCGAAGTTAACGAAAATACCCTGTGCTGTTTCCGGTCGGAGATACAGCTCGTCCTTTGTATCCTCGGTGACGCCCTGGAAGGTCTTGAACATCAAGTTGAAGTGACGGATGTCAGTGAAATGATGCTTACCGCAGTTCGGACAGGGAATGTCATGCTCGTCGATATAGCTTTTCATTTCCTCATCGCTCCAGCCGGCAACGTTCGTGCCGTCGAAGTCCTCGATCAGGTTATCAGCTCTGTGACGGGTTTTGCACTCACAGCAGTCCATCAGCGGATCGGAGAAATTACCGAGATGGCCGGAGGCGATCCACGTCTGCGGATTCATCAGGATAGCGGAATCCAGGCCGACGTTGTATTTGTTTTCCTGAATAAACTTTTTCCGCCAGGCGGCTTTAATATTGTTCTTCAGCTCAACGCCGAGCGGGCCGTAATCCCAGGTATTGGCAAGGCCGCCGTAGATCTCAGAACCGGGGTAAACGAAGCCCCTGCCTTTGCACAGTGCTACGATGGCGTCCAGTGTTTTTTCAGTGTTTTTCATAACAAAACCTCCTTGATTCAGACAGGTTGAATTTTTATACAGTTTGATATTATACTAAATTTAAAAGCATTAGTCAATAACGACTTGTCAGCTTCTTTGGTTGACATTGCCGGTGATTATCGGTATAATGACAATGAAATAGTCTAACACAGACGAAAGGTGAAATCGGGAGATCAATTATGGCAAAGGATTTTAAAATTTCGGTCATTATGCCGATTTATAATGTTGAGGATTATCTGGCCGAGGCACTGGATTCTGTCCTGCATCAAAGTCTCGACTTTGAAAAGAATGTGCAGCTTGTACTGATCAACGACGGTTCTCATGACGGCAGCGAGGCAATCTGTCAGGAATACCAGCGCCGGTATCCGGACAATATTACGTATGTCTATAAAGAGAACGGCGGCGTGTCCTCTGCGCGGAACATGGGTATCGACTATGCTAAGGGTAAGTATATTACCTTTTTAGATCCGGATGACAAGTGGGACGAGTCGTCTTTTAAGCACGCCTACAGCTATTTTGAAAAGCATTATGACGAAATCGATGTATTGGCAGCGCGCGTCAGGTTTTTTGAAGCGGTGGATAAATTCCACATCCTTGATTACAAATTCAAGGAAGGCACGCGTTTAGTGGATATCGACAGTGAGGAGGAGCGCTTTACGATTCAGTCCACCATCGCGACAGCGTTCGTGAAGCGCGAGGCGATCGGTGAGCTGCGCTTTGATACGCAGCTGAAATTCGGTGAGGATTCCACCTTTGTCAATAAGCTGATTTTAAAAAAGCGCCGTTACGGCTTGATGAAGGAAGCGTTGTATTATTACCGCCGCCGTGCAGCCGGCGGCAGCGCGGTGAATACCCAGCGCCGTCAGAAAGCGTTTTATATCGACTCTCTGGAGCGCTATCATCTGGAGCTGTTCCGCTACAGCCGCGAGCTGTACGGAGAGGTGATTCCGTATATCCGTGCGGTTGTGGGCTATGATATTTCGTGGCGTTTTGCCAGCGACGAGCAGAATTTTGTGCTCACGGAGCAGGAGCTGCAGGAATACTATGACAGAATGCACACGATCCTCTCAGAGATCGATGACGTGATCCTGCTGACCAGTCCTACGCACACCTCGATCGAAAAAAAGTACGATGCGATGTACTATAAGCACGGCATCAATCTGTATGAGCACCTGCGCTTCGATACGGAAAGCGGCTGCTTTATGTACAACGATATTTCTATCCTCAATCTGAGCTATAATAAGACGAACTGCCTGATGGTAACGCGGTGCGAGATCGAGGGCAGCCGACTGATATTGGAAATCCTGATCGCGCAGTGGTTCTTTAAGTGTACGGAAACCGGTGCGGAGCTGGTGCTGAAGTTTAACGACAAAGAGATCAAGCCGACGCTCAGCGATTATCCGATCAGCAAGTTTCAGTCGCGCGAGGGCGAAAAGCTATATTATTACAGCACAAAGGTGACCTACGATTTCAGCGAGGAGCTGAAGCATAAGGGAGACCGGCTGATCGTGGTACCCTATCTGCGTATGGGCGATGTGGACGGCAGTATCAGTTTAAATTACGGTAAATTTATTGCCGCTACCACGCGCTTTGGCGCGGCCTATAAATTCTTCGGGGATTACGGTGTGAAGTGCTGGCGCACCTCTATCAGAGTATATTATCCGACGGATTTGAAAAGCTTTAAGGCCAAGTGGGATATGCGCTCCCTGGCCACGCTTATCAAGCGTAAGCAGCTGTACGCGTTTAAACAGCGCTATATTGAATTTCCACGTTTTCAGAAAAAGCAGGAAGGCAAGGGCAGTATCTGGCTGGTGTCTGACCGTATCGATAACGCCGGCGATAACGGCGAGGTATTCTTCAAATACCTTTGCGAGCATTGTCCCGAGGGCGTGCGCCCGATCTTCATGATTGGTCGGGTTGCCAAGGACGAGGTTAAGCAGCGGCTGGAATCAATCGGTGAGGTTGTTTATGCCGAGGATAAGGATTATCCCTATTACTTTTTGTGCGCAGATAAGGTGATTTCCTCCGGCGCCGGCGAGTTCACCATCAACCCGTTCGGCAACGACCGCCGCTTTTTCGTCGACCTGTTCCATTTTAAGTATTATTACCTGCAGCACGGCGTGGCCTGCGCTGACTTGTCAGCATGGCTGAACCGCAATAATAAGAACATCTATATGTTCTTTACGGCCGGTGAACGTGAACGCCGCTCAATCATTGACGGCAACTATCTGTATACCGAAAAGAACGTGGTGCTCACGGGTCAGGCACGCTTTGATGCGCTGTATAACGATAATAAGAAGCAGGTGCTGATCCTTCCGACCTGGCGCCGCAGCATCAGTCAGGCTTATGACGAAAAAACCTCCAGCGTTTATTTTGACGGCTTTAAGGATACGGATTACTTTAAGTTCTACAACGGCTTGATCAACAACGAACGCTTGTTGGCCGCTATGCGTGATAAGGGGTACAGCGGTCTGTTCTGTCTGCATCCCATCTTCATGAAGCAGTCGGTCGATTTTGAGCAGAACGACGTGTTCCGCGTGAACGAGGGTTATATTGATTACAATAAGACCTTTGCGGAATCCTCGGTGATGGTAACGGACTATTCCAGCGTACTGTTTGATTTTGCTTATCTCAGAAAGCCGGTGGTTTATACCCATTTTGATAAGCAGGAATTCTTTGAAACGCAAATCTATGACGAGGGCTATTTCAGCTATGAAAACGACGGCTTCGGTCCTGTCTGCTACGATATGGACAGCACGGTGGACGCCATCATTGAGCTAGTGAATCATGACTGTCAGAATCCGGAGCAGTATGTGAAGCGCGTGGATGATTTCTTTGCCTTCAACGACAACAATAATGCCAAGCGTATTTTAGAAGCGATCATAGAGGATGATAAAAAACAGGCAAAATAAGCTTGCTGATCAGTAAACGAAAACCCGACGGGCACGCCCCATCGGGTTTTAATAATCTGTCTTTCTGAACATATCCGAAATTTGGTTGCACAGCGCCGGATATTTATCCAGCCGCGGATCGTCCGCCAGCATCTCCCGTGCGCACTGCTGACATTCGTTCAGGGTTTCCATGTCCTCCAGCATATCCGCGATCGCCAGCTTTGGCAGTCCGTGCTGGCGCTTGCCGAAAAAGTCGCCGGGACCGCGTGTTTTAAGATCATAATCAGCAATCTTGAAGCCGTCGCCGGTGTGCTTCATCACCTGCAGGCGCTCCTGTGCGGTGGCGCTTTTGCTGTCTGACACCAGAATACAATAGGATTTTTCCTTGCCTCTGCCGACCCTGCCGCGCAGCTGGTGCAGCTGAGAGAGACCGAATCGCTCTGCATTTTCGATCAGCATGACCGTGGCGTTCGGTACATCGACGCCAACCTCTACGACAGTGGTAGCCACTAAGATCTGGACTTTTCCTGCGGCAAAATCCGCCATGACCTTGTCCTTATCCTTGGCCTTCATCTTGCCGTGCAGCAGGCCGAGACGGTAGCCCTTGAAGGCTTGCGTGCTAAGCTGTTCAAAGTATTCTGTTGCGCTGATCAGCTCGGTTTCGCTCTCGTCTACCAGTGAGCAGACAATATAAGCCTGGCGCCCTTCGTCCGCCGCCTTTTTGATAAAGCGGTAAATGCGGTCGTGGTAGCCGGAATCCACTACATCTGTACGGATCGCCTGTCTGCCTGCCGGCAGCTCGTCCAGTACCGATATGCTCAGGTCGCCGTAAATAATGAGACCCAGCGTGCGTGGGATCGGCGTGGCGCTCATGACCATCAGATGCGGATGGTTGCCCTTCATCGCAAGACTGGCGCGCTGCTCTACACCAAAGCGGTGTTGCTCGTCCGTTACGACCAGCGCCAAATCTTTAAATTCCACATCGTTTTGTATCAGCGCGTGCGTCCCGACGATCAGGTCAATATCGCCGGCCATCAGCGCTTCTTTTATTTTCCGTTTCTCCGGTGCTTTGGTGGAGCCGGTCAGCAGCGCCACCTTAATATGCGCCTTTTCCAGCAGTTGACGGAGCGATTCATAGTGCTGGGTGGCGAGTATCTCCGTCGGCGCCATCATAGCCGCCTGATAACCGTTCCTGACGGCGGAATACATCACGGCAGCAGCCACGGCAGTTTTGCCGGAACCGACATCGCCCTGAATCAGCCGGTTCATCGCCGTGTCACCCATCATATCCTCCAGGCAATCGCGGACAGCGCGCCGCTGGGCGTTCGTCGGTTGGAAGGGCAGCAGTGCAAAAAAATCCTCGCTGTAATCCTTTGTCAGCACCAGCTCATTCTTGGTGTGCTTACGCTCCTTTAGCTTCATCAGTCCCAGCTGCAACGTCAGCAGCTCTTCAAAAATCAGCCGGCGGCGTGCAAGCGCGACGGCTTCCTCGCTTTCGGGAAAGTGGATCTGCCTTATGGCATAGTCCAGTGTGCACAGCCGGTACCGACGGCGGATGGCGTCCGTCAGCGTATCCTCAAAGGGCGGTACGGTAGCCAGCGCCGCCTGCATTACCTTGGCGATCGCGCGCGAATTCAGGTTTTCGGTTGCACTGTAGATCGGATGAATTCCGACGGCGCTTTCCGAGGTTTCGATCTGCGGTGAGCTCATCGAGGCCTTCGTAAAGTTCTTTTCCAGCTTGCCGTAAAGAATGTAGTCGTCAAAGGTGCGCAGCGATTTGGCCAGGTATTTGTTGTTGAAAAGGGTGACATGAATAATGTTTTGCCCGTCGGTAAAGTTGCATTTGTACAGCGTCAACCCCTTGCGTATCAGCGATTCCTTGACGGGCGTGATCATCGTTGCTTTGATCGTCACCGGTACGTTGGTTGGTGCTTCCAGTACCGTGACGGTTTTGCTCCAGTCCTGATAGGTGCGGGGATAGTAGCGTACCAGGTCAGCCAAGGTGAAAATGCCAAGCTTATTGAAAAGCTTGGCTCTTTTTTCACCGACACCCTTGATGTACTGAATGTTGTAGCTGTCTAAATCCATTTTTGCCACGGTTTCACCTATCGTTTATCTTATCTTATCTTTTCTGAATCCTTTATTAGTTGTAGTACCAATCCTCAATATTGGCAAAATAGTTGTTTTCGTAGCCCTGCATATCGCCATGCATTGCCTTGGAATAGCAGATCATACCCTGACGGTACAGCACCGGAATAAACGGCATCTCCTTAGAGTAATCTAATACGAATTTGCCGATTTCATTCTTACCCTCTGTGTAGCCCCAATACGCGGTATAGGAGGGCGAATTGGCTAAGTCAATGCCGGCAGCGGTCCAACCGTTGCGTGAATAAAAGGGCAGCAGGCTCATATCCGCTGTCAGCTTGACCTCTCCGATATAGAGGTTAAACGACTCCGCAAATACTTTCTTTTCATAAGCCGCGGCGCTTTCCTGATTGATCGTGACCGTAAAGCCGGCAGCCTCCAGCTGCTGCTTGAGCAGGGTGGCTGCAGCAGATTTCCCCTCGCTGTCAGAGGTGAGAATGTCGACCTGCAGCTCATCGGCGGCTATGCCGGAGGAGGCGATTGCCTGACGCGCGGCCGTCAGGTCCGCTGTGGCGGAGAAGATGGCGGTGTCCTTGCCGAGCTGTGAGGCAGGATTGAAAACGGACGTAGCGCTGCGTGCATAGCCGCGGTAAGCGCTTTTGGCGATCGTATCTCTGTCGATCGCGAGTGAAATCGCACGCCGGATATTTTCATCGGCAGTGATGCCGCTTTTGCAGTTGATGCCGATATAGACAAGGTTGTTCATGTTAACGGCCTTTTTGGCGCACTGCATCTTGTTTTTGGTGCCCTCTGACATATCACGGAAGGCAAAGGAGATATTGCCGATATTGATAGCGTTCTCTACCGATTCACCGGAGGCGATGTTAATGAGCGGAATTTTAATAAAATGCGGGTTAAAATCGGTGCGCTGCGGATTGACCTCCAGGTAAACGCTGCCGTCACCCTCGCCAAAGCGGTAGCGGCCGCTGCCGATCGGATAGCCGTTATCATCCGTCTCGCTGCTTGCCACAGCAAAGGTAAGCAGGTTGTGTGCCAGCGGATTGGCCCAGGCAAGCTGAAAGCGAATGACGGTAGCGCTGTCCGCCACAGCGCTGTCAACGGATTCCAGCGTTCTGCGCCAGCGCGGCGATTCCTTTGCGCGGTTAAAGGCGTAGACAATACTGTCAGCGTCCATTTTTTCACCGTTTGAAAAGGTCATGCCGCTGGGAATCGTTACTGTCAGTGTTTTGCTGTCCTCATAAGCGTAAGAGGAGGCGAGCTGTGGCTGTGCCTCATAGCTTTCATCCAGTACAAACAACGACTCAAAAACCAGGCTTTGCAGCACCTGGTTATTGAGCGTTTCCGCTTGATAAGGATTTAAGGAATCCGCCTTTGTGTAGCTTAGCTTAAACGAGGCGGTGTCGCTTTGTATCTGCGTGATGGCGTCGGTGGTTTCTGTGGTGCTGTCCTCCGTCTCCGCGCCGCGTGAGCAGGCGGTCAGCATTAACACGGTGAAGCAAAACGCCAGCAGCACCGCGAGTGCTTTTTTCATCATCTTCTGAACCTTTCTGTGCGAACGGTTTTTCCCGTTTGGTTGTCCACTTCAAAAAAACAGCCCTCTACAGTACACTGCCCGTCCGGATTTTTAAACCGTACCGGCAGGTTGGTTTTCATTTTGCGGATCGCGATCTCCGGCTCTATGCCCAGCACGGAATAGTACGGACCTGTCATGCCGAGATCGGTGATATAGCCGGTGCCGTTTGGCAAAATCTGCTCGTCAGAGGTCTGTACGTGCGTGTGTGTACCAAATAAAACAGAGGCTCTGCCGTCAACGTAAAAGCCCATCGCGCGCTTTTCGCTGCTGGCCTCTGCATGAAAATCAATAATAATGATGCGCGCTCCTGCTGCCTTTGCGTTTTCCAACTCGCGGTCGATCGTGTCAAAGGGATTGGCTATGTTATCCAGATAAACCGCGCCCTGCAGGTTGATCACGGCAACGCTGACGGCGCCCTTATCTAAGATCACCGCGCCTTTGCCGGGAGCGGACGGGTGGTAGTTCGCCGGCCGGATAATGAACGCCTGCTCGTCCAGATAATCGCTGATTTCCGGACGGCGCAGCGCATGGTTGCCGAGCGTGATCACGTCGGCGCCGGCGTTAAATATTTCCTCTGCGCTTTGCGGCAGAATACCGTTGCCGACGGCGGCATTTTCGCCGTTGACAATGACCAGCTCCGCCTGATATTCACGCTTCAGCGCGCGCAGCGTGCGGCTCAGGTAATCGCAGCCCTGACGGGATACAACGTCTCCGATGGTTAATATTTTCATGTCTTTTACCGTTTCTATTTCAGTATAGTTACCAATATTATATATGATTGATTTTATAATTACAATTAATTATTGAAATTTTTTTACACGTGTGCTAAGATGAGGGTAATAATATGAAATGCTTGGAGTGAAGGTTATGCACGAATCCGGTGAAATGTATTTGGAAACCATTTATGTACTCGGTCAAAAGCTGCAGCACGTCCGCTCGATCGACGTGGCGGAGGAGATGGGCTTTTCTAAGCCCAGTATCAGCCGCGGCGTTTCGATCCTGAAAAGAGACGGCTATTTGACGGTGGACGGTAACGGCTATCTGGAGCTGACAGAATTCGGCTTGGCGCTGGCAAAAAAGATTTATGAGCGTCATACCGTGCTGACGGCGCTCTTAGTAAAGCTTGGCGTCAATGAGGACGTTGCTGAGGAGGACGCGTGCAAGATCGAGCACGTGATCTCTGACGAAACACTGGAGGCGGTGAAGGCCTCGCTGAATCAGGAGTAAGCATGGAGCTTTCAATTGTAGTGCCCTGCTATAACGAGGAGGGCAATGTCGAAAAGTTTTTTGAGGAGTCGGAAAAGGTGTTTGCCCATTCCGGTATCCGCTATGAATATATTTTTGTGAACGACGGCAGTGCGGATAAAACGAAGGAACTGCTGGACGGGCTGTACGAGTGCCAGCTGTTGAAGAATATTACCGTGATCCACTTTTCGCGTAACTTCGGCAAGGAGTCTGCGATCTATGCCGGCCTGCAGCACGCTACCGGCAAGCATATCGTGCTCATTGACGCGGATCTGCAGCAGCGGCCGGAAACCGCGATGGAGATGTATCGCTTTATTCAGGCAAATCCCTCCTTTGACTGCGTTTGCGCCTATCAGGCGGCGCGCGGTGAAAATAAGGCGATGAGCGCCGTTAAGTCCGGCTTCTATAAAATCATCAACAGGATCGCAGAAACAGAGTTTAAAAACGGTGCCAGCGATTTTAGACTGTTCAACGACAAGGTACGCGACGCCGTGCTGCAGCTGGGGGAATACCACCGTTTTTCCAAGGGCATTTTCTCATGGGTAGGCTTTAACGTGCATTATATGGAGTATAAAGCCGAGGAACGCAATGCCGGCGAAACAAAGTGGAGCGTCGTGAAGCTGATCAAATACGCCTTGACCGGTATCGTTGCCTTTTCTACGGCGCCGCTCAAGCTTGCTACGTATATCGGTACGGCTGCGACTGTTTTTTCCATTGTCTATCTGATTGTTACGTTGATCAGAAAACTGGCGGCCGACATCACCGTGGACGGCTTTACACAGCTGGTGATCCTGATTTCGTTTTTCAGCGGCGTGCTCCTGTTTACGGTGGGTATTATCGGGGAATATATCGCCAAAATCTATCAACAGGTCAAGAACCGACCAATCTACATCGCCGGCGAAATCCGCCAGCGCAACGACCGATAAAACAGCAAAGCCTGCTATCCCTTACGGTTAGCAGGCTTTTTCAGACTCTATGTCAAATGTTGGGGTAAGCAAAAAATAAAGACGAAGAAGGATAACACAGCAATGGCTGAATTCAGCCATTGCTGTGTTCGCCGTTTAAGGGGCAAACATAAGCAGAATTCTGATTCTAAAACGGTCAAAGCG
>JAFUEH010000025.1 GCA_017463985.1 Eubacterium sp. | reverse complement strand
GAGGAGCTGGTGGCCGGACTTAAAAAAATTTGCGCGACGCACAACGCAAAGGTACACTGTACCTTTGCTCCCGATTTCAGCAAAAGTCTAAGATATTGTTATAAGGTGTTTTGCTGAAATCGGTGTGCTTTTCGCCGGTTCGAGTCCGAATCATATTGAAAAATCCCAAAGCAGATAATTCTGCTTTGGGATTTTTGGAGCTGGTGGCCGGACTCGAACCGGCGACCTGCGCATTACGAAACAGCGCAGGAATTATTAAAGTGGTATCATTTAACGATTTTGAGCCGTTTTTATTATCCTTTTTATTGCTAAATTATTCATTTGGCGCTCTTTTTTACTACGGCTTTCCTTTCATAAATGGTCGTTAAGTGGTCATTGTGTTAATCATTTTTGCAGATAAAAATAGAACAGTTTAAGGCTCTTACTCGAATTCTTTACGCAGAAGAAATAGAGCTGTTCTCATTTAGTTGCCTATATTGACGCTCTTGGTTAAAAAAACATAATTACAAAATTGACAAATATCAGATTTTCTAATACAATAAGAAAAACTGATAATTTGGTGAAATTATGATTAAACAGATTAAATATTTTCAGGCAGTTATAAAATACAATAGCTTCACAAAAGCAGCTGAGGAATGTTATATTTCTCAATCAGCAATCTCGCAACAAATCAGCGCGCTTGAAAACGAGCTCGGCGTTACCCTGCTGCAGAGAAACGGGCGCAAATTCAGCCTTACTCCCGCAGGCGAATACTTTTATAAAAGCACGCTCGGTCTTGTCAACGAGCTGGAACTGATTTGCAGCGAAGCAAAGCGCATAGCAAACGACAGGAGCGATACGCTTTCGGTAGGTTATCTTAAAAGCTATGATTCCACTGCCATTCAGCTTGCGTTTGCCGAATTTGCCGAAAGGTATCCCGAGGTCAACATCAGCATTACGAGCGGTAACCACGAAAAGCTGTATCATCTTCTGATTGAAAACAAGGCGGATATTGTGTTAAACGACCAGCGCAGAGCCTTTAACAAAGCCTATAACAATCTTATTTTAAGAACCTCCGCCTGCAATATTGAAATCTCCTCACGCCACCCTATTGCCCAGCTTGAAAGCGTGGAGCCTTTTCAGCTCAAGGATATGCCTTGCATTTTGGTTGCAAGCGAAAAGGAACGCGAAAACGAGCGCGATTATTACAGGGATTATATCGGAATAAAAAGCGATTTCGTTTTTGCCGAAACCACTGACGAAGCAAGGATGCTTGTCGCAGGCGGCAGGGGATATTTCCCGGCTGAAAGCGAGGACATACCAAAGCATTATGCCGAAACGGTTACGCGCGTGCCTTTAACCTTCCGCGGCGAAGCCCTGCGCAAAAACTACTGCGCCTTCTGGGATAAGCAAAACAAAAATCCGCATATTGAAGCTTTTATCAAAATCTTACAGCAAAAATTTTAACGGACGGTTATTACCGCCCGTTTTTTTAGCCATAGAGCTCGTATTCGAACCACGGTTTAGAATGGCAAATCGAACTTATTTCTGCGTTTAAAATGCTCGCAATCCAAAAGGATTACTGTGCTTTTTGCCTTGAACTAAGCCCAATTTGCTCATTCTAAACTGCGCAGCACCTAAAGCCGTAGGAGTTAAGATGAAGTTTGGAGCGTTGAGGGCGCAGCTTGGCTGGCGCCAAGCAAGAACGAAAACTTTAAAATTCGCTTAAATACTCGGTTTTAGGCGGGTTAGAATACGAGTGCTATGGCATATAAGAAAAACTTATTAAAACGATTTGATATTGAAATTGCTCTATGCTTTGTTTGAGTTTATAATATAGTTGAAATCAGAAAGGAGCGATTTTCAATGAAAAATTTAGTTATCTATTATTCAAGAAAAGGTGAAAATTATGTAAACGGCAGTATTGTACCGCTCAAAAAAGGCAATACCGAAATCGTTGCAGAGTTTATTCAGAACGCCGTTGGCGCGGATTTGTTTGAAATCGAAACAGTAAATGATTATTCCGCTTCCTATATGACCTGCATTGAGGAAGCAAAGGCAGAGCTTCGTGAAAATGCAAGACCCGAGTTGAAAAACTATCTTCAGGATATTTCGGATTACGATAATATTTTTGTTTGCGGTCCGTGCTGGTGGGGTACCTTCCCGATGGCAGTGTTCAGTCAACTGGAAAGGCTTGATTTTACAGGTAAAAAGGTGCTTCCACTGATGACGCACGAAGGCAGCGGGCTCGGCGTATGCGAAAGAGATTTAATGAAAATTTGTACGGGCGCGAATTTTTCAAAAGGTCTCGCCGTTCACGGTGCGGACGCGGCTAAAAGCGAAAACGCCGTTGCAAAATGGGCAAAGAGCAACATATAAACGGGGGGCAGCAGAATGAAAAATGTTATGCTTGTAACCGGCGCAGGGCAAATCAGTATGGCGATTGCACGCAGAATTGGTTACGGAAAAAAGATTATTCTCGGCGATAAAAATATTGAAAACGCTAAAACTATTGCAAAAATAATGACCGAGGCAGGCTATGATGTTGAGCCATTTGAAATGGATTTATCATCGCGAGACTCAATCAAGGCAATGATTGCAAAGGGCCAGGAGTACGGCGAGATAACTGCTCTTGTTAACGGAGCAGGTGTATCTCCAAGCCAGGCGCCGATTGAAACAATACTAAAGGTTGATCTTTATGGAACGGCAGTTCTTTTAGAGGAGGTTGGCAAGGTGATAGCAAAGGGAGGAACAGGCGTTACGATTTCAAGCCAAAGCGGCTGGCGTATGCCTCAGCTCACACCCGAGCAGGACAGAGCGCTTGCAATGACTCCTACGGAAGAACTTTTGTCTCTTGATTTTTTACAGCCTAAAAATATTAAAAATACGCTGCACGCCTATCAACTTGCAAAGCGCTGTAATGAAAAGCGCACCATGTATGAGGCGGTGCGTTGGGGCGAGCGCGGCGCAAGGCTTAACGATATTGCACCCGGCATCATTGTCACACCGCTGGCAATTGACGAGTTCAACGGTATCCGCGGTGATTTTTATAAAAATATGTTCAAAAAATGTCCTGCCGGCAGACCGGGTACGGCGGATGAGGTGGCGGATGTAGCAGAACTGATTATGAGCGAAAGAGCGCAGTTTATTACAGGCTCTACCTTCCTTGTGGACGGCGGCGCCACCGCAAGCTATTACTACGGTCCGCTTCAGCCAAATGCTGAAAGCGGAATGGCAGAAGGAGATAAATAATGGAATATACCACTTTATATAACGGCGTCAAAATGCCGATGCTCGGCTATGGCGTATATCAGGTAACCAAGGACGAATGCGAGTGCTGCGTTCTTGACGCCTTGAAAAGCGGCTATCGCTTAATTGATACGGCGCAATCCTATTTTAATGAGGAGGAGGTAGGCGCTGCTATCAAAAAGTCCGGCGTTCCCCGTGAGGAAATCTTTTTAACCTCAAAGGTATGGATTGAGCATTACGGCTATGAGGAATGCAAAAAATCCGTGCTTGACTCTTTAAGAAAATTACAGACGGATTATATTGACCTTATGCTACTCCATCAACCCTTCGGCGACGCTTACGGTGCTTGGCGTGCTCTTGAGGAACTTTATGAGCAGGGCGTTATTCGGGCAATCGGCATATCCAATTTTTATGTGGACAGAATGGTTGAATTTGCAAGCTTTAACCGTATCAAGCCCATGATAACACAAATGGAAACGCATATATTCAATCAGCAAAAGGAGCTGATGGAATATGCAAAAAAATACGGCATTGCGCTTGAAGCGTGGGCACCCTTCGCAGAGGGCAGGGATGGCTCGTTTAATAATGAGGTCATCGCCTACCTTGCGGAAAAATACGGCAAAACGCCTGCGCAAATTATGCTGCGTTGGAACATTCAGAGAGGCGTTGTTGTAATTCCTAAGTCAACACATATTGAAAGAATGAAGGAAAATATTGATGTGTTTGATTTTTCAATTTCAGATGAAGATATGTCAAAAATCAATGCACTTGATAAAAAAACAAGTTCTTTCTTCTCCCACCAAGATCCGAAGATGGTTGAGTGGTTTGTAAAAATGGTGGAAGAGCGCAAGAAAAATAATCGCAGCGAAAAAGAGAAAAAGGAATGGTAATCATAAAGGAGCAAGTACAATGAAACAAAGAATTCTCGGAAGAGATTTAGAGGTTTCTGCAGTAGGACTCGGCTGCATGGGATTTACGCATGCCTACGGATATCCTGCTGATAAAAGGGAATCCCTTTATGCCATTCAACAGGCGTTTGAAAACGGCTACACATTTTTTGATACTGCTGAGTGTTATATCGGCAAAAATAAGAATGGCGTCGTTGAGCACAATGAGGATTTAGTGGGAGAAGCGTTAAAGCCATACAGAGATAAGGTTAAAATCGCTACCAAATGCGGCGTTCGTCATAGAGCGGGTATGCTGGTAATGAACTCCAAGCCCGAAACCATCAGAAAGTCCATTGACACCAGTCTTTTAAGGTTAAAGACGGATTATGTAGATTTATTTTATCAGCACCGTATTGACCCTAAGGTTTCTCCCGAAGAGGTTGCTGAAACTATGAAGGAGCTGATGAAGGAAGGCAAAATCCTTCACTGGGGTATTTCGGAAGCAAACGAAAAATATATTAGGCGTGCACACGCTGTCTGTCCGGTTACCTGTATTCAAAATAGATATTCTATGATGGCACGGTGGTATGAGGATTTATTTCCCGTGCTTGAAGAACTTAATATCGGTTATGTTGCCTTTAGTCCTCTTGCAAACGGAGTGCTTTCAGACTGCTTTACAAAGGAGAGCAAATTTGAAAAAGGCGATTTCAGAAATATCATGCCGCAATACACCAAGCACGGCTTTAAGAAAAACGAAGAACTGTTGTATTTTTTAAGAGAACTTGCAAGAGATAAGAATACTACACCTGCTCAAATTTCACTGGCATGGATGCTCAATAAAAAGTCATACATTGTTCCAATTCCCGGCTCAAGAAAAGCCGAAAGAATTATTGAAAACGGCGCTGCGGCAGATATTGAGTTAACAGCTGATGAAACAGAAGAAATTGACAACCGTCTTAATGCGATAAAAATGTCTACCGTATTCGGCGGTTCACCTATAAAAAAGTAAAATGATAATTGATAAAAATTCAGCGATAAACGCTTATCAGGAGATGCACCGCGCTATGATTGAAAAGGACAAGGCCGGTTTAAACGCTGTGTTGGACGATAGCTTTGTTCTTCATCATATGACGGGTATGAAGCAGAATAAAAACGAGTTTATAAATGCTGTTTTAGACGGAACACTGAATTATTATTCTGCAGTGCACGAGCATTTTGAGGTTCAAACAAATGAAAATTGCACCGTTATAATCGGTCAATCATATGTGCTTGCCGCTGTTTTTGGCGGTGGTAAGCACTATTGGCATTTACAACAGAAATGCAATATGGTAGAATGTGACGGAGTTTGGAAAATAACTCAAAGCATCGCCTCAACCTATTAAATTCACAAGGAGAACATGATGAAGCCCTTTGAAGAAAATAATAAAAAATTCGGCTTCGGCTGTATGCGTCTTCCAATGATTGACGGCAAGGTGGATACAGCGCAGTTTGCCGATATGGTGGATTATTTTATAGAAAATGAGTTTACCTATTTTGATACGGCGCACGGCTATATTGGCGGTCAAAGTGAAACTGCCATTAAGGAATGTCTTACTTCGCGTTATCCAAGGGAGGCCTACACCTTAACCGATAAATTAACAGCGCCGTATTTTAATAAACAGGAGGATATTCGTCCGTTTTTTGAAAGCCAGTTAAAAGCGTGCGGTGTTGAATATTTTGATTACTATTTAATGCACGCACAGGGATCGGAAAACTATCCTAAATTTAAGCGTTGCAAGGCATACGAAACGGCGTTGGAGTTGAAGAAAGAGGGGAAAATTAAGCATTTTGGCATTTCTTTTCACGATACTGTTGACGTGCTTAAGGAAATCCTTGACGATTATCCCGAAATTGAGGTTGTTCAAATTCAGCTAAACTATGTGGATTATGAGGATAAAGCGGTACAGGGCAGAAAATGCTATGAACTTTGCCAAAGCTACGGCAAGCCGGTTATCGTTATGGAGCCTGTTAAGGGCGGCAGTCTCGTCAATCTGCCTGAAGAAGCAAAAGAAATATATGATTCTCTCGGCAGTATGAGCTATGCCTCCTATGCAATTCGTTATGCAGCGGGCTTTGATAATGTTAAAATGGTGCTGTCGGGTATGAGCGATATGGCGCAGATGAAGGATAATGTAAGTTATATGAAGCATTTCACTCCGTTAAACGATGCGGAGCAAAATGCCGTGAACAGGGTTTGTGAAATATTTAAAAATATGGATATGATTCCCTGCACCTCCTGCCGTTACTGCACAGACGGTTGCCCCAAAAAGATTTTAATTCCCGATTTGTTTTCCTGCTACAATGCGAAAACCGTGTTTAATAACTGGAATCAGGATTACTATTATAATACGGTATACACTGCTAATAACGGCAAGGCGGGCGAATGTATTAAATGCGGCAAATGCGAACACGAATGTCCGCAGCATCTCCCTATAAGAGAACTGCTCGTTCAGGTTGCAGATTTGTTTGAGAGGTAAGTAAATGAAAGTTTTATTAGTTAACGGCAGCCCTAACCGGCACGGCTGTACCTATACGGCATTATCTGAAATTGCAGAAACATTGAAGGAAAACGGTGTTGACGCTGATTTTTATTGGATAGGCAAAAAGGCAATTTCAGGATGTATTGCCTGTTATAAATGTGCAACACTCGGACATTGCGTTTTTAGCGATAATGTTAATGAGTTCACGGCGCTTGCACAGAATTATGACGGCTTTATCTTTGGCTCACCCGTATATTTTTCGGGTATGAACGGCAGCTTGATGAGCTTTATGGATCGCGTATTCTTTTCCGCTTCAAAGCAGGAGCCGCACCCGTTTCGTTTTAAGCCTGCGGCGGCTATTGTTTCAGCACGCAGAGCCGGTACAACAGCAGCTCTTGATGAAATCAACAAATATTTTATGCATCAGCAAATGCCTGTTATCACCTCGCGTTACTGGAATATGGTACACGGCAATACACCCGATGAAGTGAAGCAAGATTTGGAAGGACTGCAGGTAATGAGAGTGCTTGCACGCAATATGGCTTGGTTTTTAAAACTGAAGGAAGCCGGTGAAAACGCAGGAGTACCGTTCCCTGCGCAGGAAGAAAATAGAATAGCTACAAATTTTATAAGGTAGGGAAATAATATGAAGAAAGTAATTTCAGTTTTTAGCATAGTGATTATGCTTTTTGCATTTTCTGCGTGCAGTAATTTTGCGGATAGAGGCGAGGTGACTTCAATAGAAAATGCTGAGTTTCAAACAACTATGGAGAAAAGCGAAACCGAAGGAGAAACAATTGCTTCAAGCGGAAAAATACTTATCGCTTATTTCTCGCAGGCAGGAGAGCAGTACAAGGTCGGAGTAGTTGAAAAGGGCAATACCGAAATTCTCGCCGAAGCCATTGCAGAGGAAACGGGCGGTACACTATTCCATATTGAAAAAGAAGAAGAATACCCCGATACCTATGATGAGCTGACCGATATTGCTAAAGCAGAGCAAAATGAAAACGCCCGCCCTAAACTGAAGGGAAGCGTTGAAAATTTTGATCAATATGATACTATTTATCTTGGCTATCCGATTTGGTGGGGAGATCTTCCAATGCCTGTTTACACTTTTCTTGAAAACTACGATTTTTCAGGAAAAACTGTCATTCCGTTTTGTACGCATGAGGGCAGCGGAAATGCAGGAACACAGGCAACGCTCGAAAAGCTGTTACCTGATAGCACTGTGAAAGATATATTAGCGGTCAACGGCAGTGACGCTCAGGAATTAAGCAACAGTACGCTTGATGAATTAAAGGCTTGGATTAATGAAAAATAAAGCGATAAAAAGAAGCATTGATACCCTAATGCTAATCCTTCTTCCCCTATTGATGTCCTATTCCTTGATAGGAGAAGAAACGCACGAATGGCTCGGCATCGTTATGTTCGGACTTTTTGTGCTTCATCATATAATAAATTACCGTTGGTTCAAAAATATTTTGAGGGGCAAATATACGCCGCAAAGAATATTGATAACAGTAGTTAACCTGCTTTTGCTTGCAGTGATGCCGGCATTGCCGATTACGGGAATACTAATGTCAAAATATGTGCTGACAGATATTCAGGCAAGCGGTGGGTATGCAACTATCAGACAGTTACATCCGTTTTTCGCATACTGGGGTTTGGTACTGATGAGTATTCATCTTGGCTTTCATATGAATATGATGCTGAAAAAACCGCTTGATAAAATTAAAAAGTCCAAAGCAAAGCAATGGACCGCAACCGTTATTCTTTTTGCAGTTTTCTGCTATGGCGGATATGTATTTGTAAAGAGAGAAATATTGAGATTTCTGTTTCTCCAAAATCAGTTTCACTTCTTTAATGCAGAACAGTCAAGGGCGATATTTTTCCTTGATTACCTTGCAATTATTGCAGCGTTTGTGATTCTCGGCGTTTTGCAGATGAAGGCAGTTGATATATATTCAAAAAGTAAACAAAAGCTCAGCAACAAAGAAAGGAAATAAAATTATGGCTAAAATTATTCAGACTGCGGGAAGAGATCAACTCGGCGATTTTGCACCCGAGTTTGCACATTTTAACGACGACGTGCTTTTTGATGAAAACTGGAACAATGAGGATATTGACGTTAAAACAAGATGTATCATTACGGTAAGTGCCTTAATTGCTTCGGGAATGACTGACAGCTCGCTCGGCTTTCATCTGCAAAATGCAAAAATAAACGGTGTAACGAAAAAAGAAATTGCCGCAATTATTACGCACATCGGCTTTTACGCAGGCTGGCCCAAGGCATGGGCGGCGTTCCGTCAGGCAAAGGAAGTATGGACGGAAAGCGAAACTTCTCTTACTGATAAAGACAGATTTCAAAGTGAAATATTCCTCCCGATAGGCGAGCCTAATCCGTATAATAATTATTTTACGGGGCAGAGTTATCTTGCGCCTGTTTCAACAGAGCAGGTGCCTGCGTTTAACGTTACCTTTGAGCCCGGCTGCCATAATTTCTGGCACATTCACCACGCTGAAAGCGGCGGAGGACAAATGCTTATTTGTATTGGCGGCAGAGGCTGGTATCAGGAAGAAGGGAAAGCGGCAATTGAGCTTACGCCGGGCAAGGTAATTAATATCCCCGTCGGCGTTAAGCATTGGCACGGAGCAGCGTCGGATTCCTGGATGAGCCATCTGGCATTTGAAATTCCCGGCGAAAACGCAAAGACCGAGTGGTGCGAGGCTGTAACAGACGAAGAGTATTGCCGACTGTAAATTAAGTATAAATTACGCCCTTGGTCATCCAAGGGCGTTGCTTTTTCTATCCATATACAAAATTTTTTCACAGAACTATTAAAAGTTCTTTTTAGAAGAATACAGAGAATTGTTCATTTTACAGAAAAAATCCGTAAAAAGTATATCAAGCGTTTTTTAGCAATTTTTGCAAATTTTTCGATTTTGAGAATTGAGTGTTTTCAATGGTTTTGGGACTTCGATTTTGCGGATTTTTGCTATCATTCGATAGAAATTACCCCTCTCGAACAGGGGCCCATGGGGCTGTATTTTAAAACGATAAAAACGAAATTTCACGGGTAATGAGCAAGGTAATTCAAATAAAAACGGTACATAATAATTCTCTGGACTTTCGCCGTGAACTATGGTAGTTGTTTGTGTTGCAAAGGAGTGATACAAATGACAACACTTGAAAATTTATACAACGGCAATATCGACCCGTGTGAATCAGAAAGTCTGAAAAACAATCCGAAATACAATCAGGGCTTATCGCTTGTAGCGCAGGCACAAGACAAACTAATAGCCACGCTAAGCGAGGAACAGAAACGGTTATTTGATAATTACCTTACTAACGCCGAAGAACTATCCGTTATCATAGACGAGGAAATATTTAAAATCGGATATGCACTTGCTACCAAAATAATGATTGAGGTTGAAGGAATATGAATATAGAGAATCGTCGGTGCAAATTAAATAGAAAAATTGAAAACTTTAATACAATATATTTAGGCGCTACTCATTTGGCAGCGCTTAAAAATATATAACTCCTTATTCAAAAGTTATGTTATATTTGTTATACCTCTGACAACAAATACATCCTTACTTCATGCGCTTGTAAGGTTAGATCAATATTAAAGTTTAATACGCGCGATTTTGTTGCAATCGGTTTACTTTGTTCTTTTAATAGCATAATTTCTTCTCTTGTCGGATACTGAGGTGCGCCGATTTTAAGCCAATTATGTAGCGCAGAGGTGCTTTCATCAAGTTTATATTCCATTAACTCATATTGCCCTTTAAGATTTAGTGAAAGGCTGATATGCTCCACTTCCTTTTCAAAAACATCATCACGGTTTGTGAGCGTCAGTTTATTTCTGTCACCCCCAGCAAATTCATCGGTGTAATAGCAATAGTTCCACACGATTATCTGATAATTATTGCCTTGCTTTGTGATTATGTAATTATCGGTAATTTCAATTACCTCATCACCTAATTTTGAAAGAAAATAATATGCCCAATAGGAAGGCTTCTTAATTCCGTTGTTTGTGAAAAGTCCGAAACCGCCGTGAAATTCATATTCACCCGGTCCGTTTTCTTCAAATATATCAGTAAATGCCCAATAACCCAGTGAATCAATTTTTCCAAAGTTTTGTGTTATATTATAAAGAATAAACGGTGCTTCAAAAGGTGTATCGTGAATAAAATCCCTCGGACTGGGTGAGGAATTCCATTCCGTTAAATGAATTTCAGCGTCATGATAAGCAGAGTTGTCAACAATATCTTTCAGGAAAGTTATAAATTCTGCGCAAATATCCTTTCCCATATATCCCATTTGCTCATTGCCGTCTGTGTCAAGAGGCCAATATGTAGGATAAGGATGTGCAGAGAAAAAGTCAACGGGCAAATTTTTCCCTTCGCAAAAGTTGATAAATGCTTTAAGATAGCCTAAATTTTCTCTGAAATCCGCACCGCTTGTTGAGGGACCGCCTACACGAAAATCATTGCAAACCGATTTAACAGCATGAACTGATACCTCATATAATTTGAAATATTGTTCCTGTGTGCCACGCCAAAAAGAGCCTAAATTTGGCTCATTCCAAACTTCAAAGTACCACTCTTTTACTTCATCAAGACCATATCTTTCCACGAAATGCTGCACAGTACCTTTCACAAGATATTGCCATTTGTCATAATCGTTCGGCGGACAACCGTTGGCTTTCCACCAGAACACCGTATTTGGTACTGTTGCCAGTTCAGTAGGCACAAAACCCAATTCAAGCAAAGGCTTCAAATCGTTTTCAAGAAGAAAATCGAAAAGCTTATCTATGTAGCCGAACCAAAGCTGCGGCTTGCCATCAACCTCTTTATAAACCGCCATATCATCGTGGAATATGCCATGAAAACGCACATATTCAAAGCCGACGTCATGTTGCATTTCAATTAACTGCTTTTGAAAATCAGCACGAAGTCCTTCCGCGGCTCTGCCAAAGGTAATGCATTTTTGATAATACTTATTATTTTTCATCTTACCCCTCCACTCGTATCATAGCAAAAAAAGAAAAATAAAACGAATCGTATTATTATCAAATTTAATATACCATAACTGCGACATTTAGTAAATATAAATGTCGCTAAACAAACCAGGCAGCGCCTTAAAATTTATATAACCCCTTGTTCAAATACTTTACACAGAACTATTAAAACCCTTTCAGAAAAAAAATAAGAACAACTGTTTGAAAAATATTCTTTACAAAAGTTTTGGGATATGATATATTGTATTTGCTATCTGATACGCTTTGTATTCGTTAAGAATTGAGGTTGATTTTATGCGCAGTAAAGACCAAGGGCTGATGCAAAAGATAAAAGATTTTTGTGAAGAATATTATCTCTTGCATAATCAGTCGCCTTCCTGTATTCGCATCGGCGAGGAGTTTGGTATCACACGAAATACCGCTTACCGCTATCTTGTTGAGATGCGTGAAAAAGGAATGATAGATTATGAGAACGGCAGTATTCATACCGAAAAAACGAATAAGGTAAATGCTGAATTTTCAAGTGCTGCATTAGTTGGCAGTATCCCCTGCGGTACGCCGGAGGAAGAATTTGAAGAGATACAGGAAATCGTGCAACTGCCTGTTTCTGTTTTCGGTAAAGGTGAATTCTATCTGCTTCGTGCCAGCGGCGAATCTATGATTGATGTAGGAATCTGTGATGGTGATTTGCTTGTCATACGCAAACAGTCAACTGCCGTTGACGGCGATATTGTTGTTGCGCTCACACCGGATAATACAAACACATTAAAAACCATATATTTTGATAAAGAGAATCATGAAGTTGTGCTTCACCCTGAAAATAAATCCATGTCGGATATGCACTATCCTTCCTGCACGATTCAGGGAGTTCTCAAATTTGTGATTAAAGATGTGGAGGGCATAAAGAAAAGACGATGAAAAAGAATTACAATCCTAAAATAACTTGTCCCGTATGTGATAATACGCTTTTACTTGCAAACAACAGAGCAATTAAAAACGCTACCTCTGCTATCTTAATTACAGAGAGAACGACTCCCTACGGCGACTTAATTATTCGTTGCAAGCATTGTAAAAACGACATTATGCTCTACACGGACAGAAAGAAATATGAAAAGTTAAAATCGGAAATCGCAGATATTAAATCTGCGTAGTATAATAACATCCGCACATCTGTGAACATGTGAGTAACGGGTAGGTATTGTGTCAGACTAACTTGACATTTTACCTACCCGTTTTCTGTTTAAAAATAAATTTTGAAAGGAAAATATTTATGAATTATTCACCGAAAAAACCGGAATATGAATATCCACCAGGAACATTTTTTATTGTCCCTTTAGATATTTTTGAAAAAGGACTTTCACCAAATGCGTTCGCCGTCTACATTGCACTTGCCTTCTTCAGCGATGACAAAGGTCAGTGCTTTCCTTCTCGCATGACAATCGGTAAGCACTGCGGCGGTAAGAGCCGCCCAGTTGTTGACAAAGCGCTGAAGGAATTAGAGGACAAACAGATGATTGAAATTGAGCGCAGATACAAGGACAACAAACAGATTACAAACCTCTATACGCTCTATGACCTTACGGATAAAAAAGAGGCGATGAAACATCTCGTAAAATACACCCACGCAGAAAACGGAGAGCCGCTGGACTACTACGAGTACTACTGAACCCGATAATTTAAAGAAATTATCGGAAACAGGATTAAGCGCGGCGTCCCTGAGGTATGCCGCACAAGGCACATCATCCGGCAGAGCCGACTGTTTCTAAGGGATTTTGCAGTTGCAAAAGTATGCCATAGTAGGCGTCACATTTTTCAGGAGGATTTTGAATGAGTAAAGAAAAGCATGTATATTATCAGGAGCCAAAACAGGCAGAAAAAATGAAAGTGGCAATGGAATTATCCAACTGCACATCCAAAAGTGATTTCGTTTGTACTGCTATTGATTTCTATATCGGTTATCTTTTTCAGCAGGAAAGTTTGGACTATCTCTCACCTGTTATTAACCGCAGTATTAAAAATGTTATCGGCGGTGTAGAGAAAAATATCAGTGATATGCTTTTTAAACTTGCCGTTGAGGTTGGTATGACAACAAGAATTATCGGCAGCGAGTTTGAAATTACCGATGATTTGCTTGAAGAACTGCGTGGATATATTTCAAAACTGGTCGCTGAAAACAATGGCATTATTACTCTTGAAAATGCACGGGATGAAATAAATTATGGCTAAAATAATTGTCACAACAAGATACTTCAAAGGTGCAAAAATCAAAGGCACAGGCGAACTGTTAAAGTATATGGCAACCCGTGAAGGCGTTGAAAAATTAGATATTAATTCTGACAGAACGCCCAGCACAAAGCAACAGGATAATTTAATTTACCGTGCGTTTCGTCACTGCCCTGACATCTGTATGTATCCTGAATTTGATACATATATGAAAAGTATGACGAAGGCAAATGCGAATGAATTGTTAAATGCAATCGTGGAACGAAACGCCGATCAGGTGGCAGATTTGAAAACGCTTGTTCATTATGTTGCAGAACGACCGGGTGTTGAAAAAATCGGTTCGCACGGACTGTTTTCAGATACGGATGACGACATTGATTTGGAAAAAGCAGCAAATGAAGTTGCCGCTGTTAACGGAATTGTTTTTGCTAATGTCATCAGCCTTCGCAGAGAGGACGCATCAAGACTTGGCTATGATAATGCTGAGGCTTGGAAGAATTGTGTACGCAGAAATCTTAATGAAATTGCAGAGGCACATAAGATTCCTATCAGCGAATTAAAATGGTATGCAGCGTTTCATAACACGGCGCACCATCCGCATATTCACCTTATGGTTTACTCAACAAGCGGAAAAGGATACATAACCAAAAAGGGTTATGAAAAATTAAAAAGCGCCTTTGCTAACGATATTTTCCGTAACGAGCAGTACAAGTTATTCAAACTGCAAACGGATATCCGTGAAGAGTTAAAAGACAAGTATGATGAAATCCTTTACCGTATCGGCAGAGGAAATACGAGCGAAAACATCCTACAAAAATGCCTTGAACTTGCTATGCAGTTGCAAACGGTAAGCGGTAAAAAGCAATACGGTTATCTGCCTAAGGATATCAAGAAAACGGTGGATGATATACTGAAAATGCTTTTACAGGAAGAAGGCATAAAAGAGTTATACGCTGAATGGAACAGGCTAAACCGAGAGAAGTTATCCGTCTACTGTAACAGTGATAACAAGCCGGATATTCCGTTGGAGGACAACAAAGAATTCAAAGTCCTGAAAAACAAAATCATCAATTATGTTCTTCAGATGGATATGAGTCAGAGCAGTAGTCAGGAGGCTACCAACCAAGCGATACTCGATGACATTGCGTATATGGTCGGCTTCTTTATCAACACGGCAAACAGCAAGCGGCTGGATAACTTACATTCCCAGCTTGATGAAAAAGAGCGCAGCAAGTTAATGAAAAAGAAACTTGCTCACGGACAGAAAGGCATTGCTGAGGACACCAAGAAAGAAAAAGATGAAAGCGAATCACAGAGAGCGGCAGACAACATTACTGCTGTTGTTGACCTCGGTGCAGCCGCAGTCAATGCTATGTACGAATCCGCAAAATCCAAGCGTGAGCAGCAAGAAAAATTATTGCGTGAAGCCGAATTGCAACGGCAGAATTATGATGCTGATGATTATGATGAAAACGAGGATGAAGGCTTCGGTATGACTATGTAATAATTATACCACCCCTTGTTTAAATCCTTTACACAGAACAATATAGAGATACCTTGAATAAACATTGGAGGAAAAATATGTATACAAATTTTGATGAAATGCCGATTACACTTTCGGTTGAGCAGGCGGCAGAGGCACTGTCAATTTCTGCCGTGAGCCTATACAAAATCATAAAGAAAGACAGCACCTTCCCTGCTATCAAAATGGGAAGGCGCATTGTCATACCGAAAGAAAATCTGAAAAAGTGGATTGACAAAAAAGTAAATTCATAATTGTCTGGATATTAGAAACACTTTGTGATATGTTTTGTTTGAACAAAAATCGGAGGTGATAAAATGGCTCGCAGAGCAAAAGGCGAAGGCACACTTCGTAAGCGCAAAGATGGACGATGGGAAGGCTGGTTTAACATCGGCAAGGATGAAACCGGCAAGACAAAACGAATCAGCGTTACCGCCAAAACCAAAACCGAATGTCAGGAAAAATTAAAACAGGCACAGGCGAAATATGAGGAAGAACAAAAAATATTATCCTCGCACAATTACCTTACCGAGTCGGACCCGACACTTGAACGGTGGTACGAAATATGGCTTAACACCTTCTGCAAAGGCGTCATTAAAGAATACACAGTACACGGCTATGCTTCACGCTTTGAACTTTACATTCTGCCTGAATTCGGCAAAATGAAACTCAGCGAAATATCAACCGTTGCCTGTCAGCAATTCCTTGTAGATCTGCTGAACAACGGTAGAATCAGAAGCAGAGATACAAAGGGCGGCGCCTTATCCATCTACACGGTTAAAGGCGTACAGAGAACGCTCAATGTCTGCCTTGAAAAAGCCGTTGACGAAGGACTGATTGTTAAAAATCCCTGCTCAAAGGTAAAGCTACCGATTACGAACAAGCCCGAAATGAAAACGCTGAAAAAGGAAGAACTAAGTGCCTTCCTTGAGGAAACAAAACGCTCCGGCTGTTATGAGTTCTACTACCTGGAACTGACAACGGGCATGCGGCTTGGTGAAATCTGCGCGCTTGAATGGACAGACCTTGATACGGTAAACAAAACAATCAGCGTCAACAAGAGCGTCAGGAAACTTGACGGCAAGTTGATAATTACAACGCCGAAAACAAAAAGTTCCATACGCACCATTCGCATAGCAGACGAGCTGGTGGACTTACTGCTTGCTATGAAAGAGAGGCAAATAAAATCAAAGTATATCTTCCCTTCTCCCGAAACAGGAGAAATCAGAGATACCTCGGCAGTCACCAGGCGCTTGCACCGCATACAAGAACGGGCAGGCTTACCGAAAATCCGCTTCCACGATTTACGGCACACATTCGCAACGCTGACGCTGGAGGCAGGCGTGGATGTGAAAACGGTATCGCACATGCTTGGACACACCGACGCGGGCTTTACAATGAATACCTACATGCATGTCACCGATGATATGCAAAAGAATGCAGCGGACAAAATGAAAAACCTCATTGAAAACTCAGGCAAAGACACAAAGAAAATCAAGTTCCCTGCATAGCAAAAAATATAGCCGTATGAATGAAATCATACGGCTATAACAAATCCTTTATCATCCGCTTGTTTTCCGAAAGGCAAATGAGATAATAGTTTGCCTTAGCCTCCGGGTTAGAGAAGGGAACATTGATTCTGCCGTTCTGTCTGGAGGGCAGTATTTTCTGCGTAATATTGGTGGAAAATGAGGGAAGGTCAGAATTGGCCGCAATTTCACCTACGGCTTCTAAATTTTCTTGCTTATAAAAATTGGCGGAAGGCATTTTCTCTTTAACGATATTTTCCCAAAAGCCGACCCGTGAATACATAATGAAATGCTGTCCGTCCGCCTCCGCAAAGGTGACGGACTTTTGTGTGGCAATCGGGTGAAAATGATTCACGGATATGTAAAGCTGCTCTGTTATATACTCCTTACAGATATACTTTTCATCATCAAGCGGACGGTTAAGAATGATAAAACGATAATCATTACGATTGAGCTTTTGAAGCAACGCTTCCTCTGTTTCAATATCAGAGGACACCACCTTGTCGGCAAACAATGCCGTCAGTCTTGGCAGTAACACCATCAGCGGACCGGGCGCAATGCTGCCGATATTAACGGTGTGCAGGCTGCGGTCAAAGGCTTTGATTTGCGCTTCCATATTGCGCTCCTCGTCAAGTATTCTTTTGGCGTATTCCGCCGCCAGCAAGCCTGTTTGGTTGAGTACAATTTTATTTTTCTGCCTTTCAAAGAGCGCTACGCCGAGCTCGTCCTCTAATTTTTTCATTGCTCTTGAAACGGATGGCTGGGCAATATTTAAATGCTCGGCTGCCTCCGACAGCGTTCCGTATTCCTTAAAAGCGCATAATTGTTCTAATAAATACATCTCTATCATAAGCCCTCCCACTATGCGTAAAACGCATACTGCTATTCGATATTGATATTGTACATTATTTTCGCTTTGGTGTAAACTGTAAATGTAAAAAATATTTCGGAGGTATGATATTATGAATTACATTACACTCAATAACGGCACAAAAATTCCCGCAGCAGGTATCGGCACCTTTATGATGGAGCCTGCTGACGCTGAGGCGGCATCCTTTTCCGCTATACAGCAGGGGTATGAAATGATTGACACGGCTAACGCCTATATGAACGAAAAGGCAGTCGGCAGAGCGGTAAAAGCAAGCGGCAAGGCAAGAGAGGAATTATATATTTCCACAAAACTCTGGCCATCTGTTTACAAGACCGCAACCAAAGCGATTGACTCCACGCTTGCAAGACTTGATACGGATTATATTGACCTTCTGTTTTTGCACCAGCCCGTAGGCGATTATGTTGGCGCTTACATGGCTATGGAACAGGCAGTCAAAGACGGCAAGGTAAAAAGCCTCGGACTTTCCAACTTCAGCAAGGAGCAGGTGGAGGAAATCATTGAAAAGTGCGAAATCCGTCCTGCTGTTTTGCAGGTTGAGGCACATCCTTATTATCCTCAGAATGAATTGAAGGAGGCTTTCCCTGACATTCACCTGATGGCGTGGTATCCGCTCGGTCACGGCGATAAGGCGTTGCAGGAAGAAGCGATTTTTGCCACACTTGCAGAAAAATACAACAAGAGCACGGCGCAAATTATTCTCCGTTGGCATACGCAGGTCGGCAACATTGTTATCCCCGGCTCCAAGAACCCTGCGCACATCAAGGACAATATCGACATCTTTGATATTACCTTGACTGACGAGGAATTAAACGAAATCGCCAAGTTGAACAACGGCAATGCATACTACAAAGCAACAAAGGCCGCACTTCTCGGCTACCTTGCGTACAGACCGAATTTTGATAAACAGGACTAAGGTGATAAAATGGCAAAAAATTTAGTTTTATATTTTTCCGTTTACGGCACAGCAAAGAAAACTGCCGAGGAAATTGCAAGGCAAACAGGCGCAGATTTGGTAGAAATTGAGCCGGTTATTCCCTATGACAGCAATAGAGATAATTATAATGCACTTGCGGCTTATGCAAAAAAGGAGCATGATGAGAATATGCGCCCTGAAATCAAAAACGAGATAAGCATTGCGGAATACGATAATATTTTTATCGGCTATCCGATGTGGTGGTACACTTTTCCGATGATTATTTATACCTTATTTGATAAATATGATTTCAGCGGCAAGACGATTATTCCGTTCAATACGCATATGGGTTCAGGCGATGGCGGTACTTACCGAACCATCCGTGAGCTTGCCCCCAAGGCAACCGTGCTCGAAGGGCTGCCAATGGAAATGAGCGATGCCGAAAGAGGTAATCCGCAAAAAATAGAAAAATGGCTGAGTAATATCGGCTTTTGACTAAGCAATATCGAATTTTGAGGTGATACAATGGTTTGGTTCATTACAGGCTCTAACAGAGGGCTCGGCAGAGCCTTTGCAAAGGAAGCCATTAAACATGGCGACTGCGTGATTGCAGGTACGAGAAAATTTGATGAAGCGGATGCGTTTTATCAAAATGAAAATGTCTTCCCCGTTGTGATGGATGTAACAGACAAAGCGCAGGTGGAGAAAGCCGTCAAAGAAGGCCTTGCTAAATTCGACAGAATTGATATTCTCGTAAATAATGCCGGCTTCGGTATGAACGGCGCCTTTGAGGAAACAGGCGATGAAGAGCTGCGCACACTTTTTGAAACGGATTATTTTGGTACAGTCAATGTGATAAAAGCCGTTCTGCCGTATATGAGAGCGCAAAAAAGCGGCAAAATTTTAAACATATCCTCGCAGGCAGGTATGGCAGGTGCCGCAGGTTGTACAGCATATAATGCCGCCAAGTTTGCCATTGTCGGTATGAGCGAGGGACTGAATGAAGAATTATCCCCGTTTAACATTCAGGTGGCAGCCGTTTGCCCCGGCTCATTCAAAACGGACTTTAGGGACCCGACTTCTATGAAAAAGGTGAAGAACCCTATGCCGGAATATGACGGCTTGCAGGCGCACAAGGTTGTGCAGTTTCTTGCTGAAAACAACCACAAGCAACAGGGCGATCCCGATAAAGCGGCAGCGTTTATTTACCATATCGTAAAGCTGGATAAAATCCCCGTTCATATCGCTATCGGCAAAATCTGCTGTGATACCATTAAAAGCAATCTGGAAAAATCTATCGCAGAGATTAACAGCTACTATGACGCTTCCTCAAAGACGGATTTTGATAACTGGACGGGCGAAGCATTTTAAAATGAGAAAAGGATTTTTTACCGCTCTGTTCTTGCTTTTGTGGCTTGGATTGTGTGCCTGTCAAAGAGCCGCTACGCCAGGCACAAAAGCATTTATGCATACAGAGCAGGCAACGAAAACCGAACAGGCGGTGACAGATTTGAACTATTTTGACGAAAATTCAACCGTCGGCGATGTGATTAGTGACGCTGCCTTTGGTGATTTCGGGCGGCTGCTGTTTCCTGTTGACAGAGCAGTCAGCGAGGATATGACTTTGAAGGAAGTCAGCAGTTCTTCGGTTTATGTTTGGTATTCCGAAATCAAAGCAGACAAGACGGTGGAAATTGTCAATTATCTGAAAAAGCAAGTAAATAGCGGTGAACAGATTTATTATCCGATTTATTCAGGCGCAGAGATAAAAGCGGACAAAACGAAAGCCGACACAGGATTGTTTTTCTTTAAGGGTAATGCTGATGAAAAATTTGCCGTTGTCAACGCTGGCGGCGGATTTATGTATGTTGGCGCTATGCATGACAGCTTTCCGCAAGCACTGGAGCTCAGCAAAATGGGCTACAATGCCTTTGCACTGATTTACCGTGTGGATAACGCTTATGAGGATTTAGCTAAAGCTATTGAATTTATTGAGGATAACGCCTCAATACTCGGCGTTGATAAAAACAATTATTCGCTTTGGGGCGGATCTGCAGGCGCAAGAATGGCGGCAGTGCTTGGTAATGCGGATTATCTTTACCGCTTTACAGGCAACACGGATATACCGCAGGCAAGCGCTGTTATTATGCAATATACAGGGTATAACTACGCATCTAAAAATGACGCCCCTACCTATGCTTGCGTTGGCACAAACGACGGAATTGCGAATTGGAGAACCATGCAAAGCCGTTTGAATATGCTCGAAAGCTATGGAATTCCGGCGGAATTTCATACATACAAAGGCCTATATCACGGCTTTGGACTTGGCACAGATACAGTTGCAGACGGCTGGATGAAGGACGCTGTCAACTTTTGGGAGGATAACAGTCAATGAAAACTTTAATCGTATATTATTCGGCAGTGAACGGCAACACAAAACGAATTGCCGAAATGATACAGAACAAAACAAAATGCGATATGGCACGCATTGAACTTGTGAAGGACTATACAGGCACGCACGAGGAAATTGTCAGTCAAGGTAAAAGAGAGGTGGAGGCAGGCTTTATGCCTGAAATTAAGACGCTGCGCCTTGATATTGCTGAGTATAACAGAGTGATTGTCGGTACACCGACTTGGTGGTACACCATGGCACCTGCCGTTTTTACCTTTATGAAGCAAACAAATTTTAGCGGCAAAACCGTTGTTCTTTTTCACACACACGGCGGTTGGCCCGGACATACGCTGGAGGATATGGAAGCGCTATGTGACGGTGCCGAAATTCAAAGCTCCTTTTCCGTTCAATTTGATTCCGACGGTGGCAATGAATTGATTACCGCCCCGAGTAAAATAGAAAAATGGATAAATACATTATAACTAAAATTTTTATTGCAATTATTCTGATAACGGTAATGGTGTCAGCATTTGCCGCCTGCTCAAAAAACGTAGGCGTTCTAAATGCGGTCAGTGAAAACGCAGAGAGCACAACAAGTGAGGTCAGTACTACCGATATAACATCAGAAAATGAAGATGAAGCTATGATAAATGGAACAAGTAATAACACGCTCGCAACACCATCGGATTTTCCGAGCGAATACGATTACGGCAGCGGTACGATGGCAGACTGGTCCCGGTATTATATGCTCAAAAAAATGCCAAAGCCAAAAGCAAACGAAACCGTGCTGAATACCCCTCCTGATACAAGTTCATTTCAGGCGCTGTATCTTTGGGAGGGAAACAACGCTCCTGCCAAAACAAAATTCACAAGAAATATGACGGGCTATTTTGACGATTACGATTTTAGACCGTATGTAACCGCTATTCCCGTTAAGAAGGGTGTAACGCCGAAGGGTGCTGTGGTACTGCTGGCAGGCGGCGCCTATCAGTTTAGAGGCAATTATACCGATACCCTACCGACAGCGGCTCATTTAAGAGAGCTTGGCTTTTTAACCTTTATTGTGGATTACAGACTGCAGCCCTATTCGCAGGAGGAGGGCGCGCTGGATGTGGCAAGAGCCGTCAGGTTTATCCGCAAAAATGCTGATATATACGGCATCAATCCCGACAATATTGCCGTAATGGGATATTCAGCAGGAGCCATTCAGGCAGGCGAATTTTTTATGCACTATGATGAAGATGTGCTGCCCTCTTCACTTGACAACTCTTATATCCCTGATGAATTAGACAAGGTTTCGGCACACGCCACTGCATGCGGTATGATTTACGGCTTTTACGGCAGGCTCAGCGTCGGTAATATGGATAAGAATTGGTTGAAGCAAGGCGACCTTCCGCCAACCTATTATATCTACGGAACAGAGGACCCGTTTTATCATCAGTTTGAAAAACAATATGCCGTTTTAAAGGAAATGGGAATTGGTACAAAGAAACTTGTATTAAACGGCTGGCCCCACGGCTTCGGCGGTGACGGAGGCTGGGTTGAACGCTATGCCGAATGGCTTGAAAACATTTGGAATTGAGGTAATACAATGGAAAAATTCATTTATGAATATCCGATAAAAACATATTTCGGTGCAAATGCCGTTAAGGAATATTTAGCCGAGGCGGTAAAGCCCTACGGCAAAAGAGTAATGCTCGCCTACGGTGGAGGCTCTGTGAAAAAGACGGGTGTGTATGATGAGATATGCACTATTCTAAAAGAAGCAGGAAAAGAAATAACAGACTTTTTCGGAATTATGCCAAACCCTACCTACGCTAAGGTGCAGGAGGGCTCAAGGCTTGCCAATGAGAACAACATTGATTTTATTCTTGCAGTCGGCGGAGGCTCGGTCATTGACTGCTGTAAAATTGTTTCCGCTCAAGCAAAGCTTCACGAGGATATTTGGGAGCTTGAATACAGCAAGGGCGGAAAGCCTTTTGAATTTATCCCGATGGCGGCAATCGTTACGGTAACGGGAACAGGCGCCGAAATGAATAATGGCGCAGTCATTACCAACGAGGAATTGCAGCAGAAGTCTCCGCTTTGGGGCGCCTTTGCGGATTTCGTTATCATAGACAGCGAATATACAAAATCCGTTCCCACCAAACAGTATATCAGCGGTTGCTTTGATACGCTGTCGCACTGTATGGAAACCTATCTCGGCACGCCACAGGATAAGAATAATTTATCCGATGATATCAATGAAGCAGTAATGAGATGCGTTATTGAAAATACAAGAAAAATTCTTGTGAATCCTGATGACAGCAATGCGAGAAGCGAGCTTGCTTGGGCTTCCTCTATGGCGGAAAACGGTATTCTCAAAATCGGTAAAATCACAGACTTTCAGGCACATATGATAGAGCATCAGGTCGGTGCTTACACTAACTGCAATCACGGAATGGGATTGGCGGTTATTCATCCAACGCTTTACAAGCATATTTATAAGGCTGCTCCGTGGAAATTTGCAAGGCTTGCAACAACGATATTCGGCGTAAATCCAGACGGTAAAACCGAGAAGGAAACAGCGCTTGAAGGCATTAACGCATTGGCGTCGTATATTAAAGAAATCGGTATGCCAACCAAATTTTCGGAGATGGGAATCACCGATTTAGAGGTTATGAAAAAAGCTGCTGACACCTGTATTTTAACCGCAGGCTGCTGCAAAAAATTATCCCGTGAGGAAATATTTGATATTTTAAAGGAATGTATGTAAACACAGCCCCAGGCGAAAACCTGCGGCTGTATTTTTTTATATATAATTACTGGTTTTCCCAGCGCTCTGAATATGCTGCCGGTACATCCGGAATATCATCAAATAACTTCTTAATACTCTGAAGGGTTGACTTGATTTCAAGCGGATTGATTTTCGGGAAATCTTTGAGTTCAAGGCTTTCCTTGCCTGTCATTGTCAGTACGCCTGCTTTGAGCATACGGATGTCATACTGACCTTGGAACAGCGGGTCAACGGGTCTGTCAAGATGAGTCATACGGTAAACGGCGGTCATTGCAGTACGAACAGAGGTTTCAACTGTGAATACAACATCGCCCGGCAACTCAACGAACTGACCGATGAAAGCAAGGTTTTTGGAGCCTTCAGGAATAATAAGCGGTCTGTCCTTCAAGCCTCTTGGCATAAACTGGCTGGTAATATACGGCATAACCGTAGGAATAGCAATGCAGTGCTCCTTGATTTCTTCATACTTATCCTCAAGACCGCACCAGTAGCAGAATTCCTTAAGAACTTCCTCACCCGAGCATTCTGTCATCGGCTTCTTAACACATTCGCCGATTTCGTTTGAATGAAGTCCGTAAAGCCATAAAACTTGAACATTCTCAGGCTGATTCGGGTCAACAGGCTGAATCGGAGCATTGTAGGAGATATACCAAGGAGAATGCACAAAGGTCTTTACACCGCCTGAACCTGTAACATTGCCGTCCTTTTCCGAAAGATACTTCATTAAGAATGGATAATCTTTAATGGTAATCGTTGTGCTGACAAAGTTTGTTTTCATCGGGTCAAAAGCAAACTTTTCAGGATGACCGAAATCCTCGCTCTTTGCAGCAAGCTTTTCCCAAAGTGTGAAGCAGCCCTTGTTTTCCTGATTCATATTCATAACGGGAGCCTCTGTCATTGAGCCTCTTGTGGAATTTTGCGTCATAGAGCCGTTAGTGAAGAATACCATATCCTCCTCACCAACCTTCTGCACGCTCTCCTCGCCGTTGTGAAGGAGCATAAGCGCTTTAACCGTCTTATTCTTTCCGTCAATTTCAATATCCATATCGGTAACGGTTGTATCTGCAACAAACTGAACGCCGTTATCAGCAAGATATTTTTGAAGTGGAAGAATAAGGCTATGATACTGGTCATACTTCGTTCTTAAAATCTGTTTAAGGGATTTAATGAGGTGAAGTTGATGCATAAAGCGGATGGCATAACGCTTCATTTCAATGAGGCTTTGATAAGGCTGGAAAGCGAGCATAGCTGCCCAGTAATACCAAAGATTGCTTTCAAAGAAGCTCTTATCAAACCATTCGTCAATCGTAACATCCTCAATTTCTTCTTCTGAAATCATCAGCATTTTGAGCATTTGGCTCTGTACCTTCGGAGTGATACCCATATCGGTTTCATCGTGCGGAACAAAATCCTTTTCCCAAAGACGGTGAGCCGAATTGATTTCAAGCTGCTGATTACTTTCTCTTGTTTCGTCAAGGACAGTACGTCCTTCTTCATAGATTGACGGAATTGTTGAAAACAAATCCCAAAGACATTCCATATACGGCTCAAGCTCTCTTTCGCCACGGGAAATATAGCCTGTTTCAGCATTTCCGCAAGCGTCCATTGAGCCGCCGAACACGGGAAGCTGGTCATAAACCGTGATGTTTTCGCCGGGCATATGCGCATCTCTTACAAGGAACGCAGCAGCGGACAAGCCTGCAATGCCGCCGCCAACGATATATGCCTTTTTCTTTTCAATGCCTTCGGGCTTTCTTGGATTTACTCTGTCATAATTTCTCATATTGATTTCCTTTCTCAATTAATAAATTTCCGATAAGTGTTGGACTTTTGAAGTCAACTATAGTATAATTGAGATAAGGAATATCAACAACCATTAATCCGTTTGTGTTTATATGAAAACCGACAAACAGAATGAAATTGTCGGAGAAAGGAGTAACTATGGCACAGGAAAGAAAGGAAAATCGCAACGCCCTTCGCTCAAAACGCCTGATTAAAGAAGCGTTTTTGGAGTTGATACAGGAAAAGCCTGTTTCAAAAATTACCGTTACTGAAATTATTAGGCTTGCCGATATTAACCGTTCCACCTTCTATGCGCATTACCCCGATGTTTACGGTGTGCTTGAAGCCTTCGAGGACGATACGGTTGATAAGTTAATGAGCATACTTACAGACTTTGACTATAAAAACTTTTTCAGTAATCCACTTCCTCTGCTCTTAAGAATAAACCGTTATATTGATGAGAATTTAGAATTGTATCAAACCCTCATCAAACAAAACGGAGCAGACTCGGTGTTCAGGAAACTGCATAACACATTTATTGAATATATGAGAAACTCCTCGGATATTCCCGAAGAATTCAAAAGCTCCGCAATGTTTGAAATCCGTATTCATTTCTTTGCAGGAGGAATACTGTCGTTATATAAAAATTGGCTGATGGGCGATATTCAAAGTGAGCTTAACGATATATCACTTGATGTTGCAAAAATCCTTAAAGAGTCCTCCAAGGAACTAATGGGATAAATTAAATGGATAACAGTGATATATATTCCGATTTAATGGTGTTTATTCAGACGCAGACACAATAAAAATCAAGTTCCCTGCATAACCAAAAATACAGCTGTACGAGCAAAAATATACGGCTGTACTTTTTGTATGGGACATGGTATAATGAGAATAATAAATCGGATTTGCCTGAGACATAAAAATCCTCCTCACTACCGGTAAATTCGTCAGTAGATGTCAGAGCAAAGTTGAGTTACCAAGATAGATGGTTGAAATGACACGTTTGTACTTATGAAGTTAATACCGGAGGTGGATTACGATGGATACGAGGACTGCTATCAAAGAGCAGTTTATCAGAGAATATAAAAAGAAGGATTTTGCCCTCATCACAGTCAAGGCGCTTTGCGCAGCTACACCAGTTGCGAGAACGACTTTTTACTCTTATTACGATAACACAGCGAGTGTAAAGGAAGAGATAGAGAATGAACTGATTGGAGGCCTTCAGGCCGTGGCGGATAAAACCGCTGATGGAAACTATCCAAACATGGAATTTCCTGATTTCCTGAACGGGATTGAGGATTACATGAAGGAGCATTGGAGCTTCTTTTATGCATTCCTGATATGCCAGCCGAACCATTCCTTTGTCGAAAAATGGAAAAATGCAATCAAAGGAAATTTCGGAAAGCGCTACCCGGACAAGATAGGAATTAAAAATTATGACCTGATTGCTGAGATGATCGCCTCTGCGGTTATCGGTGCTTATGTCCACTGGATTAAGAATCCTGAAACGGTGCAGACAAAGGAAATAAAGACTCTGATCACTGAAATATTGGAAGCTGTGATGCCCCTCATGTAAGTCCGAACACATTTCCGATTTGTGTAGTGTTCTTTAGAAACCGGCTCTCCTATAATGGATATAACGGCGATAGAAGCCGTTCAACCATTATAAGGAGGGTTTTTATTATGGGCAATATCAAAATTCACGTGTTTTACACCGGTGAGGTCTGCGTGGCACCGGATCTCCCGTTTGGAGGAGATAACAGTAACGCAGTAAAGGCATCAGGCATTTTTGGAGATAAGGATGAGCGTATCTGGCTGCCGGTCTCCGCATATCTGATCGAGCATCCGCAGGGAAAATTCCTCGTAGATACCGGCTGGGCAAGAGACATCAGTCCAAAGGGAGAGTTTGATAAGAAGGCACAGGTCAAATCTCTCGGTTCCATTCTTCTGTATGAGGTGAATCAGGGCAGAATAGGCCTTGGACAGTGCATCGATGAGCAGCTTCTTAAGATGGGAATCAAGGATACGGATATAGATATGGTGCTTTTGACACATCTCGACTGCGACCATGCCAACGGCTTGAAGCAGGTCAAGGGCGCAAAAAAGTTTATGGTGGCAGCTGACGAAGTGAAATTCGCATGCAAGGTCACAAATAAGGTGCGCTACTACAAGGGCTGGTGGGAAGGCATCGACCTGACTGAATTCGAGTGGAATGATGCACAGGGGCCGGTCGGAAAGTCTTATGATCTGCTCGGTGACGGTTCCATTGAGCTTATCAACATCCCCGGACATGCTGATGGCCTGTTTGCTGTTAAGGTGAAGAATGAGGAAGGAAAGTTTGTGCTGCTTTTCTCGGACGGCGGCTACGCAAGAAAGAGCTGGGAAGAAATGATCACATCCGGCATTGCGGCGGACAAAGAGCTTCAGAAGCAGTCCCTTGCGTGGATCAGAGAACAGAGCCTTGATGAAAATTGCGTGGAGTCCCTTGCAAACCATGATCCGGACATTGCTCCGCATGTTATAGAACTGTGAGGTGGAGATTATGAGAACAAGCAGAATCGTAACCTTTATCCTTGGAATCATAATGATCATTACAGGTGTGTACTGCCTTATGAATCCGGCTATGACATATATGACGCTCGGATATGTAGTCGGTGTCAATATGATCATAGACTCAGTAGGCGGCATCATACTCTGGCATGAAAGAAAGAAGGCGGGAATGTCCTCCGGTTGGGCGCTTGCCGGAGCGATTGCCTCTCTCGTATTTGGCATCATCCTGATTGGAAGTACGGCTATGCAGCTGATCGTAGATATGACAGTTGTTTATCTTGCAGCAATCTGGCTGAGCGTAGTAGGTGTGATCCGAATCGTGGTGGCACTTCGTATTCACAAAGTAAGGAAGGCTCTCGATGCGGAGATCCTTGGAAGACGCTGGTGGCTTATCCTTATTGCAGGAATCCTGCTCATTGTCTGCGGAGTGTTCAGCATGTTTAATCCAGCGGGACTCATTGTTGCTATCGGAATCAATTTTGGATTGAACATTATTATTGCCGGGGCGAATATGATTGCTGTTTCGGCATAAACAAAAGGACGGAGGGATCATGAATTGGGAGAGTTTAGCATTCCTTTATATGTGAGGGAAGAAAGCAGCCTTTATAACGAGTATGATCCCTCCGGCACTTCCTTTAGCAGTGATTTGACGGATTATCTGGGTGACTATATAGCAGATCGGAAACTCGGAGAAAAAGTATGCATAGAAATAAAATCCGAGAAGGCGATTGATGCTTCGAGATTTCAGAATGCTTTTCGGAAGTACATAGATAAGCTGTCTGCAAGGAACAGAAAAGAAATTCGTCTTAAGAAGGCTAATGCCATAAGACTGCTTATGATAGGCATCCTGTTCGTTCTGCTTGGGATTGCTTCTGCTTCACATATAAATGATGTTCTGACAGCAATCATTTCAACGGTCGCTTCATTTTCTGTCTGGGAGGCATCCGCTGTATGGATCGAAGTGCTGCCGGATCTGAGAAAGACAGACAGGATTTTAAGGGTGCTGGCGGATACGGAAATACGATATATGGAGAGTGAGCATGAGAAAACATAAAACAGCTTTAATCACCGGTGCATCGGGAGGTCTTGGGCTTGAATTTGCAAAACTTCTCGCCAAAAAGAAATATGACCTTGTGCTGGTGGCACGGAATGAAGGAAAATTATTTGCGCTTAAAAATGAACTTGAAACTGAGTATGGAATAACGGTATATGTACGTGCCGCTGATCTTTCGGTAGTAGATGCCGCACTTGATGTATTTGATTTTACACTTGAACATGATATTAAGATTGACATCCTGATCAATAATGCCGGATTTGGTGATTCCGGCAGCTTTGCAGATAGTGACTGGAAAAAGCAATATGAGATGGTACAGCTGAATGTGATTGCGCTGATGCAGCTGACGCATTGCTTCATAAAGCCGATGATAGAGCAAGGGCACGGTAAGATATTAAATATATCTTCGGTTGCTGCTTTCTGTGCAGGGCCGAATATGAGTATCTATTACGCTACAAAGGACTTTGTCCGGAGCTTTTCCGAAGCGGTTTCTGAGGAGGTAAAAGGAACCGGTGTTACTGTGACAGCTTTTTGTCCGGGACCGACTAAAACAGGGTTTGAAGCAGCTGCGGCAATGGAGAAAGATTCCACAATGTTCCGGAAAGCCGCGAGTGCTTCAGATGTTGCAAAGGGCGGTATCCGTGCATTAAAGAAGGGCAAGGCTCTGTACTATTACGGAAGATATACAAAGTGCATGAGTTTCCTATGCAGACTTGTGCCGAGGTCGGTGGCGAGAAAATACGCAGCAAAAATGAACGACTAAAATATTGATATAAATATAAAGTGATTAAAAGTTCCAGTAGAAATATACTAAATGGGAAAGCATAGAAAAATATACAGATTGACAAATTTTGATTTAGCGGCGTATTTAAATCAGTTAAAATAACCTAAAAATTCATAGATGGTCAATAGATGGTCATTGGCATAAATTTGAAAAATCTCATCCTGAAAAAATCGGGATGAGATTATTTTTTGGTTGCTGAATTCGGCTGAAAATATTTGCTTTTTCGGTTTCATTTTTGCTTGAATTTTGCTTAACAAAAACGCCCGAAAACGGCATAAATAAAGGCTTTCGCAAGCGAAAGCCTTGGAGCTACTGGTCGGACTCGAACCGACGACCTGCGCATTACGAATGCGCTGCTCTACCAACTGAGCCACAGTAGCATTTTATTTAATTTTACCTTTTCGCCGCTATGACCTTCCGTTTACGAATGCGCTGCTCTACCAACTGAGCCACACCAGCATTACCAGCATTAGCTGATTGCTTATCTATTATATTTGATTATGACGAAAAAATCAAGTGTTAATTTATATTTTTCAAGATTTCTGTTAAAGTTTCAAAAACAAACGCCACAGCGGACTGCCTCACCTGCTGTCTGCCGATATCACCGAACTGCTTAGTGACGGTAGTACAGGCACCGTTAACGGCAAAGCCGAAGCAAACCATACCTACCGGCTTTTTGGCTGTTCCGCCGCCGGGTCCGGCAACGCCTGTGATGCCGACGCCGACCTCTGCCTTCGCGGCTTTGGCAACGCCTGTCGCCATTTCGTGCGCTACCGCCTCGCTGACTACACCGTTAGCAAGGATCGTATCGGCCTTAACGCCAAGGAATTCCATTTTAGCTTCGTTAGCATAAGTGGTAAAGGAAACATCCAACACTGCAGACGCATTGCATACGTTCACCAGCGTCGCGCAGCAGAGCCCCGCTGTACAAGATTCTGCAAACGCAATGTGTAACCCTTTATTCATCAACAGCTCGACTACCTGTTCTTCCGGTGTCATCGTATCATCCCTTGTTTTTTAATTAGTATTCGTCCGATCAAGAGAACTATTCGATATTATTTTGCAATTTAGCAGCTGTCAGCGTATTTTTCATCAGCATAGCAATCGTCATCGGTCCGACACCGCCGGGCACCGGCGTAATATAGGCGCATTTTTCCTTAACATTTTCAAAATCGACATCACCGCACAGCTTGCCGTTTTCATCCCTGTCCATACCGACATCGATCACGACGGCGCCGTCCTTCACCATATCTGCCGTTACAAATTTAGCTTTACCGATCGCTGCTACCAGAATATCGGCCGTCCTTGTCACCGCCGGCAGATCGACCGTTCTGGAATGGGTGATCTCCACGGTTGCATTTTCATGCAGCAGCAGCATCGCCATCGGCTTACCGACAATATTACTTCTGCCGATCACCACGGCCTTTTTACCGGTGATCTCAACGCCCGTTGAATGAATCAGCTCCATGACACCGGCAGGCGTACAGGGCAAATAATGATAATCACCGATCATGATAGCGCCAACATTTTCCGGATGAAAAGCATCCACATCCTTACGGGGATCAATCAAGTTGATAACCTCCTTATCGTTCAGATGCTTTGGGAGCGGCAGCTGGCACAAAATACCGTTAATGTTTTCGTCCTCATTCAGCTGACGAACGAGCGCATTCAGTTCCTCCTGCGTAGTGCTTTCCGGCAGGGCATATTTTTTGCTATAAAAGCCGCACTGCTCACAAGCTCGCTCTTTATTGCGTACATACACCTGCGAAGCCGGATCCTCACCGACAATAATCACAGCCAGCCCGGGCGTAACGCCCTGCTGCTTCAGCTGCTCGCACTCGTTTTTTACCTGTTCCTTCACCGCCTGTGAAACGGCTTTTCCGTCAATAATCTGCATTATGTTAATCCCCTTCGGTTTTCTTTGATTTCTTTTCTTTTGACTTCTTTTCTTTTTTCGGCGGCGCTTCCGGAATAATCGGGAGCATCCCCTCCGGCAGCTTATTGTTCTTTGCCTTAATAAAGTAAACGATAAAGAACACGAGCGCTACCGCTGCAATCACCGCAGACAGAGCCTGTGACACGCGGATCGTCGTATTGGCAATGTACAGCGAGTCCGTACGCATACCCTCCACGATCATGCGCTCCACTCCGTACAGCACACCGTACAGCATAAAGATTTCACCTTTAAATTCTCTTTTGCGCGTTACGATCAGATGCAAAATGACAAAGGATAACAGGCACCAGACGCTTTCATAGAGGAAGGTGGGATGTACCGGTAAAGCGGGATCCACTTCCATCCCCTTATCCGCCAGCGTTGCTGCAGACAGCTGCAGCGTTTGCTGGATTTTAGGAGACCACATTCTGAACAGCGCCGTCGTCGTATTCGTACCGAACGCCTCTTGATTGAAAAAATTCCCCCATCGGCCGATACCCTGACCGATCAGTAATCCCAGCGCGCCAAGGTCGAGCAAGTTCAAAAAATTGATTTTTCCGATCTTACAGCCGATAGCGGTGCCGATCAGCGCACCGATAATGCCGCCATAGATCGCCATGCCGCCGTTGTGAATCAGTGGTATTTCGCTCAGGTGCTCTGCATAGTAGTCCCATTCAAAGGCGACATAATACAGTCTTGCGCCGACAATGCCAAACAGCGTACCCCAAATCAGTACATCGGTCATGCCGTCCAAGCTCATTTTCCACTTATACGCCATCCGTCCGCCGTATAAAACAGCCAGTCCAAAGCCAAAGGCGATAATGATACCATACCACTTGATCTCGTAGCCAAACAGGCTGAAGGCAACGCTGGGTAAATCGAAATCAATTCCCAGTCCGTCAAAATACACGTGTGTGATACTGTCCATTGTTTCACTTCCATTTTTTTAATAATTTTCTCTACTATACCATATTCTCCCAACAATTTCCACCTTTTGTTATAATAAAATTCCGAGCAGCGTCAACAGGACCACATCCTCCTCGCGTTCCGCAGCAAGCTGCAACAGCACGGCTGTCAGCAGGTCACGGCGATCCTGCTGTAAAAGGCGGTTCAGCGCGTCATACAGCTCTAAAATATTTTCCGTCCGGCTCGACAGCGACGGTGCTGACGCCGGTTCTTCATAATGCTGCGCACGGCGGCGCATTTCCTCCACTCTGCGCTTTGCATCTGCGATTTCATTACCGGATAAATTTGTCAATTTTCCTCGCTCCTTTATTGAATACAGCATGAAAATAATGTATAATAATAATTACGCAATACAAAGGAGAATATGAATGAGATTAGTAGTTACCTCTGACACACACCGCGCAAAGCGCGACTTTCTCAGGATCATTGAACGGCACATGGATAATCCGGACACGATCTTCGTCAACCTGGGCGACAGCGAGGGCGAAGTCGAGGAAATGAAAATGTACTACCCCACCCTACGGCTTGAAAACGTCATCGGCAACTGCGACTGGAACGGAGGCTATCCGGTCTATCAACTGTTCAAAGCCGGAGGCAAACGGGTATTGATCACCCACGGTCACCGATTTTACGTGAAGCATGGCTATCAAAAGCTGCAGGAATTTGCAAAGCAGGAGCAGGCCGATATTGTTTTGTTCGGTCACACGCATACGCCGTATATTGAAACGGTGGACGGTATCCATTATATGAATCCCGGTGCTGTCTGCAGCGGCAGCTACGGCATTGTCGATATCGAGCCGACCGGCATACTGATGTATCATTTAAACATATAATACAAAATGAGACTGTCTCATTCCTCAGAGACAGTCTCTTCTTCATTTTATCACGGATTCAGGCATACACCGGAGGCGTCGAAGCGATAGGATTTTGCACTGGTTTTAACATAAGCACTGGCGACCATAGAGCCGTCATTCCGGAAGAAATACCATTTTCCGCCTGACTTCAGCCAGCCGATCTTCATCGCGCCGCTGCTCTCAAAATAGTACCACTTACTGCCGGATTTCATCCAACCTGTTTTCATTGCACCGCTACCGATAAAGTAATACCACTTGCCGCTGATATATTGCCAGCCTGTTTGCATAGCGCCGCTCTTATTAAAATAATACCACTTACCGCTGACCTTTGCCCAGCCGGTTGCCATCACGCCGGAGGTATTGAGGTAATACCACTTGCCGCCGTCCTTTTGCCAACCGGTAAGACGGTGGCCGTCCTTTTTATCCAGCAGGTACCATTGGTCATTGATGCGCCACCAGCCCTTTAGCAGTACATTTTTATTGTAAAAATACCACTTATTATTCACCTTTCTCCAGCCGGTATCCGGATCAGCCGGTTTCGCCGGCTCCGTCGCCTTGACCACATACACTCTGTCAAAACGCACGCTGGTATCAGGATAATCATAAACGATCTCTTTCACCGTTTCACCGTTATAGATAATATCCACATAGAGCCTGCGAATCTGGTAATAGGTGCTGATGGTCCAGGTATAATCATAACCGCAGAGCTCTTGCTTGCTTACCATTTTAACGCTTTTTTCAATCGCTGCGGCATTTGGATCATCCGACCAAAATTCGATATACACCGTATCGTTATCATGAGAATAGTCAGCGGCACTGTAACAAATACCGCCGGAGACGGTATAGGTAGCATAGTCCGCACCGCCCTCCGCCAGCGCCGCAAGATCTACGCCGGTTACAGCGGTCAGCAGCATCAACAGCGTCAACAGCATACTAACGGTTTTTTTCATAATACCACCCTTTCCGATATTGGTATACTTATTATACCATCTGTCCAAAAAGAAATCAATCCCGTCTGACACGCAGACGGGACTTTCTATTTTACAGTGCCACAATATTCACGAGCTTGCCGGGAACATAGATCTCTTTCTTGACTGTCTTTCCGTCAATCAGCTCAGCGATTTTAGGATCGGCCTTCGCAGCGGCAAGTACCTCGTCCTTTGGCATATCCACGGCAATCGTCATACGCGAACGCACCTTGCCCATGACCTGCAGAACGATCTCCACCGTATTGTCAACCGTCTTTGCCTCGTCAAAGCTCGGCCAGGAAGCCTCATTGAGCATACCGCCAAAGGCCATATTCTGCCAGATTTCCTCCGTTACATGAGGTGCAAACGGATTCACGATCAGCAGCAGGTCACGCAGCTCGGCGCGGTTGATCGTACCGTTATCGTAAATGGTATTCAAAAGGGTCATGACCGCGGCAATCGCCGTATTAAACTTCATTGCCTCAATATCCTCTGACACCTTCTTAATGGTCTTATGCATACTGCTCATCAGTGCGGCAGAATATTCTTCTCCGTCAGTCACCATATCCTGCAGCTTCCAAAGTCTGTCAACAAAGCGCTTACAGCCCTTTACGCTGGATTCGCTCCACGGTGCTGCCTGCTCATAGTCGCCCATAAACAGAACATAAGTACGCAGTACATCCGCACCGTAAACATCGACCACCTCGTTCGGGTCAATAACATTGCCTCTTGATTTACTCATCTTCACGCCGTCAGGACCAAGGATCAGGCCCTGCGCTGTTCGCTTAAGATAAGGCTCCTTGAACGGCACTGCGCCGATGTCGTACAGGAAACGGTGCCAAAAGCGCGAATAGATCAAATGACGGGTGACGTGCTCCATACCGCCGTTATACCAGTCGACCGGTCCCCAGTATTTCAGCTTATCCATATCGGCAAGGCAACGGTCGTTATGCGGATCGATATAGCGCAGGAAATACCAGCTTGAGCCTGCCCACTGGGGCATGGTATCGGTCTCGCGCTTCGCATTACCGCCACACTTCGGGCACTGGCAATTCACGAAGGAATCGATCTTGGCAAGCGGACTTTCGCCGTCCTGACCGGGTTCAAAGTTTTCTACCTCCGGCAGGCGGAGCGGCAGCTCGTCATACGGCACAGCGACCAGGCCGCAGTTCGGGCAATGCACAATCGGAATCGGCTCGCCCCAGTAACGCTGGCGATTAAAGGCCCAGTCCTTCATCTTATACTGAACGCCGCCTTCACCGATGCCTTTTTCCTGCAGGAAGTCGATCATCTTAGCGATGGAGTCTTTCTTATTATCCATACCGTTCAGGAAACCGGAATTGATCATTTCTCCGTCGCCGGTATAGGCCTCCACACTGATGTCTCCGCCTTTGATGACCTCGATAATATCGATACCGAATTTTTTGGCGAATTCATAGTCGCGCTGGTCATGCGCCGGTACTGCCATAATGGCGCCGGTACCATAGCCCATCATAACATAGTCAGAAATGTAAATTGGAATATCCTTGCCATTCACAGGATTCTTGGCAGTGATGCCGTCGATCCTGACGCCGGTCTTATCCTTCACGAGCTGTGTACGCTCAAATTCCGTCTTTTTCGCACATTCCTTACGGTAATCCTCAATAGCGTCCATATTCGCAATTTTATCGCTGTACTGATCGATCAGCGGATGCTCCGGCGCAATAACCATAAAGGTCACGCCGAACAGCGTGTCGGGACGGGTGGTATAAATGCGCAGTGCCTCCGGAATTTCGTTCACCGTAAAGTTAACGAAAGCGCCGCGCGACTTACCGATCCAGTTCACCTGCTGGAGCTTGACATTCGGAAGATAATCGACCTCCTCCAAGCCCTCCAACAGCTTATCGGCATATTCGGTAATACGCAGATACCATACGTCCTTTGACTTCTGCACCACGTCGCTGTGGCAGATGTCGCACTTGCCGCCCTGCGAATCCTCGTTGGAAAGCACGACCTTACAGGAAGGACAATAGTTCACGAGGGTCTTGTCACGGAACGCCAAACCGTTTTCAAACATTTTCAGGAAGATCCACTGCGTCCACTTATAATAGTTTTCATCCGTGGTATCGATCACGCGGTTCCAGTCAAAGGAGAAGCCGACTCTTTTCAGCTGCGACGTGAATTTTGCGATATTCATATCGGTTACCTTGCGGGGATGAATACCGGTTTTGATCGCATAGTTTTCAGTCGGCAAGCCGTAGGCGTCAAAGCCGATCGGGAACAGCACATTGTAACCCTGCAGCCGTCTTTTTCTGGAAACGACCTCCAGTCCGGAATACGCCTTAATATGACCGACGTGCATACCGGCGCCTGACGGATACGGAAATTCCACCAATGCATAGAACTTTTTCTTATCCGCATTGTCTACGGCATGAAAGGTTCCCTTTTCCTCCCAAATTTTCTGCCATTTACTTTCGATTTCTTTAAAATTGTAGCCCATAAGTTGATCCTCCAAAAGATAATCCGTGTACTATTTTATTCCTTGACAAGAAATTCGTCAATATCTATTTTTTCGCCGTCCTCCCACAGACGCTCCAGCTGGTAAAAATCGCGCTGTTTGTTATACAGCACGTGCACCACCACACCGATATAATCCAGACAGATCCACTCGCTGGTCCTGCCCTCTATGTGATGCGGCTCAATGCCCTGCTCCGAAAGCTTATATTCCACCTCATCAGCGATCGCCTTCAGCTGGGTATTAGAGTTCGCCGTGGCGATCACAAAATAATCTGTGAGTACGGAGATTTCACCCACCTTGATCACTTCAATATCCGTGCCTCTTTTGCTGTCGATCGCTTTGACAGCCGTCTTTACAATTTCAAAATAGTTGTTCATAAGCATCCTTTCATATTTTGGCAATTTGCTTTTCTTCCTGTATCATCCGCAGCACCCAATTATAACAGCTGAGCGTATCCGGATGTAAAAACCTGCCTTCCCCCACAACAGACCGGATCGTATATTGCAGCGAATACAGCATAGCCTCGAATAGGTTCTCATCCGTTTTCGCACGCATCACATCCACGTCCGGATAGTGCCTGTCCTGTGAAGTATAATCAGCAAGGTAAATGATCATTTCAAAGAGCGTCATATTTTCTCTGCCGGTGGAATGATAACGAATCCCGCCCAGCAGCTCTTCATCCTCTATTTTCAAAAACTGCTTCACATAGACCGCGCCGCTCATCTGATGAAAAATACGGTGATTTCCCTTTTCCACATAAGTCAGCGGATGGTCATACTGTTCAATCAGCCGCACCTGTTCGTCGTTTGGCATTTCCTTCGTAATATCGTGCAGGATACCGGCCAGGTAAGCCTTATCACTGTCAACGCCGTATTTTTCCGCCAGCTGCCGTGCGCGTTCCGCTACGCAAAGGCTGTGGTGAAAGCGGTATTCAGACAGCTGCTTTTGAATAATAGCAATATATTCCTCAAACATAGAGCCCGTGCTCCTTTATATAGTTTGCCACCGCAGGCGGCACACAATCCGTTACGGCTTCGCCGTTCTTAATTTTATTTCTGATTTCCGTCGAGGACAGCGGCAGCACCTCAAAATCTGACACCACACAGCGCACCATATCGTCATATTGCCGCCGGAACGCCGTCAGGCGGTCATACTCGCCTTGATTACGTGCCGCCGTACAGACGGTTACCAGCTGCAGCAGCGCTGTCGCCTTGTACCACGAACGGAAACTGAAAAATTGATCCGATCCGATAATCAGATAAAAATCATCCTCCGGATACTGCTCACGTAAGGCGCAGACTGTATCATAAGTATAGCTTTTACCGCTGCGACGCAGCTCCATATCGCTGACCGTCAGCTGCGGATATTCCTTTGCTACTAAGGACAGCATCGCCAGCCTGTCTTGACCGGAAGCCAGGTATGCGCCGGTTTTATGTGGCGGCACCGAGGTAGGGATCAATAAGATCCGATCCAGCTGCAGCGCGTCTAAATAGCACAGCATCAGGTGCAGATGTCCGTTGTGGAACGGATTGAAGGCACCGCCGAATATCCCTGTTTTCATGCGTTTCTTCCCTGCTTTTTCTCTCTGTCGTTGCGATAGCGCGGCCGATCGAACTTGGCATAAGGATTTTTCATTTCCTTTTCACGCTGACGCTGGCGCAGTCCCTTAATTTTCACTTTTTTCTTAGCAGTCGCTTTCGCTGTGCCGGCACCGCGCTTTTTCTTTTTTTCGGCTATACGCGTTTCGTCAGCCTGTCGATAGATCACGATCACGCCGCCGATCACCTGAATCACCTCAGCATCAAGGCGCTTCGCCAGCTCGTCAGCAAATTCACGCGGTGTGGACGGTGCCGTTTCAAGATGCACTCTGATTTTGATCAGCTCACGGGTGTCCAGTGTGTCGTCGATCTGCGCGATCAGGTTGTCGCTGATGCCCTCCTTGCCGATCTGAATGATTGGCTCCAGCGGATTTGCCTGGGCTCTCAGTTTTGCACGTTCCTTTGATGTCATACTATTTTCTCCAACTCCTCTGTCAGTTTTCTGAGCGCGTTGCCGCGATGCGATATTTTGTCCTTTTCCTCCGCCGTGTACCGGCCGAAGGCCCTGCCGTCTACAATAAATAACGGGTCGTAGCCAAAGCCCTCGCTACCGTCGCGCTCAAAGCCGATATGCCCATGGCATTCACCGCGCACGGTGATTTCCCTGCCGTCAGGAAATACGCAGCAGATCGCGCAGACATAATACGCGGTTCGCTGTTCCATCGGTACGCCTGCCAGCTTCTCCAGCAGCAGGTCGTTATTGGCCTCGTCGTCACCGTGTCCGCCTGAAAAACGCGCAGAATAGATCCCCGGCGCGCCGTCCAGATAGTCCACGCACAGACCGCTGTCGTCCGCAATGGCTGGCATATTCATCACACGGCAGGCGTGCATTGCCTTAATTCTTGCGTTTGCCTCAAACGTGTCGCCGTCCTCGACCACATCCTCGAGTGTTTTACCCAGCATTTTTGCCGTGACGACCTGAATGCCGAGCGGCGCCAAAATGCGCTGCATTTCGCCCAGCTTTTTTTGATTATTGGATGCTAAAATAAAGTCCATACTACTCCTCAACGCCGGTGATAAATTCGGCAATGTTCTCGTCATCGTCGTGCGTCGGCTTAATGTCGAACAGTGCCGAGGCAAAGGCGTCAGCGTCAAACGGCTGCAGGTCGTCAATCTGCTCACCGACGCCAACAAACTTAACCGGCACATCCAGCTCGTTATTGATCGCCAGCACCACACCGCCGCGGGCCGTACCGTCCAGCTTCGTCAGGATGATACCGGTGATACCGGCAGCCTCTTTAAAGTCCTTGGCCTGATTAACAGCGTTCTGACCGGTGGTCGCATCCAACACCAGCAGGGTTTCTCTGGAAGCGCCGGGCAGCTCTCTGTCGATCACACGGCTGATTTTATTCAGCTCATCCATCAGGTTTTTCTTATTATGCAATCTGCCGGCAGTATCGATAATGATCACATCGCTGCCGCGCGCCTTGCCTGCCTGGATCGTATCATACACCACGGCGGCAGGATCACTACCCTCCGCGTGCTTAATGATCGGCACATCTGCCCGTTCCGCCCATACCTGCAGCTGTTCAATCGCAGCGGCACGGAACGTATCGGCAGCACCTAAGATCACACTTCTGCCCATATTCTTCAGGCGCAGGGCAAGCTTGCCGATCGTCGTCGTTTTGCCGACGCCGTTCACGCCGATCACCAAGATAACCGACGGCTTTGTTCTAATTTTAAGATAGGAACCGCCCCAAACGACACCGGCAACAATATCCTTGAGGGTTTCTCTGACAGCACGGACATCGCTGATTTTATCGTTCTCGATCTTCAGCTTCAGGTCACCGATAATACGCTCAGCGGTCGTCATACCGACATCGCCCATAATCAGCACCTCTTCCAGCTCCTCAAAGAGCTCGTCGCAGATTTCATCATAAGTTTCGATAACCTCGTCCATCTGCGCGGTAATACCTTCGTCGCGTGTTTTCTTTAAGCCTTTTCTGAATTTTGAAAATAATCCCATTTTGTTCTCCCTATTTGTTGACCAGATACCGCCTCACAAGCGACCATACCGCTTTGCTGCGTTTGGCGATACCCATTATTCCAGTCCCATCTGCTCAGCCAGCTCAGCGCTTTGCAGCTCCAGCAGCTTGGAAACACCCTTTTCCTGCATCGTTACACCGTAAAGGATATCCGCTTCCTCCATCGTTCCGCGCCGGTGCGTAATAGAAATGAATTGGGTCTTATCCGTCATCTTACGCATATACTTGGCAAAGCGCTCCACGTTCACGTCGTCCAGCGCCGCCTCTACCTCGTCATAGATACAGAACGGTGCCGGTGTAACCTTCAGTACACTGAACAGCAGCGCCATGGCCGCTAACGATTTTTCACCGCCGGAAAACAGGCTGATATTTTGCACCGCCTTACCGGGCGGTTGGATCTTAATTTCTATCGGGGATTCCAAACAGTCGTCCGAATTCTCCAATAGGATTTCGCCCTTGCCGCCGCCGAAGAAATCGGCAAAGCACAGCTTGAACTGCTCGTTGATCTTCTTAAACTGCTCCAGAAAGCGCTCGCTCATAGAGGCTGTCAGATCGGCTATAATATTGTTCAGCTCAGCACGTGCCGATTCAATATCCCCAATTTGCTCCTTAAGGAACTCGTAACGCTCGGCCACCTCTTTATATTCTTCGATCGCGCTGACATTGATAGAGCCGAGCTTTTTGATGGTCTGTTTGATTTCAGCCAGCCGGTGCTTGGCCGCCGTCATATCCTCGATCACAATGCCAAGCTCCTCAGCCTGGGCTTTCGTCAGTTCATACTGTTCAAACAGTAGGTTGATCAGGTTATCATACTCACGCTGCATATTGTCGCGGCGTTCCTCCAACCTTACCAGCTCGGTAGAGAGCTTTTCACGGTCCTCTGCCTTCTCCTTTTCAGCGGCGTTCATCTCATTCACACTTTTTTCCAGCTGATTACGCACGTCGATCAGTGACTGCAGCATCGTACCGGCATCGGCTGCCTGCTGTTGAAATGCCGCGGCTTTTGCCTTGATTTGTTCTGCAGACGCCTCGAGCATCTTTTTTTGTTCCTCGATCAAGGCGATCTCCTCTGCGATCGTCTGCGCACGGTACGTCTGTGCACCGCGCCGAAGCTCCAGCTCCGCAATCGCGTGGCGAGCTGCCTCAATATCCTTTGTATAAGTCACCAAGGCCAGATTAATGGCTTCATTCTGCTGACGGATTGCCTCTCGCTGCGCCGTTACTTCCTCGGAATCTAAGGAAAGCGCACTCAATTCAAGCTCCGTTTCATCGATTTTCAGCTGGATTTCATCCGACTTTTTCTGTGCCTGCTGCTGCGCCTCTGTGAACAGCAGGATACGTCCGTCCGCATTTTCCTTTTCACTGAGCAGCGAACGCTTCTGCTCGCGGAGCATCTGCAGCTTGTCGTCAATAATGCGTCCGTCACTTTCAGCGTGAATCAACGCCTCCTCCGCTTTACGCAGCTCAGCGTCAGCGCCCTGCAAGTCAGCCGCCGCCATGTTGGCATCCGCTACGGCCTGTTTATACTGCTGCTGCGCTACCGTCAGCTGCGTCTCCAGCTTGCCGGCCTCCGTCTGCAGCTCCTCTATCATATTCGCACGGGACAGAATACCGGCGCCCTTAGCGCGTGAACCGCCCGTCATAGACCCGCCGGGATTCATGACCTGACCGTCCAGCGTCACGATTTTATAACGGTTCTTATAACGCTTAGAAATACCGATCGCACAATCCAGATCCTCAACGATCATAACCCTGCCGAGCAGATTAGCGATCACGTCGCGGTACTGTGCGTCACAGGTAACGAGGTTGGCGGCAATGTCAATAAAGCCGAAGTTATCCTCTAAATCCCGCTCCTCCATCGTGCGCGGCTTGATAGCCGTCAGCGGCAGGAAGGTCGCCCGGCCGTTATTTTGCTGCTTCAGGAAGTTGATGGCTCTTTTGGCATCGCTTTCGCTGCTGACCACGATATTTTGCATAGCAGCACCGAGCGCTACCTCCACAGCAAGCGAATATTCATTATCCACAGTGATCAGCTGCGACAGCGTTCCGTGAATACCCGACAGCGCCTTTGCCTCTTTCTGCTTCATGACGGCTTTCACCGCACCGGAAAAGCCTTCCATGCTTTTTTCCAATTCCGTCAGCATACGGGCGCGTGACCGTTTTTCCTCCAATTGACGGGACAGACTCTCTACGGTATCTCGCTGTTTTTCAGCGGCTGCTTGCTTGCTCTGCGCCTTCAGGCGGTAGCCCTCCATGGCATTCTCATAAGCCGCAATATCCGCCTGAATACCGGCGATACGCTCGTCCTGTTCTGTGCGCTGGCGGGCAACGTCGGCCAGTTCTTCCTCGCACTGTGCCACTAAGCCATCCACCGCCGACTGACGGGAACGGATCTCCTCCACCGAGGTGATCGCCTGTGATACCTTCACCTTGCAATCGGTCAACTGCAGCGTCAGCTCTGTCACCAGTCGGGACAGCTCAGCGCTTTTCTTAGCGTTTTCGCTATCGGCAGCGCGAAGCGTCTCCAGACTCGCCACCGTGCTTTCCAGTTCAGCTTTTTTAGCGGAAAGCGCCGTCTCGCTGTCGGCAATGGCTTGCTGCCGCTGGGCGATCTGCTGTTCAATATCGACACCGGAGGAATCGGCGGAGGCGATCTCGTTTTGCAGTCTTTCAATCGTCGCACTGTGGTTCGACTGTTTTTCTGCCAACACGCTCAGCTCCGTCTCCTGCTCCATCGCCTGGCGTTCATAGCCGGCGATCGTGCCGCGCAGCTCTTCTATTTTAATATTGGTTTCCGTAATGCTGTCGCTGACCTGCTCCAGCTGAGCGTCCAGCGCTATCATCTCATTTTTACAGATTTCGTAAGACGCTTCGGCGGCTTCAATTTTATGCGCCTGCTCACGCAGATCCTTGGTAAAACGGTTGATTTTATTCAGCCACACGCCGATCTCCAGCGTCTTTTTTTCATCGGAAAGGGCTAAAAACTGCTTTGCCTTTTCACTTTGCCTTTTCAGCGGTCCGACACGGCTCTCCAGCTCACCGAGGATATCCAGGAGCCTGACCAAATTTTCCTGTGCCTGATCGAGACGCCGCTCTGCGTCACGCCGTTTATGACGGAAGCGTGAAATGCCTGCCGCCTCCTCAAACAGCTCGCGTCGGTCCTCATTTTTGGCAGAAATGATCGAATCGATCTTTCCTTGACCGACCATAGAATAGCCGTCTGCGCCGAGTCCGGTATCCATAAACAGCTCGTGGATGTCCTTTCTCCGGACCTGCTCTCCGTCAATTTTATATTCGCTTTCGCCGGAACGGTAATACCGCCGTGACACGGTAACGATTTCGCCCTTGTCCTTCAGCGTGCCGTCAGCATTGTCCAGCGTCAGCGTCACCTGTGCAAAGCCAAGCGGCTTACGCTGTGAGGTACCGCCAAAAATGACGTCCTCTGTTTTAGAACCACGCAAAGACTTCATGCTGGTTTCACCCAGCACCCAGCGTACGGCGTCGGAAATATTGCTCTTGCCGGAGCCGTTAGGGCCGACTACCGCCGTAATACCCTTGCCGAAATTCAATTCTGTTTTGTCTGGGAAGGACTTAAAGCCCTGCATTTCCAATGTACGTAATACCATAATAATTTCCTATTTTCTGATAATTCTCAGCTCGTCCACCTTATCGGTGACGGTGTATTTAATGTTATAACCCTGCTCCATCAGGAAGTAAACGTTACGCTTTTGCTGTCCCTTTAAACGGGAGACCAGCCGCGGATTCACCAGTATCTCATAATTGCCGGGCGGATAGGCCAACACTCTGTTCAGCAAAAAGCGAGACTGTACGATTTCGCCAAACGCTTCGTGATACGCGCCGGCAACCATATTTTTTTTCAGTTCTTCGCTGGCATGCAGACCCAGCCTTATGATTTTGATTTGCGCTTTTTCAAACAGTGGAACAAGCCGTGTGCACAGCGCCGCAGCGTCATCCACAGTAGGCGGTCGATATATTTTCCCATCATATAGCTCCTCTAAGTAAGTTCCCTTCAGTACGACGGTCGGGTAGATCCGCACCGTATCCGGCTGCAGGGCGATAATTTTTTCAGCCGTTGCTATCGCCTTATCGTCAGTATCAAGATACAAGCCGGTCATCATCTGCAGTCCCAGCTCAAAGCCAAAGGCCTTTACGAGCTGTGCCGCCTGCACCACGTCCTGTGCCGTGTGACCTCTGCGATTGGCTTCCAGAACCGCGTCATCCATGCTCTGCGCACCGAGCTCGATCGCCGTCACGCCCTTTTCCTTCAGCAAGGTCAGCACCTCGCTGTCAATACAGTCAGGTCTCGTGGAGATGCGGATTCCTTTGACGCTGCCGTTTTTAACATAAGGCGCCGCCGCGTCCAGCAGCTCGTTCATGTAGTCACGGTCGATGGCGGTAAAGGAACCGCCGAAAAAGGCGATCTCGTATTCATAGCCTTTATGCCGCAGCGCCGTCTCAACCGCCTTTACCACATCGTCCGGCGTCGGTTGTTGCTGCTGCCCCGTGATGGTCTTTTGATTACAGAACGCGCATTGCTGCGGACAACCGTTGTGCGGTACAAAAATACTGATATTGCCTTTCTTCACAGCGCAACCCCCATCAGCTCCAGCGCCTGACGCGCCGCCTCCTGCTCCGCGTTCTTTTTACTGGTACCTTCTCCCTTGCCGACGACATTGGAGTTCACATACAGCTCCACAACATAGCGCTTATCATGGTCAGGACCGTATTCATCCACCAGCTTATACTGAAAGATCTCATCGGGATTTTGCTGAATAATGATTTGGAACTGACTCTTATAATCCTTAAACTGTGACTGCGGCATTTTGAGTTCCATCTTCAAAAACGGCAGCACAAAGGCCATCGCCGCGTCCATACCGCCGTCAAGATAGATCGCTGCGATCACTGCTTCAAAGGCATTTTCCAGCACGGTTTTCCGCTTTTCATCACCGGAAAGCGCCGCGCCTTTGCCGAGGATCAGGTAATCGCTCAAATCGATCAGGCGGGCAAATTCTGACAGTGACTCGGTACACACCAACGCTGAACGGCGCTTTGTCAGCGTACCCTCGTTTTCGTTCGGATATTTCTCATACAGATATTCTGCAGAAATAATGGACAGCACCGCGTCTCCCAAAAATTCCATGCGCTCGTTACATTTCCGTTTCTTCCGGCCGTTTTCATGCACATAGCTGGAATGCGTCAACGCCTCCACCAGCAGGGATTTATCCCGAAAGGTGTAGTTTATTTTCTTTTCAAATGCAAACAAATCAGCCATTTTTACTCTTTTCCAGGGCCTCCAAGGCTCGCTGAGCCAAGGCCTTATAGCGTTCTTTTTTATCTCTTATTTTCGGTTCGATCGGCGGCAGAATGCCGAAATTAGCCCCCATTGGCTGAAAATTGACCACCGTTTCATCACTGATATAGGCAGTCAGTGCTCCGATCATCGTGGTATCCGGCAGAACGAAGGGCGATAAATTCTCGGCACGCAGCACCGCATTGATGCCTGCCATCACGCCGGAGGCTGCGGATTCCATATATCCCTCAACGCCGGTGATCTGGCCGGCGAAAAAGATGTTCGGCCGGCTGCGCAGGCTATAATCACGGTTCAGCAGCTGCGGCGAACAAATAAAGGAATTGCGGTGCATAACGCCATAGCGCACAAACTCAGCCCGTTCCAGTCCGGGAATCATGGAAAATACGCGCTTTTGTTCACCAAATTTCAGATTCGTCTGAAAACCAACCAAATTAAATAGGGTACCTGCGGCATTCTCCCGTCGAAGCTGTACGCACGCCCATGGGCGGTGACCCGTTCGCGGATCCGTCAGTCCTACTGGCTTCATCGGACCGAAGCGCGGCGCGTCCAAGCCACGCTTAGCGAGCTTTTCAATCGGCATACACCCTTCATACACGTCAAAATCATGAACAACAGCGCCTTCAGCGTGAACCAGTTCGTCAATAAACGCCTCGTATTCCGCCCGATTAAAAGGACAGTTGATATAGTCATCCTCACCGCCGCGGTCATAGCGTGAGGCGCCGAACGCCTTTTCAAAATCAACGCTTTCTGCCGTCACGATCGGCGCCGCCGCATCGTAAAAGGAAAGCGTTTCGCCGCAGATACGTCCGATCTCCTCGCTCAGCCTGCCTGCGGTAAGCGGACCGGTAGCAATGATCAGCAGCTCGTCGTCCGCCGGCGCAATCGTTTCAAACACGCCGGTCTGTACCGTGATATTCGGATGCCCTTTAATTTTTTCTGTCACGGCAGCGGAGAAAGCATGGCGGTCCACAGCTAACGCGCCGCCTGCCGGCACGGCGCAACGCCGCGCAACCGGCACCGTCAACGAACCGAGACGGCACATTTCCTCCTTGAGCAGCCCCGCCGCGCTCTCCACGCGCGCCGCCTTCAAGGAATTGGAGCAGACAAGCTCCGCAAAATATTCACTTTTATGTGCCGGGCTATACGCCAGCGGCTTCATTTCGATCAGCGTCACAGGATAGCCGCTTTCCGCGATCTGCCACGCCGCCTCTACGCCAGCAAGGCCGGCGCCGACAACTGTGAATTTTTTCATAGTACTATTTTTTTCTGGGAACGGGCTTTGTAAAGCCGCAGCCCTCCTTATCCGGGCAGTAGAGCACGTTGCCCTTGCGACGGAACAGCGACTTGCCGCACTTCGGACAAACGTCGTCGCTCGGCATATCCCACGTCATAAAATGACAGTTCGGATAGTTTGAGCAGCCGTAGAAGGAGGTTCCCTTTTTCGTTTTCTTTTCAATAATATCGCCGCCGCACTCAGGGCATTTTGCCTTGGTTTTCGTCACCAGCGGCTTGGTATTTTTACATTCAGGATAACCGGGACAAGCCAAGAATTTGCCGAACCGGCCAACCTTGATCACCATCTTACGGCCGCATTTTTCGCAGATCTCGTCTGTTTCCTCTTCCTTCAGCTTGATTTTAACGCCCTGCATTTCACGTTTCGCTTTTTCGAGCGGTGCTTCAAAATCGTCATAATAGAGGCGGATCATATCGATATAATCCTTCGCACCGGAATCGATTTTATCCAGATCATCCTCCATTTTAGAGGTATATTTGACGTTAACGATGTTCGGCAGCTTATCCTTGAGCAGATTCGTCACCGCCTCACCAAGCTCGGTCGGGACGAATTGCTTACCGTCACGAACGACATACTCCTTGCTCAGGATCGTCGAGGTGATGGTCACATAGGTTGACGGTCTTCCGACACCGTTTTCCTCCAACGCTTTTGTCAGCGAGGCCTCCGTATAGCGTGCCGGCGGCTGGGTAAAATGCTGATTGCCCTGCAGGGAGCGCAGCTTGAGCACATCGCCTACCTTCATCGGCGGCAGCGGCGCTTCCGCTGCTTTAGCGGTATCGTCCGATTTTTCCTCATACAGCGCCGTAAAACCGTCGAACTTCACAGAATAGCCCGTAGCATTGAACAAAAAGCCGTTGGCTTCGATTTCTACCTTCAGCGTTTCCTGCTGGCATGCCTCCATCAACGAAGCGATAAAGCGTTCCCATACAAGCTTATAGATCTTATACTGATCCGAGGTAAGCGAGGCCTTGACGCTGTCCGGCGTTACATTCGGCATGGAAGGTCTGATTGCCTCATGGCCGTCCTGGGCATTACCGCGCGTTTTGAAATAACGCGGCTTAGCCGGCAGGTATTTTTCGCCGTACGTTTTCAGAATATAAGCGTTACCGGCGGCGCGAGCCTCCTCAGAAATACGCAGGGAGTCAGTTCTCATATACGTGATCAGACCGACCGTTCCCATGCCCTGTACATCAACGCCCTCGTACAGCTCCTGCGCAGCCTTCATGGTGCGCTTCGCTTGGAAGGAGAGACGGCGCGAAGCCTCCTGTTGCAGCGTAGAGGTAATGAACGGCGGTGTCGGGCTCTTTTTTCTGGTTCCCTTTTTGACGCTTTTTACAACGTATTCCGCACCGTCCAGCTGTGCCAGGATGTAATCGGCGTCCTCTTTTGACTGCACATATTTCTTTTCCGGCTTGAGGTTGTTGCCCTCCGGATCCTCCACCAGCACGGCACTGAAAGCTTTTCTGTCAGGTGGATTTGTCAGCTTAGCGTCGATCGACCAATACTCCTCCGGTACAAAGGCTCTGATTTCATTCTCACGGTCAACGACCAAGCGCAGCGCCACTGACTGCACGCGACCTGCGGACAGGCCGCGGCGGATCTTTTGCGATACAAACGGCGACAGCTTATAGCCGATCAGCCTATCTAAAATACGCCTTGCCTGCTGCGCGTTCACCAAATCAATATCGATCGCACGCGGTGCCGACATTCCTTTTTTGACACCGGTCTTGGTGATCTCATTAAAGGTAACACGATTCTTATCGCTTAGATTCAGATCCAGCAAATTGGCAAGATGCCAGGAGATGGCCTCGCCCTCGCGGTCAGGGTCGGTAGCAAGGTATACATAGTCCGCCTTGTCCGCCTTCTTTTTCAGATCCCTGACAAAGTTTTCCTTGCCCTTGATAATGGCATACTTCGGCTCAAAGTTGTGCTCCACATCGACGGATAACCGTGCCGCCGGCAGGTCACGGACATGGCCCATAGAGGCGACCACATCATAGCCTGCACCGAGATAGCCCTTGATATTTTTTGCCTTGGCAGGCGACTCCACAATTACTAATTTTGACATTCCTTATATATCCTTTCGATCGGTCCTATTTCGCTTGGTATCGGCTGCCGGAAAGCTTTGTGATCAAGCCCTTGATCTCCAGCACTGTCAAGGTAGACAGCAAGCGTTGTTCCGATAAATTTGTTTTTTCTGACAGCTCGTAGATCGCTGTGACGCCGTCGCAGATCGCTTCGTAGACGACGGTTTCCGTTTCGTTGAGATGACGGTATGCTTCCGTGCGCACCGTCTGTGCCGCACGTTGCTGTTCCATATCCTCAAAGGTATATTGCTTTGGTTGCGGCGCATCAGCAACCGGCATGCCGTTTTCCTCCGCCAGCAGCTGGTACATCGTTCCGGCTCTTGACGGCTCAACGTCAACATAACAGTCTGCATAATGCCGGAGCACTGATTTCGGTGAGGTGGCTACGAACGCGCCGTTCTCGATCAGTTCGTTAGTAGAACAGAAGTGGATATCCAAAATCGAGGAAGGCACGGCAAAGACATCGCGTCCCTGCTCCATCGCGATTTTAGCAGTGATAGCGGAGCCGCTCTTCACACCGGCCTCTATCACCAGCACGGCGTCGGACAGACCGCTGATAATACGGTTACGGATCGGGAAATTGCCCTTGCCTACTGCAGCACCGGGCGGAAACTCCGTCACCAACGCGCCGCCGTTTTGCACAATTTTTTCACGCAGGGCAGCATTGGTTTTCAAATAGCTGCTGTCCAGCGGACTGCCCAGCACCACACAGGTAACGCCGCCGGCCTCTAAAGCGCCCTTATGCGCTTCTGAATCAATACCGAGCGCACCGCCGCTGACGATCACCGCGCCGCCTTTTGCCAAGCCCTTTGATAACAGCCGCGCACTCTTCAGTCCGTAAGGCGACGCCTCGCGCGTACCGACTACACTGATCGATAGCGTTCGGTCAAACGCAGGCAGATACCCTCTGACGAACAGCACCGCAGGCGGATTTTTGATATTTCTGAGGCAATCCGGATAGCGCACATCTTCATAAGAGATGATTTCCCAGCCGTTACGCTCACAAATATCCACCGTACGCTGTACCGAAGCAAGTTCCGTCGCGGCGAGCTTTTCAATTTGCTTTTCTGTCAGGCAGCAGCTGGTTTTCCAATCAATGATACTGCTGTGATAAAGTGCGCCGGCTGTACCGAAATGCGCCAGCAGCTTTTTGATCGAAGCACCGACGCCGAGCGCCTTTTGCAGCCAAAGCCAATAATGGATCGTCTGAACCTGCATATCAAGCCCTCACCATTTCCCACATTGCGATGGCGGCCGCAGCACCGGCATTCAGGCTTTCCGCCTTGCCCTGCATCGGAATTGTCACCCGTTCATCGGCCAGTGCCAACACCGCTTCGGAGACGCCGTTCGCCTCATTGCCGATCACACAGGCGCACGGCACGGATAAGTCCGCCTCGGTAATGCTGCAGGCAGCAGCGTCCGGCACTGTCGCAACCAGCCGATGCGTTTTTTTCAGCTGCTGCAGCAACGCCGTCAGGTCCTCTGCATCATAAGGAGTCATGCGCAGCACGCCGCCCATCGTAGCCCGCAGCACCTTTGGGTTATATACATCGCAGCACCGGTACGTAATGATCCCGTCAATCCCGAGCGCTTCCGCCGTTCGCAAGACCGTACCGACGTTCGCCGGATCCTGCAGACGGTCCAGCACCAGCAGCCGGCCACCGGTTGGAACGGCAGGCGCCGGTTGATGACATACCGCAAAAATGCCTTGTGTACTGCCGGTATCGCCTAGCTTATCCGCCACCTCGCGGCTGATCAGATAGGCACGTTCACTGCGCTGTATCAACGCCTTAGCCGTATCGCCGTACCGATCGTAAGCCTCCTGCGTCATCATCACATAAGCCGGCTCATAAACAGAATTAAGGACATCAAAGCAAAGCCTTGCCCCTTCCAGCACAAACAGCGCTTGTTTTGCCCGTTCGGAGGAGGAGGCCATCAGCCTTTTGGTGTCCTTAACAATACTATTATTTCTGCTTGTGATTCTTTCCATACACATCTCCGTTGTGCTAATTCGTTGAGCCATGCGCTCCGTTACGTTTAAAACAATCACTTGTCTATAATAATAAATATTATACATTATATTGACTAAATTTCAATAGCTAATTTTATCAATTATCAAAGAAATTTTTCAGCGGATTTTGGTAAAAAAAGCACAGGACTTTTCAACCGAAAGTCCTGCGTTATACAAATAGTATTATTTGTTGTCCGATTCTGTACCCTCTGCCTTTTTTCTACCGGTAAAGGGCAGCTTGCCGGTAACATTTTTCAGCACCGTTTTCGCCTTATTCTTAGCGTCGGAGAAATAGCCCTTTGCCGCATCTGTCGCCACCTTAAACACAAGGGAGCGGAAGCGTTCCTTTTGCTCCGGATCCAGCGTTTGAATCGAGTCGATCACGATCGTGAGCAGATTGGTGTCCACTGTTTTCAAATCGTAAAAATCGCTGATGCCAAGGCGTGTTGCCGTTTCCTCCATGGCATCGTAAAACGCCTCTAAATCATCCTCTCCGATATAATCCACTAGCTCGTTCAGGTAAGCGGCAATACGGTCCGACTCCTCGCCGTACATCTCCATCCTGCGAAAAGCCTTATCCTCGATCACCCAGGTAGCCACGCTGTGCTGGTGCGCCAGCTTTGCGTCGCTGGAGACAATGATCGGTTCCTTTTCCATCACCAGCGCGCGGCCGATAATCGACAATTGTGGCGTATAAATGTTGATTTTATCCCGAATTTGGTGATATTCATAACGCTCAAAAAACCAGTCAGGAAAGCCCGGCGCATCAAACGCATAAACGCCGGTCAGCTTGCGCTGCAGCGAATTGGAACAGCTGACGGCTGCATAGATTGCCAGGTTGCCGCCCTTGGAATGGCCGCAGGTATACACCTTACCGTGGCTGAGCATTGCCGTTTCCTGAAAATAATGGAGCGCTTCAATCTGCGCCGGCACCGGAAACATATATGCCAGCATGGCGGATTCCTTAAAGCCGGTCACCGTCGCGTCCGTGCCTCTGAAGGCCACCACGCGCGTACCCTCCGGCAAAACAAAATTCACCGCGCAGATCTGCTTGTCCAGCTCGTCATTGATATTATCGATGAAATGCGCCAGCTGTACCTCGCCAAAGCGCTTTGTATTGGCGCAGGCAGACAGCAGCACGGCCGCTCTTTTCGCCACATCCAACAACGCCTCCACATCCGTTTTTGTATACTCTTCGTAAAATTTTGCTGCTGCTTCCTGGAGAGAGATAGGCTGATTCCTTTCTACGATCCCTTTGAAGTTATTGTAGATCAGCTGTGAGAATATCAGAATGTCTATTTCGTTGATCGGCTCCTCAATAAAATAGGAGGAGCCGTACTTTTCAATATATTCCAGTAAATATTTCATGATTGCGAAAATAGGATCAGTGATTCTTCATATAGCGGTCGGTTTCCCACTTTGTCACCTGCACGGAATATTCCTTCCACTCGCGCTTTTTACCCGCTATGTAGTTCTTATATACGTGATCGCCCAGCGTTTCACGGATCAGCGGATCCGCCTCTGCTTCGCGGATTGCCTCCTCTAAGGAAGCAGGCAGTGAATCCACGCTGGCCTTGTCAAGCTCCTTATTGGACATATCGAACACATTATAGTCGATCGGCTCCGGCGGCGTCATGCCCTTTTCAATACCGTCCAGACCGGCTGCCAGGCAAAGCGCCATTTCGAGATACGGATTACAGGTCGGATCCGGTGAACGCAGTTCTACACGCGTTCCCTTGCCGCGGGAAGCCGGTACGCGCACCAGCACAGAACGGTTAGAGGTAGACCAGGAAAGATACGTAGGCGCTTCGTAACCCGGCACCAAACGCTTATAGGAATTCACCGTCGGATTGGCAACAACGGTCAGACCCTTGACGTGCGCCAAAATACCGGCAATAAAGGCGTGCGCCTCCTTAGAAAGACCCAGCTCGCCGTCAGGATCATCAAATACATTCTTGCCGGTTTTTAGGTCATAAAGGGACATATTGGTATGCATACCGCTGCCGGCAATACCGTAAATCGGCTTGGGCATAAAGGTAGCGTGCAGGCCGTGCTTTGTAGCATACGTTTTTACAACGTGCTTAAAGGTCATTACACGGTCAGCGGAGGTCATTACCTCACCGAATTGGAAATCAATTTCGTGCTGGCCGTGAGCGCATTCATGATGGGCCGCCTCAATCGTATAGCCCATTTCCTCCAACGCTAAGCAAATATCACGGCGGCAGTTTTCGCCATGGTCGATCGGATTCAGGTCAAAATAGCCGGCATAGTCGCCCGGCTCGAGCGTGGGGCGTCCTTCCTCATCCAGCTGGAATAAAAAGAATTCGCACTCCGGACCGCAGTTAAAGCCAAAGCCCATGGCGGCCGCCTTGTCGATCACGCGCTGCAGCACGTTACGGGGATCGCCTTCGAACGGCGTTACATTATCCGCTTTATAAACTGAGCAAATCAGACGACCTGTCTGCGCATTAGAATTTTTACGCCACGGAAACAGCGCCCAGGTATCAAAATCAGGGTGCAGATACATATCGCTTTCGTCAATTCTGACAAACCCGTCAATAGAGGAGCCGTCGAACATACATTGATTGTCCAGCGCCTTTTCCAGCTGTGAAGTCGTGATCGACACGTTCTTCATGATACCGAAAAGGTCGGTAAACTGCAGCCTGACAAATTCAACGTCGTTTTCCTTTGCCTCTTTTAAAATTGCTTCCTTTGTGTACTTAGCCATAGTTTTCTCCTTTAACTAATAACTGAATATATCGTTACGCTCCGCAATCGGAGAATATTGACGCTGTTAGGCAGTCATATCTAAAAATTCTTCGCTGACATTCTGCTTTGCGAGTTCGGTAAAATAGCTGACGGTAGCACCGTCCTGTGACTGGCGCGCCGCCAAATCATCGGTATAATCACTTAAACGGTAAACGCAAAAGCTGTAATTATCACCGGTGCGCTCATAGAAGGTCACCAGCGGTGCCAGCTTCGCATCCGTTACTTTGGTTTCGCCGCCGACGCGTTCAACAGTAATTTCCGCCATACCGCCGCACAGCTGTTCCAGATTGACCTGATGGGAAATAAAGTTACCCAAGGAATAATACACCAGCATCTCCTTACCGGTATCCTCATTCGTCACCCACTCGACCTTTTGCAGCACGTGCGGATGCGTACCGATCACAATATCCACGCCCAGCTCGGAAAACAGCTGCGTATAGCTTTGCTGCTGTTCACTGATATCATGGCTGTTAGACGTGCCCCAATGCGGAAAAACGATCACAACATCTGCATTTTCGCGTGCCTCTGTCACGTCGGCACTTACCTTTTCCTCCTCGAGGATATCGATCAGATACGGCTTATCCTCAGGAATCGCAATACCGTTCGTACCGTAGGTATAGTTCAGCAGTGCAAAGGTGATTCCGTTGACCGTTGTATAAGTAACGGTACGGTAATCCTCCTCTGTCAGATGCGTACCCAGGTGCAGCACATCAGGATACTTAGAGAAAAATTCCAGCTCCTTCTCCACACCGGCAGTACCCATATCCATCGCGTGATTCGTGGCGCAGGTGAACACATCAAAGCCGGCGTTCACAGCGGCATCACCGATCTCCCACGGTGTATTAAACACAGGATAACCGCTGTAATCGAAGCTGTCGCCACCGAGCGGCGTCTCTTGATTGATCACCGCCAGGTCCGCGGCTTGGATATACGGTGCGATCGCCTCATACAGGCTATCATAGCGCAGCGATCCGTCCTCCTGTTCACCGGAGGTGACGATCGGCAGATGAATTAGGTTATCGCCTACTGCGACTAAGGTGACCTTTGCGTCCTCTGTATCATTCTCAGTCGGCGCGGCAGTCGTTGCTTCCGTCCGGTCAGCAGGCGCGAGTTTCGTCCTCGAACGCGTGATATGGCCGGCGATCGCCAACGAGCTGATCACGATTGCTGCCACCAAAAACGGTACAAGGAAGGGCAGTAAGCGCCGGATATTCAGTTTGGATGTTTTTTTATGTTCAGCCATTGAAAACAGCACTTCTTTCGTATCACGGCGAATATTGCTTTCGCCAATAAATCACTTTATTATACCAAGAAGTGATTTTAAAATCAACACTATTTATTAATACTTTCTTACACCGTTTTAATTAGCCTTGACAAACCATAAAATAATAAGGTATAGTATTTTGGTAATCATTGCTAACTATGCAATACGAGGGTGAGAAAATGGAATTTTTAGCGACATTTTTTGCAAGTACGCCGATTTGGGCGACGGCTATCTTTTTTATTATCGGTCTTGTACTGATCATCAAAGGGGGCGACTGGTTCGTTGACAGCGCCAGCTGGATCGCAGAGGTACTGGGCGTACCGAAGTTTGTGATCGGCGCTACGATCGTATCTATTGCCACAACGCTGCCGGAAATGATCGTCAGCATTGCCGCCACCGTCAAAGGCAACGTAGACATGGCTGCCGGCAATGCCATCGGCTCTGTTACCGCCAACACGGCAATGATCATGGCCGTGTTCATCGTCTGTATGCCGTTCGCCGTTAAACGCAAGGAATTTGCGCCGAAAGCGATTTTAATGTTCCTTGCCTCCGCCGGTCTGGTGCTCGGCTCTATCTTCACGGCAAAAACGACGCTGACCATCGAGAACGAGACGCAGGATTATTATTCCCTGTCGACCGTCGGAACGGTAGCTCTTATCATTATATTCATTGCTTTCTTTATTGAAAACTTTATTTCCATGAAAAATGCGAACACGCAGATCGAACCGAGTCCGAGCGGTATCGGCCTGCAGAACGAGGATGATATCGTTCCTACCAAGGATAACGTAACCGGCAAGGACTGGGTCATGAACGTCGGTAAATTCATCATCGGTGCGCTCGGTACTGTCGTAGGCGCGGAGCTGCTGGTGAATGCCGGAACGGAACTGGCGCTGCAGATGCACGTGCCGCAGCGTTTGATCAGCGTCATTGCCGTTGCGATCGGTACCTCCCTGCCTGAGCTGGTCACCACGATCACTGCGCTGCGCAAAAAGGAAGGCGCGCTTTCCGTCGGCAATATCCTCGGCGCCAACATCATCGACCTGACGCTCATCCTGCCGATCTGTTCCTTCATTTCGATGGGCAAGGGCAACGGTGCATTAGCCGTATCCGTTTCTTCTGTTACGATCGACATGGTGGTATGCATGATCGCCATCGTGATCGCCGTGCTGCCGACAATTATTTCACAAAAATTCCGACGCTGGCAGGGCGCTGTTATGCTGGCAGGCTATATCGGCTACGTCGTATCAGTGGTGTTAAAATAACATGAATAAGGAAGCGTATCAGCTGCTAGAGCAGTATATGCAGCAGTGTATGCAGGACAGCGCGCACGACCGCGAGCACGTATACCGCGTTCTGTATACGGCGCTGGACATCGCCGCTACTGAGCCTGCCGCCGATTGGGATGTTTTGATCGCCGCCTGCCTGCTGCACGACATTGGCCGGAAGGAACAATTTGAAAACCCGGCGCTTTGCCATGCGCAGGTCGGTGCGGAAAAGGCATACATCTTTCTGACGGAAAACAGCTTTTCAGAGCCGTTCGCTGCCGCTGTCAAGCATTGCATCGGCACACACCGCTTCCGCGGCAATAATCCGCCGGAAAGCCTCGAAGCAAAGATTCTCTTTGACGCTGATAAGATCGACGCTACCGGCACGCTGGGCATTGCGCGCACGCTGGTATATAACGGTAAGGAGGGCGAACCGCTCTACCGTCTCGACAGCACCGGCAAGGTATCGGACGGCACGTCAGATTCCCTGCCCTCCTTCTTTCAGGAATATAAATTCAAGCTGGAAAAGCTCTATGCACGGTTTTACACAGCGCGCGGACAGATAATCGCCGCCGAGCGCCGCCAAACGGCCGTTTCCTTTTACAACGATATGCTGCGCGAGGTACGCGCCGCCTACACGACGGGTCAAGCGCTGCTGGAAAAGAGTCTGGAAACAAGCACACAAATAAGCTATGAATAAAAAACGATCCGGAGGCCAACCGTTGACCTCCGGATTTTTATTATTGTATCAATAATGATTTATTCGTGGTGATGACAGTCGCAATCCTCGTCGTCGCAATCATCGAATTCAAATTCGAGCACCTCACCGCATTCAGGGCACTCAAATTTGCCCTCCAGTACGGTTTCCTCATCAACGGTGATTTCTGCACCGCAGCTCGGGCACTCTACTTCAAACTCAACATCATCCTCGTCGTAGTCATCGTCACAGCAGCAGTCATCCTCGTCATAGACAAACTCCTCAAGGGAAGCGAGATCCTCATCCACTGCGTCAAGATCGTCGCCAAGTTCCATTAAGCCCTCGGTCATGGTGTCAATATCCTCCACCAGCTCGTCGAGCACCTTGATGATCGCCTTCAGAACCTTGCCTTCCTTTGACGCTTCGTCAATATCCAGCCCTTCTGCCAAACCCTTCAGATATCCTAAGCTTTCTTTTGTTTCCATAACAATATCCTTTCCTGTTCAATCAGTTAGCGGTTTATGCTCTTTCCATATACTCGCAGGTTCTGGTGTCGATGCGGATCATATCGCCTTCGTTGATGAAGAGCGGTACGCGGATCTCTGCACCGGTTTCCACCGTCGCCGGCTTGAGTGTATTCGTAGCTGTATTGCCCTTCATACCCGGCTCTGTGTGCGTAACCTCTAAGGTCACGAAGGTCGGCGGCTCTACGCCAAACACCTTCCCCTTATAGGACAGGATCTTACAAATATCATTTTCCTTTACAAAACGGAAGTTATCCGGCAGGTCAGCCTCTGCAACCGGGATCATGTCATAAGTTTCATTATCCATGAAATAGTACATACCGTCGTCGTTGTAGGAATAAGCCATGTCCTTTCTTTCAATATAAGCCGTCGGGTACTTCGCGGACGGGTTGTAGCTCTTTTCAACAACAGAACCGGTAATCACGTTCTTTGTCTTTGTTCTGACAAAAGCAGCGCCCTTACCCGGCTTTACGTGCTGGAATTCAATAACCTGCAAAACGTTGCCGTCCTCTTCAAAAGTTACACCGTTTCTGAAATCACCTGCAGAAATCATATCATTATACCTCCATTGTGAATTATTACACCTTATTTTACAGTATTTCTGTTAATAAATCAATACCCATTTTATAACTATCTTTGCCGTAGCCTGAAATTTGGCGCACACAGACATCGGTGATCACCGAGTTCTTTCTGAAATCCTCGCGCTGATGGATGTCGCTGATATGTACCTCCACAAACGGCAGATAATCGGCCACCGCTTCGATCGCGTCACGGATCGCATAGCTATAATGCGTATAGGCGCCGGCGTTGATCACCACGCCGTCGTACAGGTTACGGCTTTCCTGAATGGCGTCAATGATCGCGCCCTCGTGATTAGACTGAAAAAAAGCCAGCTCCACTCCCTTCGCCGCGCCGTAGGCCTGCAGCTCGCGGTTAATATCCTCCAACGTTTCCGCACCGTAAATATCCTTTTTGCGGATACCGGTCATGTTGAGATTAGGGCCGTTTAAGACTAATATTTTCATACTATCATTCCTCTAAACAGGTAAAAAGGGCGACAAAAGTCGCCCATCTTTTTACTTATACTTTCTTTTACGAGCAGCCTCGCTCTTCTTTTTGCGAGCGACGGACGGCTTTTCGTAATGTTCTCTTTTTCTTACCTCCTGGATGATACCATCGCGAGAGGTCTGGCGCTTAAATCTTCTGAGAGCGCTGTCAAGAGACTCATTTTCTTTTACTTTTACCTGACTCATTTATTTCCCTCCCTCCGAACCGTCGGGGGTTTATTTATTTTTCGCATAGATTATAAACAATTGACCATTCAATGTCAAGCATTTTATCAAATTAATATGAAAAAACTTTTTTCCTGTCGAAATTGTCCTTTTTTGTCCACTTTGGCGCATTTCACTTGTGCAAAATGAATACGGACTGTCAGGAAACCAACAGTCCGCGTTCATTATACATCGTAGCATTGTTCGCATTTTTTGACGGAAGAAGCTCTGACAGCTGCAGCTCTTCCTTCACGGCAACCGCCTCCTCGAGGCACTGCTGCTGTTCCTTCGTCAGCGTCGGAGCAGGCAGACTGTACAGCTCCTCATAGCCGCCGAAGCGGTTCACTGAGATACCGATCGCGCCGCCGCGCATTCTGTTGGCAAAGATCTCGTTCATGGAATAGAGGCTTCCGTCCTCATTATAAACGCTTTTTTCGTTCTCTGCCAGGCTGTCCCAATAAATTTCGTCAATATGGCACGCGGCATAAGGCATATCCTTGCGCGGCCAGTTGGCCTGAAACACCGTTAACTTTTCTTCATCCACGCTCTGCACCATAAAGGTGTGCGTACCGCCACCCGGTCTGCCGTAATGGACAACATCACCGGGATAAGCGTTTTCTAAAAAGAAGGCCTTCATAGCCTCGACCGTTTCACTGTTCAGCGAATTACCGGTCGTCATTTCTGCCACCGTGTAATAATTACCGGAGCGATGATAGCATTTATAGCTGTCATACAGCCCCTCGCCGTAATAGGTTACACCGTAAAGCCGCTCGCATACCGCCGCTACAAAGGCGTAGCAGTTACCGGTAATATAAGCGGTCTCGCCGCTGACAAAGCCCGTCTGCGTCTGGATTTCTGCCAGTACCTCCTCTGCCGTCGGCTTTTCTGCAGCATACGCATACGTGCCGGTGAACGACGCTGTCAGCAGCATCACCACCGCCATCATGCAGGATAGTATTTTTTTCATTTTCTGTCTCCAATCATTAATTAGGAGGACATGACAAACCGAAAATAACCGGAAGCAAAACAGGTTACAAACTTGTAACCAATCGTTTGTCTGATGTCCTACGTGGTTAATTCCTTTTGACGCGAACTCGAAAACTATACCACAAATAGATGCGTTTGTCAAACAAATTATGCCGAAAGCAAGAACGGAAGGTGAAAAAACATCACCTTCCGTTCTAAATATTGTGTAATCTTATGACAAATCGGTAACAACCGTTGCATATATTTTTTTGCTGTTTTTTGCTGTTTCAGCAGATGCTTCAGCCCACTTTCTGCGTCTGATTGACGCTATCGTCAACTGACGGCGCAGGCAACTGCGGTTCCTCAGCAACTGTCGGTTCGCTATCCGCGGTCTCCTCCGTACGTTCCTCTGCTGCGGCAGCCTCCTCGGGCGGTACTGCCTCTGTCACAGCTTCCGTCTCAGATACTGTGACCTCTTCGGTCAAGGCTTCTGTGGCGACCTCCGTTTGTTCCTCTGCGGTGACATAGCGGCACAAAGAAGGAGCAATATTCATATAGCCGTTCTCATCGAAGGTTACCTGCACCACGGTTTCTGTATAGCTGCCGTCCGTAAAATACACCTCAAAATGCAGTACATCCTTTAAATCACTGATCACAAAATCAGGATTCTCGACCAGCATATCGCTAAACGAAGGTGCCGGATAGTCTTTGGTTTGATAAAAAAATCTGACGGCGCTCCTCCGATCGGCGTCCTCAAAGCCCTCCTCGCGAAGCAGTTGATAATAATACTGCACATTTCTGCGGTAATGCTCACCGCTCATTTCAAAGTCAGCTGTCTGGTTGGCATAATCCGGTTCTTGCGGCGTTCCGTCAAGGCGCAGTGCGTCACCGTAGAACTCCGACGGTGAATCGTAGAAGAATTGCATCCATTCGTTTTCACCGTAGAAGTGGATCGAAGCCAGGTGCGCCAGCTCCTCCTCCGTCAAATCCAATCGGAAGGAACCCTCCATAAAGGTACGCCGCTCTATCGCTTCATTGTCGTCATGACCGATAAAGGCACCGTTCGGAAAATCGACATCCGACGGTCCGGTCAGCTCCATGCTGTCATATAACGCCTGTGAAGCGCGTTCAATTTCCTCTTCCGAAAGACCCGCCTTACGGAAGAAGGCGATATGAAAATTCCCCGGAATATTGATCCCGTCTGTATTCAGTGCCGTCTCCTTTTCTACGCCTTCCTCTGCGTAGGCATAAATCATACCGCCCGGTATTCTGCCGTCAGCAAAAAGCATACCCGACGGCGCTACCGTTTCCTCCGGTACGACGGTGCGATGTCCGTATAAGTCATAACCGATCACGCCGACCGTCAAGACCAAGCACAGCGCGACGGCCACCAAGGCTTTTACCCTCAGCCGTTTTGGCTTTACACCACGCGTCCGTTCCGTGGTCTGCGCGGTGATTCTCGTTTTCATATAGTTGTCAGGGGTAACGGCGTCGAGCGCCGCCTTCAGTTCCTTTTGCTTCACAGCTCTTCACTCTCCCATTCTAATTGTAGCTGCTCTCTGCTGCGTTTTAGGCGCATTTTCACTGCGGATTGACTGATTTTCAGGATTTGCGCTATTTCACGCACCGTATAGCCGTAATAATAATGCAGCACGACGGCGGTCTTGTATTTTGGCGGCAGAGCATTCAGCCGGTGCAGCACCGCCAGCTTCAGCTCCCGATCCTCCTCATGCGCCAACAGTGTTTCGTCGTCGAGCGCGGTATGAAGGCGCGAGGGAGCCTTCAGCATATCCAGACACTGGCGCTGCGTTACGCGGATCAGCCAGGCGCGCTCATGCTGCTCGTCCTGAAATGAAGGCGCTTTTTTCAAGTACTTCACAAACACCTCTTGCACGGCGTCCTCACTGTCATCCGCATTGGCGAAATACGTAAAGGCGATTTTATATAGCATGGCCGCATAGCTGTCATAGATTTCCTCTATGGTATGCATCGTCTCCCTCCCTTCATTAACTAAACGATTGAAGAACCCAAACGGTCACATAATTCCGCAAAAAAAGAGAGGTGAATAAGCTCACCTCTCACGTTGTTCATACACTAAGGAAGCACCGCGTCCGTTATTTATCGCGGCGGGCTTCAATCTCCTTACACATTTCGGAGATCATTCTGACCTTCATCGCCATCTTGTCAGGTGTTTCCTCCATACCGCCCTGCACCCAGTTCAGCACAACGCCGGCAAGACCATAGCCGAAGAACTCACCAAACACCATATCCGCCTCGCTGCTGGATAACAGGTCATGCTCTTGGCGCAGCTGTGAGATCACGAGGGTAAACTGCGTTTTGGAAACGCCGCTGATATAATTGATCAGATCGCTCATATTGATTTTCAGTGCATTCTGATAAAACTGCTTATCACGATACATGGTATCCAAAAGCTGATAAAAATGGCTATAGATATTATCCAGGCTGATATCCGTGACGAACGGCTCGATCAGCTCATTATACAGCAGCCAGTCCAACAGCTCATAGCGATCTTGAAAATGGTAATAAAATGTCTGGCGATGCAGCTGACAGGCATCGGTGATCTCGGAAACCGTTATTTTTTCAAAAGCATTATCCACCATCAGCCGTTTTAATGCCGCGGCCATTTTCTTTTTCGTTTTGACGGTGCAAGCCGACTCCTTAGCCATATTAATCACCCCTTCATTTTTCGGTATTATAACACATTCAAAAAAATTATACAAGTGTCAAAAAGAAAAAAGTATGCTGACAGCATACTTTTTTACAATTTCCAAAATCACCGCACACCTGTCGGGAATTGGGAATGATATAATTCGTAATAAAAGCCCTGCCGACGGAGCAGCTCTTGATGCGTTCCCTGCTCGATGATCCGGCCGTCCTTCATCACCAGAATGACGTCCGCCTCCTTGATTGTCGCGAGCCGGTGCGCTACGATGAAGGTCGTTTTGCCCTCCATCAGCGCAGCAAACGCCTTTTGAATCCGTATTTCCGTTCGTGTATCGATCGATGAGGTTGCCTCGTCTAAAATCAGCATCTGCGGACGGCACAGCATCAGACGGGCGATGCACAGCAGCTGCCGCTGTCCCTGCGACAAAGCGCTGCCGTCCTCACCGAGCACGGTATCATAGCCCTCCGGCAAACGCCGGATAAAGGAGTGAGCGTGCGCACGCTTGGCAGCGTCAATGACCTCCTCCTCGCTGGCATCCGGATTGCCGAGCCGAATATTATCACGCACGGTACCGGCTTGCAGCCAAGTCTCCTGCAGTACCATACCGTAGCTTTCGCGCAGCGAACGGGCGGTGATACGGTCATAGGGGTGTCCGTCCAGCGTGATGCTGCCGCTGCGGATGTCATAAAAGCGCATCAGCAGGTTGATCAGCGTGGTCTTGCCGCAGCCTGTCGGCCCGACAATGGCAACACGTTGACCGGGCTTGACCGACAGATTAAAGTCCTCGATCAGCCGTTGCTGCTCGGTATAGGAAAAATACACGTGCTCCAGCTGCAGGGCGCCGTCCACCTCTTTCAGCGCTAACGCGCCTTCCGGATCCGGCGGCACCTCCGCTTCCTCCAGCAATGTAAACAGCCTCGCGGCACAGGCAAAGGCGTTCTGCAGCTCGGTCACCACACCGCTGATCTCATTAAACGGCTTTGTATACTGATTAGCATAAGCCAAGAAGGAGGTCAGCACGCCGACGGTGATCGCCTGCTGATCGGTTTTGACAGCCAGCAATGCGCCGAACAGCGCCACGGCCGCATATACGATCGCGTTCACAAAGCGCGTACCGGGATTCGTGATCGACGAATAGAACACGGCGCGCAGCGAATACCTGCCGAGCCGTTCGTTGATCTCATCAAAGGTTTTTAAATTCTCGTCGCCGTGCGCATAAGCCTCCACCGTTTTTTGATTGCCGATCATCTCGTCAATGAAAGCCGTCTGCTCCCCTCTTGTTTCACTTTGCAGGCGGAACATCTTATAGGTCTTTTTAGCGATAAAGCGCGCCAGCAGAAAGCTGAGCGGCGTTACCAGCACCACCACAACGGTGATCCAAAGATTGATCGACAGCATAAACGCCAGCGTTCCCAAGATTGTTATCACACCGGTAAAAAATTGTGTAAAGCCCATCAAAAGGCCGTCGGCAAACTGATCTACATCGGCAATCACGCGCGATACGATTTCGCCGGAGGGATGCGCGTCAAGATAGCTGATCGGCAAACGTTCAATCTTGCAAAAGGCACGCGCGCGCATATCGCGCACCACATTAAATGTAATTTTATTATTACACGCATTCATCAGCCACTGCGCCAGCGCGGCTACGGCAATGATGACGCCGATCTGCAGCAGGCGCAGCGCTACACCGCTGAAATCCACCTGATGCACGCCGACAATACAGTCGATGGCCTTGCCGATCAGCACCGGTACATACAGCGTACCGGCAACGCTCACCAGCGAAAACAGCACCGACAGCAGCAAGTAGATCTTATAGCGGCCGACGTAGGAGAAAACGCGCCGAAGAACCTCTTTATTGCTCATGCACTGTCTCCTCCTTTTCAAATTGAGAATAGAAGATTTCGCGGTACAGCGCGCAACGCGACAGCAGTTCCTCGTTGGTTCCCATGTCCACCAGCTCGCCGTCATCCAGCACTAATATTTTATCTGCTGTCAGAATAGACGAGCAGCGCTGCGAAACAATGAACAGCGTCGGCTGATAGTCTAAGCGCAATATCGCCTCACGCATGGCGCGCTCTGTGGCAAAATCAAGCGCAGAGGCGCTGTCATCCAGGACGATAATCTCCGGTTTCGCCACCAGCGCACGCGCGACGGCAAGGCGCTGCTTTTGGCCGCCGGACAGGTTCGTGCCGCCCTGCTCAATGACAGTATCCAAGCCTTCCTTCGCATAGACGGTATCATAAATTTGCGCAATTTTCAGCGCTTCGTCAATTTCTGCGTCAGTGGCGTCCGCCTTACCCCACTGCATATTTTCACGCACAGTGCCGGAAAACAGCACTGCCTTTTGCGCCGCAAAGCCGATCTTGCCGCGCAGCGCCTTGACGTCGTAGCTTTGCACGTTCCGGCCGTTCACCGTAACGGTTCCCTGCGTAGCGTCATAATAATGCGGAATCAGGTTAACAAGCGAGCTTTTGCCGCTGCCGGTAGGACCGATAATACCGATGACATCGCCTCTGTCAGCGAAAAAGCTGATATTGCTGAGGCTCTCCTCGCCGGCGCCTTGATAGGTCAGCGATACCCGATCAAACTGTACCTTATGCGTATCCTCCACCGTCGCGCTGTCAACAAACCGCAGCGTGCTGTTCTCCTCCAGCACCTTCGCAATACGCGCGCCGGAGGCAAACCCTCTGGTGATCGTAACGATCAGGTTCGCAAATTTTACCAGCTCAATCAGAATTTGGCTCATATAATTATACAGCGCCACTACATTACCCTGTGACAGCCGGCCGCCGTCCACACTGACAGCACCGTAGCGGATCAGCGCGATCACGCCGAGATTCACAATCACAAAGGTCAGTGGATTCATCAACGCGGATAGTCGGCCGACCACGCGCTGCAGGTGCGCCAGCAGGTTATTTTGCTCCGTAAAGCGCGCCAGCTCGCCCTCCTCCTCAGTAAAGGCACGGATCACTCTGGCGCCAGTCAGATTCTCACGCGTCAGCAGCGTGACGCCGTCCAGCGTGTTCTGTACGTTCTTGTACATCGGAAAGGTCTTTTTCATCACCGCATAAACCACGGCACTGAGCAGCACAATGATCCCGAGGAAAATCAGGCTCGCCTTCACATCGATCGTCAGCGCCATGACGAAAGCGCCTGCCACAATAAACGGCGAGCGCAAAAACAGACGCAGCACCATATTGACGGCACTCTGCGCCTGATTCACGTCGTTCGTCATACGGGTGATCAGCGTCGCCACGCCAAGCCTGTCCAGCTCGGAATAGGAAAAAGACTGAATTTTGGCAAACAGCGCATGGCGTACCTCTGTTGCAAAACCGGTCGCCGCCTTCGCGGCAAAGTACTGTGCGCTGATAGCCGCCACCATGCCGACCACGGCGAGGAGCAGTAATACGCCGGCGCGCGACAGCACCAGCTTCATATCGCCGCCTTGGATACCGTCGTCAATGATCGACGCTACCACCAACGGCACGATCAGCTCCAAGCACGCCTCCAGCATTTTAAACAGCGGCGCAAGAACCGATTCTTTTTTATAATGTTTTAAATAAATCAATAACTTTTTCATAGCACCACCATTATAGCTATTACCGATCAGCTTGTCAAACAAAAAAGACGAGGCCACCTCGTCTGAGAGGAAGCCTCGTGTTTGCTGTTACGGATTGGTACAAACACCGGAGCTATTGAATTGATATCGCTTACCGTTGATCGTTTGAGTGGTGCTCGCCAGCATAGCGCCGGAGGACTCCAAATAATACCAGCTGCCGCCGTCCTTGAGCCAGCCTGTTTTCATATCGCCGCCGGTATTGAAATAATACCACTTGCCGCTGATCTTATGCCAGCCGGTCACCATGGCGCCGGAGGCACTGAGATAATACCATTTTCCGGAGAGCTTTTGCCAACCGGCGAGCATCACACCGGAAGCGTTCAGGTAGTACCACTTGCCGCTCACCTTCTGCCAGCCGGTCTGCTTAGCGTTGCTCTTGTAATAATACCACTTGCCGTTTTCCTTTTGCCAGCCGTTCTTCACGGTCGTGGCGGCCGGCTTAGTCGTTGACGTTTCCGCCAGCTTCGGTACGGTTTCTGTCTTAGTAGCGCCGCAGCCGGTGCAGGTATAGGTTTTTACGCCGGTGGCCGTTGTTGTCGGCTGCTTTGTCACCTTGCCGCTGTCATAAGTATGATTGCCGGTTGCCGGAACCGACTCTGTATATGAATAGCTGCAAGCGGTGCACGTATACTTTCTAGTACCGGTTTTGGCACAGGTCGGAGCCGTCACCAGTGTACTGTTGTAGGTATGGGAGGTACAAGCCTTCCAATTTGCGTAGAGTACTGAATTCGCATCTCGAAAATAGAGGCAATCATGAACCCAGCCAACGTAAGTATTTTCATTTACATGCATATCGCCCGCAATGGCGGTGTTATCATAAGAGAGCCAGCCATTAAACACATAACCAGGCTTTATCAAATTAAATGTAGAGGCATTATATAATCCTGTAAGCTTTTTTCCGTCACTGTAAGTCCAGCTTTGCGTCACATTTTTCCCTGTTGAACGAGAACGAACAATACTATCGGATCCCAATGAATAGTTACCGGAATTTACAGTGCCACCGTTTGCATTGAAGGTTACTGAAAGCGTATACGGCTTCCAGATAGCATACAGCGTTATACTACAATTACCGTTAGCAACATTGGCATTTAAATCGCTCGGCTTGACAGTGCTGTCTTTCTGGTCAAAAACTTTCCCACCGGTTTTGGTTGTGCCCCATCCGACAAAGGAGTAATAAGGATTATTTAATCCAAAAGTAGTATAATCGTAGAGACCGTATTGATGTGTTTTATTATATTCCCATTTATCTGCTACCATACCGGTGCTTTTATTATAAATTACATCATTTACCAATTTATAATTTCCATCCAAATTAATTCCTGAACCATTGGCATTATAATATACGGTAAGCGTATATGCTTCGCTTTTGAAATCAGGACGGATAACGCACTTAAGATAGGATTTTTTAATACCTGAATCCTTGGTGACATACTGTCTGTTTTTAGAATTTTGCTGGTAACAAGTAAAGGTGGAGCCTGAAGTATCAGATGCAACGATACTAACGTGTCCGTTGGAACCTGTGATTGCAGTACCACCGTCCGTGATATTGGTTTTATATACAGCAATATCACCGGCTTTTAACGCCGTATTGGTAGAGACCGAGATACGGCTCCAGCCACTGGGGACAGTATTTGAGATATAGGCGCTTGCATTGCCTCCTTGCGGTGTTTTCCCTAAATATTTGTAGTAGTAATAAATGAAATCTACACATTGGGCACCATAAGACCCGTCATAGTCCAAGGCTTTTCCTACTTGAGACTTTGCCCATGCAACCGCTTCACTTTTTGTTTTGTTCGTTGCCGCCTGCGCTGTGAAGGTCATGCCGAATACAACCGACATCAACATCACAACGGACAATACTAAACTAATAATTCTTTTCATTTCCTCACCTCATGTATATTTTTCTCTACTATTTTACTACCATTTGATAGTATTGTCAATACTATTATTTGATAGTAATATAAAATTGATTCGAGGTGATTGGATGTATTATTACCGCAGAATCAGAGACATGAGAGAGGATCAGGATTTAAAGCAAAAAGAAATTGCGGCTGTTTTAAATATTGATCAACGCGTATACAGCAATTATGAAACCGGCAAGCGTGAAATTCCGCTGCATTTATTAATCCAGCTGGCACAATACTATCACGTCAGTACCGATTATCTTCTTGGATTAACAGACGATCCGCGCAAATAAAGAGCAATCCGCCTCAGATTGCTCTTTTTATATTTACATTATTCAAATAACACGGTGCTGAAATAGCGCTCGCCGGTATCCGGCAGGATCGTCACAACGGTTTTTCCCTTGCCGAGGCGCTTTGCCAGCTTCAGCGCAGCCGCGACGTTCGAGCCGCTGGAGATACCGCACATAATGCCCTCCTCGCTGGCAAGCCGCCGCGCCGTTTCAATGGCTTCGCGATCGGTGATCACACAGATATTATCATAGATTTTTGTATTCAGATTCTCCGGAATCAGACCGTCGCCAATACCCATCTGCAGATGTGTTCCGACGGCACCGCCGCTGAGAATAGCAGCATTAGACGGTTCGACCGCCCATATTTCGATCGCGGGATTTTGACGTTTCAGCACCTCACCGATGCCGCTGATCGTGCCGCCGGTACCAACGCCGCTGCAAAAGCCGTCAATATCGCAGTTCACCTGTTCCAAAATCTCGGTAGCAGTATAGTAACGGTGCGCCTTCGGATTATCCGGATTATCAAACTGCGACGGAACAAATACGTTGGGGTCTTCCTTTGCCATCCGCTCCGCCAAGGCGATACATTCAGCAATGCACTTACCGATGTCGTTATCATCGTGAATTAAAATGACCTCTGCGCCGTAATTTTGAATCAGCTTTCGGCGCTCCTCCGATACGGAATCCGGCATGATGATCTTCACCCGGTATCCCATCACAGCGCCTACCAGCGCGATACCGATCCCCTGGTTGCCGCTGGTCGGTTCCACAATGACGGAATGCTCGTTGATCTTACCGCGCTCCCGTGCCGATTTCAGCATATTATACGCGGTGCGCGTTTTGATAGAGCCGCCGATATTCACACCCTCGTATTTTACAAAAACCTGTGCGCTGTCCTCATCCGTCAGGCGATTGAGCTTGATCATCGGTGTGTGTCCGATCGCGTCTAAAATTGTATTATATACCATATTATAACCTCATCCATCTAATGTTAGTATTACTACCATACCTAATTTTTTGCATTTTGTCAACAAAAAAACAGATCATAGCGATCTGTCTTTTATCAATTGTCCATTCGGATGCGTAATCCGTTCGTTTTACGGATTGGTGCAGACGCCGGAAGCGTTGAAATAATAGGTCTTGCTGCCGACGATCGTTCTGCCGGTCGCCATAGCGCCGGAGCTTTTCAGGTAGTACCAGCTGCCGCCCTGCTTCAGCCAGCCTGTTTTCATATCGCCGCCGGCATTGAAATAATACCAGCTGCTGCCGATCTTCTGCCAACCGGTCACCATGGCGCCGGAGCCGTTGAAGTAATACCACTTGCCGCTGAGCTTTTGCCAACCGGTGAGCATGGCACCGGAGGCGTTGAGGTAATACCACTTACCGCCGAGCTTCTGCCAGCCGGTAAGCATCGCACCGGAAGCATTAAAGTAATACCACTTGCCGCCGATCTTCTGCCAACCGGTCTGCATCACACCGGAGGCATTAAAGTAATACCACTTACCGCTGATTTTCTTCCAGCCGGTGACCATATCGCCGTTCGTGGTGTCGTAGTAATACCACTTGGTGCCGCTCTTGTACCAGCCGGCTTCGATCACCTGCACCGGCACCTTGCACTCCTTGCCCATATAAGAAAGATAAATATAGTTCGTACCGACCTTCCAGTGGCTGTCAAACTGCAGATCGTAATAATCAAGGTATTCATAATTCAAGGGCTCGCCCTTGGCGTTTTCAAAGTTGACGAGTATTTCCTCATAGCCGTCATCGTCATACGTATCGAGCGAACAGGTAAATTTGTCAACCTTATTATTCGTATAATTCACCGTCAGCACATCGCCGTTATTCAGGAAATCGGGATAGTAGTAAAAATACTTCGTTCCTTTTGCGTCGTAATCCCAATCACCCGTCAGGTTTTTCACGACAATGATCGGCTTCGCCAAACGGTAGGAAATGCTCTTGACCGGATTGGCGAGCGTAACGGTATCCACCTCAAAGGTATAGTGGAAAAAGCTGATTTCTACCTTATTGAGGAAATTAGCCGGCGCTGCGTCGTAAGCCTCTGACTCATCCTCCTCAAACAACGGCGTAAGGAAAACGGTCGTCTGATACGCATCCTCTAAATAATTGCCGGCCGCATCAGCAAAGCCTTCGTCATCATAAACATAGTCGGTCTTCTTGCCGTCGACCGTCAGCGAAAGCGTATCACCCTTATGAAAGGAGAAGGAATACACCTCCGTACCGTCAATATACGTATAATCCTCTGCCGGCGTAAAGGAAACATCGGTAACCTCGCCCAAAAACGCAGCGGACACGTCAAAGGAGGCAGCCGCGTCGTCATACAGCTCCACCGTCAGCGTATAAGTATTTCCGGCCTCTAAAATAGCAATGACCTGAAAATTCAAATCGCCTTCCTCTGTTTCCATATCGTACAGCACATCGTCATTAAAGGCGACATCTTCCCCATCCAAGGAAACAGAGCACATTGGATCATAGTCCTCTGTATCAGACGTAAAGCTATATACGCCGGTTTTTTCCGGTGTAAAGGTCATGGTAGCAACACCGCCGCGCGGCACGGTCACCGTTACTGTCTCACCGGTAGACAGGTTGCTCGCAGCATAGGCAGTCATACCGCCGGTACACGTCAGCAGCAATACGGCGGCTAACAATAGGGATAACAGCTTTTTCATATTCTATCGCTCCTTAAAACATAACGATCTGATAGACAAACCATCCGTCGTTGTTTGTATTATACCACATTTTTTTCTATCTTTCAATATATCCTCCTGTTTACGTGCGGCTTTTTCTCTTGCAATTCGCACACGGTATGGTATAATCAAGTTAATTCCACGGAAAGAGAGACACAAGCAGATGAATCGACCGATTACCGCGATCATTGTCGGCGCAGGACACCGTGCGTTTGTATACAGTGAGCTGGCGAAAACCAATCCCGAAATGTTAAAAATCGTCGGTGTAGCCGACCCGAACCCCGTCAGACGGCAAAAAGCAAGGGAATATTTTGGCTTTTCTGAGGAAATGTGCTTTTCCTCTGCGCAGGAGCTGGCAAAACACGGCAAGCTGGCTGATGCGGTGATCAACGGAACGATGGACGAACAGCATCTTGAAACGGCGATCCCGCTGCTGGACGCCGGTTATGATATGCTGCTGGAAAAGCCCTTCGCTGTTAACGAGGAGGAAATGTGGCAGATCGTTAACTGTGCTAAGCGTAACGATGCTAAGGTAATGATCTGTCACGTACTGCGCTACACACCGTTTTACTATGCGATCAAGGAGCGTGTTGCGAGCGGAGAAATCGGGGATATCATTAATATTCAGACAACCGAGCACGTGTCCTATCACCATCTGTCTACGTCCTACGTTCGGGGAAAGTGGGCCAATTCAAAAAAGTGCCACACCACGATGCTGCTGGCAAAATGCTGTCATGATCTGGATATCATGATGTGGCTGATGAGCGATACAAAACCGGTCAGCATCAGCTCCTTTGGCAGTCGCTTCCAGTTCCGAAGCGAAAATGCGCCGGAGGGCGCCGGCACCGTTTGTATGCGCGACTGTCCCCTGGTTGACACCTGCGATTTTTCGACGAAACGGCTTTATATTGACCATCCTGATCGCTGGGCATTTTATGTATGGGACGCACTGGAGAACAAAGAAAATCCGACGCTCGAGGACAAGATCGCACTCATGAAGAGCGACAGTCCTTATGCGCGCTGCATCTACAAATGCGATAACGATGTCGTAGACCATCAAAGCGTATTAGTCAATTTTGCCTCCGGCGCTACCGGAACGCACAATATGGTCGGCGGTTCGGCAGAGCCGCGGCGCAATATTCATATCATCGGCACCAAGGGCGAGATCTTCGGCAATTTTGAGGAATCTAAGTTTACGGTACTGAAAATCGATCCGTCGCCGCAGGCACACCACGAGGAATGCGATGTGGAGGAAGTGGATTTAAGGGTAACCGGCGATATGGTCGGCGCTTACGGCGGTCACGGCGGCGGCGATGAGCGGCTGGCAGCGGATTTCGTTAAATTCATCCGCGGCGAGCAGCCGAGCCTTGCCTGCACGTCCATTTTTGACTCAGTAGCCGGTCATTTGAGCGTTTACAGAGCCGATCAGTCGCGCGAGGACAACGGCGCACCGAAAAAAATTGAATTATAAATAAGATTTTTGAAAAAAACCTTTGACAAACACTATCGAATATGGTAATATAACTAAGCAATATTTCAGTGGCTACAGTTAGCCGACACGAAATACTATAAGCGCAGGAGTGGCGGAATAGGCAGACGCGCAGGTTTCAGGTACCTGTTGTTTCGGCAGTGTGGGTTCAAGTCCCATCTCCTGCACCAAAAGGCGCAGTCTTGAACCAACCGATCGTCTTGATCTTCTTCTCGAAGGTCGTGGCCACGGTTGTGAAGCTGCAAAAATAAAAAGAAGCCCGAGAGGACAACCTCCCGGGCTCTTTTTGTATGTCCGGAGGATCCTCCGGGCTTTTCTTATTTTGTAGCTTTGACGAGTTGCTCGATCTTTGTGTCAAGCCATACACTGAAGTCGCCGTACGCTTCGTCGATTACATTGACGGCTTCCTCTGTGATCATTGAGATCGCTGTTGCCTTTGCTTTCTCGAAGGCCTCGTTCTGCTTTTCTTCCGTGAACTGTCCGGACGCCTTGAGGCCGTCGACAAACGTCTGCGCGGTGTACTGTACGGCCTGCAATACCGCGTCGGTTGCGATGGCGACATATTTCCTGATCGTTTCGTTCTTAATTGTTGCCGTTACGTCTGCGATCTTCTTGCGCAGGAGCGTGATCGCAAAAACTACAACGGCAGAGAAAAGTCCGAGGCCGACCGTGGTGATCAGAGCTGTGAGCTGTGTCTGTGTCATGTTTCGCCCTCCTTACACCTTGTGAACGTCTGAAGCGTTCACTCTGCCGGTATAGATCGCCTTGGTCTTTTCAGTGCTCACAAGCAGGATCTTGCCGCCGTTCTCAATCGCTCTGACGTACAGCATGGATGAAGGCACGAAAGAGGCCATCTTTGTGCCGTCACTGAACTTTGTCACGCCGGCGTTACATTTTACCTTGTCGCCCACCTTGAGGCTCTGTGCGGCCACTGAGGAGCCTCCAGTGACGTCTGAAGCGTTTACCCAGCCATAAACGTTGGATCTGCCGCCGCTGACAGCGATCAGGTGATACGGATGCGCTCCGCTCTTGTTGATCGCGGTGACTTTGGCCTTGCCGCCTTTGCAGGCGCTTGCCTTTCCGTCCGGGTAGCTGCTGGTGTAGTGTTTGTTGCCGGTGAACTGAACGACGTCGCCGATTTTGATGCCGTTAGAGGTTCCTGTCTGAGGCTTGGTGTCTGCTGCCGGCTTTGTTCCAGTGTTGCCGCTTGCCTCTGCATCGAACGCAGGGCGACCATAGCCGACGATCGTGCTGTTCTTCAGTGAATAAGTACGACGCACTACCTGATCCGAAGAGTTGCCCTCGATGGTATAGACGTACGACTTGTCAACCTTCTCGACAATGCCGGTGTGGTCTGCACCGGAGTTACCACTGTGGCGGAAGAAAATCTGATCGCCGGGCTTCGGGTTGCTGGTGTGGAACTGTCCCTTGTTCTTGTAGTAGCCCATCGAGTAGGTGCAGCCTGCGCCTGCTGATCTTTCAGGCTGGCACAAGAGTTTGATGGCTGCGCTATAACCGAAGGCAGTCAAGAAGCACCAGTCGACGAACATGTCACACCATGCGAAACCGTTCTTTTTGCCGTTGTACCAGTTCGGGTACTTCTGGTCAAAGTCGCGGGCGTACTTGGTGTAATTGTTGTGGCCTGCGTTGGCCGCTTTGCTGTCGAGCTGGCTGTTCGTCGCCTTCTCCTTGTAGCCGATTTCTGCGGCCGCGATAGCGATTACTTTTGATGCGTATAATTTGCTCATGGTTTAACCTCCTGTTGTGTCGTTGAAGCTCTCGGTGTCCGGTTGGACTCCGTATGTGCTCATTAGCTTGATTTTGTTCTCGGCCTTTGCTTTGTTGTAATAGAAGCCGGTGGCCGACGCCAGCTCCGTGAACGCTCCCGGTATTAAATACATGAGAGGCGTCAAGTCCATTGTGCGCCAGACCATGACGCAGGTGAACGCTGAGATCGCGATCGTGAATAAACTGACGATCACAAGGATCACCTTGCTGAAGGTCGGGCCTTTTTTCTCTTTGCAGTGTCGCATCTGCTTCACCTCCTTAGTCATAGAGAGCACGGATCCCTTGCTCTGCAAGGAAGTCCTTCTGCTCGTGTTTGACTTTCGTGGCGTACTCGAGGGCGTCGTGCATGTCCCCGTTACAGTGAGCGTCCGGGATCCTCTGCACTGCTTTCGCCGTTGCCTCTCCGAGAGCTATGGCTGCGCCGGTGCTACGGATCAAGAGCAGCTCGTTCTTTTCGCGAGCTTTTTCTCTTTCGTCCTGTTCCTTTTCTCGCTTTTCGATTTTCTTCTCAAGAAGCCAGGAGCAGAAGCCTGTGATCGCACTCGGCACACTCATGACGCAGAGCAGCTGCCATAATGTCAGTGTCATGTCTCTTTGTCTCCTTCCCGCAGACCTGTGCCGGGGAAGGAGGAGAGGCCACTCTCGATCTGAGCGACCTCCGCGTCGACTGCCTGCCGTTTGTCTGCAAAGTTTTGTTTGATGGCCTCGTCAACGGTCAGCTGTTCTTCAATAAACACGGACTGCTCCCGTATGATGTCGGCCTGTGTTTGGACGACCGCACAGAGGCGGTCTATAATTTCGTTATATCCCATGCCGCTGTGCTCCTCCTTTGCTCGGGGTTATTCTGTGATCAATTCTTCGAGACCGGACTCGATCAAGATCTCCTTGACCTGCTCCTTGAGCAGACGGGGAACGTCAGCGAACTGCTTCTTGCCGAGCATGATCTTCTGGGCCCATAACATAGCCATCATTTCGCGCACCTCCTTCCTGAAAAATAAAAGCATAAAGCTACGCATAGACAATCTCTGACAATTCAAGGAGACACTCCTCGAGCATCTCGTTGTGCTGAGTCAGATCCTCCACGGTAGCAGTCAGCTCTGTGATCCTTTGCCGCATTTCCGTCGGCGTCATTACCGGTTCTTCGGGTTCTTCCGTTCCCGGATCTTCCGGTTCGGGTTCCTCTGGGTTCTCGACAGGTTCGCCGTCGCCCAGCTGCTCGCGGAGCGCCTTTGCTTCGTCCTCTGAGATTTCTACCGCTGCGACTGTGCTGAAGCCGCCGTTCTCTGGAGGATCGAGCAGTCCCTCAAGGTGCCAGATCGTGCTCATGTCAGAGGACAGGATGCCGAAGGCTTCGTCCTCGTTGTTCGTGAGCAGTTTCATGTCGTTGCTGTTCTGATATTTGACGAAGTTCTTTCCGTCAATTACGTCAACGACCATCCCGTCAAGCAGTATTTTGTAAAACATTGTCGCCACCTCCTGCGTCGTTAAAGTATAGCTTTACAAAGTGCGCATACATAGCGCAGCGCGTTCTGTACGCGTCGTATTTTAGGGTGTGGCCCGCCCATGACTGGAGCGCAGCCCGAACGTCGTCCAGCTCCATGAGTCCGGCGTCAACGCGGCGCTTCAGCTTTTTGAGCTTGCGCCTCATCCTTGTGATGCCGTCTCTCGGTATTTTTCGGATAATTCGCCCAGACTCTGTCAGGTAGTGCCTGACCTTCAGGAACGTGAAGCCGCTTGTCAGCTTCGTGATCCTTGTCTTTTTCAGATTGATGGTCAGACCGAGCTCGTCGCACTTCTTTTTGATAAGATCAAGGCAGTGCTCGAGGTATTTCCGGTCTTGGTGTATCAGATACCCGTCGTCCATATACCTGCCGTAGCCCTTGATCTTGAGTTCCTCCTTGATAAAGTGGTCGAGACTGTTGGCGCTTGCAAGTGCGAGCACCTGCGAGATCTGACTCCCCAGACCGAGACCGTATTCACCAAACGCTTCAACAAAGTGGTGAGTCAGGTCGCGGATCCTCGGATCCTTAATCTCTTTGTCGACTTTACCGTTGACAATATCGTGCGGCAGTGTGTCGAAGAATTTTGAAAAATCAAACAACAGCACGTAGCCGTCGGTGCCGTACTTCCTAAAGTGCCGCTGGACGTGACACCTCAGTCGGTTGATGGCGAAGTCGTAGCCCTTGCCCCGCATACAGGCACCGTTATCGTAGACAAAGGTGCGCGTCATGAGTGGCACAAGTGAATTATCACAGAGGCAGCGCTGCACGACTCTCTCGTCTATGATAACGCTGCGAATGTGGCGAGCTTTTCCACGCTCATAAATATCAAACTCACAGAAGCCGGGGCTTCTATATACGCTGTTGTGTAGCGTGTCGTATAGTCTGAAAACGTTGAGCGCAGCGTTCGCCGTGAATTTTTGAGTGCTCGCTTTCCAGTTGACGCCTCTCTTGCTCTTTTTGTAGGCGTCGAACAGGTTGGCATAGGTGAATACCTTGTCGAAGTCGTCGCAATCTCCGTACCGTTCGCGCTTTTTTGCTTCGCGCTGAGCTCTGCGTCTTTGGTAGCGAGCCTCGTGTCTTTCTTTGCTTGTCATAATCGTGGTACCTCGTACAGTGTGAATTTGGTGCTCAGCTGACTGCTGGCAACGACGGCCATGAAACAGGGACAGCACCGGGACCCTGCCATGCAAGAAGCGTCCGGCCGGTTGCATCGAGGTATATATTTACCCGTGAGGGAAGGTTTCGTTCTCCTTCTGCACGACACTGATTTCGCCCGCTTCGGGTTACTTTGTCTGATCTTGTGCAGGATCCGAAGGCCACGCCATTCGCGTTCGATGCGTTGTTGTTGTTGCTGTTGCCGTTGTTGTTCACATTACCGAAGTTCGTCGAGCTCGTCGCAACGGGAGACCGGAGCCACCAGTTCGACGCGGTCAAATAGCCGTTTAATAGATCGAAACCTGTGCTTGCACCTGATTAGTCCGGGAGGTTCTTGTACCTCTGCTTGTCGGCTTTTATTAAAGCCTTGAGAAGTTTGAGCTCCTCGTTGATCAGGCGCATCCACTCGACGATTGCGTTCTCCGGGATCGGGAACATGTCGTACGCAGTGGATATAAGAGAAACGAGAGCTTGCAGCTCCGCGTACGCTTGCAGGAAGCAGTCACGACGAAGCTGCGCCTCGTGTTTGTTGGCAGGGAATATGCTGTTCCCTTTCTTCACCTGTGTGCAGGCGTTTGTTGCCGTCGTGGTGAGGTTCTGGGTGAATAAGAACGTGTACCGCTTCGGGAACTTTACGCACTGCCGTAGGGTGTATTGTTGTATTTGCAGCGCAGTCTCGAGAAATTGAGCGCTCGATTGGTTGCGCTTGCTTTTGATTACTGACACTGAGTGTCTCCTTTCTCTCGCCAGACAAGCCGGCGAGATTGTTGTCAGATTTACTGATTAAATGCAGAAGCCGAAGGCCACGCCATACGCGACCGATGCGCCGTTGTTGCCGCTGCCGCCGCTGGTGATCACAATACCGAAGCTCGTCGAGCTCGCCGCAACGGGAGACCGGAGCCACCAGTTCGACGCGGAGCCTTCTCCGTTGAACGTTTTCTTGATCCTGCTGGCATTGTCCGTGAAGATCGCGAACGTTTTGCGCTCAGCTCCCGCGTCGATTTCGTCTCTATACGGCACAGCATTGGTGTCCCATCCGAGCTCTGACCACGAGAACAGGAACAACTTGTCGATGGACGTCAAGATGTTCGCGCTCTGTTTGCCGGCAGACGAGAGAACCTGCACCGACTTGATCACGTTGCGCCAGACTGTCGGCAAATTGTAAAGCATCGTGCCGTTGAGCCATGTGCGCATCTCAGAGTCTCTCCAGCCGCCCTCGTTGGTGTTTGTCGGGTTCATCCTTCTCTGACTTATAAGGACACCTTTCATGCCGAACACTGCGTTCGCGAAGGCGCTGCCGTCCTCGAGTTTAAAGTGGTTGAAGCCGTAAAGCTGGAACAGGATGTAGTCGTCGTTTACTGTCTTACCTTCTGTGAGCGTGATCTTGAGCTTGTCTCCGACACTCATGTACGTACTGGCAAGACCGGCCGCGCAGATCGCGTAGAGTTCGCCGATCGTATAGGCCGACGAGTCGTTCGGATTGTCGCTGTATAAGTAGTCGTACTGTGTCATGTCTGCAACAGCTTGAGGAAGTGCAGGAGCTTCAAAAACAGCATTGACATCCATGTCTGCGATAACGTCTTTCGTTACGGCATCCCATCCAGTCCAGAGGTACCCGTTCTTGACGAGATCCGGGCCTGTGTAGTCGCAGCCAGAGTGAACGTCAACGACAGACGTCTGCACGACGCTGAGGCCGTTGAGGAAGCGCACGGTGTACTGTCTTGTCGTTTCTGTATAAACAGCTGACACGACCGTGTCTTGCAGAATATTGTTGAACGCTCCAGACCAGCCGGCGAAGGTGAGAACCTTTTCTGCGGTCAGCTGTGTCGGTGGGTTCGTTGACGGAGTTCTCGCTCTGCCTCCGTGTTCGACCGTCTGAACGTCCCACACTGTGTTCTCGTCTGCCATGAAGGTCACGGTGTGCTCTGGGAGCAGGTCGCCGTACACAATAGTCAGTCCCGGGAACGTTGTCGCGAGTTCGTTGAGTCTGCCTGCTGATATACTGTCTACATAAGCCGTACCGGTCAGCACTGCCTTGCCGGTGTTGTAGCCGTCGTCGTCTACACCGCCGAGGTCGGCGATGTCAACGAGTGGCTCGGAGTTCACCATCGTCCAGTCAACCTCAAGCAAGCGCACGTAGGCGATGTTCGGCGCCGCCTGAATTATGAGCAGGCTGTTGATCGCCGGGCTTTCCTCGACGATAAGCGTGCGCAGGTTGTTGTACTCCTCGAAGCTCAAGTTTGTGAGATAGTAGAGGCTTTTCGCTGTCAAGCTGACGATGTCGTTCAAATATGCGGTCTGAACTCTTGCGCCAGCTGCGAAGGTCACGCCTGTGACGCCGGATCCTCTCGTGTATAGCTGCTTCAGCATGATGTTGTTGGATAAGCTGAGGGCCTGCTTCAGTTCCGGACAGTTTTCGACGTTCAGGTACTCGAGTGCCTCGCAGTTTGTAACCGATACTTCTGTGAGGTTTGTGTTGGTGTAGCCTTCGACGCTGCTTCCTATGCATGCACGCTTCAGGCGCGTGAACGGAGCGAGGTCACAATAGCCGGGATATAAGCACGCAAGCTCGCCGATGTCCTGAATAAACTGTGCATTGTATGGATAGATCTCCGTGTCGTTCATAGACGGGACGCTGAGGTTCAGCTCAACGGGTTGTCCTGCGTATGCTCTTTGCTGCGTTGTGATGCTTCCGGCTTTGACTGTGACGAACATGTCGCAGTACGGCGTGATCGTCATTTTGCTCTCTGGCCTTACTCCTTCCCATGTGGTCGGTGTGTAACCTCTGATTGTTCCGGTATTGCTTGTGCAGTAGTTACTGATGAAGAACGAGCTCATGAACTGCCTTTGGAACTTTAAGAACTGAGCGCGCTGGAGTCGCTTCTTTCCGTTCAGCATCGGCAAGTAGGCCGTGCTGCCGTTGTTTACGAATGGATCAATGTACTTTTTCTTTGAGTCCTCGGCCCAGAGTGCCGGGCAGATCTTTCTCTGCTCTGCGTCGCATATAGCGGCAATTTCGTCGAAGTTCCAGCAGCCTGCGTTTTCGAGTTCGATGAACATGTCGCGCAGCTCTGTGCTGAAGGCTTCACGGATAAGCGCCCAGAGAGCGCTGTCGGCAGCGTTGAACACTGCCTTTGTTCCGATCACATCAGTGTCAAGGTAGCCATACCTGAGCGTTAGGCCGCCTTCGTTGTCGTTACCCATGCCGGTGTCGTGGTCGTAGCTAAAAACGAGGTGCCACTTGCGCAGCTGCTTCGACCATCCCCAGAAGGTGTTCTTTGCTCTGTTGTCAGGAAGGCAGAGCACGAGCGTGAACAAGTAGTGGTAGTCAAGAGAGTCAAGGACGAAGTAGTTCCCGGCCTCTGCTTTGAATTTTGCGAGCCTGTACGCTCTTGTGTCGAGGTTGTAGGTCTCGTCTCCATACGTCGCCGGCTCTGAGAGCGCTCTGTTCGTTGCCTGCTCTGGATCACAAGATACGACAAAAGAGAGGGCCTGCTGCCAGAGTGCAGCGGCTTCGGCTTTCGTCATTGTTTCAGACAGGTATCTGAACTCATAGTTGCCGTTTTTGTCCCATGTCTCTCCTGTGAGGTCGTCACTCTTAAATCTCGCCTGATCGCTTGTGTTGTTCAGTGTTTCGATAACGATCATGTCGTCGTCCCACTCGTCCGTCTGTCCAAACACTTCGAGGTTTTTCTTTGAATTGTTGAGCGTTCCGATGCCGTAGAGGATCGTCTCGTTCGGCTGAACTATTGTGGCACCAGCCTGTACCGGAGCCGATCCGGTGTTGTGATAAAACAGGAGCGCCATGTGGCCCTCGATACAGTCGCGGATCCTCGGATCTGCGAGCCTTGCCGGTCTCTTGTATTTCTGGAACCTGTTGTACCACTCACTCAGCACGATGTTGTTGACGTTTTCCGAGCTCGCGACGTTCAGCTTGAAGTTGAAATAGTTGACCGGGATCGAGTTTGGTGTCATGGCATATTTGTCGATCACCGTCTCGTCCTCGAGCGTGATGCCGCTTACGATCTCGAAGTCGTGGTTCAGACCTGCAAGAACGTAGGCCGCGGAGCTTGTGCCCTGAACCTTGTCGTTCACTTCTGACGCTGTCCACGTATGTTCAGGACCTCCTGAGACGAATTTGTGCGTCAGGTAGCCTCTGACCTTGTTTTCTTTTGAAGTCGATATACTGGGCGCGTGGAACGTCATGACGTGAGCGTCCGGGCATATCTCTGCGCAACGTTCCGGATCTATGTTGCCGTTGCTGTCGTAGATCTGGGACGCTCTGTGTCTGTTTGTGATTTCCTCGCCGTCTTTGCCGTCTGCCACGAAGTTCGCCTTCAGCTCTGTGTCTGTTAGGTCTGTCGTGTAGCACCTTACGAGATAGATCCAGACGTTGCAGTCGTCCGAACCGATCGTGATGCCGACCGGGTTGGCCTGCATGTAGTTGTCGGACTCTGCGTATGTGTCGCCCTTGGCGTGTGAGCCCTCCTCCCAGAAGGCCATGATCCTGTTGGCACTGTCGGGCTCGATGTTGAGGTCGAGCTCTGTGCGCATACCCTCGCAGGTCTGCATCTCAAGCGTTGACTGTTCACTCTTACAGATGCAAGCGTTTGCTTTAAGCTGCAAGCCGATGCCATCGCTGAAGCAGCTCACTGCTGTCGCATTAAAGTCGGAGCAGTTCTCGACCTTGTAAATGATCTTGATCTCCTTGCCGGTTTTTCGAGCATCGTCTCCGAACGCGTTGAAGTTTATCGTCGCCCTGTCGCCTTTCATGACAAGAAGGCCGCGAGCTCCGTCTCTGTCAGTCTTGAGGCCGCCGTTGATAGTGTCGAACCTCTCGGACATGGTGAGTGTCGCGCCTTCGTAGTTCCAACCGTCAAGCGTATTGATGGCAGAAGGATCGAACTTGAGGGCGAGGTTCTCCGTGGCTTCAGACACCGGAACCTCGAGCGCGTCGACGATTACGTTGTGAGTCCACCTTGAAGAACCGCACACGATTTCGAGCGTTATGGTGCCGGCCTGAGTAGGTCTGAAGCTCCAGATCTGTCCGCTTTGGTCAACGGTTGCCTCTGCCGAGTTGATCACTGTTGTGCCTGACTTGACGACGTACTCGACGTCTGCCGGGTTGTTCCTCGGATCAATGACTCTGTGCTCGAGTTCGATCGTCGTGTACTGAGTCGCGTGAGCGTCTGTGTAGTTGCAGGCGATCACCGGCGTGCTGTTTTCCTCCTCGATTTGTGCAACTGCTGCCGTGAGCATTTCTGTCGTCAGCGTTGTGCCGTCAATATCAACGGAGCAGTATGCCTCGATGATATGACCGCCATGTGTGAGGCCTGTCACGCTCTTTGAGATCCTTCTGCCGGAACTTGTCACCGTGTCGCTCGAGTACACGTTGCCGTCTACCTTCAGGACGACGGTCTTTGAACCTGTGCCCGTTGGCGTCATGTTTACGCTCAGGATCCCGCTGTTCTTCAGCGTCGGTTCAAGGTTCCAGCTAAGCGTCAGCGCTTCGCGGTTGATATAGCATGTACGCGTTGCTGTCGCTCCGTAGCTGTCGATCAGTGTGAGTTTGACGGTGTTGGCACCCGTGTTCAGATAGTCGAACACGTTGATCGAGCTGTTGCCCTGCTGCACTGTCATACTGCGCTTCAGCGTTCCTCCGACGTAGATCTTCAGCGTACCGTTGCCGGTGCTTACTCCAGAAGAAGCATCAACAGACTGGAACGCGAACGACAAAGTCGCCACGCCAGACGTGTCTGCTACCGAGAAGCTCGTGTCACTTGTCATGGAGAAGGTGAGCCTTGAGCCGCTGCTTGAGCCGCCTCCTCCTCCGTTTCCTACGAAGAACGGATCGAAGCCGTCGATGTCGAGTCCGTCCTGCGTCAAGTGCAGGTACCCGTTGTCGTCTACATAGCCGCCGTCGAAGGCGAGGCCTCCGCTCGCTGCGACCGTGATGGTTGTCTCGGCTTCGTCCCAGAACGTCACACGGATGCCTTCGTCCACCTGTTCAATGTCTTTGATCAGCGTCGGGTACATTTCCCGAAGCGAAGCGATCGAGACGTAGGTGTCGCCGAGGGAGAGAAGCTGCGCGATCCTGTTAGCGAGTGCAGTGAGAGGCACACGCCTCAGCGCTTCAACCGGATCCTCTCCCTCTGTTATGATTTCCGGTTGAGTGAGAAGCACGTGAGCGTCTGCTGACGCTTCACTTGCTATCGTTTTTTCTGTTATTTTAATAAGTCCACCAGCCACGGCTTAGTCCTCCTTTGCTTTGATGATGTTCTCGAGTTCCTTGATCCTTGCGTCCTGAGACTGTACGACAGCCACAAGCGGAGCGATGAACTGAGAATAATCGAGGCCCCAGTCGAGATCTCTGTCGTCAGACTCGCGGATCTGCTCGTCGCTGAGGTTTTCCTCTCCGACCTCGAGAGAGTCGTGGTCTAAAGTGACCGCACGGCCCGCTTGATACAGTCCGGCGCCTTTGATGCCGAGGCTCTGCATGAGCTCGAACACTTCCTGCGCGGAGAAGCCCATCTGATAGCGACCGTCCTCGTCGTCTTTCCAGTTGTAGCCGATAGGACGAAGGCCGCGGATCAGTTCTTCAGCTTTTTCAATATCGCCGATGACGTCTTTCTTCTTGGCGTCTGACGACTCGTTGAGATGCTGACAGTAAACCGTTGACCAGCGGTTTCCACTTTTTCCGAACGTCTGGCGGTTCGTTCCTCCTGACGGGTACCAGTTGCCGTTGGTGTCACCGCAGAGATATCTGTACTCCTTGCCGTTCGGGTTGTATGTTCTGATACAGATCGGTCCAGCGCTGTGGAGGTGAGTGTACTGCCCGTTGACGTTGTCGCCCGGTTCTGTTCCGAACCACACCTGTCCGTCGCCTCCGATGCCTGCGAGCCTGTGGCTTCCTCCTTTTGAGTCTTTACCGTACAGGTATTTTGTGTTGCTCAGTATGATGTGCTGACCGTTGATCAGGCTGGTCAAGAACGACGACAGGCTTGTGATGTCGGACGCTGTGTGCTTGTGAACGTTCGCAGCTGCTCCGATCGTCGTTGTCGTTATGTTGTGCGGGTTTGTTGCATTGAAGTGATGGAACACTCTGGAGATCACGTTTCTGATCTTTCCGAGCATTACGCCAAGCGTGTCGCCGTTTGCGATGTTCTCGAGAGGGATCTGCGTCGCGTCCTCTATTTGTGCAGGCGTGAGCGGTGCGAAGGTCGGCGTCTGGTTATTCGTTGACACGTTCGGAACCTCTCCGAGTCCGACGTGCTCTTTCGTTACGCCGTGAGGGTTGTCGGTATCATGAACATGAGCGTCAAACTCCTCCTTCGTCGTATACCCTGAGTATTCTCCGATCACTGCCGTCACGTGCTCTGCATCTCCTACAACGACCACCAGCTTGAATGTGGTGAGCTCGAACGAGTTTGTGCTGTATGCGGGGATGAGTGTGGCGTCGTCTCCTGCGTTTGCGTACGCGTAAAGAATTTCGCCCGCATCAGGATCCTCTGCAAACACGCCGAACTCTGTCGCGTAGAAGCTGTTGTTTAGCGTTCCATTGTCAAAGCTACCCTCGAGCTCTGCGCAGCCATCGCCGATCTCGATGCTGGTGATTTGCATGTCTGCCATGTTGTTGACCAGCGCCGTCAGCTGTTTGATGTTTGCCGGGCTTTGCCCGTTTCCGAGTGCGAGTTTCGTGAAGGTTATTGTCTCGCCGGCCATACCTTTCACGATTAGAGCGCGGCCGGCATCTGTTAGTGTTAATTTAGGGAAGAACATTGTCGTCTCCTTTCTTATTCGATAATGACGGCGCCGAGCTCGTCCATGAGGGTGTCGCTCGACTCGTCCACGAGCCACTCGAAGGCTGTGAAGTCCTCCTTCGTCATGGCTGTGCGGTATTCGTTGATCACTACCGTCGAGAAGCCCACAAAGATCTCCATCTTCTCCGTCGTCTCCATTTCGATCTCGTCAAGGTGAGCGCTCGCCCTCTTGACGTATTCGATCGCAGCGAGAACCTTCGAGAAGTCGAAGCCCTTCGACGCGTTGATCTTTGCCTTGAAGTGTCCCGGATCGCCTTCATACTCGAACCACTCGGAGATCTCCGGTTCCGAGCCGTACCCGTTTTTGACCGCTTCAATGACGGCCCACTTCGTTCCGGACTTTTCCTTCAGAAGCGTGGCCGCCTTGATCATTGCGCGCTTGTTTTCGAGATCCATGCCTGTGTCATACCACTCTATGCTCATTTCCCACGCGAGCTCGTCGAGTTCTTCGCTGCTGAGTGTATCGATCTGATCCCACTCTCGCAGGTGGAACACTTTGCCGCCCGGTTCACTGATCAGCTTGTTGACAGCTGAAGCAAGAGCCTGAACGGCGGCGTCGTCTCTCATGAACTGGGGGAGGAGCTGAAGGATGTCAGCGTTCTGGAGTTTCATGCCCATGCCTTACTCCTCCTTTACAACGTGCTGCACCGATATATTGCCCGAGAATTTTGCCACGGTTGTCCTGTTGAGTTCCGTGTATTCCGGCTTCATTACGATTACACGATCGGCGCCTACGAGCCCTTCAACGTCTCCTTCCGGTCTGAGGATGAGCCTCCTCAAGCGGTCGGGGTTGATGTCTCTGTTCAGAGCAGAGCCCTGCCAGTATATGTACTGGTCTATTGCGCCGCCAGATCCTTCGACTGCTCTCACACACTCCGACTCGTTTTCCGGTGTCGTGTAGTATGTGAGCTCGATGTCGTACTCTGTCGTCGTCGGTGGTTGCACCGTCACCTTGTCTGTCAGAGGTCTGACGTCCGGAGCTGTGACGGCTCTCTCGACTTTTTCGAGTATGTCTGCGCCCGGAATTTCGCCGCCGTATAAAATCGGAGTGATCACTACCTCGCACGCTTCAGGAGACTCGACAACAGCGTCGGCCACTGTTGGATCTGCCTGCATCGCCCAGTATTTGTACGATGCCGAAGGCCCTGCGGTTGTGATCTTGTTGGTTGCGTTTCTTATACGTTCGCGGAAGGCTTCATCGCTTTCTTCGTTGTTGCCTCCGGCTGTTGGTGTTAAATTTTCCACGAAGTCGATGTAGGCGAGGAGGTCGACCATGATGTTGATCGCTCCCGCCGGTATGTTGTTATAGTTCACGCCTCCCTCGACAGCTGTCGCGGGTACGTCTACGTGAGCACTGCCGGCAGCCAGCACGACCGTGATGTCAGTGGAGAAGTAGCGCTCGAAGTCGCTCGTCACTTTAGTCCCTGCCGGGATCGTGATGTTTGAGCTGATCGCGTTTGTCAGGCTGAACCTGAGTGTCGTCTTTGCCTGTTCGGGCATATCACGCGTGAGGCCTCTGTTCTCTCCGATGGCGTCAAGAACTTCGCCTCTTGCGTATCTCAGCATCTTCTGACGGCACGCGTCGTTCACGCTGCTGTAAAGCGCTACAAAAAGAGGCACCATAGCCTCGCCGAAGATCCTGCGCTCGTCGCCCGGGTAAAGCGGTTCCGCTACACCGTTTTCCAGCTCGGTGATGATTGTGTCATATATCTCGGAGCTGTCAGTGTTTACAAATTCGAGTTCCATGCTTCAGTCTCCTCCTTCCTTGCTGATATGTTGGCGTTTATGCCGAACTCTCCGACGTTTGCGAGAGTTCCCTGAAGGTCTACGCCTTCGACCTTCATGCGTGGCTCATAGGTTTCAAGCAGCCACTCCGCGTCAGCTTCAGCTGCGCCGGTTGCTGTTGATGCCGGCATGTCTACCAGTGCGACGTCGCGCCCTTTGATCCTGTCGTATGGCACTTCGCCTCTGCTTATGAGCAGGAGGTTGACCGCGCACTGTTCCGGGTTTCCGTTTCCGCTTGCTTTCATGCTGCACCTCCTATGTCAGACGAGCGTTAGCTCGTTAAGATACGCCCAGCTGCATATCCCGTTTGGCGAGCCGAGCAGGGCCTTCTCGCCTTTGATTTGGCTGACCTTGTGGCTCTTTTTCTTTACCCAGTCCGGGATGGTTTGACCGGTTGCGTATTTCTTGCCGGTGAGTTTAACCATGGAGCCGACCTTGATCGTCTGCTTTTTAGACTTCGCGGCCTGCTTGTTGCTTGGTTTTTTTTCTGCCTTTTGTGATTTTTTGGCTCCGACCTTTAGCGCTGAGGTGTCGATCACCGACGTGGTCTTTTTGTCGTATTCCTTGAAGGTCAACGACAGCTTTGCCACACGCATGCGGCCGAGGTCGTCCAGCATGATGCCACTGACTGACACCTTGCGAAGTTGGACTACCGGGCCGAGCTTTTTCCCTTGCAAATAAAAATAGCCCGTCTTTGTGACGAGCTTCTGCCACTTGGAGATCTCCGCACGGACGTTTATGCCGGCAGCTGAGTGCAGCGTCACCGAGCACGAGAGTGGGAACAGGTTCGTCCCTCTCTGGTTCGTCTTTGGGGTTCCTTCGGCGTCTTTGTTATTATCTGCGATCTGTTCATAGCTAAAGCTGAGATCCTCCACGGCGTTCACTTTGTTGGTTGACACCTCGAACGTCATGTCTCGCCATTGGGCCATGACTGCCATGTTGATCGCCTCCTTATGTCGGGTTGCCCGTTTGAGTTGCTCCCTCCGTTACCGAATGGCTGTGTGCTGCAAGGCTTACGCCTGAAGCTGTAACGGACGACGCTCTCAGAGTTTCGACACTGAGTTCCGGGACAAAGTTGCCCCAGTTTCCGTCTGCTCTGCCGAGCAGGATGCCAGTCTGATCCTCAAAAAGAGCGTAGACCACTTCGGTGCCTTTTGATAAGTTCCCGGAGGTACCTCTCAAGTGCCACGGAATAACCACCGAAGCGGAGACGAGTCCCGGCTCGTTGCATGGCACCACTCTGGCGACGTTTCCGTCGATGCTTGTGATTTTTCCCTTGTCAATTTGTCCGGCCATTAGTATCCCTCCAGTGGTTTCCTGATGTAAATTGTTGATTTGTTGCCGACGTGGTCGTGTCTGACCATTGTCACGAAGAACTCGCCGTTCCAGCCCTCTGCCTTTTTGGTTTTGAGTCTGATCAGGCTCGCGGCTGCATATCCCGGCATCAGCGCTTTTGCGAAGCTACCGGTCACGAGGTTTTTGTTCGCGTCTCGCAGGATCCCACGCGCGAAGCGTGCGGCCTCTGCGTTGCTTGTGACCTTGATCCCGGTCTCCGGCTTCAGAACTCTGTCGGGAGCTCCTCCCGGCGCTCTGAAGGTTCCGGAGATCTTTCCGCTTGCTACCGTTGCCACTCCGTACGCTCTGTCGCTTCTGTCCTCGTATGCAAACACACCGTCATCTCCGATTTCGAGAGTCTCGGCCGGTGCTTGCTTTTCGATGTACGCTTCGTCGTATGCGATCAGCTTGCCGTCGAAGATAAGCATCTGACAGCCCTCAAACATACAGAGACGACAAAAGAACGCGAAGTCTGTCTCGTTCTCCTGCGCGATATACTGGTACAGGTGATCCTTGCAGCCGTAGTTCTCGAAGTCCAGCTTGTGCCGTTTTGCGATTTCGTTCGCGATTTGAAGGAAGTGGACGCCGGCCCACGACTTGCTCCTTCTTGTTTGTCCTGTTGTCGGCATTGATAAGGCTCTGATCGTATAGCCGCCGTTTTCCGGCTTTGTTGAGTGTATGAACATTTTGCCCGTTTTTGCTGCTCCGTTCTCGAACGAGATCTCGCTGCCGGGCTCAGGGTTCCACTTGCTCCAGTTGCCGTCCGGATCGTTGAGCCTTATCGTCAGACTGTCGGCCCGCTTTTCTGCATACATTTCGTGTATGCAGTAGCGGACTGACACCTGCTCAAAAATATCGACACCGTTGATCATCAGCTTCATGTGCTGCTTCTCCACGGTGGCAACGTTGCCGGCGTTTCAACGTCGTCGATGATAGGGAGACGGAGCGGCACGTTCGCCTCGAAGATAATGACGTCAGCATAGTCCGGGTTAAACTCGATGATATGCTTCGCCAGCTTTTCCTCGTTATACATTGTCAATGCAAGCGAGTCAAAAGTGTCGCCGGCTCTTGTCTGATATTCAAGATATGCGGTTACGCGTGGCAAAACCGTCCCTCCTCTCTTACCTTCAGCCACTCCTCGAACCAGTCGAAGAACTCAGCCTCGTGAGCCTTGAGCTCTCCGAGAATGTCCTCTTCGCCGTCCTTACCGGTGGCGCCGATGGTAGGCGACCACGTAAAGCCACTGAAGTCGTAGTAAATTATAGTTTGACCTCCTGCCATTTCGTTCAGCGAGAAGTCGTCAAGCGTTAAGAGCTTGCCGGCCTGTGCCGTCTGTGAATTGCTCGAACCGATGCCGAGCATCTGACCAGCTTCGAGCCAGTAGCCGATGTTCGCCGCTCTGTACGCAGGATCGAAGGAAATTACTGCCTCTGTTCCTGCTTCGCCGGCGATAGATATGCCGTCAGTGAAGCCGCCGGTTGCCAGATATGAAATAGTCGGAATGTTTATGCCGAAGGTCTGGCCTCCGACCGCGGGTACCCAGTCCGGTATTGTGACGCTGATGCTGTTTAGTGCTCTGATCGCACCGTTGATTAAGCCGATTACTGCGTTGATCGGCGCCTTTACAATACCGACGAGGCCCTCCCAGAGACCGCCAAAGAATTGAACGACACCTTGCCATGCCGCCGTCCAGTTGCCTGTGAACACACCGGTGATGAAATTGATCAGACCTTGGAGTATGTTCTGCACGCCTGAGATTATCGGCTGCACGTTTTGGATCGCTGCGCCCAGATACTCATTGAACAGAGTCGACAATATCTGAAGGATAGGCTGCAACGGCTCGAGGGCCGAAGTGATCAGCATAGAGATAATGTCGATCAACGGCGTGATCGCCATTGAAATGAGGCTCAGGATGGGCTCGAGCAGCATGATGAACAGGTCGAGGATCGGCTGCAATAATGTGATTATTAAGTCGAGGATCGGCGTCAGAAGGTTCAAGATCTCTACCAGAATTGGGAGAACTGCTTGTATGAGCTGAGTCACGATAGGTACGAGTGCGTTGATCAGCTGGATGGCTACCGGGAGTACCGTCTGGATAATTCTCGAGATGATCGGCACGACAGTCTGAAGCAGCTGGATCAGTACCGGGAGCACCGCGTCAATTATGTTCATGACCAGAGGCACAAGCGCGTCGATCAGATCCAGAAGCACCGGAAGAATAGCGCTCAGGAACTCATCGAGCAGCGGCAAAATTGCGTCAAGCAGTTGAACCACTACCGGGAGAACTCTCTGCACGATTTGGAGAATTACGGGCAGTAGCTTCTGGATGAGCTGCACGACTATCGGAAGTACCGACGAGATCAACGTGTTGAGAATAGGAGCCACCATTTGAAGCAGCTGGATCAGCACTGGGATGATAGACGTCACTATCTCGATTACCGGAGGGATCAGCTCAGTGAGCAGTCCGCTCGCGATTTCGACGATTACCGGGATTAGCTCCTCGAGCATTGGCGTGATAGCTGGAATAAGTTGCTCGATCATTGGTTGGAGTTGTCCGACCATGTTCTGTATGACCGGGATCAGCTTCTCCATAAGGTCGCCCACGACAGGCATGAGGTCGTTGAGTGAGTGAAAAAGAGTACCGGCAAGAGGTTCAAGTGCGACCTGCGCCTTCTGCTTGAACAGCTGAAGGTTTTCTGCGAAGTCGTACGTGTCGGCAGCGCATCCTCCGATCGTCTCGCTGTTGTTTTCGAGCTCTGCGGTCAGTGCTGCCACGTCGACGGTACCGTCTCTTATTGCCGCCGCCATTGTTGAAGCCGCTTTTGATCCGAAGATTTCGGAAGCGATAGTCGTGGCTTCTGTCATGTCTTTGGCGTTTTTGATTTTCTCGGCATACATTTCCATGCCCTCGCTGGCACTTATGCCTTCTTTTGCGAGGTTTCCGACGCTCTTTTTCATGGCGCCCAGAACTTCCGAGGTGTTGACGCCAGCCTTGTCAAGCTGACCGATCAAAGAGATCGACTCCTCGAAGCTGTAACCGAGTTCTTGAAGTTGGGGAGCGAACTGCTGCACATTGCTCATGAGGTCTGTGAAGCCGACGCCTGTGCTCTGCGATGCTTTGAACACGTAGTCCATCGCGTCGCCCATGTTTTCGGCGTCAATGTTCCACGCTTGGAACGCTTGGCTCGACTCCTCGATGACGCTGTCAAGATCTTGCTCCATCATGTCGGCCACTTGGATCGCTTGCGTTGATATTGACTGCAAGGCCGGGCCTGTTAGTCCGAGCCTTGTGTTGTAGTCAGCGATCGCTTTGCTGGCGTCCTCCATGGTGGTCGGCACGCTTGAGTACACCGCGTCGAAGTCGTCCATCAGAGCGTCAAGTGCGTCACCTGTTGCGCCTGTTCCTATTCTGATAGAGTCACTGGCTTCGTCGAACTGACTGCCGAGATCAACCAGATATTTCCCAGCTTCAAAAACAGCTTTACCGGTAGCCACCGCGATGCCGCCGACGGCAGCACCTACGGCGAGGGCTTTGACGTTCATGCCTCCCAGCTTCCCGGTCGCTTCGCTTATAGATTTTCCGAGGGTAGGACTTATTTCGCCGGCAATTTCAACGATCGCTTGAAGCGTTTTACCGTTTGCCATTGTCCTCACCTCCGTTTGTAGTGTTTTTTAACCATGCGCGGCGCGCTTTTCTGCCTCCGTTTCTGTTCTTCGGCGAGATCTTCAGCCGCTTCTGCATAGTCCACCAAAAAGCTCGTTATTGGTTTTCGTTCGAGCTCTGTGACTGAGGTGTGGAACGTTCGGGCGTAGTCTCTGATGGCTCGTCTGAGTCGTCGTCCTGTGAGGCCTCTCCCGGTCTGATTATAAAATTTCGGCCGACTTTCATGACCTCCATCACGTCCGCGCCCTTTATTCTTTCGAGATCGCTCATGTCGATCTCCGGGTTCACCGCAACGATAGCGGCGAAGCCGAGGTAGAGGTGGAACGAGTAGTCGAGCTCAACGGCACCTGAGAGGTTGCCGCCCTTTGATCCGCTTGCTCTCATTTTTCTCGCGTCAGCTTCAGCAAACTGCGTCGCGGTGATCGCGTCGGTGTCATAGGTGAGCTCCTTGACCTTTTTGCCGTTGATTTCGATCGGGTTGTTTAATTTGATAGTACCGTTCATGGTTTTCCTCCTGTGTAAATAATGAGCCCCGGGCTTGAGTCCCGGGGCCGTTTGTTAAAGTAATTTCGAGATCTTGCTCATGTAGTCCTTGCCGTCAATACGAAGGATCTGGCTCAGTCTGTCGACGAGCATATACTCGGTACCGCCGCAGTAAATCTGCAAGCGGCTGACGCCGTAGGTGAGTTCGTTTTCGGACGCGCTTCCGATTTCTGCACCGATGCCGGGCAGTGCCTTCGGAACGCAACGAACGAAGGCTTTGCAGCCCTCGACTGTGCTGGTGCCGTCGCTCTTGATAACGGTCTGCACCCATCTGAACTCAAGGTTCTGCTTCTCGAGCTTTGAGAGCTTGCCGAGACCGGTGTCGATGCCGATCTTTGTGATGGCGAGCTCCATGTCCTCAAGGAGACCTACGAGCGGCATGCTCATGGTACCCATGGCCTGCACGTCTGCCGTCTGCATTGAGATCGACGGGAGGGTAAAGCTGACGTCTTTCGCAACGAGTCTCTTGTTCGAGTAGACAGTGTCGGCCACTATCGCGCCTTTAAGATCAAGCCATGACATTACTCCTCACCTCCATAATAAGCCTCGAAGCCGTCGTCTGTATAGGTCACGCGTGCGGTGCCTGACTTGAACGGCGGCGTCGGTGTTGCGCTGATGTTCCAGACGAAGTCGCCGTTGACGAGGTTCGTCTGCGGGTTTTCACTCTCGACAAAGAGGACAGAGGGCTGACCGAGTAAAGCGCCCATGCCTGCATAGCTGTCGAGGATCTCCTGCTCGCTGTTGACGATCGCGTCTCTCTCGCTGATGCCCATCGGTGCGTCGATCCTTGTGCCGTTTCTAAGCTGGAAGCCGTTGGTGATGTGCATGAGCATGCGGATGCTGGCGTCAAAAATTGCGCGGGCGTCCATGTTGCCGTTGTAAATAAACGCAGCAGTGTGAGCGCCCCAGAGTACCCACTGGCCGCCCCAGTACACTGCGGTCGTGATGCCTTTCTCATTGAGACCGTTCGCAGTCGACTGGTCGTAGCCCATGTTCGGAGAAGATGCTCCGAAGAATTGGCCCGTCGCCATGATCTGCTTGTTTGACGGACTCTCGAACGGAACGCCGCCGTGTTCAGAGTCGACGCGCTGCATTGTTGCAGCTGTTACAGTCGAGAGGTGGAACTTTCTGCCGCTGCCATCTGTTACCATAGGCCAGCAGACCTTTGAGAACTCAGACGTGTATCCGTTTTCTGCTTTCCACTCAATCGCCTTTGCAATAGTGTCAACCGGAACCTCGACTGTTTCACCTTCGTTGCCTGTCGCTGTGACTACCTTCACGAGAGGAATGTCTGCAACGACAAGGGCGTCCCAGTGTCCGTTGATTTTGTTCGCAGCGCTTACCATAGCGGTATATACTGCCGGGATGTCGCTCCAGCCGGGAGCTGCCACAACGTTCGCTACAACATTTTCCTTCTGATAGAGAAGGTCTATAGCGGCGAGGCCGCTATATACGCCGGTGGCCGTTTTCTGGCCGATAATGTCCGCTGTGGTGACTGCTGTCGGGTTCACTTCTCTGAACGATACGGTGATGTTGCCAGTGAGGCGGTCGTTGTTGTTGAGTGAAGTGATCACGACCTTACTGGAGTTGTAGTTGTAGCTCACCTCGAAGTCTACGCCCTCAACCTTGTCGGCGATGGCTATGGTGTCGAGGATGATCTTGTCGCTGATAAATTCGCCGCGACCAGCGTTAAAGGCAACAGAGACCGTTGTCACTGTTTCCTTTCTGTGTCTTGTAGGATCAAGCACATTGATGAAGTAAATCGGTCCGACGTTGCCGATTGTGTTGTCAAAGTGCTGTGCGAGCGCTTCACATAAACTGAAGGCGTTCCAGTCGTTAGAGTAGCCGACTTTGCCCTGTGCGTCGATCATGTTCAAGATCTTGATCGGCTTGTTGACAAGTTCAGACGTTTCCACACCTCTGACGAGGTTGACCGGAGCAGTACCTACATAAACAACGACGGTGTCGGCGCTGGCTGTGCCTTTGACCTTGCTGGCCGTCAGCTCGCCATACGTACCGTGTTTGTATGCCATTGTTATCACTCCTTATAAAAGATTTTTGTAGATTTCAGGATCTTTGTGAACCGTTCCGCACTCAAGCGAGAAGTCGATCCACAAGAACCAGTAGGGATAGTAGTCCCAGATTGCGCCCTCCTCGACAAAGGGGCCGTAGCTGATGCCGTCGTCGCCCTCTTTCACGAGTCTGAGCCCTGCGATGAACTCGGTGCCCTCAATAGCTTGCAGTGTTTTATCTGCGAAGTTCCAAAGGTCTCTCCATCCGTCCATATTTCTGGTGTACTGAGCGACCGCTTCAGGATCAGAGTGTCGCTTGTATGAGTGGCCACCGATTTTGGTCACATCTTCCTGCGGTTCCATGACTTCGGTGCCGTGTTTGCCCGGGTTCCACGTTGCGAGGCTGAAGCGCATCTTCAGCGTGCGCCTTCCGTTCGTGAGTGTGTCCTTGCCTTCTTTAATTTGCACGCACAACGAAGGGATCGGTGCGGTTACATGTGGCGCAAGCCTGTCCTTCGCAGGAACGAACATAGGGAAGGCTGTGGGGTTGATCCTTTTCCCGGGATAATTTCCGTCGTTGGCGTCGTCGTCCGGCAGCTTCAGAAGGATGTTATCGCATATAGCCTTCTGAGCCCAGTCGACCACACTATCGATAATGGTCGTGGTTGTCATGCGTTTTTCCTCCTTACACTGTCCTGTTCTGGCGTAGAGCGATCTGAGTGACGCCTTTGTTCTCAGTCCACTCGTCGACTATAAGCTCCCGGCCGTCAACGTTCAGAAGTGAGCCGGGTGCTTTTCGCTTCGGCATGTCTGATGTCTTGGCAAAAATAAGCATGTCAGACTCGGCGACGCCGAGGATCTGGCCCTGCTTCATTTTTTCAAGCTGATCATTGTCGATAACGATGCTGATCTCTTTGCCTTCAATGCGATGGAGCTCAGCAAAGTCGTCGAGCTCAAAAAACACGCGGTCGACGTCTGCCGCGATTAGATCTTTAAGGGTTCCGGCCATTATTCCGGCATCGCAGCTTTTACGTCAGGCGGGAGCTCGTCGTCCTCGACAACGTCGTCCTCCTGTGCTTTTGCTGCTTCAATCTTTTTGATTACTTCGGCTTTCGTTCTCGCTTTTTCAGCGTCTACGCCATACGCATTGGCGATCTTTTTGAGATCTGCGAGCTTCATGTCTGCGCTGTACTCGGGTAGAGTGCCTTCTTCAGTCTTGGCTGCTGTTTCATCGTCCTGTTCTTCAGTTTCCTCGACGAGAGGTTCGTTGACGTAAACAGCGACGCCTTTCTTGACAAGTCTCTCCTCGATCTCGGGCTTGAAGCTCTGAGGGCCGTCTGCCTTTGTGATCGGGTTCACTTTTGTGCCGTCAAAATGTCCGTAGGTTCCTTTGATAATCTTAATCATGACCGGGGTCTCCTTTCTGCTTATAAAACGTCCGCTACAAGGAACGCGTTCTTGTTGTTCGGGATCATGAGCGGGCGGCTTGAGATGGTCAAGCTGCGGGTGTTGCCTTCAGCGCTGCTGAGGTATTTCGGCACACGCTTGCCTGCATAGGTGTGGAACTCACCGTCAGCCTGCTCGATCTGTGATACTGCGCCGTAAAGAGTACGGCCGGCAGCAGGAGCGGTGAGTATGCACTTACCCGAAGGGATGAAGAGCTTGTCCTGACCGTTGTCGTCTGTGTAGGTCTCGTCGTAGGAGATCACGTTGATGATACGGCCCTTGACGTTCAGACGAGCGACGATAGCCGCACCTGCGGGAAGAAGTTCGGGCTCGATGTTGCCGAGCTCGATGCGTCTGTTGTCGAGCATCTTCTGAATGTTTGCGTCGTTCATGATGGCGTCAGCTACGTCAGGAGAACACACAAGATCGGAAGCTCTGAGTCCTTTGCTGGTGAGAATACGAACCATAGCGCCGAGGTCTTTGAGGATCTCCGCACCCGCCGCGTTCCACGCGTTTGTCGGGGTATAGGTTGCCGGGTTAGATGCGCCGGTGTAGAAGCGGATCTCCATCTCGTCGTCCTTGTTTGCGTCGTCAGCGATGTGCTTCATAACACAGCCGTTTGTGAGCATGGTTTCCGCCGCCATAGCTTCTTCTCTACGGCTGATCATTTCGCTCATTTCGTCCGCATCCTTGAGGATAAGAGTCTGCTGGCGCTGCTGAGGAGTTAATTGAGAGTAGAGTGCTTCTCCGAAGCCTCTCTTGTTGAGATCGTCAATGCTGAGGGAACGCTTGGGAGCTACGAACGGAGGAGTGAAACGCTCCACGGTGTAGCCGTTTCTCAGAATTGCAACGCCGCCCTTGCGGGGGGCTACGAACGGCGCGAGCTTCTTGCTGCCGTCTCTGTACTCAATGAGCACGTCGTCGGTCGCAAAGATGTCGCTCGCCGCGTTGGTCGGGAAGTAACGATCGCGAAGGAATGTGCTCACGGGAGTGAGCTGCTCCACTGCCATGAGGAGCGTGTGAGTGTCAAAAAAGTTAAAAGGCATGATTTTGTCCTCCTTTGATTAGTATGCAAGAGCATCTGAGAGAAGGATGCCACCCTTGCGGAGAGCTTCCTCGTCTGCTGCGCTCAAAGTCGTGCCGCTTTTAGCGATCACTTTGTTTCTTGCGAAGTGGCCGGTGCGATATGCGAGAGCCTCTACGTCGGCGGTTGTGCCGACTTCAACATCGTCAGCGAGCACGCAGTTCGCTGTCAAAGTTTCGTTCTCTGCTGAGGTTGTACCGAGGATCACCATCTTGCCGTCACCGGCAGCGCCTTCGGAGAGAGCGAGAACAGTGCCGCGCTTGAGAGTCTCTGTGGCTGCACCTTTACGGATGGTTACGCTGAACACGTCAGCGACGGGCTCGTTGTTGACGATGAGGCCGTCATACTCAACAGAGCCGATTGTTTCGTCGAGTCTTTTGCTCATGGTTTTGTCCTCCTTATTTGGTTTTGGTGGAATTGTAGAGACCGACAATAGCGTCCACCTTTGCCTTGTCGTCTGTTTCGCTTCCTTCCTCGCCACCGTTCGGAGCAGCTGCTACGCCATTTGCCTGCGATGCAGCGTTGTCATCCTTAACGTTTGCGAGGTGCTGAGCACCGAGCTGCGCCTGCTTTTTCATAGCTGCAAGGGCGAGCTGCTCGGCTGTCATGGGGTTCTCGCCATACTTGGCGTCGTGGATCATCTGAGTGTCGCCGACGCTTGCTTCGATTTCCTCGATAGCCTGAAGGCGTGCGCGTTCCTCAGTGATAGCGGTTGTGCGAGCTTCTTCAGCGGCGTCTCTTTCGATCTGCGCGATGATGTCGCCATGTTCAGCTCTGAGTTCTTCTGCTGTCATAGTCTTGACCTCCTTGGTGTCTTTCTTGACTGTTTTTTTGTTTTCCGCTGCCTTAGTGGTGCGGATCTTGTTTGATACCGGGATGGATCCCGGGAGATTTTTGAAGCCTGTGACGTCGTGACGTACGCCTGCTACAAGTAGCACCTTCTTGTCTGCGCTTATAGCTGCTTCAAAGTTCTCGTCCTCGTCGAGTAACGTGTCGGCGAAGCCGTTGTTCACCGCTTCGTGTCCGACCATCCACGTCTCGCGTGTCATCATAGCCCTGAGCTGGTCAACCTCGAGGCCTGTCTTTGCGTGATAGATCTCAGCGATCGCACGCTCGCTGGCGTCGAAGTCCTTCTGGAGCTTCTTTAGATCCGGCAAGCTGTAATAGTCAAACAATAAAGCGCTGACGCCGTGGATCATGATCATGCTGCCGGGATATACCTGAACATCGTCGCCTGCGCAGGCGATAACACTCGCAGCACTGGCCGCGATGCCTTCCACGATCACGGTCTTGTTGCCCTTGAGTCCTCTGAGCGCGTTGTGAATTGCGATGCCAGTGTAAAGATCGCCGCCGCAGCTGTTGATCTTAACTGTGATGTTGGCCTTGTCTTTCACTGCTTCAAGATCCTCAAGGAAGCCCTCCGGAGTGATAAACTGACCGGCGACGGGTTCTCCAGTCCACCAGTCTGTCGGCTGCCTGCTTACTACGTCACCATAAAGCAGTATCTCGCCGCTGTCGTCTCCGGTGCTTGCGATGTTCCAGAACTTTGTCACGGGCTTGTCTGCCTGCGGCCCTGCGATAAGTCTGGTCTTGGCTTTAACCATTTTCTTCACCTTCCTTTGGGGGTTCGTCTGTTCCGGGTTCCGTTGTGGTCTCCGGTGTTGAGAACGCCGCTTTCGCAGCTGCGAGCTTTGCGTTCTCTCTTGCGAGCTGGTCGACGTTTGCGTCCCACTGCCCGCCGTTGAGTCTGATCGTGGACTGTTCTCTCGTGGAGAAGCCCTCCGCGACAGCCATGGCCTCGGCGCTGATTTCCTTCGTCGGATCGAGCTGTCCCTGTGACGGGCCGATCCACTCGCTTCTCAGATATGCCTCGCGTATAGTGGGATCAGAGAAGAAGCCGGGAGCGTGCAGACGTCCGCGTGCAACAGCTTCAGCCATCCAGATCTCATAGACTGGGCGGCAAAAACTTGCAGCGAACCACTCGCGGCGCATTTTGAAGGCCTTCCACGCTTCGAGGAGAGCGGCACGGCTGGCCGAGTAGCTTGCGTTGAAGCTCTTGAGAAGGAGATCGGCAGGGATCTCCAGAGCTGCACCGATCTGCTCACAAATTGCACGTATAAAGCCGTTGAAGCCTCCAGCCGGTCGCTTTGGATCTCCGAACACAACGTCCTCGCCCGGTTCCAGCATGTTAATCTGTCCGGGGCCCATTTCGTACTCATTCGGATCTCTGCTCATTTCCGGCAGGCTGCTGCCGACTTCGTTGTACGGCATTTCGTTCGCATCCGCTTGCGTCTTAATAAAAGCGGTGAAGAACGACTCGACCACTGCCGCGGTCAGTTCGCTCTCTGTGTATCGACGCATCTGAAGAAGCGGTTCGATGACCTGCGCCAGATAACTGACGCCCCTGTACTGGTCAGGGCGCTCGCTCTCTGATATGTGCAGAACGTTCGGGAGCCCGGTCTTTTCGCCGTATGCCTGCACGCGAGTCCATTTTGTACTTGCCGCCATATTCTCGAACGGATAGGTGCTTCTGAAGTGATAAGCAACGACGAGGCCGTTGCTGTCGATCTCTACGCCGTCATATATTGCGTTCCCGTTTTCCGCCTTTCCGGTTGTTGTGCCGAGAGGGGAGCAGGTTCCTGCGTCTGTCGGCGTTGCCACTCTGTCAGCTTCAACAAGATGCAAGCGCATCGAGTACGGCTGGAGCGGTGTCGTCGTATATTGCTTGATTACTGCAAAAACGTCGCCAGAGACGAGCCACGAGGCAAGGGCGAGCTGCTGCATGCCGTAGAAATCGTTCATGCCTGTCGCGTCACAGTTGCGCTTCTTGGTCGCCCAGATGGCAAACTCGCGCTCTGCTGTTGCTTCCCATGCGTCCGCGTCGTCTTGACTCATCCCGAGGAGTTCGCGGTCTATTCTGCTTTTCAGCTGAAGGCCCACGCCGATCACATTCGTCCTGTTTGTCTTGATTGCCGACGTGGCGATCGGTGCCGCCATGTATAACATGCGGGCACGCTGTCGCAGCGTGTAATTGTTGTAGTCGATGTCCTCCTTCGGGCTGCCGCTTTTTGCGTCGAAGCCTTTGGTCGCTTTCTTGTGCCACGACGCTCCGGCGTCTCCGTAGCCTTTGTTTACAGGTCTTACTTTGACGACCGGACGACTCTGCGCGTGGCGTTTTGGTGTGTCGCTCATGGTGTCCACCTCCTTTCACTTCCGGGCTGCTTATATGGTATAGCGTTAGCTTGTACCCTTACCAGTCGCGTGGGACTACGCCCACCGCCTTGCGAGGCTTCTGGCCTGCAAGCTGTCCTTCGAGGCTTGCGATCTCTTTCTTGAGTTCAGCGATCGCTGCGCGTATTTGAGCCAGATCGGTGTTGTACCTCGTGACGTTTCGAGTGCCGAGTCCGTAGCTCTGAACGCCTCCGTCGAGCATTTCGGTCTCACGCTTGATGTATAAATCGAGGCGCGTCTTTGCAATTTCAAGGCGCTCCTGAAGAGTTGTTTGTGTCATGATTATTTCCTCCTTTACCAGCTGTCAAAAGCGCTGGCTGCTTTACTTCTCTTTGTCTTGCTCTTTTTCGGAGCGGTTTGCTTTGTTTCCTCCTCGAGACCTTTGAGCCTTCGTTCAATAGCATCCATGTCGGGGTTGATTATTCTGAGCCCGGCGTTCGCGTAGTTTCGGCAGTCGAGCGCCTCGTTTCTGTTGTGTCCGGGCAGCTTCTCCCACGTCCAGACGTTGCCGCGTTTCGTTCTCGACAATACAAGTTTCTCGGATAGCAGTCCGTTGAAGAAGTTCAGATCGTAGCCTGCGTCCGGGTGTTTGTTGAAGTGGCAATACCTTGGCCCCGGTTCCTGCGCTTTTAGGTTTCCCATGATGGTCGCCTTGCCAGAGTCGACTCCGAGAGTGTAGAGCCAGCAGGTCACGCGCCTATTGTCTCTGATCGCCACCTTTGAGGGAGGCGACACGAGCGGGATCCCGTCGCCACCTTTACCCTTGATGGCAAAAACATGTTTATGAAGTCGTGCACGACAGGCCTCGTAGACTTCTTGCGTGAAGTGGCCACCAGAGTCCACGCAGGTGATAGATATTTTCAGGCCTCTGCCGTTTTGGAACGTGTAAACGTGATCAATGACGTCGTCAAGTCTCTGCCACACCTCCGGCGTGTCAGGCCGTCCCATGATATAGCCCTTGACGATGCCCCACGACTCTCCGAACTTTCCGTGACCGACGACCTCGTACTCCAGACGGTTGTCCTGTGTATCGACGCCGCACGTGAGAACGAGCACGCCTTCAGGTAGTTCGACGGGAGTGCCGTCTTTTCGTGTTCCATAGTCCTCACGCCTTGAGAGCATGCTGTCCTCGTCCTCGAGGTCTCCGCGATCTTCCCAGAGCTGTCCGAGTAAAGTGTTGTAGACTACCTTCAGACGTTGCGGATCGTCTTTTGCTTCAAGGAATTTGATGACGATCTTCTCCCACGGAGTCCACGGAGAGGAGAAGGCATTCAGCCAGAACGAGCGGACGCCTTTGTTGTACGCGTTCGGGTTTTCTGCTTCCCACCGTGCAGGCTGTCGCCTCATGCTTTCTTCTGATACGAGGCAGCCACACTCGGGGCAGCACCACGACACGCCGTTCTTGATATTCCACGTCTTTTTCCCTCTTACCTTGACGGCTTCGGGCTCGAATTTGATGTCGTCGAACACGATCTCGCTGTACTCGCCGCACTCAGGGCACTGGTGACACCAGTGCTCCTGCGTTCCTTGGTAGAAGCTCGTCTCGATGTTGCTGGCGCCTTTAATTGTTGGCGTTGATACCTCCACCGCTTTCGCGTTGTAGAACGTCGCCTGACGTGCTTCCGCAAGCGCCCACGGATCGCCCTCGGTTCCTGCACTTACCGCCCAGCGATCTCGCTCGTCGCCGATAATGTAGCGGGCGGGTGTTGAAGCAAGCGCCGAGGCGCTGTTTGAGCCTGTCAACGTCAGCATGCCGCCCGGGAACGACTTCTGGAGGATAGTGTTTCCGCTGTCGCGTGCCTTGACCTCGTGAACTTTCGATTTCAGAGTCTTGCTGTCTCTGATCATAGGCGCGACACGCAGGCGGCTGAACTTTCTCGCGTCGTCGATGGTTGGGTGTACGTATAAGATGCTGCCGGGATCTTGGTCTATGATGTAGCCGATTATGTTCAGCTCGAGCTCTGACTTTCCGACCTGTGAGGCTGCGACCATGACGATCTTGTGAACCTTCGGATCTGTGAAGGCCTTCATCGGTTCCTCGAGATACGGGGTTCGCTTTGTTCTCCACGGGCCTGCCTCAGCTGACGACTCGGGTGAGAGGCGGCGGTGCTTGTCAGCCCATGCGTCGACTGTGAGGTTCTCCGGTGGTTTGAAGTTCCGAACTGCGCCGGAGATCGCTTTGTTCAGTTTTGCGGCCGCTTTTTTACTCGTCGTCCCCGCCATTGGCGAGCTCTCTCCATCCTTCTCGATCCCGTACCCGCCGCGCATATTCTTCGGGATCGTATTTATACCCGGCGAGCTCCTCAAGAACTTTGTAAACTTCGGCGCGGATGATTTCCGACGCCTCTGCCGGTGTAGCCGCACCGGCGACGTCAACGGCCAGACGACCGGGGAGAGCTGTCAGCATCGAGCGTATCGTGTAGATGAGGTCAGTCATGACAGCCTCGACATCTTCGCTCCTGTGCATTTCGCCTCTGAGCTCCTTCAGCTGGAGCTCGGCCATGTCGGCCTTGCTTCTTTTGAGGTCTGCCTCGGCCTTCAGCTTTATGCTTTCTTGCTCTGCGTCCTTGCTACTCTCTTGGCGGCCGTTGGCTTTCTCTTTCAGGTATTTGATGTATTGCTTGATAGTCGGCAGAAGGTCGTATTTGTTGGCGTTTCCTTTCTTGATCGCTGTGATCGTTCCTTCTTGAGCGAGCAGCTGAACGTTACGCACTCCCATGTCGAATATCATGGCGATGGTCTTGCTGTCGACGAGGTTCTGCTTCGCTTTGTTGTCCGGCATGGTGTCCCTCCTTCCGAGGCCTTTCGCGAAACGAAACGGCCTAAAAAATTTTTTTATTGACTGCGCGATTTTTGGGCTCGCGAGCACCGCAGGCGATTTTTGCCGCCGGAAGAACCTACCGCGAAAATTTTTCGCCGCGTTCGGTCGTGCTTCGTCCCTCTTTCGCGCTTTTTTCTTTGTTTTTTCCGCTGTATTGTTGCGCTGCGGCTGCGCTGGCTGGCTTCGGTGCCGTGCTCTGCCTTGGCTGCCCGCCTCTTACTTCTTCAGCTCTCGCTCGAGGTGGTACTGGAGACGCTTGCCGAGGTTCTCGTTGATGTTCTCGGTGATCTTCTCGGCGACCTTCTCGTTCGTTACCATCTGCGGGACGCTGACTGTCTTGATAGACTTGATCGGAGTGCGGCCTGTGCCCGTGCGTTGGAATGGTATGTTGCCCGCGCCTTTGTTTGATCCGAGGAAGGCGTCGGCACTGAGCTGCACGCGCTTGCCTTTCTTAATCTCTGCCGTGATCTTGTACGGCGCCGGCGGCTTGACCATCGCGACCTTGCTGCCTTCTCCTACACCTGAGCCCGGGACTCGTCTGAAGTCTTTGACTCTGCGGGCTGGGGGTTTGGTCGGTCGCATTTTGAAGTGTGTCGGCGTCAGTGGTCTGCCTCGGTACTCAATCGCCACGTTGTCGACGACTATGCCGCCCACGTTTATGCTGCCGGCTTTTTTCTTCCCGCTGATTGCGTCCTTGACATCTGACTTCTTGATGCCGTACTCCTCGACGACTGCCGCGCTGATCCACGCCGGCGCTCTCGATTTGAAGTCTGACACTGTACGCTTAACAGCCTTCTCTGCTTTCTTCTGGATGTCTTTGCTCTCGGCCTGTACTTGCTCGAGGTTCTTGATGAAGATATTGAGCGTGCCGCGTGCGCCTTTTGGTGTTGACACGGTGCTGCCTCCTTTCTTGTGGTATAAAATAAAACCGCCGGGGAGCTCTGTGTCTCCTCGACGGTTTGGTTCATTCTACATTATAGCGATATAATTTGTACCGTGCGCTGCCTCTTTATTCTTCTTTCTTCCCGTCTATTCCGTTTTGTACCGTTTTGTGCCTCTTTGTTAGCCTGTGGTGGCGTTTCGTGCCGTTGCCCTTATAAGTTCATACCCTCGGTTTTTAACGCCTCTGAGAAGCTCACAAGAGCAGCGCCGTGTATCTTGTATGTCTTGCGCTGGTAGTTAGTGAAGTTCCTCTTGTAGTCCTTCGCTTTTCGGAACAGGGAGTGAGTGATGTCTTGCCATTCTTCGCGGTCAAAATAGCGCATCCTTAGAACTGCACGTTCGTCCGGGTTCTTGATCCTTCTGATGGTGTGCTCGAGCGTTTTGCGCTCCTCGCGTTCCTCCGCGACGAGTTCGGCGATCTGTTCCTCGAGCTCGATCTTTTTCTCGACGTCTCTCTCGACCTTGCTGTGGTGTCCTCCTTTGGCGTGCGGCATGCCGGTGACGTTCGGAGAGGCGGGGCCCATGCTTGCCACGTGCCTGTCGAGCCGTTCCTTTTGGTTGTCGATTTCTCGGAGCAGGTCGGCGTATGCCCGGAACCTATTCTTGATCGCTTTGGTGCTTGTGTCTTTTTCTTCCATGGTTCAGGTGCATCACTCCTCGTCACCTCCTTCCTCTGCGCTCAGGTCGTCGAAGATGGCCGCGAACTCCTCGCGGGCGAGCTCCTCTCCCTGACGGATGCAGCGGACGTTCTTCTTGCCGCTGATGTGTATGTATCGGCGAACGATAACGTCCACGTATTTCGGATCGACCTCCATGATGTAAGCCTTCTGACCTGCCGCTTCGCACGCAGCGAGTGTCGTGCCAGATCCACCAAAGGGATCGTAGACGCCCTCAGCGAAGTCGTTGTTGTCGAGCAGCTTCTCGAGTAGCTCGACCGGCTTCTGTGTCGGGTGCAGTTCGTTGCCTGATCTTGAGACGGAGAGCACGTTGCCATACCCTTTGTGACCGTCGAAGTGTGTCGCTGCTCGTGCTGCGAACATGATTAGTTCGTGCTGTGACCTCCATCCGACACCCATGCCCGGCGTGCCTTTATCCCAGACGATCTCCGACTTTATTCCGAAGCCGGCTTCTTCTGTCAAGTCGAACAGATAGATCCACATGCGCCAGTCCGTGAATATATAAGCATACAAACACGGCAGATCCTTCAGCGCTGCCCGGATCAAGTTCTGGTACCCTCTCGTGCTGAGGATGTCGTTCGCAATCATCGGCACTTTGTCGCCGGTCTTTCTGACTGTTCCGATTGAGCCCTTGCTTTTGCCGGCCTCTTTTTGACCACCTGAGCAGTATGGCGGATCCGTCAGAAGTATCTCCGGTGTGTCGCTTCCGAGCAGGAGTTCCTTGTCTTTAGGCTCTCCACAATTTCCGCACAGGACGCGGTGCTTGCCGAGCAGCCACAGGTCTCCGTACTTGGTGACTGGGTTCTTCGGTACCTCGATTTCAATGTCGGGATCTTGTAGTTCGTTGTGGACGGCTTCAGACAGTGCGGTGACGAGGTTCTCGACTTCGTCCTCAGAATAGCCGGTCAGCTGGAGTGGTATCTCTCCGGTGTCAATGTCCGCGAAAATGTCGGCGAGCTTCCTGTTGTTGATGTCAGACAATTCTGCGATCTTGTTGTCTGCGACGAGGTCGGCGTACTCCTCGGCTTCGCTCGCGTAGTCCTGATAGTCCACTGGAACCTCCTCGAGATCCTCAAGCTGTGCGGCGAGAAGTCGGCCGTGCCCTCGGACGATAAGCCCGGAGCGCGTGCTAACCGTTATCGGCCCACGCCATCCACTTGAGCGGATCACCTCTCCAAGCAGTCGGATCTGATCGTCCGGGTGCTCGTTCGGGTTCTTCGGGTTCGGTCTCATTTCTGACGTCTTGACGATCGCATCGTGCGCACAGAATACCGGGATCCCTCCGGCGTATGCCTTCGGCGTCGCTGTTGTCTGATATTCCGGAAGCGGTTCTGGTGCTTTATTCTTTGCCATGTCTGGCCCTCCTTTGTTTCTTTTATTATACCTGCCCGCACTATTCGGCGGGCAGATTTTCAGATTTTATGATTAGATGCAGAAGCCGAAGGCCACGCCATCCGCGTACGATGCGTAGTTGTTGCCGCTGCTGCCGCTGCTGTTCACATAACCGAAGCCCGTCGAGCTCGTCGCAACGGGAGACCGGAGCCAGTACCACCACGTTCCGTGGTCGGCACATTCTTTGACGCGACTCTTTTCTGTCGAGTAGAGCGGGAAGTGGATGTCCTCAAGGTCTGCATCCGTACCCCATGCGCCTTCTCCGAACATTTCAGTCATAGAAGGGAGCCAGATCTGATCCTCACACTCGACTGTCTCGCCGTCGAGCTTCTGCTTGATGGTTCTCGGAACGATGACAGCCCTCAGATCGTCGGGAAGCACGTCGAGCACCGTGTTGTTGAGGTATTCGCGCATACCCGAAGCAGCCCAGCCACCCTTGTTGGTCGCTCTCTTGTTCATGCTGTGCTCTTTTTCGAGACAGTCCTTGCAGACGAGCACCTTCTTGGCGCCGTAGACGTCGAGAGCTGCGACCTCGAACGTGATGGACGTGCCGTCCTTCAGTGTGTCGGTAATTTCTGTGCCAGCGGCGAGCGGCATGTCTCTGAGTTTTTTCCATGTGTTTGTTGTGGTCTTTTTTGTTGTGATTGTAGCCATTTTTCTTTCCTCCGTTACTCTTTTTCTTCTGTTGGATATGGAGACCAGTCAAGCTTCTGACCGCAGTCCGGACAGTAGGCACTCTCCCAGTCGTTGACGCCTTCCTCGAACTCGTGCTCGCACGTCGGGCAGTACGCTGTGTCATAACACGGTACCCCGTCAGCGTATCCATCCGCCACATAGTTCGGGCGCGTTGCCTTTGTTCTTTCGCCTTCTGTTTCTCTGAAGGCGTGATAGTAAAGGTTGCCGACAGCTTCGGCGAGTTTGATCAGCTTCTTCAGGAGCTTAGCGTCCATTTTGAACTTGAGCGTCGACTTAACTGAAGTGCTTAGACCGACGGTTACGGTCAGGCTGTTCACTTCTCCGTTGTTGTCGACGTTATCGTCTGCAAAAAGCGACAGTTGCGAGTTGGGGTAAAATATCACCATGATCGGGTAGTTGTCGTCAACAATCATAGGCGCGAGATCTGTGCGATCCTCGCAGAATTTTGTCAGCTTTTCGACCGCTGCTTCGTATTCACTCTTGGCCGGCGTCGATTTCCTTGCCATCTTCCGCGACCTCCTCGTCTTTTCCGTCATTTTCCGTCGGAGTTCCTACGGACTCCTTCGGAATTATAAGCCCGGCGAGCTTTTCCATGATGGCGTCGGCTCTGATCTCTCCGATACCTTCAGTCGAGAGGAGTGCCTCTTTGATCGCTCTGAACAGGACGTCGGGCGTGCCTGCTTTTCTGCCGGCCTCGAAGCCGGTGAGGTAGACCTTTTGCACGTATGCAGTGAGCTGGGCGCGATCCATCCCTTTGATGAATTTGTACGTCCTTCTGCTGAGCTGCTGCTGTTGGTTTTTGTTCTGGTTCTGGCTCATTGTTATTTCCTCCTTGTTAGCCGTTTTCTAAGTCGTGATAATTTTACCATTTCGGCGTCTTTCGTACTGCCGAACATTATCCGTAGTTGGTCGAGCATGATCTGAACGTCAGCGGCTTCTTCGATTATGTTCTCAACCGCCTGATCTCTTTCCGTGGTGCCTTCTTCGGTTCTCCAGAATTTGCAGATCGCCTTTGTCAGTTCGCTCATTTCTTCGACTGCCATCTTCATCTGTGCCTCTTGGCCATATTTTTCGACGGCCGTCTTGAGAAGTGTCAACCTATCGCTCATTTTCTTCTCCTGTGCCTGCTTGCGTTCGGACAGGTTGCAAAGTGGCTGATGTAGCCAGTGAGCTCACCGTCACGGTCTCTTTTTCCGCGTTCCACTTTCCCGGACTCCATCACGAATGTCTCCGGGCCGCCTCCTCTGTTGAATGTGAGCGGCTCGGCGTTGCACGGCATAGCCTTCCCGTTGACAGTCTTGATCCAGATGATCCTCGCGCCGCAGCTGCGGCATGTTGAGAAGTTACTCACGCTTTCACCTCCGTTCGGCGCCAGACCGCCTCAGTAGAGTCCGATCTGGTTGCTTTTCTTCTGCCACAAGTCTCGACGACGCCCATGTCCTTCAGTTCGGAGAGGCGAGGCGCGACGAAGTTGCGGTTGAAGTACGGGATCCTGCCGGATGCAACGAGCTCCTCGGTGATCTCGCTGACTGTCATTTCTTTGGCGCCGAGAGTCTCAAGAACGAGGCGGGCGCGGTCTTTTGTTTTCGGGAGTATGTTGTCATAGCTCTCGCGGCGGGTTTCTTTGGTGATATTAGTGGTACCCATTGTCTATTCCTCCGTTTTTGTTTTGGTGGTTCTTTTTTTGTTTGATTTCTTCCTGCTGATTTCGTACTCGTTGCCGTATCTACGACGGCCGCACTCTGAGCAGGTGATCTTGTCCCTGTGATGTCTTGCCAGTTTGACATCTTTAGTTTCGCCCAGCTTTATGGAGCAGGGCACGCATAACAATTTTGTCATGCTATTCCTCCTGTTCTGCCGTTTCCGGCACTTCGTTGCCCCACGCATCCCATCCGGGAGCTGTGGTTCTTGCAAAGAGCTCGATCCTTGGCAAGTCTCCCATGAGTTCGACGATCCTGTCTCGAACTTCCTCTGGTTTTTGACTGTGTTTCTGGATCGGCGCCACGACTACGCTGTGGACTGCCGCGCTTGCTCTTTTTGGTTTTCCTTTTGTTGCAAGCAGACAAACTTCTGAATTGCTTCTCGTCCAGTTTCCGAGCCCCCAGAACAGTCCCGGGCTCTTTTTGTTTTGCTTGATCCAGTTGAAGGCGATCGTTTTATATGTGAAGCCCCACGCTTCTATCAGCTCAATGGCTTCTTTCAGCATCGGGAAGGTGGCCCACATAAAGAGGACACAGTCGTCAGCGGCTATACCCCCCCCCCGCGGCCGATTTTCATGTCATTAAGTTCCGCAGTCGTCATTGTATTATAATGCTTTGTGGCGGCCGCTCTCGTTGCTTTGTTTTGATAGCCCCACGGAGGATCTGCGTAAATTATGCTGTATTTTTTGTCAGGGAACGGTATCATCCTTCTACCTCCTTTTTGCAGTGGGAGCACACCTGTGTGCCTTCCGGAATGTATGCACCGCAGCACACACATCGGTCGTCTCTGATTGGCTTCTCATTAAGAAGTCCATCGAGTAGCTTGATCGTACCTCCGACTGCCGGGATCCTGAACGCGGCAAGCTCCGTCTCCTTGATGTACAGCCTGCCGTACCTTTGCTTCATGTCTCTCCAGACCATCCACGGTACGCGGTAGAAGCGCTGAAGGTTGAAGCTAACCACGACGAAGCATAGAGCTCCGAGCTTGTGATGCGCTTCGAGGTCGTCGAGTTGCTCCTGTGTCAGACGCTTGCGTTCGATCCTGTCGGCCTCTGTGTGCTTTGCCTCAAACACTATGGCGCGGCCGCCTTTGAGTGTTCCCTTGTAGTCAGGCTGTGCTTGCTTTGTAAAGCAGGCGAGGAACTGGCCTTGTCGGTTCGGTGCTCTGAGCGGTTTCATCGGTTCCGGTGTCTTTTCAATTTTTGCGAGGCCCTTCATGGCATACCATTTGCACGAGCCGGAGAGCAAGTTCTCAAAATACTCTCCCGCAGCTCTGGACTGCTGTCCTCTGAGCCTTCTGACGGTTCTGTCGTTTTCGATGTTCATGCCGTCACCTCCTTATTCGTTCCCGGATGCGAGAAGCGAGATGTTGCTGTTGTGTCCTTCCATGAAGCGACGGTGGCGTTCTTCTTCCTCCTGTCTCTTTTGTTGGAGCCTCTTGAGCTTCTCGCTTTCCGGGTTGTCTATCTTTGCTGTTGTGTTATCTATTGCAGCGGTCAACGCTGTGCCGCACATGGCTCGGCTCTTTTCGCGTTCATATAGCGGCGTGTATTGAGCCATGAAGGCGACGCGATCCATGCCGGGCTTGCCTCCGTCTCTGTATGGAGAGACGTGCAGCTTGAACATGGCGTTATATCCTCCGAGACTTTCGACCGCTCTGGCAATTAGTTCCGGCAGGTAGGTGTATAAACTGCCATAGAGTCCATACTCGCCTTTTGCCTTCATGAGATCCTGAACAGCTGACCACGCCAGATCCGGAGGAATGAGCTCCGGGTGTTGTATCTCGGCCATTATCTCGCGAATTTCTGCGACCGATGGCGGCCACTTACTGACGCTTATGTGTTTTTTAACAGCCAGACCTACCAGACCGGCGTCGTCATCCGCGAACATTGTCGCCCACATGTTCACGACTCCCTTGATGTGCTCGTCGTCTTTGAATTTGTCAAAGTTAGGGTAGGCCATGACGATGATCGCGATCAGCTTGGCTGCGTCCGCCCTCGTCATATAGTGCCACCTTCTTCCTCTGTGATTATTTCGGAGAGCACTCCGAGCGTTCCGCTTGAGTGAATAGGATCGGAGACCTCTGTCGGTTCGTTGTCCCATCTTCCTTGGTTCAGCCATGTGAGCGGGTTCGGAATAAAGCGACCGCCTTCACGTTTCCACTGCTCTGAGTCCTTCTGCCACGCCAGCGAGTTCATGATCTGATCATGCAGTTCCTTCGTCGGCTTCAGTTTTTTCCAGAGCTTCAAGCACGCCGCTTTTCCGACTTTTTTTGGATATGCTTGCCAGAACTCTGTGAAGCGCGTCTCGAGAAGCGTCAACGACTCAGTGGTTGGTTGGTTATGGTTGGTACTGTTACTGTTGGTTGGTTGGTTATGGTTGGTTACGAAAGAAGCGCTCGGAATTTCTTCGGCTTCCTTGCTTTTTCCTTTGGAGTTCCTACGGAATGACTGCGGAACGCCTGCGGCTTCTGCTGCCGCTCTCTTTCTTTCTCTGTCTTTTGCACGCCTTTCCAGTAGTTTGCCGGCGTACTCGCCCCAGTCGTGTATCATGAGGCCATCGTCTGTCTCGTCTATGTAGCCGGAGGCGATCAGAGAACTCACAAGGGCGTCCGGATCGCCGTCCCACTGAACTGCATCGGCGAGGTCGTAGTTGTCGAACTTCTCCAGCCGTCCGTCTTGAGCAAAATCGAGCGCCCACCACCAGAAATAGTGAAGGTGGCCGACTGCTGCCGGCAGTGATACACCGAGGAGCCTCGCGAGTTTTTTCGTCTTAGGATGTCGTCCGACTTCCTGATGGCTTTCGATCCATGCCATGTCCTGCTCCTCCTTTATTACTTGATTTATCAGTTGAATGGAAGATCGTCGTCATCGTCATCAATCACCTCAAACTCGTTGTAGTTGATGCCGGTGTCATGAGTTGCTCCGGCGTGCTTGCTGTCTGCAAAGTACAGGTTGTCGGCTATGACTTCTGTGCTGATCCTGTTCTGACCCTGCTTGTCCTGCCACTTTCTGTTCTGAAGGCGGCCGCTGACTACGATCTGACGACCTTTTCCGAGGTATCTCGTGGCGAACTCTGCGAGCTTATTCCAGCAGACGATCGTGAAGAAGTCGGCCTCCTTCTCGCTGCTTTTACTCGCTCTGTCGACTGCGAGGGTAAACGTCGTCACCGAGCGTCCGGTGTTGGTGCTCCTGAGTTCGAGGTCGGCGGTGATCCTGCCGAGTAATTTGACATCATTCATTTGGTTGTGCTCCTTTCTGTGCTGTTGCTGCTTTCTGCACGTCCAGCTTGCTGCATACCTCGTCATATTGCTGGCGAGTCATTTTTGCGGGTTCTTGAAGGTTGAAGTGTTTCAGAATATAAGCGTCGACACCTTCCTTTGTTACACCGGCGTCCTCGCCTTTACGGTACATTCTCGTCAGCTGTGCGTTGGAGAGCGGTTTTTCGCCCTTCTGAGCGCCTTGTGAGGCGTTTTGTTGTGTCTGGCGATAAGTTTGACCACCAGAGCCTCCGCGAGCGCCTGTGTGCCCGTTAGGCTGTGCCTCGTCTGTGCTGTGGTCAAAGTTGTCAGGATCGTCCTCGCCCTGATCGATGTTGAATTTCTCGAATAGGTAGTACTTGAGGCAATAAGTCCACGCGGATCCCTTTGCTTTGTCCGGGCCTCCGTCGTTTGTTCCGAGTGCGTGAAGCGTGACTTCTCGCGTTTCTTCTGGGTTATCGACGTTGATCCAGCGAAGTGTCAGATCTGCCTCATATACCCAGACGAGGCGGTCGCCGTTCCTTGTGTGCTGAGTGTATGAGTCGTAGAACTTGGCGTCTCCGTTGTCGTAGTGTCTCGTTGCTTCTTCTTTCACAATGTCCCAGTCGACTCCGAACTCGTTCATCGCCGGTGCGAGCAGCTCATACACGTCGAAGATCTTTGCAAACTTATACTTGACGCCGTCGCTGTGCTTTTTTCTTATGATTTCCGGGCAGGCCTTTCGGAGTTCTACGAACTTCTGCGAGAGGCTCAGACCTTTCGGATCAAGTGCCTGCTTCTTGCTTTCTGCCATGTTTGTCCTCCTTTACACGTCAACGTTGAAGGTGTCGGGCTTGGTAGTTATGGTTAAGCCCGGAACGACCTCGCCTGTGTCTGTCATGATGGCGGTGTCGCCCGCAAAGGTGAGCAGCTTCTTGAGCTCGCCCCATGCAACCTCCTCTTTGACCTTGACAAGTTCCTCGTGTCCGGTCTCACGAAGGAACGGAACGAGAGCAGTGTCGTCACGCTTTGCGTCTATGCCACCATACTTGAGCGTCAGGGTACCAGAGAGGAGTCTGTACTTTTCGGTCGTCTTGGTGCATTTATGCGGCACACTGTCGAAAAATTCGCCGAGGCGTTGTCTCAGGAACTCAGTGTTCTGGTTGTATCTGCGTTCAGCTTGAGCGATGCGCTCCTTGATGCGCGAGATTTCCTGCTCTCCGAGGTTCTTGATCCTCTCAAACTCTGCTTTTTCTTCGGCGATTTTTTTGACAGCCCAGTCTGCGCAGTCGTCGTCAGCTATGCGAAACGGTTTGCGCTCGCTCTGAGCTTCTTCAGGAAGGTCTGCCGGCATCTGCATGGCCTCCAGCTCGTCGCGGGTTATAACAGGCGCGAGCTCCTGCTCGGCTTCCTCTGTCTGTGGTTCAAGTTCTGACGCAATCGCGTCCAGTGTCTTTTTACTCATGTTTTTGTCTCCTTTTTCTGGTTTTACAATTCAGTCGCGCTATAAGGATCCCGGTCTCGGTGAGTTCTTTGTCCTTGGTGCGAAGTCCTTTGCGCGTGAGCTCGATATTCTCGGCCAGTGTTATGAGTGCGAGATTGTCGAGGTTGTAGTTGGTGTGGTCTCCGTCCTTGAAGGTGATCATGTAGCCTTCAGGGATCGGGCCGTTTGCTTCTTCCCAGACGAGCAGGTGCTTCTGTTTCCAGTCCCGGGCGCCTTCTCCGAGCTTCTGCCACATGTAGCCGTCGCTCTTTTGGATGATGCTGCCGATCGGGAGCTTGTTGTGCGGAGTGTGTCCTGCTTTGAACTGTGTCTCTGCCATCCTGCCTCTGGTTGGTGGGTGCGTTCCTTTGTTTGCAGGAACGTGGCCGGGCTCGAAGCGCCCAGTCAGCCCGGAGTTGTGGCCGTGGTTTTTGTAGTAGGCGTTGATCTGCTTCGTGCTGTACTTCGTGCCGAAGATCTCGTTCAGGCGCTTGGCCATTTCTGTTGGGCCGACGCCTCTGAAGTTTCCAGCGATATAGTCCTTGATCTCTTGAGGGAACTCTTTGCTCGGGTGTCCCTTCGGTAGCCCCGGAGGCGTGCCGCTGCGGATCTTGTGGTTCTGTTTATAGCTCTTGACGGCTGACTTCGAGAGCGTATAGCCGAAGCGCCGGTGAACTTCCTCGGAGATCTCTGCGGCTGTGTGCCCGGGTATGTAGTTTCTCATGAACTCGTGGAACTCCGGCGGATATCTTCTGCTCATTTGTTCTTCGCCTCCAGCATAGCCGGAACCGGCGCGAGTTCCGCAGCAGGTCTGCCGGTGCCGTAGCCGTATTCGTTCAAATGTTGCATTGTCTTGAGTGCGAGCTCTCCGTTTCTGACTATAACTTCGGCCACCTTTGTCACTGCCTGCGATCGGAGTATCTCCTTTTGGAGCTGCTCCTCTGTGAGTTCGTCGTCGTTCATTCGCTCGATTTGCTCAAACAGGTAGTTGTTGAGATCGCTGAGTGTATTCATCATTGAGCAGGTGCCTCCTTGAAAAACTTGTGGTGGTTGATCGTCATGACGTAGACTTGAGACTCGTGGAAAGAGCTGCTCACCATTTCCGGGTTGTAGAAATATTTGATCGGCTGGCGAGTTGCTACGTGTCCGAAGTCGAAAACATCAGCGACTGCGTCGAGTGCTTCGGCTGTTGGTTCTGGTCTCGTGCGTGTGTAGCTGTACCGTGTGAGCACTGTGATCGGCCTGATGTTGTCATCCTCAGCTGATTGCAGGATGCACTGTGCGACCGCTACCTTGCCTGCATAAGGTTCTCCGCCGGCTTCGGCTGTTACTACCTGCGCAATCTCATAGCGCTCGGCGTCAGTCAGTTCGTAGCGTTTTTCAAAGCCCGCCTCTGCGGCCCACGCTGCTGTCATGTTCTGCATGTCGATCGGGGTGCCTTCGCTTGTCACGAAGTAGATCGTCTCAGCTGTCACTGTTTCCGAATTTTCTGAGGATGCTGTTGTGCTCTTTTGCTTGTTGCTATTGATAGAGCAGACGAGCAATACGATCAGCACAATCATGAGAATAACAAGTCCGATAATTTCAATGATTGCGCGTTTCTTGTTGCTTTTTCTGTTCCTTTGTGTTATCATTCTTTCGGGCTTCGTTTCGTTGGTAGCGGTAGAGGCCCGACGCTGTGCCGTCCTGTTATGCGGGGCGGTGCTTTTTTTACGTCTGAGTAATTGCTCGATGTATTCCATGTTGCTCCTCCTTAGTTTTTGAGAATTTCCGGTGTGTAGTTTTCTAACCTCGGAAGCGTAGCACTCGGCGGCGCCATGAAGTTCCTCCAGCCTTGTGATCTATATGTAACACGGCGAAGTTTCTGGCCGCTGATACCGTACTTTGCATTATAGCCGAACAGGTTGACGTACCAGAGAAGATCGTCGCGTTCCTCGTCCATCGCCTTGAGAACCTCAAAAAGAGCAGCAACGTCGTCGATCGCTCTGTGGCTGTTTTGAACCTTGCCCTCGAGTCCGTACTTGATGATTGCGTTTGCGAGTTTATGTGGATATGCCGCACGGTCTTTGTAGACGGTCAGCGTGTCAAGGAAGTCTACCGGGCCGAGCTTCTGACCTCTGAGCAGTCTGTTGGTGAATAATAGGTCAAACTGCGCATTGTGAGCCACCATTAGCGTCGGGCCTTCTTTAAGCATATCCGCGAACTGTGACGCAGCTCTCCGGCTGTTTACTCCTTGGCTCTCGAGTATCTCGTCAGTTATGCCGGTAAGGTCTGTGATCTTTTGCTGGAGTTTTTCACCTTTCGGCAGTCTGATGAATGTGTCCATCTGGTGTGTAATTTTTATGCCACGATCTCCGGGTATGATGCGCATGGCGGCAAGTTCGATGATCTGATCCTTCTCGAAGTCGAGGCCGCTCGTCTCGGTGTCAAACACTACGACGGCCGCGTACTTCTGGAAGATGGTCTGTAAATTCATGCTTTTTCTCCTTTCGGTTTTCGTTGCTGTTTCCAGTGTTTATAATCTGCCGCCACTTCAGGATCCTCGAAGGCTCTGGCGGCGGCGCTCAGAATGACGCGGGCGAGAGTGTCAGCCTCTTGTGCCGGCATCGCTGCCGTGTCAATTCTGGGCCGGTTCTGTGTGGTTGTCATGCTGCTTGTCCTCCTGTTCCGTCTTGTTGTCCTGACAGTCGCAGCGCTCACACGGATCGAGGTTGCTGCCACAATTAGGGCAAACTCTGTAAGGTGTCGCCACTTTTTTCACCTCCTGTCTTTTGTCTCCATTTCATTTCTTCGGCTTCCAGTCTCTCGATATAACCGCGAGCCCGAGGATGGTGAAGCAAATGATCGCCGTGATAGTTATCGCTGTTGTATTCATGAGTTGGCTCCTTTCTTTTCTCTTTTCTTGTGGATCCTCGCGGCTTTGCGCTCGAGGATGTGCTGGTTCTTTTTGCGGGTTCGTTTCTTCTTAGCATAGCGTGACAGGTGTGTCAGTTTCGGGTTTTCAGCCATTGCTTGAAGCAGATCCATGTCGCAGCTCTTGGCCAGTGCCTCCTTGAAGTCGATCATGAACTCAGCAACAATCACGGCGGCCTGATGTGCAGCACGTGCGATGGCTTTGACTGCTTTGGCGAGTTGTTCTGAAGATACTCCGAGCGCTTCGCATCTGTCGACCACCGAGTCGGCAGTGACGTCATCAATACCGGGAACCAGTTTTGTGACTTCCTGCTTGTCCACGGTTGTTTGTTTCATCGTTTCGTCTCCTTTACTGATTTACTGTTTGTCTGTCAAAGTCGTCAAGGGTGAGATCGAGGACTTGACAAAGGTTGACGAGCTCGTCCGCCTTCAGGTTTCTGTTGCCGTTGAGTGTCTTGCTCAAGATGTCCGTTTTCATATTTGCGCGCTTTGCAACAAACACTATTGTGGCGCCTCGCTCTTTAATTCTGTTATTGATTACAGCAATAACGTCGCTCATGTTTATGCCTCCTTTCGTTTTATTTGGCCCGCCTCGTCGGTGCCGGTAGGCCATGTCCGGCAGACGCTCCAGAGCGGAGCGTTTCGGCTTATAATAAATAGGGGCGAAGGTCGTCGTTGTAAAGCTCGTAACTCATGCGGCCGCAGTCGAAGCGGATGTAGTTCCAGTCGGTTGCGTTATAGAGCGGGCGGCGATCAGTTTCTCCCACTTTTCTGAGTTGTCTGTGCCTGTTTACCTCGAAGATCGGGATCGTGCGGATGATTTTCACCTTATCAGGAGAGAAGCCGAACCAGTTGTAGAGCAGGCTCTTGGCTTCTTCGTCGCTCATTTCGTGAGTGCTGCCGTCGTCTCTTAAATCTTCATAGCTGGACTGCTGCACGTTGTTGGTATCCTCGCGAAGTTTCCACTCTTGTTCACGTTCAAGTTGTTCCTTCAGCTTCTCGATCTCGGCGTCCTGCTTTGCAGCTTCAGAGTCGATTATGCGCTGCCTGTTAAAGTTTGCGATGTCGGCGTCGTGCTGAATTTTCTCAGCGAGTCCGTCGGCGTTCTTTTTGTATGCCGTGCAGAAGTCGTCTTTGCTTCCATCGAACTCAGTGTATGACTCCTCGATTATTGCGTACAGTGTAGAGCTGGGATAAAAACCTGTCCTTGTTGTAAATTCTTCTCTTGTCATCGTTCTGACTCCTTTCTTGCCCACATTTTCTGGGCGCTCTTAAAGTATAGCCTACAAAATGTGGAATGTCAAGCCGTTTTCGCAAAAAAAATATAAAAAATGTGGGCAAACCGCTTGATTTTAGCGTTTTCCTATGTTATATTGATAGGCGAGGAGGTGATGGCATGGCAAACAGCCAGAACGACACACGCCTCAAAATAGCCGGTCTTTTGAAGTTTTACCGAGAACGCGCAGGCCTCACTATACGAGAGGCAGGAGCATTAATAGGTAAAAGCAATCAGACAGTGAGCGCGTGGGAGAACGGCAGAGGGCAGCCGGATGCTGACATGTTTCTGAAGCTCTGCGACGTTTATCACGTTGAGAGTGTGAGCGTGTTTTTCGGCGAGCAGCCACCTACGCCCGAGTTGTCGGTTGACGAGCTTGAGCTTCTCGATCTCTGGAGAGAGTCGAGCGATGCAGGACGAGAGTCCGCTCTCATGGTTCTGCGATGCAATAAGAAGCAATAAAGCAAAAAAGACACGGCAAACAGATCTGGGTTTTCATCCAGTGAATAGGTGTGCGGAGGTTGCCCCTGTTTTCAGGGGCAATACTCTGTATTTAATAAATAAAAAAGCCGCCATAAATGGCGGGGCAGGAGTGGTTTTATGGATAATAATTTGAAGTATTCTGTCTCCTTATCAGAACAGGCAAGTCAAGAAGCTCAGCGCACGCTCATGAGTGTCCTCTCTTGTGTTTTGTATAAGAGAAGGATCAAGTGCTCAGACGACGATCTGGAGGAACTGTATGACCTCGGACTGGTGGCGTCTTTTGATGGTTGTCAGTCCTTTTCGCTTGGTTCTTGTGCTGAAAAATGCAAGCGTAAACTGTACACTTATCTGCTCAGGAAGTTCACCGACGACGAGTACATGGACGAGGATGGGGTTTTTCACAAATACCCGCATGGCGCCGAATTTTTCGGCGCTACTGACGCACTCGGATCGTCTTGTTTGTCTGTTCGTTTTCCTGACGACGACATCACTGCTTTGCTTGACGAATATGGTGCGAACAGATGCAAGGAGTGGGGTGCATGATTAACGCAAAAAACAAAGAGGCGTGCCCGCTTATTCGCGGGGTTATATACGCACGTTATTCAAGCAGTGGACAGCGTGAGGAGTCAATCGAAGGACAGCTGCGCGAGTGTAAAAAGTACGCCCGGGATAATGGGATCACGATTGTTGGCGAGTATGTTGACAAGGCTCTCACTGGCAAGACTGACAAGCGTCCGGACTTCCAGCGGTTGCTTAGAGATAGCGAGCGTGGCATATTCGACGCTCTGATCACGTGGAAGATCGACCGCTTCGCTCGGAACCGTTACGACTCGGCCATGTATAAGTACAAGCTGAAGAAGAACGGCGTCCGCATTTTTTACGCGGCCGAGACGATCCCTGACGGCCCGGAGGGCATCATCCTCGAGGGTATCATGGAGAGCTACGCCGAGTATTACAGTGAAAACCTCAGCCAGAACATAAAGCGCGGAAACTACGACTCAGCTCTTGAGAGGAAGTCGCTCGGCGGTGTATGCTATGGTCTCGGAAGTGGCCCGGACGGTCGGTATGTGATAGTACCGGAGGAGGCCGTCATTGTTCGCAGGATCTTCACGGAATACGCTGAAGGGCGTCGCATGCACGATATTTACAAACAATTAAACGATGAAGGTTACAGAACACGACGCGGCGGTCTTTTCAATAAGAACAGCTGCCGCCGGATCCTGCAAAACAAGAAGTACGTCGGCATATATGAGTATCAAGATATTTACGACGAGCACGGGATCCCGGCCATAGTTGACCGCCCATTGTTCGACAAGGTTCAGAAAATGCTTGAAATAAATCACAAGGCGCCGGGCAGGCGCAAAGAGATCGGCGGCTTCCTGCTGACGACGAAGCTGTTTTGCGGCGAGTGTGGCGCTCCTATGACCGGTGACGGAGGAACAGGCCGCTCCGGTCAGGTCTACGACTATTACACTTGTAACAACAGAAAATACGCCCGAACCTGCAAGAAGGAACGAGCAAAAAAGGAGTGGATCGAGGACGTCGTTGTGAAGGCTCTGGTCGAGCTCGTACACTCTGACGACTTCATCGAGACTATTGCCGACCGTGTCATGGAATACCAGAAGCGGGAGAAGGACAACACGGCCATGTCGGCGCTGGAGGTTCGTCTGAAGGAGAACCAGAAGGCGATCGACAACATGCTCGCAGCCATCGAGGCTGGCGTCATTACGCCGAGCACAAAGTCAAGACTCGTCGCTCTGGAGTCTGAGCGCGCCGATATTGAACGCGGCATAGCTAAGGAGTCGCTGAAGGAGCCGGAGCTCGAGCGCGATCAGATTGTGTTCTTCCTTGAAAAGTTCAGAGGTGGAGAGTTCGACGATCCGGAGTACCGCGCGTTGCTTGTTGACACGTTCCTGAACTCGGTTTACTTGTATGACGACAAGTTCGTCCTCGTGCTGAATTATAGCGGAGACGACTGCAAGGTTACGCTTCCGCTGCTTGAGGAAGCGGTCAGCGGCGAGGGTTCGACGTGTTCAAGCCTTGCGCCATCTCCTGCACCAATAATACGGTATACTCATCTGAGTATACCGTATTATTCTTAGATGGGAGATGGGACTTGAAACGAACTCCAAGAAGCAAGCCCAAAGGGCGAAGCTGATTGGGAGAAAGGTCCAGTGGACCTTTCGATAGTTGAGAAGAAAGTCCCATCTCCTGCCTATTTATAACGGGACTTGAAACGGTTCGTTTGCGACCGCTGCCGGTGGCAGATGAAGGAAGCAATAAGAACTCAGCCGCGGTCAAAATTTTGGCATGCCGTATCGGGCATTCAGCAAAATTTTGGGCACCGCAATGCGGATAAACGTTCTTTAAAGATACTCGTTGCAAAACCATCGATAGCTGAGAAGAAAGTCCCATCTCCTGCACGAATAAACGAGGCTGTCACACTAGCGAAACAGCTACTCATCACCTATTGCACCAGCTCCGCAGCGGAGGAGCAGAGCTTTGTCAGCATGGCATTGAGCGCTTCATCCGAGAGGTCGCGTCCGCGGTTATTCCACTCAATATAGGTAGATAAAATGCCGCTGACGACGAATTCCGCCAGATAATTATTATAGACAGAGGGCTTGCCTTCATAATCAATGCGCTCCAGCACGGCTTCCTTTAATAACTGCTTGACCTTCAGGTACAGGGAGGACTGCTTGGTATTCAGCATAAAATACTGTACGAGCGCTTTGTGCTTCTTGATCACCGCATCCACCTGCTTAAAGAACAGAAGGAGATTATTCTCTTTTACAGTATGCGGCTCGGAGGGAATGGAAGCGATAATGTCCTTTAACTTTCGGATCAGATCGTTATCAATATCCTCCTTTGCTTCAAAAATGGAATTGTAGTGGAGATAAAAGGTTTTTCTGCTGATATCCGCTTTCGAGGTCAGCTCCGTTACGGAAATATGATTGATCGGCTTTGCCTGCAGCAGCTCTATCAAGGTGCTCTTGATAGAGCTTTTTGTTTTTCTGATTCGTCTGTCTTCACACATCCTACACACATCCTTGTTTTTTGAGTAATACTATATAAACGTCACCATAATGGTCATTGACATCCGCGCGTTACAACTGTATTATAATACACAGATGGGTAATAGTCAAGTAATAGTTATTGGCGATTGATGATCGGAGGAGAGCACTGTGTCCATTCATTTAAAATACTCATTTTATCAGTATATATGGATTTTCATTGCCGGCTGTTATCTCGGCTACGGAATCGAAACCCTGTGGTGTCTTATCAAAAACGGCTATATCGAGAGCCGGAAAGCACTGGTGCTCGGTCACTTAAGCGTTGCTTACGGCATGGGCGCTGTGCTGTTAACGATGCTGCTGGTCAACTTCGAGCATTCACCGCTGTGGCAGGTGTTTTTGATCGCCTTCGTCAGCGGAACCGTCGTAGAATACATTTGCTCCTGGGGACAGGAAACCTTCTTTCATACCGTCGCATGGGATTACAGCCACCTGCCGCTCAATATCAACGGCAGAGTCTGTCTTTTATATTCCCTGTTTTGGGGCGTTCTCGGCGTCGGCTGGGTCAAGCTGGTGATTCCGCTATGTACCCGTCTTTTTGATAAGGTCCATATTTCCTTTGAAGGCGTAATTATCATTGGCTTTATTGTATTTTTCATTTTTGACGCAGCGCTCTCTGCAACCGCCGCCGTCAGGATGAACCAGCGCGCACAGGGTATCGAACCGCGCAATCATTATGAAGAGTTCTTAGACGTCCATTACGACGACGAAACCATGCACAAAATATACGCCAATTCCAAGAGCGCTGACCAATAACGGCAGCCACGGTAAATTGGCAATTTCAATAGCTAAACAAGGAGTGTTTTCATCTGCCTAAGCGGGATTCTCCCCTCCCGCACTCCTTGTGATCCATGCAAGGGGCAGTTCGTTCATTCCGGCTGCCCCTTTTTACCGGAAAGAAACGGAGGTACTATGATCGGAATTATTGATGTCGGTGGCGGACTGCGCGATATTTACGGCAGCGGCGTATTTGATTATCTGCTGGATGAAGAAATCCAAGTGGATTACTGTATCGGCGTCTCGGCAGGCAGCGCCAACTGCGCCAGCTATGTGGCGCACCAAAGAGGACGCAACAAGCCGTTTTATCTTGATTATTCGCTCCGCAAGGAAGCCATGAGCCCCTATAATTTTATTAAATCAGGGTCTTATCTTGATTTGGAATATATTTACGGCGCACTGTCTGCGGACGACGGAGAAAGTCCGCTCGATTATGAAGCGCTGCGTGACAGCGATACTGCCTTGACGGTCGTAGCGACCGACGCCATGACCGGACAGACAACCTATTTTAACAAGCAGGATGATATCCGCAAGAACGACTATAAGATCATAATGGCGTCATCCTGCCTGCCGCTCGTCTGCAAGCCGGTGGAGGTATACGGACAAAAATATTTTGACGGCGGCATATCTGACCCGATCCCGATTAAGAAAGCATTAGCAGACGGCTGTGATAAAATCATTTTAATTCTCACAAAGCCGATCGATGCGGAGGTTCGGCAATTGCGCAACGAGGTGGCCTCTAAGCTGCTGAGGTCGTCTTATCCTTTCATTGCCGCTGCTATAGAAACGATGGCCGATAAATACATTGCCTCGCTCACCGAAGCGTTGGAGCTGCAGGAGGCAGGTAAGGCGCTGGTCATTGCACCGGATGATATTCTCGGCATGAAAACACTGACAAAAGACGTTAAGAAAATGAACGCCATGTATGAGAAGGGCTACAGCGACGCGGCGCGCATTAAAGAGTTTCTAAAATAGCAAAAAGTTAGCGCTAAGAAATAACGGTATTTCGTCAAACAAAGGACTGCTTCACACAATCAGCATGAAGCAGTCCCTTTTTATACTGTCTTAATTTTATGAAAGCAACGCACGGTTGCTATTCAATGGGTAATTAATATTTATAGAAACCCTCGCCGCTGGACATACCGAGCTTGCCCTCGTCAATATATTGCTTCAGCATTTTCCAACCCTGCCATGAGCTCTGCTGCATTATTTTTCAAATAGAATTGGCAAAATGGAGCGACAAATATTTTTCAGGCCTGCAGGTATACTTGGCAAATTTGGAAGGAAGAAGGGTGGAAGAATTGGTAACGATCACCGTTTTTTCCGGAAGATACGGTGCTAACATTTTGTAAAAAGCGATTTTATCGTCAACATACAAACGAGAAGCCAGATGATAAAATATTGTGAGTTTGGTGATGTAAGGACAGCATTTTGCTATCGGATTATGTTTGTTTTTGCTGTTCTATCAAATCTTTTCTTTTCTGTTCAGCAATGGCCAGCTGTCTTCTGCTTTCTTACCGACTGAAGAGACAAGCTCCTGCTGCGCGCCGCAGGATGCACAAACCGCCGTATTTTCATCCTCGTTGACAATTAAATGACCGCCGCAATGTTCACATATCAATAATGCCATCCTTTATCTCCCGCTTATATCAATATTTTAGATTGAAAACGATCTCAATTTATCGTAATACTTTTTCTGCTCAGTGTCAACTTTACTAACGTCATTTTCGATATTGCCGAAGGGTTTGAAATGTGATATGATAAAACTATTAGACAATATGGAGGGTGCTATATGAAAAAATCAACAATAGGCAAGTACATCACGGCCTTACTGCTGGTATTGGTAATCTCGCTGGGGCTTTGTGCGTGCACAGCACAGCACGGGGACACAGACACTACGGCGGCACTAACGACTGCACAAGACGCCACACAACCGGCTGCGGCTGATGAGACGCTAACGATAACAGACGGCAACAAAACAATTTTTTATTCTGCTGAGCTGGAAAGCACGCAGAGCAGCTACCCTGTCATTGCATGGGCAAACGGAACGAGCTGTGCCACGGAATCGTACACTGCCTTACTGACGGAGCTGGCTAAGGGAGGCTATATCGTTGTAGCAGACGCCAGTATGATGACAGCCGACGGAAAGGAGCAGATCGATTCGATCGACTATATCATCGACCAAAACAGTAACGCCTCCGGCAGCTTTTACAACAAGGTCGACACCAATGCCATCGGGGTATGCGGCCATTCCCAGGGCGGACGCAGCTGTATCAATGCGGCGCAGGCCGATGACAGGATTCGCTGCGTCGTATCCATCGCCGGTGCTTCCAGCGCTGAAGAGGCTGACGGACTGACGACGCCTTGCCTTTTTCTCACCGGTACCAACGATATGGTAGTGGTATCCTCGCAGTGGTGTAAACCGTCTTATGACGCTGTGGCAGGTCGCGCGGCCTATGCTTCACTCGAGGACGCCGTTCACACGGCCTGCATGACCAATCCTAAAAAGATCGCTGACTATACGCTGTGTTGGTTCGACGCTTATCTCAAGGAGGACGACGAGGCGAAGGCGGTGTTTGAGGATGACGGCCGGTTGGCGAACGACGGATATTGGAAGGATTTTGAAAACAAAAACTAGTGCGTAAAAAGCGCTGTGGCTTTACAGTCACAGCGCTTTTTGTTTCATTATCATACTAGCCGCCGAACGCCAGATCCTTCAGTACCTCGCCGGCGATGATCAGCCCTGCCACGCTCGGCACAAAGGCGTTACTGCCCGGCACTTGGCGACGGATTTCACAGGTTCGCTTTGTATCCGGTGGACAGATACAGTGGTGCTTGCAGGAATTTTCGTCATTTTCGATCGGCTTCATCGCCGGTTCTTTTGAATAAACGCATTTCAGCTGCCGGATACCTCTCTTTCGGCACTCATAGCGCATGACCTTCGCCAGCGGACAGACAGAGGTTTCATAGATATCCGCCACTTCAAAGCGCGTTGGATCCAGCTTATTGCCGGCGCCCATACAGGCAATGATCGGCACGCCTGCCGCCTGTGCGTTTTCTGCAAGGGCAAGCTTGGCGCTGACAGTATCGACTGCATCCACGATATAGTCATACTGCGAAAAATCAAATTCGTCTGCATTTTCCGGCGTATAAAAGCATTTACGCTTGATGATCTGAAGGTTCGGAGAAATATCCTTCAGGCGTTCCTCAGCGGCGTCGGTTTTGAATTGACCGACAGTTTTACGGGTAGCAAATATCTGGCGATTAATATTCGTCAGGCAAATACGGTCGTCGTCCACTAAGGTCAGCGTACCGACGCCGGACCGCGCCAGGGCCTCGGCCGTATAGCCGCCGACACCGCCAATACCGAAAACGGCAACGTGACTGGCAGCAAGACGCGCCATGGCCTCTTTGCCAAATAACAGCTCGGTTCTTGAAAACTGATTCATACGATAATTAACTCTTCCTTTGTGCTTTGTGTTCCTTCAATGTGAAAGGAATTGAGTACCGGTCTGTCCCGATACATCAGGGATAAAATCATATAACTGGCGCTGCTGTCGTAAGCAAGACGCTTGTCCTCGTCACTCGGGCGCGACGGCGTTTCGGGATGTGAATGCCAATTACCGAGCGGCACAAGCCCCTCTGCGCGCATATCCTTCACCGCCTGCAGCTGCTCCCGAGGATCCATCGAAAAATGCTCACGGGAATTGTCTACATTCGTCAAAAGATACACCTTTTCCACCGTCTTGTTTTCGCCGTCCACCCTGCCGGCCAGCAAGCCGCAAGCCTCCGCCGGCAGCCATTTTTCAGCGTGCTCTATCATTTTTTTATAATCGGTTAATTTTAACGTAATCATCTTATTTCCTCAAATCACAGGCTACCTGCTCGTAGTCCTTCAGCTCCGTGATCGTCGGATGGTCGGAGCATATTCCGCAATGGTTGTCCTTGGGTATTTTTATTTTTCTGAAATCGTTTGTCAGCGCATCGTAAGTCAGCAGATAGCCCGTCAACAGCTCGCCGGCGCCGGTGATATATTTCACGGCTTCCATCGCCTGTAAGCAGCCGATCACACCGGCCATCGCACCGATCACGCCAGCCTGCTTACAGGTCGGTACTGCATCCTTCGGGGGCGGTTCTTTAAAGACACAGCGATAGCAAGGCGCCGCGGCACCGGGTACCCAGGTCATCAGCTGTCCTCTAAAGCGAATAATGCCCGCGTGACAAAACGGGATACCGGCCTTGACGCAAGCGTCGTTGATCAGGAATTTTGCCGGAAAATTATCCGTCCCGTCCAGCACAAAATCATAGTCCTTGATAATATCCAGGATGTTTTTTGAATAGATATACTCGCGATACGTGATCACGTTCACGTCGGGATTGATTGCCTGCATACTCTCCTTGGCGCTTTCCACCTTCGGCTTGCCGATGTCAGCAGTTGCATGGATCACCTGCCGCTGCAAATTTGATAAATCCACCTCGTCAGCGTCAGCAATACCGATCGTGCCTACGCCTGCCGCCGCAAGATAAAGAGCGGCCGGTGCACCGAGACCGCCGGCACCGATGATCAGCACCTTGGCGTTCAATAATTTCTTTTGACCCTTTACGCCAACCTCTTTCAAAATAATATGACGGGAATAGCGTTCCAGCTGTTCATTGGAAAAAGCCATCAGCAACCGCCTCCCATAAAGTACAGAAACTCAATTTCATCGCCGTCCTTTAACACCGTCGTCTCCAAATTGGCCGACTGTACAAATTCATCATTCACCGTTACGGTGACGTATAGCGGATTCTCCACCTCCTCGGCGGCAATCAGCTGCTTTACGGTCAAGCCTTCCTCATAATCCTTCTTCTTTCCTGCTACGGTAATCGTCATTTTTTATTCCCCCACTTTCTTAACAATTAAATCGTATGTTCCGTCGTCATTAGAGATAAGTTTTAAAATTCGATGCCCTTCTTCTTTGATGGAACGCGGGACATTTTGTACCGGTTCGCCGTCATTCAGATGAATGGCCAAAATCTCACCGTCCTCCAGCTCCTCCAGCGCTACCTTCGCCTTCACGAAGGTAACAGGACATACCACATCGGTAATATCCACGGTTGCATCAATGTTATAATCAGCCATAATATGCCGCCTCCACTTCTTTTTTCAGTTCATCCCAGCCGACGCGCTCCAGCGTTTTGGCAAAGCGCTCGGAGGGTTTTGCGTTATGATCGAAAAAATCGATCGCTGCGTCCGCCACACGGAACAGTGTTACCTTATCCTCTATAATAGGCAACAGCTCTGTTCCCTTTTGGATCGCGTTACCGAACGTGCCGCCAAAGGAAACGATATAACCGCTTTTCCCTTGCCATGCTTCTGTCGGACAGGCTTTTACGCACCTTCCGCAGTTGTTGCAAAGCGAAGCTTCCACTGTTATTTTTCCGTCTGCAATAGTGATAGCGTTTGTTCTGCACGCCTTTTCGCACACGCCGCAAAAAATACAGTTATCGCTGTCCCAGTTAATGATGTAGCCGCCCTTGACGCCAAAGTCGTTTTCCTCTGCTTTCAGGCAGTTATTCTGACAGCCGGTAACACCGAACTTGAACTTATGCGGCAGCTGTCGGCCAAAGTACCGGGCGTCCAGATCACACGCGATCTCGTACGCGTCAATACAGCCGCTGGGACAGCATTTTCCGGCCTGACAGGCGGTAACCGTCCGCACGCGCGGTCCGCACACACCGGGCACCACGCCGCCCTGCTCCAGCTCGGCCTTTACCGCTTCAATATCCTCCAGCTTAATGAAAGGAATCTCCACGCCCTGGCGGGAGGTGAGGTGAACATACCCTGCTCCGTACCGGTCGGCAACTGCCTGAATCGTTCGCAGCTGCTCGCTCGTCACGGTTCCGCCTACCACACGCAGCCGGAGCGAAAAGGTATTCTTTTGCTTTTGGCGCATGAAGCCGCCTGCCTTCAACGCCGCATAATCTACTGCCATCGCTTTATCTCCTATTCCTTTAATGCATTTTCAAAATCCGCCAGCAGATCGGCAATATTTTCTATGCCGACACTAATCCTGATCATATCATCAAACACACCGGCCTGCGCCTGCTGTTCTTTTGTTGAATGGGCAAATATCGTAGAAGCCGGATGCACCACCAGCGTTTTGCTGTCACCGATATTAGAGGCATTCAGCGCAAATTGCAGCCGATTAATCACCCGAAACGCACGTTCCTTTGTGCCGAGGCGGAGCGTCAGGATACCGCCGGCCATGCCCTGATAAAACTGCTGCTCACACAGCGATCGATAACGGAAATACGGATAATTCACCTCTCCGTAAACGGTCAGGAAGTCCGCAAGCGCTTTGGCATTAGCGCAAATCCGCTCCATACGCAGCGACAGCGTTTCCAGTCCGTTGCTGTTCAGGAACGCGTTCATCGGTGCAAGACAGGCGCCGATATCGCGCCAAACAGAATTCTTCAGCCGCGCCGTGAACGCCATTTTGCCAAAACGCAGATAATCGCCAAAGTGCTCGTATTTTCCGTTGTTCCAGTTATACGAAGCGCCGTCAACGATCACGCCGCTGATGGCGGAGCCGTTACCGTTGATATATTTTGAGGATGAATGGATCACCAAGTCAGCGCCTAGCTGCAGCGGATTGACGAGCACCGGCGTTGCCGTCGTGCTGTCGATAATCAACGGAATATCGTAGGAATGCGCCAGCGCTGCCAGTGCCGTAATATCCACGACATTGAGCTTTGGATTACCGATTGCCTCGGCAAAAATTGCCCGGGTATTGTCGGTAATATATCTACGGACGTTCTCCGCGGAAAAATCCTCTGCAAAAACGGCGCGGATGCCAAGCGGACCGATGTCCTTAAAAAAATCGAGCGTACCGCCGTACAGACCGGTCGGTACAATGATCTCATCGCCGGTTTTCAGTATATTGAGCAGCGTACAGGCAATCGCCGCAGAGCCGGAGGAGCAGGCGGTTGCCGCAAAGCCGCCCTCCAGCTGCGCCATACACAGCTCAAAATGGTTAACCGTAGGATTGCCGATACGCGTATAGGCAAAGCCTGCCTTTGTTCCGGCAAATACCGCCTCCAAGGCCTCGGCGCTTTCGTGCGCAAAGGCGCTTGTCTGGAAGATCGGCACCTGCGTTGCACCCTTAAATTCCGGATATTGCTCCGCCAGATGTAATAATTTTGTTTCCCGTTCCATGCCTTCACCAAAAAAGGCTACGCCAATCCGCACTGGGGCGGAAAAGCGTAACCTCTGTTTTTCAGTCAGTTACTGTATACTTAGTTAAATCTTCTTTTTTCTGTTGTATCGATCTGAATCGGGATACCGTCCTGAATAATAATATTGATCGAACCGTATTTTAATTCAGAATTCAGGATTTCTTCAATTTCCTTTAAGCACTGCTTGATCGCCAATGCCCTTTTTTCACTCGTAGCCGCCATAAAATTCACCAAAATTATGATTTCCTATTGACATTTGTTTTGAATCGTGCTATCATGCATTCAAATCAAAACATACCATTTCTATATGTTTTGTGTGTAATATATCACAACACGAGCAAAATGTCAATATCATCTAGTAAATTTTTTCACCTCCTGACTTCAAAAGAAGAGGGATACGCCAGTATCTTCAGGAGGTGATTTCTTTTGGAGGACAAAGCTATGGCAACCTTAACATTATCTCCGCAGGAGAAACGACTGGAAGCGACCAAGGGAAAGGTCGTTTTCAGAACACAGCGCACACAGCGCATTTACGACAGCTTTCAGGGAACGAAATCCGCCGTTGATATTCAGCGCGCAAAATACTTTACCGAAAGCTTCCGTCAAACCGAGGGTCAGGCGCTCTCTTTGCGCTGGGCAAAAGCGCTTTACCACATTGCCGAAAGCATCGACGTTATCATTAACGACGACGAGCTGCTGGTTGGCAGAGTCGGCAAGGCCGGCAAATACGGACTCGTTTATCCCGAGCTGGACGGCTGCTTTTTAAAAGAATTTGCGCTGCAGAGCAAAAGCCGTGAACAAAGTCCGTTTGAGATTGCTGACGAGGATATCGCCGTCATTGAAAACGAAATCGAGCCGTACTGGCACGGCAAGACCTACTATGAGGACTTGGCGCGTTCACTGCCCGACGACATTCTGAAGCTGACGTACGAGCCGGAGGATCTGTTCACCTCACGCTTTATTGTCAACGAAACCTCCTCGATGAGGAGTGCGCTGCAATGGGTACACGATTATGCCAGAGGTATTAATGACGGCTTTGAAGCGATTAAGAAGGAAGCGCAGGAAAAACTGGCGACGCTCGATGAATACAATCCGGCGGACACCGTTGACAAGGCTGATTTTCTGAACAGCATCATCATTGTATGCGACGCGATCATGCTATGGGCGGAGCGTTACGCAGAGTTGGCAGAGCAGTTGGCTGAAAAAGAAGAAAATCCGCAGCGGAAAGCAGAATTATTACAGATCGCTGAGAACTGCCGCACAGTTCCCCGTTACCCTGCCAAAACCTTCTGGCAAGCGATGCAGGCGCAGTGGTTTATTCAGATGTTCAGCCGTTTAGAGCAGAAAACCGGCACCACTATTTCTAACGGAAGAATGGATGAATATCTATATCCTTACTATAAAAGAGACCTTGAAAACGGCCAGATTACAAAAGAGGACGCCAAGCAGCTGTTTGAATGTATGTGGCTTGGCATGGCGCAATATCAAGACCTGTATATCTCCCCTGCCGGCGCTAAATTCAGCGAAGGCTATGCACACTGGGAGGCGGTCACGATCGGCGGCGTTGATAAGGAAGGCAACGACATCACCAACGACATCAGCTATATTCTGCTCGAAAACAAGCGAGAATTTCCGCTGAATTATCCTGACCTTGCCGCCAGGATTCATCACAATTCACCCGAAGCGTTCCTGAAAGAGATTGCTATCACCGTAAAGGACGGCTCCGGCTTCCCGAAGCTCATTAACGACGAGGAGGTGCTGCCGATCCTCCTGTCAAGAGGCGCCGACATCGCAAGCGCCAGAGAATATGCGGTTTCCGGCTGCACCGAGGTACGTATGCCGAATTTAGACACCTTTACGACGCCATGTCCCTACCTGAATCTCGGCGCCGTGGTTGAGCTGACGCTGTATAACGGCAGAATGAAAAAGTACGGCAGCGAGCTGCTGACGCTGGAAACCGGTAATTTTGAGGATTTTGACACGTTCGACGAATTCCTGCAGGCTTTTCGTCAGCAGCTGGATTATATTCTCAAGACAGCTTTCCGGCAGCAATATATCGCCAACCGGCTTCACGCGCGGCATTTTGCAGCGCCAATGGGTTCTGCGCTGCATGAGCTGTGCATGAAAAACTGTCAGGACTTGCACAGTGAGCACATTGACGGCGGTATCGACATCGGCTATTTTGATTTCATCGGGCTCGGCACGGCTGCTGACTGCTTGGCAGCCATTCAAAAGACCGTATTTGAAGATAAAACCGTTACCAAAGAAGAGCTGACCGCAGCGCTGGACAGCAATTTTGACGGTTTTGAGGCGGTAAGACAGCGGCTGATGCACGCGCCGGCTTACGGCAATGCTGACGAATATGCCGATCATTTTGCCAAGCTGATCGACCGCATCGGTATTGAATTTACCCACCGTTACGCTAAGCATCTCGGTATCAATATGGATCTGCGCTATGTTTCGCAAAGCTCCAACGTTCCTTTTGGTAAGGTCGTTGCCGCGCTGCCAAACGGCAGAACTGCCGGCACGCCGCTGTCCGACGGCTCCTCCGCTTCGCAGGGCAGGGATATTAACGGGCCGACCTCTGTTTTAATTTCTAACTTCAACACCAAATATACGGACTTCGACAACAGAGCTTCCCGCCTGCTGAATATTAAGCTGTCGCCGTCGTGCGTGACGGGCGAGGCCGGAACAGAACGCATTATCCAGTTCATCAAGACCTGGCGCGACTTAATGCTCTGGCACCTGCAGTTTAATATTATCAACCGCGAGACGCTGCTCAAAGCAAGAAAGCATCCGGAAAATTATAAGAGTCTGCTCGTCAGAGTGGCAGGCTACAGCGCTTATTTTGTAGAATTATCACCAGACTGTCAGGACGATATTATTATGCGTACGGAGCACGACATTGCCTGACATACAACAGTAAGAGAAAGGAGGCGGACAGCTTTGCAGGGCACTGTATTCAACATTCAGCACTGCTCTGTTCACGACGGACCGGGCATACGCACCACTGTGTTTTTAAAGGGTTGTCCGTTACGCTGCCGCTGGTGCGCTAATCCGGAAAGCCAAAAGGCAGAGCCGGAGCTTGGCTGGACTGCCGGCGATTGCATCGCGTGCGGCGGTTGCCTCTATATGCTGAAGGATTACGGTATCAAAACGGACGGTGACAGCATATTTTGGCATGTTACCGCCGTTCCGGAGGCTGCAAGGGTCAAACGCGCTTGCCCTTCTGCCGCGTTGCACGTCATCGGGAAAGAGATGACGGTCGACAAGGTGTTGGCCGAGGTGGAAAAGGACATTCCTTTTTACACCAGCTCTGGTGGCGGCATAACCGTCAGCGGCGGCGAACCGTTAATGCAGCCGGAATTTACGCTGGCATTGCTGACCGAGGCCAAAAAGCGCGGTATCCACACAGCGATAGAGACCTCCTCCTTCGGCAATACCGAATATCTTTTGGCGATCGCGGGACAGCTGGATTATTTCTTGACCGACATCAAGAGCATGGACGACGCACTGCACACCGAAAACACCGGTGTTTCCAATGCTTTGATTTTAAAAAATATTCAGGCAGTTCGCACGGCCTACCCCGATTTGACCTTACGCGTCCGCACGCCGGTCATTCCCGATTTCAACGACAATGCTGCTGCGATCGCTGCGATCCGCGATTTCGTCAAGTCGCTCGGCGCCAATACGGAATATGAGCTTTTGAAGTACCACCGGCTCGGAGAGCCGAAATACCGCTCACTGCACCGAAAATATCCGATGGGCGAAGTTCAGCTGGACGACGAGCTGTTTTTAGGGCTGATCGAGGTGGCGAATCTATGAAAAAGGAAACGATCATTGCCGCCATCTTTTCTGCCGTTATTTTAATCGGTGCTTTGGCGATCTGCGCCAATTATCTGCTTCATTGAAAAGAGGATGCCTCACTGATGTGAGACATCCTCTTGCTTATAATAGCGCAATCAGCTGTTCATAGCTCGGTTCCTTTGCTTCGGCAAAAGCTGTTATGCCGTGCTGCTGCAGCTCCTTACTGCAGGAGGGCCCGATTGAATATATTTTTTCAGGCAATATGCCGTCTGCTGCCACCCACGTTCTTCTGACACTCGACGCACAGGTAAAAAGAACGCCGTCACAATCCTTTGCCTCCTCCGGAAAAGGCGTTGCCACTGCTGCATTTTCATAGCATACGACCTGCCGACCGTCCGGTATGCCCGGGCTGTTTTTTTCCGTAAAGCAGATAAGGTTTTGTTCTCCCGTCAGCTGCTTTGCCAAATCAGAGACCGTCCCCTTTTCAGCGATCCTGTCGGCAGCAATGCCGAAGTCGGCTAACACCGCGGCGGTTTTCCTGCCGACGGCAGCGATCCTACAGCCGGCTATTTTCCGAAGGTCTCCCAGCTGACTCATCACGGAATATACGGCGTTTTTGCTCGTGAACACAAGCCATTGCCCCGCCTCGATGATGCCGGTATCAAAGGAAATTCGGTTGATTTTTCCTACCTGATACGGCACCGCCGCTGCACCCAGCGCGGTTAAGCCGGTTTGCAGCTCACTTTGCTTTACCGGCTGCAGGCCGTGACGGAAGGAATAGGTAATACCTTCGATATAGGGCAGCAAATATTTTTTGCCGAACAGTCTTTTCTTTTCATAGAACGAAAGACAGCTGTGGTAGCGAACGACATCCCCGACAACAATGATCGCCGGTGAAGTCAGTCCTTGCGCTTTGACCAGCGCGGCAATGCTTTCCAGTGTGCCGACGCATTTTTTCTGCCGCGGCGTGGTGGCGTTGGCAATGACAGCGACCGGCGTTTCCTCGCGTCTGCCTGCCTTCATTAAGGCCTGGGCAATTTCGTCTAAGTGCCGCAAGCCCATCAAAAACACCAGCGTTTCCTTTTCGTTCAGCATCGTAGAAAAGTCAATATTGTTCAGGAGGTCCTCCTTAGTGTGCGCTGTCACTGCACGAAAGCCTGTCGCCACACCGCGTTTTGTAGCAGGAATGCCGGCGTAAGCCAGCGCCGCCGTCACGGAGCTGACGCCTGACACTACCTCCGTATCCACGCCGTGCTCCTGCAAAAACAGCGCTTCCTCCGCCCCTCTGCCAAACACATAAGGATCGCCGCCCTTGAGCCGCACCACCGTTTCATACTGCTGTGCTTTTTCGAGCAGCAAGCGTTGTATCTCTGCCTGCGGCACCGTGTGATGATGCTGCGCTTTGCCAACATATATCTTTTCGCAGCGCGCGTCGGCCAGCTGCAGCAGCTCACTGCCGATCAGCCGGTCATATAAGATACAGTCCGCCTTTTCCACCAGCGCCTTCCCGTGCGCCGTGATCAGACCGACGTCGCCTGTTCCGGCGCCGACTAAGTATACCTTACCCATCTAACTGCCTCTTGATTTCCTTTACTGCTTTCGGGACTATATTCTCCGGCTTGCTTTCCGTGAAGCGTATTCTCGCCAGCCTTCCGTCCTCTGTCCCGTAGATTGCCCGAAAGGTGACTGCACCGTTCTCCTGCACGGCATACGCGCCGACAGGCTCATGACAGCTGGCGCCAATTTGCGCCAAAAAGTCTCTTTCCAGCGCCGTGCAAAGCACGTTTGTCGGATCGCAAAACACATTCAGCTTGCGTAAAAGCGCCTTGTTATCGCTTCTCAGTTCAATCGCCAACGTGCCCTGTCCCGGCGACGGTATCATCTCATCAACGCTAAAATATTGCGTGATCTCCCCGTCTCTGCCGAGCCGTTTGATACCGGCAGCAGCGAGGATAATACCGTCGATCGGTACGCCGTTGCAGCTGCCCTCCGCTAACCTGCGGAGCCGTGTATCGATATTACCTCTGATCGCTGTAATCCGGAGATCCGGCCGCAAGGCGTTCAGCTGTAAAGTGCGGCGTTGGCTGCAGCTGGCGATCACAGCGCCCTCAGGCAGCGCAACAAGGCTGCGGTGGTCCCGTAAGATCAGCACGTCTCTTGCGTCCTCGCGCTCCCACGCTTTTGCAAAGGTCAAGCCCTTCGGCAGCGCGGCCGGCATATCCTTCATAGAATGGACGGCAAAATCGATAGCGCCGCTTAAAATTGCCGCCTCCAGCGTATCGGTAAACACGCCCTTGCCGCCCAAAAGTTCAATCGACTGCTGTTGGTTCCTATCGCCTGTCGTTTGAAGAATAACGGTTTCAAACGTATCCTCGGGATAGGCTGACTGCAGTCTGTCTGTCACCAATTTTGTCTGCACAAGCGCTAATGCAGAACCCCTTGTTCCCACTTTATAGTTCATGACTGATTATCTCCGCCAGCTCGTCCTGCGACGGCAGTCTGTTTTGGCTGATTGCCAGCTCATACAGGCTTTGATAGATATGCTTCCGCTGCGCCTCGCTATCCGTATTGCTTTGCACGGTGGCACGGCAAGAACCCAGATACTCATTCAGCTCACCTAAAAACGGTGTTAACTGTTCGCTCACGCTTTTCTTTAATATCTGTGTTAACAGCGGACTCTTTCCCCCACTCGAAATCGCGGCTACGAGGTCGTTTTCCTTAACGTAAGACGGGAAAATAAAGCTGCTCGCTGCCGCCTGATCCACCACATTCACGGGAATTCTGTTTTCTTTACAATGGGCACTGATTGCAAGGTTCAGTGCAGAATTATCCGTTGCACAGACTACCAGCTCTTTGCCGTTGAGCTGCTCCAGCTCAAAAGCCTGCTCAAAAACAGCAACAGGCAACCGCTTCAGTTCGTCACTAACAACTGTTGCCACGACACTGACCTTCGCACCGAAATCCAGCAGCACCAATGCTTTTCTGTATGCTATCGTGCCGCCGCCGACGATCAGGCAATCTTGATCGGCAATATCGATGTACATCGGGAAATAGGCCATCATTTTCCTCCGTTCAGAATACGGTTAAGCCTCGGCTGCAGCCGATTGCTGAGCAAGGCAGCGAGCAGACAGAGCAGCAGGTCCGGCAAAACCGTGATCAGGCAATACTCCACGATCACGACCTTCCACGCTACCGCTTCACCGGCATACAGGTTTTTCATCAGATAAAAATAAGCAGCACCGACGGTATAATAAACTACCATACCAATCACTGCGGCCAACAGCTTACGGACGAACGAATCGACTGCTTTTGCGATGCCGCTTATGACGGGCGCCGCAAACAAAAAGCCCAACAAAAAGCCAAACCCCGGCCGCAATACATAAGCCGGACCGCCGCCGGCGGCAAAAACCGGCACACCTGCCAGCCCGATCAAAAGATAAACGCCCACACTGAGCACGGCGCCCCTTGTGCCAAGCAGCAGCGCGGCACACACCACAAAAAACCATTGCAGCGTAAAATGCATTTCGTACAGCGGCAGCGGTATTTTGATCTGTATAAAAGCACCGACAGCAATGAGCGCCGCAAACAAGCCGCTCAGTGATACCGACCTTGCTTTACTGTTCATGTAGCTACTCCATCTTTACAGCCGCGTCATCGACTCACAGCAATCCGGCCTTGCGGAAAGCCTGGTCAAGATCGGCAATAATATCCTCTTTGTCCTCGATGCCGACACTGAAGCGGAAAAAACCGTTATGAAACGCTTCGGGATACAGGTATTGCCGTTCGTCGTTTTCGCCCAAGAACACGATCAGGCTTTCATCATGTCCAAGCGAAACCGCGGAGGTGATCACACGCAGGTAGCTGACAAACTCGTTATGCTTATCGTGGTCTGCTTTCAGTCCAAAGGACAGCACACCGCCAAAGCCGCCGGTCATTTGCTGTTTTGCTATGGCGTGGCCCTTGTTACTCTCCAATCCCGGATATGCCACAAAGCTGACACAGGGCTGTGCCTCCAGCCACTTTGCCACCGCCAAGGCATTTTCATTATGCGCCTTCATCCGTAGCGGCAGCGTTACACAGCCGCGCATGATCAGCCAAGCATTAAACGGACTAATCGTAGCGCCAAGGTTGACCTGCGACTGCGCACGGACAATATCAAGAACCTCTTTTCTTCCGATGATAGCGCCGCCCATCGCGTCACCGTGGCCGTTGATATACTTTGTCAGGCTTTCAACGGTAAAGTCAGCACCAAGCTCGATCGGCCGTTGATTATACGGCGAAGCGAACGTATTATCGACCGATAGCAGCGCGCCGTTTTCGTGCGCCAGCTTTGCCAGGGCTTTGATATCTGTAATACCGATCGTCGGATTGCCCGGTGTTTCAATATGCACCAGCTTGGTATCGGGGCGTATAGCTTTTTTCACTGCCTCTAAATCCGTCGTGTCCACGATCGTCGTCTCCACATTAAATTTATGATTGAACAGCTCGTTCAACAGACGGTAAACTGCGATATAGGTCACGGAAGAAAAAACCACGTGATCGCCGCTTTTCAGCAGGGCGAAAAACAAGCCGGACAGTGCGGCAACACCGCTCGCCAGCACCACACAGTCCTCGCCGCCTTCCAAAGAAGCCAGCTTTTCCTGCAGGTACTTCTGATTAGATCCGCCGTTACGCGTATACAGGTTTTTAGCAGCGCTTGACCAATTCAGATCTGTGGGATCATAAGGCAACTCATAGCTGTTTGCCATCGTAATCGGCCGCTTAATGGCGCCGGTTTCACCGTCCACATCATTGCCGGTGTGTACCGCCCTTGTCTGAAATCCAAATTCATCACCGTATTCCCGTTTTGCCATACCTTTACTCCTATAATTCTAAATCAAAAATAATCAACTGTTCTTTTTCATCAGCCTTAAATAGTGTTTCTCCGCCGGCGGAAACGATCACCGACTGACCTGCAAAGTGCATTTTGTCCTCCGTACCCGTCCGGTTACACATAGCTATCGCGACACCGCTGTCCCGTGCCAACGATTGTATTTCCTTTTCAAAATACAACATATCCTCCTCCAGCGTATTCGCTGTCGGGATAATCACAAGCTCAGCCTTTTGCGCAGCGCAGCTCCTTACGCTTTCCGGAAAATGACGGTCATAACATATCACAATTCCCACCTTACCGAATGGCGTCTCGTAAACCTGATATCCTTCCTTTGACGGCTCATAATACTCCTTCTCGTAAAAGCAGGGATGATCAGCAATGTTCACCATGGCGGATTTCCCGATTATTTCACCGACGCTGTCTATCATCAACGACATATCATATTGTTTACCACCGTCGTTCACGTAAAAATTCGGTGAGATAAAAAGTTGATTTTCCTGTGCCGCACGCCTGAAATCACCAATCAGGTCATCATTGATATCCGTAATATACGCATGAATGTCATACGGTAAATCGCGTTTTTTGTATTGTGCAAAAAACGGACTGAGCTGAACCTCTGGAAAAAACAAGAGATCACACCCCCTTGCGTTTTTTATGAAGCGCAAGGATTGACGGAAGTTTTCATCATAATCGCGACTTATGCGCATCTGTGCCATAGCAAGCTTCATTCTATTTTCCTCAATATGCGATCAACCGCTTTTTCGAGCGTCGCTCTCGGACAGGCAATATTCATTCTCATAAAACCGCTGCCGCCATTGCCGAAGATGCAACCGCTATTGAGCCACACGCCGCAGTCCTCCACAAAAAATGCTTCCAGCTCATCATCGCTTAGCCCCAACGCACGGCAATCCAGCCACATCAGATACGTGCCCTCCGGAAGGAACGCTTTTATCTTTGTGTTCTGAAAGCTGTTGACAACGTAATAAATATTCTCCTTAAGATAAGCTAAAAGCGCCGTCAGCCATTCCTCGCCATGCTGATACGCAGCGGTAGCGGCAGCAACAGAGACCGTATTCAATCCGCCTGAAAATTGTGCGCAAAGCACTTTTTTAAGTTCAGCGCGTAGCTCCGGATCAGGAATAATGAAATGCGCACCCTGAATCCCCGCAAGATTAAAGGTTTTCGTAAAGGAGGTCAGTATCACAATGTTGACAGAAGCGTTTCCTGCAACAGCGGTGAAAGGAACATGTCTTTTAAACACTAAATCAGCATGAATTTCATCCGAAATAATCATCACGCCGTGCTTGGCACATATATCAGCAACGTGAATTAATTCCTCCTCATCCCAAACTCTGCCAACAGGATTATGCGGCGAACAGAAGAGCAGCGCTTTCACACGGTGCCGGATAATTTTGCTTTCAAAATCGTTAAAATCGATGGTATATTTTATTCCGTCCGACGCCAGCTCACTAACGATCACGCGCCGCTCATTCTGCACGATCACGTTGGAGAACGGATAATAAACGGGCTGAAAAATCAAAACCGCATCCTTTTTCTTTGTAAAAGCCCTGATGGCTGTTGCGATGCCGGACATTACGCTGTCACACGGTACCAGCCATTCCTGCTCAAGGTTGACGCCAAAACGCTTTTTATACCATAGCATGATCGAGCGAAAATAGGCGTCATCCGGCTCTGTATATCCAAAAATACCGTGCGCCACAACGCTTTCTATTGCTTGAAGGATTTCAGGAGCTGTCTTAAAATCCATATCCGCCACCCAAAGAGGTATCAAATCCGAACGACTCGGATACCGTGGGTGCTTTTTATATTTCACCGAGTTTGTATTCCTTCTGTCATAAACGGTGTCAAAATCATAATTCATAGCTGTTACCGCCTGTTACTTTCATAGATTTCCTGTGCCACTTCACGCAATGCCTGCGCCTCTATCGGCCGCTGAAAATAATCAAACGAAGGCGCACATTTGCGCAGCACATAAGCATAATTGCCGTCCCTCACCTGCCGGTCTGAGTTAATGTATTCCCACGCCTCATCCAGCAGCGCTTCCACGGCATCGTAGGCAGTATCGTCGCGGTCAAAGGTCAGGTGCGCCAGCATTACCAGCGAAATGGCGATTTCTCCGTCGTGGCGTCCCTCCGCTTTCAATATGGCAACCGCCTCCTGCCAACACGCTTCTGCCTCATCATAACGCTTCAAAGCATTCAGCGTACCGGCCTTATTATTCAGCAGAGCGGCGTATTCATAAGTATCGGTTCTGCCGGCCGAGCGATAGCAAGCCGCGGCTTTATCATAAAGGGAAAGCCCCTCTTCTTCCCTCCCGAAAAACGCAAGGGTCGTGGCGGCGTTGATATACACCGTCGCACCGGACGGGGTATCACCGACGCCTAACGCTTCCGTCAGCGCCAGGCTCTCCTCCATGGCGCGCAGCGCTTTTCCCTTCTTTTGGGTACGCCGATAAAAGCCAACGGCTTCGTTCAGCACCGTCAGCAAACCGCGGTCATCGCCCAGCCGCCGTGCTTCACCTTCCCAAAATGTCAGGCATTCACGGGCAGCACGCATATCATTTCTGTCAAAGCAGCTGTCCAGCCTGTCTAAAAATCTTTGTATATCAATCCTGTCATTCACTGCCGTCTCTCCGTTGTACATAATTCCTATATGTTTAGTAGGCTTTCTTGTGTAGTATTATACCATTTCTACTGCAAATGTCAAGAGCTTATGTGCGGTAACGGCATACTGCACGAAGTCAGCCGCACAACAGAAAAAAGCAGGGTACCAATAATACCCTGCTCCAGCTCGTCTCACTTATTTCAACGCAACAAACATATCATGAATATCCTGTGCTGTTAACGGATAAGGATTGTTTTTGATCAGCGCCGCCGCCATGCTGATGTCGGTCAGCTCCTGAATCTGCTCGTCCGTGGTACAGCCGATCTCCGCTAACGTTGTCCGCATACCCATCCGCTTTTTCAAAGCCAGAATTTCATCCGCCATAGCATAAGCGTCGGCAAAGCCGCAGTACTGTGCCAGCGCGTCAATTCTGCCGTTTTTGCCTTCTCTGTCAGCATTAAAGCGCATAAAATAGTCCAGCGTAAACGCACACGCTTCGCCGTGAGGCACGTGATAGATATTCGTCAATGGGAAAGAGCACGCGTGTGAACCGGTAGTACGCGGATGACTGAAGGCAACGCCGGCAACGATGCTGGCTTCGCTCATTTTTTCTCTTGCTTCCAGATTCGACGGCTCCTGATACGCCTTTTCCAGCCATTCAAAAACCAGCTTGGCAGCGTGTAGCGCACAGGCAGAGCAAACCGGCTGATTGCCAAGCGCCCAGTAGCCCTCCACGGCGTGAGACAGTACATCCAGACCGGTAGAAGCCGTGACTCTCGGCGGAACCGACAGCGTCAGCTCCGGATCAATGATCGCTATTTTAGCATACATGGAAAAATCGTTCATCGGCTGCTTCAAACCGATGTGAACATTTGTTAACACGGCGATATTCGTAATTTCTGACGCCGTACCGGAGGTGGTAGATAAGGCGATCATCGGAATCGCTTCCGCTGCATTAATTGCCTTTTCGCCAAGGTGATACGGCTCGATCGTTCCTTCGCCCTTTGCAATAGCGGAGGCTGCCTTACAGCAATCCATGGAGGAACCGCCGCCGAGCGCTACCGCAAAATCCGCTCCGATCTCACGCATAACAGCCACGCACGCGTTGACGTTATCCGTTGTCGGATTCGGACGAATATCACTGAACACAGCAGCCAGCGTTCCCTCGCTCATAGCAATAAACTCGTCTGCTACGCCGTTATCCTTAAAAATACCGTCGCACACCAATACGCCCTTGGTGCCGCCGATCGCGTCAATATAGCTCTTTAACGCTTTCCGCTTGCCGTTACCGAATTCCAACCGTACCGGCAGATTAAAAGTCCAATTCATAATACTGCTCCTTTTTTGGTGATAACGATATTATAGCACATCGCACTGTAAAAGCAAATATTTTTCTTGACAAAACATATATATTATTGTAAAATATTTACGCGTTAAACAGTGTCGCTGACGGAACATTCAGCCGTTTTTTCAGCATACATATAATAATATAATCAAATATACCGAGGTGTAACTCAGTTTGGCTAGAGTGCCTGCTTTGGGAGCAGGATGCCGCAGGTTCAAGTCCTGTCACCTCGACCATAGGACACGGTTTTCAAACCGTGTCCTTTTGTTTGTAAACGCACCGCAAACGGCTTGAAAGCGGCATATTTACAGCTTTTGACTTGTCTTTTCGGTATGTTTTGCGGTTTTCTTTTTAACCGTCTGATTGCTCCCTTGCCTGCTCCCCAATAAAAAAAAACACGCACGCCCCGAGTTAGGAGAGCGTGCGTGCCATGGAGGAACCCTGCGATACAGGGTGAACCGGCTATAAGATTTTCTTTATAACTACCTTTGTCTTGGCAAGGTAGTTATATTTTGTGCCTGTGAGGTTTGATTTTGAGTACAGCGTGGTGTAGTTCTTCAATCTGTAATAACCGTTGTACTTCTCAATTGCCGAATACTTGCAGTATGCATATCGCCCGGTTGCAGGCACATAGATGTATGCGACCGTTACTGAAGACGAAGAGCTCGTTGTTGGTTTCTTCGTTGAAAGGTATTTTGAGCTTACCCATTTTCCTGTTCCGATACGGCTCCATCCGCTTTTTGTTTCATAAACGGTTACCTTTGTGCCGTTCTTCAGACAGTCAAGGATTGAATAATTCGTTCCGGGGCCTTTCCGCACATTCAGAGCTGAAGCGGTGACATACATACTCTTGGTGGTGCTTTCAGCCTTGGAGTCATCTTTCTTAGTGGTGGTCTCCTCTTTCTTTGCGGCGGTACCACTGTCGTTGCTGTATATCCAGAAGTTCTTCGTATTCGCATACTTCTGAAAGCTCGATTCTGATACATAGGCTGTGGTTCCGCTGACCTTTACTCCGGCTGCTTTTCTGCTTGATGTTGTAAACTTGCCATAGTAAAGGTACGGATCGTATACCTTGATAGTGCCGCCTTCGTCGCCCATGAGAGCGATGTAGTGGCCTCCGGTGGTGAATAAACCATAGCCGCAGGAAGCGACTACGAAGTAATCTGACACGCCGTCTTTGTTCTTATCCGTCTTGAGGTAGGATATCATAGTGCTGTAAGACGATGTGCTTTTGTAAAAATCAAAGTCAAAGTAGTCGGCAACGAAGGACCACGCCGCCCAGGCGGTGCCGTTGTTCCTGGTACGGTATCCATTGTCAACGAATAGTCGCGCTACGGTCGGCGGTGTGATAATACCTTTTGATGCTGAAATGACCATAGCGGCTGATGTGGGACCACAGCCGCTTGATTTTATTGTTTGCGACCTGTCATTATGCGAGGTGTATAAAACGCTGCCCCAGCGGCTGTCAGCCTGTGAGTAATAAGTTAAACCCGGAGCGCCGGAAAGAAGCGCGGAGCCCTTGCCGGTATTCGTGCCGTCGTATGAGATGTTCTCCTGGTCTACCGAGGCATCAGGTTCCAGCGCGCCTTCATCGGCAACGCTCTCCTCGTCTGCTTCATCTGCAGGAATCGTTTCATCGGTGGCGATGTCCTCGCCCTGTTCCACCTTCTCGTCGGTGTCTTCAACAAAGTTGATGACTTCATCCGATACGGTTACCTCAATTTCCTCTCCGGCTTCAACGCTCTCTGCATAGGTCTGCGTTGGCGCTTCGGTGGTAGTTTCGGTTGTAGGTTCGTTACTGGTGGTTGGTTCTGCATGCGGCGCTGATGCGCAACCGGCAAATAAGAACGCCACGCATAAAAGGATGCATAAAATCTTACTTGACAATTTTCTCATCTTCGGAATCCTCCTTCATTTTCTTGTAACTGTCGATTGCTTCTTTGAGTGCAGCGAACACTCTTTTGAATAATTTATCGTAACCGAACATCGCTCCGTAGGCCACGAAGAACGAGCCGGCAATCGCCGCAGCGACGATGTACCAGGTTAGTCCGAAGGGTACAATCTCGCTGGCCGCGATAACGGTCGCAACTGTCAGGACGAGCGAAACAATAAAAACGATGATATTGTATTTCGTCTTATCCTGGACGAGAGCCTTGATGATTTCGGTTATGATTTGTACGCATAAAATAAGCGCCGCCAGGAGCAGCACTGTAATAAAAATATATCTTTCCATTTAAGATAATCCTCCCTGAAGGATGAAGGCCATAACGCCACCGACCACGGCACTGATCACACCGGTAATGATGCAGCTGACGACGGTTCTCTTATAATACCTCTGGTCGTCTGCAGGCTCGCGTTCCAAGCGTTCAAGGCGTTCGCCCTGTTTGATTTGCTCCTTGCTCATGTTTTCCATGTTTACAGCGAGCACCTTGACCGATATGGCGAGTTCATTTAAGGCGTTGCCTTTTTCTTCCTGCTCGTCGATTCGGTGTTTGAGGCTTTTTATCTCATGCTCATGGTCTGTGAGTTTGAGAGCAATTTCTTCATTAGTCATTTTTCGGTACCTCCGGACATAAAAAATAACCGCATCCTTGTGAACACGGTTAATCTTATTGTGGTTTTGTAGGCCACTTTACTTTATAAGGGAATCCTTCCTGTTCAGGAATATCCCTTAACGCCTGCCTGTACTTTGCTATATCGCTCTGGGCGAGCTCTTTCAGCTTATTTGTAAAAGCAGTAGTAGAAATGTTTTCCGGAAGAATTCGGTCAATGCAGAAGGCGCTGTCGGTCTCTGCAAGGAGAGCGTTACGCTTTGCTCTGACATCCGCTGCCTTCTCGTCGTATTCCTGTTGCTTTGCGAGTGCAATCCATTTCGGGAAGTTTGCCGCAACATCTGATTCAAGGTTTTCACGGTACGGAACAGTCATCTGATACCTGTCGTACTCGTATTCCTTTCCGAGTTCTGCATCCTCCTCGCTGATTGCATCGAGAATCTCATTTGTGATTTCCTTTACATTCTCTGTGAAGGTTACCACCATCCGGTCCTCACTGCGCACACAACGGTACGGCTCGGGCCTTGTGCCGCCTCTTACTTTCATCTCGTATCACTCCTTTCAAGATGTTAATATTTATCCTGCTCTGCAGGTTCACTTGATAATAATTATAGCAGTTGCCGTGCTTGGTCCAGCTCAGATACGACATAACGCGTCGGCTCTGGTACAAGGTAGGCTTTTTCGGCAGGCGTTTTGCTATGCGGTTCAGTTGCCTTCTGAAGCGTTTGGCAATCGTTTTGCGAAGCAGAGTGTGAGTGCGATAAAAACGATAGCCGCAAAAGTCAAGAACCCTTGAGATGCGTTCGCCGCCTTTGCGTGTTTTTACCTTCACACCGTACTTGAATACCTGCCAGTTGTTCTTAAGGCGTAAACCATACGGCTTTAAGAACTCGCTGATTGCCTGGCGTATTTTGTGCAGTTTCTTTTTGTTCGGTCCGAAGATAATCATATCATCCATGTAGCGGATATAATACTTCGCGCCGAACTTCTCCTTGATGGCGTGGTCTAAATCCTGTAATAACAGATTTGCGAACCAAGGCGATGTGTAATGTCCGAGAGCCAGCCCTCTGTCCTTGATGTCAATCAAAGTATCCAAGAGCCACAGCATGTTATAATCTGCTATGTGCTTTCTCAGGACATTCTTCATCATCCCCAGGTTTACGGAAGGATAGAATTTTTCAATATCCATCTTAAGACAGTACTTTGTGTTCTTCTTGTCTTTCCGCAGCCACTTTTCAACGGTCTTCTTGGCATAGAGGTTGCCTCGTCCCGGGATGGATCCGCAGGAGTAACGGTACATGCCCTTTGTAAAAATAGGCATCAGCACCTGGACGACCGCATGCTGAATGACCAAGTCAATGAAGGACGGCTTGCTTACCACTCTGTCCTTCTGCGGCTTGTTCTTGTTGATGATGAATTCGTTGTACGGTCCGGGTTTATATTTTCGGTTCATCAGTAAATTTTGCAATACTTTAGCATAGCCGTCAACATCGGAAAGCACGCGCTGCACATCGGCGCGGTCCTTCTTATCGTTGGCAGCGTTCTCAATTGCCATTTTAAGATTGCCTAAGTCATACACATAATGGTAGATGTTCTTTACTGTTTTCAATTCGCTTGTTCTCCTCAAAGGCTTTCGACGCCGCTACTGACCTTTGCCATTATTCGGATCAATTTTGTACCGAGTGGTATGGAAGCAACCGTGCATTATGAAAACAGATTAAATCGAACAAGATAGCCGACACCGAGCGTTATTAGCATTATTAGTAGTATTATTAGCATAAGCGGCAAACAAGCCGCCCTGACTAACGCCAGTGTCGCACGATTACTCCCTATATACCGATTTTCAAAAATATAAACCGCTGGGGGACTTCGTCCCCCAGTCCCCCTTAGTAATGGTGGTAAGCGAGCCGACACCGAGCGTTATAAGCATTAGAAGTAATAGCATAAGCGGCAAACAAGCCGCCCTGACTAACAGCCGTACCTCCGAAGCGGTAAGCCTTTACAGCGGTTGTTGATGTGGCCAAAGTGAATTTATCACAATAGCCATCTGCTTCTGTTGCGCCACCCTTTACCGGAACCATCAGTAACGGATTGTCCTTATCAAAGGTCATCTCCGCTGTATAATCCGTTGCGTGCGGCTTCTGCCCTGAATCTGCATAATCAAGTATTGCACTCGCATTACCATATAAATTCAAATCTGATGTTACACGATATGTACCTCCATCTGCGTATTTGGATATAAGAATACCACTAACCCAAGTATAAACGCAGGAGAAGAAATTTTCAAGACCGCGCCATACAAAAGGTACATTATGCAGCTCGTCTTCATCTGCCCAGAGGTTGCCGGAGGAGGCTTTTATCTCGTTTGTGCATCCGGTGAAGTATCCAAGAAGGGCTACCGTGCTATCTGCATCAAGAGCAACCGGTACACCGTCAAATGTGATAGTTCTGGTGTCCTCGGTATCAACGACAGACACAACCTTTCTTCTTATGGTCCACCAGAAATGTGTTACGCCTTCTTCTTCGTATTCTTCGCGAACGGCTCCTTCCTCGGGGGTGATATCATAATCCAACGCCAAGGCAATTTCCACCAAGTCACCTTGTTTGATATCGTCTTCCTCGCTGAGGCTTTCAACGCTTGTCAAGGTGTTTGTACTTTGTGATACTGAAGTTGCATCAATTGACCTGGCATCTGCGCCGTAATCGTCATACATGCCACCGAAGATACTCTCCGAATCTGTGGTTGCGAATTCAACCATGAAGAGCATCTGAAGCATACACATTTCATGCACATCGAGGTTGTGCCACGGATGGAGATATAAGTCTTCGCTTTCCTCGTCTTCATTATGACCTGCGCGATTGCCGATGGTTTCATAATAATCGGCGTGTTTATATGACGGTAAATCAGCGAGCTTCTTGTCAGCGATGCTCCACGCTCTCGGGTTTTCCTCGTCGTTGTCATCGTAGGCCATATATGCAGCGATGTAGACATAGTCGTTCTCGTTGCCGTCTCTGTCCTTGAAGCACTCGGGAAGCACATAGCCTTCGAGTTTTTTCTTGCAGATGTAGATGTATTCTTTGTTCGTGGCGACATCTACGAAACGGCGAATATAAAACTTCGGGATTTCAACCATTACCTGGCCGATGGAGCCGTCTTCTTTGTATGTCGGCTCTCCTTCGTATGCTGTTACCGTTCCGTCGTCCGCGAGAGTGCATTTACGCATTTCGCTGTACGGGTAAATGTAATCAAAATCGTTAACAGGAGTACTGTCTCCGGTTGCCACCTCCGCTTTCAGACCGACGGCAGCGCCGATTCTTTCTAATGTCGGGCTTCCGGTTGCGTGATTGATACATACGCCGTATTGCCGAGCATCCTCCGCATTGACGATTGCCTGTGCCACGCTTTCCGGTGTTGCGACCTTGTTGCCGGCAATTAGAATGTTGCCTGACGCTTCGGCGATGTCTTCAACCTTGGCAACATTAATGTCTGAATTAAAAATGCCGACTACAACATCGTCGTCGGCAATGGTCTCAACCGGTGTTAACTGGTCCAAGTGTTTAAGTTCCATTATTGTCCTCCTTCTTATTTTTATAAGATAAAATTTTGTTGTTATATGCAAGGAATCGCTTGTCCTTATCAACCATAACTTTTACGCCCTGCAGGGCGGCTGCTATCATCAGCAGCAGTCTTCGGCGGTTCATACGATCACCCCACCTCCAAAGCGACGGCCACGCCGTCCTTGATGGAGATTTCCCAGGTCTCGTTGTTACCGTATTCCGGCTGCTCTCCGATGTACGCGGTGCCTTCGGGGAATGCTATGTTGATGTCGCCTTCCGAGGCAGTATTAAACCGCATCCAGCACTCAAAATCGCCGTCGGGGTACTGCACCTCTAACGAAGCGATGTCAGCGCCGCGATATTCTGCGTTATTTTCGAGAATTAAGGTTGCACCGTCATCTATGCTGCGTTTTCTCAAACCCTGCGGATCCGTCCACTCAACGCCTTCTGCGCCTTTACTGAGTTGCTGGCCTTCTTCGCCGGTGTTAAAAATATCATCATAGACCTTGAGGACCTTTTCAACCCATGTACCCTGAACATCCTCTACATCCGTCAGTGATTTTTTTATCCTGAAGGCGATTGCCTTTGACTTGACAATGGTGCCGTCTTTGCGGTACTGCAGTTCGGCTTCGCCGATGCCGGCAATGTTGAGTTCTGCCGCGGTGATAACCCAGTATACTTTGTCGCCGTCAACCTCAACATCACAAGGGTACGGAACGGTTTCTTCCGGGCGTTTAAAGAAAAGAAGGACATCGCCTCCGGCTCCTTCTGTCCGGATCCAGTCCGATATGTCAAAGACAACGCGTTTGTATTCGTTCTCACCCTGGTACCCGAGTGTTACCAGCTCTCTTGTAAGGAGTGGGTTTATAGTTTTCATTCTGATGCCCTCCTTATATTATTCTTACCGCACGCCAATAGCAACTCCAGGTCGTTTTTCGAGTCGGATGCACCGTACAATACAAGTTGTTCCCAGTGGATACAACAATCATCGTTACGGAAGCCGTTTCGCCTGTGTTGTCACTGTCAGTATGAACTCTTGATACCAAACCTTGGTTAAATGCAATACCGTCTATATTCGTTCCTGTATAGGCTGTATCCGTTAAATATATTTCAGCATCGCATCCATAATCCGTATAGTTTTCTACATTAAGTATCAGATTGACAACCCAAGTGCCTGCAGGCAAGTTAATTGTTCTAACGCTTCTGTATTTTCCCGCATTAACCAGAGTCCCTATGCCGGCATAGTTCTGATTAATAACGCCGGTATTTCCTCCGGTTCCACCTCTTGCTGCGCTCAATATTCCACTCGTAATTTCGCTCGCTGAATGATTGTGAGTAGATGCAGCTGCTCCAATCTTAGAGGGAGTGATGCCATGAGGATTCGAAGCGCTCAGGTGGGATATTAAAGTTGATATGGCCTTCTTGACCTTTCCCCATAACCCCGTTGCTGTTTCGCCGGACACTATATTCACAAGAGAGGTGGCTTCTGTGAAAGTCGGACGCGCATCGTTCACCGATACATTCTCGACATTGCTGAGTCCAACCTGTGCCTTAGTTACTTCGTGTGGATTGTTCGTATTGGCTTCGTGTGCCTGTAGTTCTTCTTTTGCTACGAAGTCGGTGTAGTCGCCGAGATCAACCGTTACGAGTTCCGCGTTACCCACCGATACGCCCAGGTCAAACTTCGCTTTATAATACGAGGTAGAGCCGGTAAAAGCAGGAACGCTCTCCGGCGATTCGGTGGTATCGTATGCATAGCAATACAGTATCGTTTTTGCGGCCGTTCCATCGTTCGGCGTGTACTTGGCGAACACACCGTACTCGGTCCAATCGAAGCCTTCCTCCAATTCTTTGTTATTAAAAGTAAAACGCAGGAGCATTGAGTCGCCCTGCGATTCGTATCCAACCAACTCGGCATCTATAACCTCAGATGCAACATCCGAAGCCGCCGCTATGTCTGCCGGTGCGATTCTGCCGTTTCCGATTACAACACGGTTGAATTCAAGCGTACCCTGTCCGAAGATTACATTGATTCCGGCATCCTTTCCGGCGGTGGTTATGATAGGCGTACAAAATTGCATTTTTATTCCTCCTTATCAAATGTTATGAGCGAGTTACCGTATGCCAGGAACGCCTCGTTCCGGTCAACCAAGAATGTGAAGTTGTCCAACAGGAACATAATGTTCTCGGTTTCTCCAATGTGTCGCTCTACTACCAACGCGCTTGCGGTGGCTTCGGCGACCGTCAGCGAGTCTACTATCTGTTTTATCAGCTGCAGCTCATCCATTATTGAACGAAGGTTTTTGAGTTTGCTTATCTTGTCCTTCGTCTCGGCTATGAGTTCAGGTGTTACCTCTGAATCATGCGGCATAGTAACATAAATAGAAAAGTGGTACGGCTCGCCGCCGTAATCCTGCCACTCCAGTATTTCAACTTCTTCGCCCATTGAAGCAAGGTAATCTTTTATTATTCCGGGCGTTCCGACTTTTGCGTACCGCGCAAGTGTGTTTTTGACAACATTCCGCTTCACACTCAAATCAAGCGACTGGTCATAATAAGGGGAGTTGAATTCTACCGCCAGGTAGTCAACGATTTCCTCCGGTGCTTCATCAATAAGGGCGATTACTCTTATTCTGTCCGCTGCCGCGCACACCTTTGCGGTGGCATTTTTTATTGCGTAAGATAACGCATCCACCTCATCCGATGTCAGATTGCTCGGCAGCAATTCTTTTAATTGTATGTCCTGTATTTTTGTCATCGTTAATCATCTTCCAATCCGTTATAAACCGTATTTGTGGTTCCGATGGCTGCGACATGCTCATTGTCAATGACGGTGTATGTCGGGGATGTTACCACTACTCTCTTGGCTCCTGCTGCCATCATCAGTTCAGTCAGTTTGGAAGGATTGATGTCCCTTCCGATTTTTTCGGTTTGCCATTTCGTATAGTTGTTAACCGCATCTGCGACGGCTGCCTGGATTGTGGCTGCACGGTTTCTGTCGCTCTTGTTAATGCAATAAGACACATTAATGTTAAACGATGAGGCTGTCGGCGCTGACACTTCAACCATATCTGTGAGCGGTCTGATATTCTCGTCTGCGAGGTATTCCTCGAGGTTTTGAACCATAGCCGCGCTCGGTATTGCCCCATCCATTAAAAAGCGAATTTGCACTACCGCAGAGCCTTCCTCGGTAACCGCATTTACATCGGTTATCGCCGGCGAATAGGTTTTTGCCCAATAGACATACGCTGCTTCCGGTCCGGCTACGCTATATGCTGCAGGAGCGAGGAATATTCTCTCTCTGAACGCTTCGTCATCTTCAATGTTTGCGCCGCCTTCGCTGACGGTGGTATTTGATACCGTCGCAATGTAGTTAACCGGATCCACAAGCGTGTTAATCTCGCCGACCTCAAAGCCGTTTCCTTCTATTCCAGGATCAGTGCACACGCACTCGATATCGGCGTATAAACTGCCGGCGAGTATTTCGCTGTATTCCGGTACCTCGAAGAACACATCTCCGTCCGGAGAGACTCTCGTTCCGGCAGGAATGCCAACGGCCGTGCTGCGCGTTTCAGACATCGCGAATCGCACGATAACGCTTGCCGGCTTTGCGCTGGTCCTCGTGATTCCTTTCAGGGCTGCGAGATTGTCAAGATAGTCGCCGTATGCGTATTTCAAAAGGTTGTTTCTGCCACCGCGGTTAATATATTGATACATCTGATAGAGGATTGCCGCCACGCCATATAAGACGAGACGCTGCTCGCTTGCCTGGGCAAGTTTTGTTTCTTTTCCCTTCAGTTCGCTTAAGCGCTGCTCGTAATCTGCAATTAACGAACTGCGCAGGTCCTCTACGGTCAAATTCTCAATAAAATTAATATCCGGGAGATTATCAAGATTGCTCATCCGTATCTTCCTCCTCGTCTGCATCGTAGTCGTCGTCATCGTAGTAGAAGTCGTCCTCATCGGTGGTGAGGTCTTCTTCGTCTTCATCGACCTCAACATCGTATTTCCTCATGACTGATATTCTGACATCAATGCCGCCGTCTGTCTTGGTTATGATATCAACGGTTTCAACGATGATTCTCGGCTCGAATAGTTCTATTTTTTCAATCAACTCCTGCGAGAGCATTTCCTTCGCAACTGCCGGAGGGTATCCGAGCATAGACATATCAATTCCGAAGTTGCGGAACAACGGAATACTGCCGACTGGGGTTGTTATTATCATCTGAATGGTCGCTGTTACCTCTGCGATGAATCTCTGGGTTTCTTCCGTATCGGAGGTAACCACCACATCGTTTATTGCTATAGCCATTGTGATTCCTCCTATCTGTATTCGCTGAAAGTAATATTGAGAGTCGCTCTGGCGAGCTCGCCGCCGTCATACACGACATCCCACTTTTCGCTCATATCTGTGATAGCCCATTTGTAATTGCCAATCTTGGCTTTTCCGATTTTAAGGTATTCTACGGTGCCGTTGTCTCTCGCCTTTCTTAAGGTTTTGATAACGGATGCAGGCTTCACTCCGAGCGTTGCATCAAGGATGATATCAATGACCACCTTGCCGGAGCCCGGTCCGACGAATTCACCCTTCGGAGACTGTCCGATTATCTCGTGTGAATTCCATCTGGCCGTGCTGCTGTATTCAAAACTTGAAGGAGTCATTATCTTCTTGTCGCTTATCTCGAATACCACACTCTTTCCCCAGCTGCCGATTGCCACGCTATCACCTCCTAATACTCATTGTTACCTTCATCTGTTTCAATCAGCACCTTAGGTGCTTTTATTTTCAGCGTTCCGTCTTTGTACTCCATGAACGCGTCGTCTGCTATTTGTTTCCGGTATACGCCCTTCCCGGCGCTAACCGGTGGATTGCCTTCGTTCCATATCTTCCCGAGTACAATTCCGATTGAGGAACCATTTGAGAGGTAAAGAACGAGGACAGTGTCGTCAATGTTCGGCATTTTGTATTCGTCGTTAAAAGAGAGAACCGGCATCTCCGCGGTTACTGCTCCGCTCAGTTCTTCGTATTTAACGGATACCATGCCGTGCTCATAGTCAACGGTTGATACCGTTCCTATTCTGATGTCTGGGCCTTTTGCCATATTATCCCTTCTTCTTCGGGAGGCGCTGCTGCACCTTCCTTGCTTCAACGGACATTGTATATTTCGTCCCGATATTGTGAGTAACCTTCGTTACGAAATATTTACCGTTTATGTTCTGCAGTCCTGTGATTTTGATGCAGGCGGTCGCTATCATCTTTGGATTCGCCATAATCTCAAACTTGATTGTGGTCATATCCTTGTTTGAATTGTTCACCGCTGCGTATGCCTTCTTCTGCGCATCTGCTTTGCTGCCTGCTTCGCCTTGAGCAGTCAGCCAGCGGCTTCCCTTGCCGACCTGCACCTTTATTGTTTTATTGCTCTTTGGATCCTGGTACGAGTATTTCGCTCCGGTGTATGTACCGGCGACGGTATCGTTGTAAGTCCAGGAGAGCATTTCTTTTTCACTTACGCTGAAGGCAGCCTTCTTTTTCTCGTACTTCGCCTCACTGTAAATGACGAGTTTGCTGTTAAATATTTTCATGGCTATGCCATAATCCTTGCAGAGCGAATTAAGGAACGAGCTGTCCGTCTCGTCTTTTTGCTCAATGCTCTTTATGGTTACCTTTTCGGCATCGTAGACCAGGGCGAGCTTGTATCTCTTGGCTATCTTCTTCGCTATCTGCTGGATGGTTATCTTCTTCCATGTCTTCGTGCGCTGCTTCGTGCTGAATGCACTCGATGACGGCATTGACACCGCAGAGATAGTGCAGGAGAGCGGTCTTCCTGAAAGTGAAAAATCATCAAGAATAAATTTCCCGAATTTAATCTTCTTGTTTTCTCCATCTTTCAGCCAATCGCTTAGAAGAACCGATGCCGTGAACTTGTTGCCCTTCTTAGGCATCCAACCGCCCATGTACTTCAACGCTTTGTCGTCAAACTCCGCGCTGAAGGAGTCGCTCGCATCTCCGTATACATCTGTGTATGTAAAACTCTTAACATAGCCGCTGTAATCTTTGGTGCTTTTGCCGCTCACCTTGGTCAGCGTTACCCTGGCTTTTCTTGCAGTACTCACTCAACCTGCCTCCATTCCGGGAAGTCTTCATCGTCGCTTTCAACCGCAATGTCCGGCGCGGTCAATCTGATTCCTGCCGGGAAGATGGAATAATCCAAAAGTGAAGGATTGCTCTCCATTAACTCCCCGACATATTTTTCAGTTCCGTAGAGGGCAAAGGATATTAAATCCCATGTATCGCCCTGGACGGTCTTATAGGTTTTTGTTGCCATATCCTTTCCCTCATTTCTTAAAACGCTACGCGCTGTCTCTGCTTCATCATGCGGTTATACATTTCCTCAAATTTCTGCATGCTCATTGTCAGCGCATCTTCAACATCCTCTTTGTTTGCGTTACCCTGGATGGTAATCTGAGGCGAGAATACAATCTGCGGCTGGGCTCCACCTACGGTAGCGTTGTTGTCGCTGCTGCTGTTCGCCGAACCGTTTGTCAGAAGTTTATTCGCCAGTACATTGAGTTTGTCGTTTATGGTTGTGAATCCCGGCGTAATTGTAGCCGAGAGGTTATCCCATAAGGCCTGGAGCGGAAGGATGGCTTCCGGTCCTGCCTCACCAACAATGTGGTTTGAACCGTTCACAGACGGCAACAGGGTTGCCTGACTGAAAATACCGCCGGCGGCGTGCTGTGTCGCGCCTCCGGATACCGACACATTGGTTTCCACCTTCTTGGAGAAGATGCTCTTGATGGAATTCCAGATGTTCTTCGCGGTATTTATGAGCGAGTCCTTCATCGCGTTCAGACCGTCTTTGATTCCGTTGATTATGTCCTTACCAATTCCGCTCCAATCGGTGCTCGTAAATGCATTTACGATAGCAATAATAATCTGCGGTATCACTGCGATTAACTGCGGTATCGCCTGAATTAATCCAGCAGCAAGGGCTACGATGAGCTGTATCGCGCAACTGATCAGCAACGGCAGATTCTGCAGAAGACCGGCGATGAGTTCGCCGATTAAAGTGATTGCCGCGTTGATAATCATGTCCAGGTTGTTCATGATTCCGTTGACCAGCGCCCAGAGCAACTGGAATCCTGCTGATAAAATAATCGGAAGGTTCTGCAGCACGCACATTACAAAGTAATTGATTACCTGCATAACGCTCTGAATGATTTGCGGCAGCGCCTGAATCAAGCCCTGGAGCAATGCCATCAGAATCTGTATGCCTGCCTGGAGCAGTTGCGGAAGGTATGTGTTGATTGCTGCGAAAAGTCCAACCATTATTTGTGATGCAATCTGTATCAACTGAGGCAGCGCCTGAACGACACCTTGAGCCAGCGCCATGAGCAGCTGTACTCCGGCATCCAAAAGAAGCGGAAGCAGTTCAAGCGCTATATCTCCGAGTTGACTGATGGTATTCATCACGGTATCAATGATTGTCGGCAGTTCTGCTACGAGCGCATCTGCGAGCGCAAGAACAAGGTTCCCGGCCAACTGCAACAGCATGGGAAGCGCGGTACCCCAGCCCTGGATGAACTGCGAGAACAGCATTACTGCGACATCACCGATTTTGTCTGCCGAGTTTGTCAGTCCTGTTATCAGATTAGTTATAAGGTCCATTGCTGCGCCGAGGATTTCCGGTGCGAGGTCCATTATGTAATCTATTATCTTGGATAGGACATTGCCTACCTCACCGACCATTCCGGCAAGGCCGCCTTCTTCAAATGCGGCACTTAAATCGCCGAGGCATTCGGTTCCGAGTTGTACAGCATCCCGGACTCCGCCGCCGATGTTCTCATATATTCCGATTCCGAGGTCAGAAAGTGCAGACTTGAATATGGATATATCGCCCTCGAGATTGTCCAACTGAGTGGCGTACATCTGGTCCGTTGCTCCAGCCGAGTCTTGAATTGTTGCCTGCAAGTTCGCAAATTCTTCGCCTGCACCCGACATCATCGCACGAGCGGCAGCCAGGTCTCTCTTATTGAACATTGAAGAGAGGAGGTTGTCCTTCTCGGCGTTAGTCATTCCGGCCATCGCAGTATTCATATCAGAGAATATGTCGTTAAGGCTGCGCATATTGCCTTGCTGATCATAAACCTGAAGACCGAGTTCCTTCATAGCGCCTGCAGCTTTATCTGTAGGCGACTGCAATGAAGTAATCATATTACGCAGCTTGGTACCGCCTTCAGAGCCTTTGATACCGACATTCGCGAGAATACCGAGCGCTGCGTTCAGCTCTGATGTGCCTCCTGCAAGGTTTGCGGCGGTACCGCCCACCGTCAAGATGGCTTCACCAAGTTGCGACACGCTGGTGTTCGTCTTCGTTGCTGTTTTCGCTAACTGGTCCGAGAATGTTGAGAGGTTGGTCTCGTTTGCTTCAAGATTCAGAGCAGCCATTGCATCGGTTACCATGTCGGATGCAGCACCGAGTTCCATCGCGCCAGCTCCGGCAAGTTTTAAGGTGTAAGGAAGTGCGGTTGCGGCTTCGTCTGCAGAATAGCCAGCAAGTGCAAGGTAGTTTAAACCTTCGGCTGCTTCTGATGCAGAGAAGGCTGTGGACTTACCCATATCTCTGGCCGCTTTTTCAAGCGTTTCCATCGTTTTCTGACCTTCCGCGCTTGACTTATCAACGCCCATAGTTGCATATACTTGAGACATTGACGATTCAAATTCCTTGCCGACCTTGACCGCGGCTCCACCGATGGCTGCCACCGCTCCGGCGGCAATTCCGGTTGCCTTTAACGCAAGGCTGCCTATCTTTGCAATCTTTGAATTAACCGATGAGAAGCTCTTTCCAAGAGAACTATCGACTTTACCGGCTATCTTGATCGCAAGTTTCATTTCTTTACTTGAGCCTGCCATAGACCTCTTTTACCTCCTCCGTTAAATCAATTAACTCAAAAATAGACAGGTCTCGAAGTAAATACTCAAGGCCTGTCTTAACTGCGATTGATAATGACACCGCCAGATAGCGGATGTCTTTGTCGTTCCACGAGGGGCTTATTCCTCGCCGTAGATAAAATTTGTTACAATGTTCTTCAGTTTCATTGAAGCCTTCGCCGGCAGCGCCTTGAATAATTCAATGGGCATACCGGTAACCTGCGCGGCCATCATCTGCGCGTACTCCAAGGACATTTCCTGAAGGAGCGGTGCGCATCCGTCGGCCGTCAGTCTTCTGTTAACCTGAATCATATCTTCGCCGGTGATGTTCTCCAACGCAGACAGATCAATTTCATTGTAAGTTACGCCTTCAAAAACGAAGGGCTTCTTGAATTTGAGGATTACCTCAACCGGTTCATCCTGCTTCTCTGATGTGCTTTCAACGATTTCGAGGTTATCGTCTTCGTTGGTTAAAAGTTCATCTTTTGCCATAGTTCTTTCCTCCATTTAATTATTCGTTAAATCTGGCTCTTGATGTCGGCAAGCATATCCTGACCGTCAATTTTAAATACATTGTTGTATTTATCCAGCTCAAACTTGTTTTTCTTATTGATTTCAATAAGAATATAAGTAATGCCGAATGTTACAGACGGCTCACCGAGGCCGCCCTTCTTTGCGTTACCGACAGTAAACTTCTTGAACGAGCCCTTCATCACGATTCTGATAGGCACAAACTGCGTTGCGCCGGTCGAACTGTCTTTGACCTGAAGGGACTGACGGAGCACGATATGCACGCCGTCCTTCACCTTCATCAGTTTGAAGATATCGTTATAAAGGTTAGTGAACGGTACCTCCTGTTCAAGAGCGGAGGTGTGACCGATTGCGACAGCATCAATCTCTCCGAGGGTGCCAAGGCCACTTAAGGTCTCAGTAAGAAATTCAATCTCGGGGAGCGTTACCTCGCCTGTAACGCCGATCAGTTTGTTGGACTGGCCGTCATAGCAGTTACAGTTGTTGATAATCTCAGGAATCTTCATCTGCTATCCCTCCTTATTCGCTTTCGCCACTGAGTGCAGCCTCAAGCATTGCCGGGCTGAATTCAAGTGTGTTTTCAATAACCTGTGCCGGGGAGTACGGCGCAAAGTACTGATGGAATACCATGGTGCCTTCGATGATTTTCTCAATCGGATTCTCATCAGTGTTGTACTCCATACGCATGCCTGCTACCGCGCCCTGGGCTACGAGGCTGTTGCCTCTGATGTTCTCCTCGTCAACAATGGATTCGATGAGTCTGTAATTCGCAGGATCATCAACCCTGTTGAAATAAGTGAGGATGAAGGAGTTTGCCTGCCAGGAGAACATTCTGCGGCAGTTAATCCATCTGTCCTTCGGATCGGTATTCTCCGGATAGCATGCGGTGTTATCGCCCCATGACCTCCAACCGTTGAAATTGAGCGCGGTTACCACGCCTGCACCGTTGAGGACATTTGCCTGCGGCTGGTCAAGCACAACCTCGGTACCGTCTGCAAGTACAGAGCCTGTAACGCCGAGAAGTTTGTTGGAAGGTGAGCGACTCGGGATGTCGTCATTGCTGGCATCCGTGTAAGCGATTAACGCTGCGAGCGCAGCAGAGAAGTACATCTGCTTCGTTCCATACAGAACCTTCGGCCACGCGAGAATCGCGTGCTTGCTATTGTAACCGTAGGTGTCCTTGATGTTCTTGACATCGGTGTACTTGGTCGCTGTTCCTGTCGTGGTCGGAATATCAAGGACGCATTCGCAAGTGAAGTTGTCGTTGATTTCAACGCACTTTGCCTGGATGGCAGCGCCGACCGTAGCGATATGAGACCAGCCCGGGGCAAGGATAAGACCAGGAGTATAACCGAGTGTCGGGAATACCTGTCTAATAACCTCAAGACCGCTCTCTGCACCGGTGCTGGCGTTAATGCCGCCGATGATGTCGTTTGCGGTTACCGCTGTCGGATCAATCTTCGTGCCGGCAACATTGAGAGATGTGTTATCTCCGAGAACAGTTTTACCTGCTGTCGTGAGCGTTACTACAGCGTATCCGTCATCGTCAAACGAAGTAGTATAGTGTTCGCCTTCTTCAAGCGTAGTGTTGTCTACTTTGACAACCAGCGCGGCGAGAAGCAGGCCTTTAACATTCACAGTTGCCTGTCCGTCGTTAACGGTATAATCTGCGGCTGCGACCGTTGCCTTATGCTTTGAAGGATCCAAAACATTGACGAGAACAATCGGCGCAACATTGAAGAGTTTGAAAGAGGCATCAATACTCTGCATAAGAGTGTATTTTTCATAGTCATCGCTGTAACCGACTGCTGCTACGGCCTCGGCGTAGTTATTAACAAGAATGGGCTTGTTAACGGCAGCAGAAGGATTTTCAACGAGGTTAATCGGTGCAGTACCAAAGATAACCTGAAGACCGGCGGTGCCAAGGATCGGAGCCGCAACGCTGGTTTCGTTTTCTTTGATATACACGCCATGCTTATATGCCATTTGCTTTTTCCTCCTGTTTATTTTTTAATGAATTGCTGAACTTTGCGATAAAAAATAGAGACCGCACCCTTGCCGGCTGCGAGCTCGTTTTTCGCTTTTGAAACCTCCGATATGGGAAGTATCAGTTCCTGGATGGATGGGCACTCCTCAATTTTGCTTTTTACATAATCGGGAAGTACGCCTTCCTGGAATATTGTTGAAGTCGGAAGTAACCCGGCAATCGTGGGACCGATATACATCGTCGGCTCGGGCGCTCCTACTGTTTTTGTTTTCTTGCTCATGCGTACTCATCCTCTCTGAAAATTGTCGGAAGAATGAAGGATAATTCAACACCTCCAAAGTGATAAGGATAGGCGTCTTCGTCTGACAACGTCCACTCAATGTCGCCTGTGCGCGTGTACTCGCCCATATTCGGCTGCTTTTGGAAGCGTTCGATGACTTTGTCTATGATTTGCAGAATGTCGGTATTTGACGGGTAGTCTTCGTTATTTTCGTATGTTCCGATGATGATGAGCGCTCTGGCCGTGGTGAACAGATAGTTGTCGTCCGGTACCTTGCCTGCTGAGACTCTGGCCACCATATACGGAATAAACGTCGGATCCTCATCCGTCTTTGGAATCGGAGCCGCATCTTCAAAAAAATGAAAAGGCGTAGGTTCTCCGTCTTCCCCTTTCATCCTGTAATCCTTGAACATTCTTTCAAGTTCCGCTTTAAGCGTTTGCTGTAAGTGTTTGTTTGTCATTATTCATATCCCTCTAATACTTTCTTGATGTGTGATTCAATGTACTGCATTAGTTTCTTCTCAATTTCGGGTTCTACTATTCCGTATACCTCTTTCTCGTTTCCTATCATGACGGGAATTGAGTTTGAGAATAATTCTTTAATGGGCAGGCGTTCCGGACCAATCCTTTGAGCAACACCTGTATGTCCTCCACCAGATTGTGACTTGCCCGAGATTTTATTTACAAAGGCTTTAATGCCACCCTTTTCCAAGGGCTTCAGGCCACCGTTCAGTTTAACCTGGGCTTTGGTGGTCTTTTTGCCTGCGGAGTACTTGAACTCAACGAGCTTCATGGGAGCCCCTGCTGACTGTATGGTCGCTTCCAAACTTGAATACCGAGCATTTTGAATTGTCATATTCTTATAGAAGCGCCCTTGCTTGACTGTATAGGTCTTTCTCGCCGTCTTGGCTAATTCACGCCGCGCCCATTTTGCAGTATCGTTGATTGACTTACACATGACCTTCGGTGCTTTCGCTTTGAATTGACCGAGCCTGCGTTCGATATAATCGTATTTATCATCTACGGTTACTACCACCACTGGTTATCGCCTCCAAAGTGATTGCGTGGATACCGTCCTCGCTCACTGCATCGTGAACGCGGTAGGTCTTTCCATCAAGTGTTATCGTTCTGCCGATTGTAGGCAGCGGACCGAAGTTTGCCTCCGATACATAAACAAGCAAATGCCGCTTGTATGTTCCGCTGCCATAGCCCACATATTTGATTTCTCTCTCGCCGGCTTCGTTCTCATCAATGAGTGCCGGCATAGATTTTCCGTCAATGGTGTGGTTATCGGCGAATTCGTCAATGTTCAGGAAGACATTGAATACATCTTTCTGCACAGCTTCCTTGAACTTACTCAACGATTTTCTTCTTCCTTGTTTGTCTCTTTGCAGGAGGCTTCTTTCTTGCCTCTGTAGCAGGAACCCTGCCGGTCAGTGTTAATTCCGTTTCGGCGTTAACAACATTCACTCCTTCATCACCCATCTGTGCAGTCATGGGCCTTGCTTTGAGTGCGCGTTCCGGCTGCTCCTCTACCCAAGCGGCAGCGCCGCTCTTTACCCATTCGTCGGATAGTTCAGTGGCAACAATCGGCAACTCGTTGCCCGGGTAATAGAGACCGTTTCCGTATGAAATTCTCTTTAATGCAACAAGTTTGGTTTTATCAGCCATCTCTGTTCCTCCTTTATAACCATAATTCAGCGATTGTGGTTATTATTTGTTCAGTTTAACAAGGATAGTTTCTGCGCCTGCTGCGGATGTTTCAGCCGCATAACCTGCAAAGGTGTTGTTGGTGCTGGTTGCTGTGATGCCGTCAGTAGCATTCCAGTAAACAGCTGTTCCCATGTTGATTGCGGTTGGGTCCTTCTTCGTCATCTGGAAGACGCCTTCAACATGAACCGAGCCGGTTTCGCCGGGTTCGATATCGGTTCCTGCAATACCGATGAGGCTACCGATTACGAGAACGGTATTCGCCTCGATGGTAGCGTTGGTACCATTGGTGTAATCAAGGGACTGGCCCTTCTGCCAATATGTAGCTTTCATAGCTTTATTCCTCCTTATTTATTAATCAATTAAAGCGCTACGCCAGCGTTCTTGTAAAGACCGCGCCAATCACGAACCGAGATACCCCAATCCATGTAAATATCCCATAAGAAGCCGAGAGTTCCGGGAACCTCTGCTCTGCGGATAGTAGGCATCTTATTTCCGTTGAGATAATCAACCTGGATACCCTTTGCAGATGCAGGATCAGCTCCCATAAACCAGGGACAAGCATTGCTGCCAGCCATAGCGTTAAGAACGGGGCTTTCAACGATGTTAAGCGGATAATTCTGAAGCGGATTGATATCATTGTTGTTGGAGCCGACAACCTGTGCGGAATGGAAGATTACCTGAAGGTCGAAGCCGTATCCTACCGGAACAATGATGTTTTTCGGCGTTACATAGATTGCTTCGCCGAACTGGTCCTGCTGAAGCTGAAGGCCAAGAATTGCTTCCTGGATGGATGCCTGCGTAGGCTTGCTTGCAGTACCAGCCGTATTCTTATGGGAATTATGGAAGAGAGTCTTTCCGTCAAAGATTGTCGGGTTGTTGAAGAGAATGCTGTATACACCTCTGTCAATGGTTCTCTTTGCTGCTGCTGCATAGTTACCGGGCATTCTGGTGATGATGCCGATATCGTCGTTAATGAACGCCTGGCGTGTCATTGAGAACTGACGGCCGTAGGTGTCAAGTTTTCTGGTCGGAAGGATTTCCGTAGATACGGTATCAGCCTTGAGCTCGCCGTTCTCGGGAACCTTTAAGAAATCACCAGCGCTGCTGAGTACATACTCGTGGTCTTTGCTCTCCTTGAAATCAGGAAGGGAACCTTCTGTGGTGAAAAGTTCGAAGGTTGTCTGTGCATGGTTGTACATTTCAACGATTGATTTTTCAATCGTTGCATCCATGATAGCCGGGAATGCAGCTGTCGGATTGTAGAACGAACGGTGTGAAACCTCATCGTAGATTTCGCCTGTTGACTTATGCATAAGAGCACGAACATCCTCACCTTCGTTCGCAAGTGATTCAATAGCAAGGTCACGGAGACTCATTGCTCTGAGATCGCCTGCGCCCGCTGAAGGATTTTCAACTGCGATACCTGCGCGCATCACGATTGCATCAGCTGCAGCTGCTCTGAACTTGGAGCCTTCATCTTCTGTTACGGAAAGATGTCCGGCCGTGCGGAGAGCACCGCCTCTGCTCTTGAGGTCCTTGAGCACAGCTTCTCTTACTGCATCAACAGATGAGCCGTCGTTGATATACGCGGATACATCCACATCAAAGTCACGGCCGAGTGCATTGATAGCGTTGATTCTGTTTCTCTCCTCTGTGCGAGCCTGCTGGTCGTTTTCGGAAGCGCTCTTTGCCGCTTCCTCTGCCTCGATTTTAGCAGTGAGGTCGTCAATCTCCTTCTGGAGAGTATCAAACTGCTTCTGCTCATCGGCAGTGAATGCACGATTACCGTCTGCAACTGCTGCATCACGGAGTGCCTGCTGCTTTTTGATAGCAGCATCTCTCTGTTCTTTTAAAGTCATAGCTATTTTCCTCCTATTACTGACTTAAATTTTTGTTGATCTGAATTGTGGCATCTGCGACACTCATAGTCGCCGGTGCCGGTTCGGACACTTTTGCTCTGATGACCGTAGGGATTTCTTCGCCTTCAAAGTCTCTACCTACGCCGACGGTTGCATCCGCCGGAACGCTGACGATTGAGATTTCATACGGCATCCACTTGGTCGCTACGAAGCACGGTCCCTTGAATCTTCCATCGGCAGATGTTGTATTCGCTCGCACTTCTTCCAGGCAATTGATTTGATACCCTACGCTTACGCCCTTCAGGGTACCGCTCTTTACCTTTTGGTAGACCTTTTCGGAATCGTCGTCTGTATCGAATTCAATCTCGGCACAGGCTCTGCCATCCTCAAGCCACACACGAAGAATTTTTCCGAGCACTACATCTCTGTCATGGTTGAAGAGTACAACACCGATTTCCTTCAAACGCGTTAAATCAACCGCGCCTTCAGAATGGTCAAGTATTTCCACGCCGTACCATCTCTCGTATGGTTCCTCGCTTGAAAAACTCAACACAAATTTTCGGCCGTCCTCGTCTTCCGATGCACGAAAGTTTCCATAGAACTCCCTGCAGTTATTCCTCGTCGGGATCTGCCGGCTCTGTTCCTCCTTCGCCATCGTCCTGCTGAGGCTCGCTGCCTTCGCCTGTTCCGCTGCTCGCTCCGTCATCGTCTTCGACATAGAGTTCTGTTTGTGCTTTGTCAAATATAACACCTCCCATCTCTAACCCTAATTTTTGAGCATATGTCAAGACCTCAACGGTATCCTGAATCTGAACACGCCAATCCTTGCCGTTTTCAGCGCAGATTTCCTTGAAGGTCTTTTGACCAGTTTGTAATGCGATTTTATTCGCTGTTGCTTCCTTACTCGGATCTATCCACGGCTTCGGTGCCTTAATCCAAGAGTGAGCGAGGAATTCTTCTTTGTTTAACCAGAAGTCCTTGGTGCTCTTAAACAGCCCACATAAAAAGCCGGAAATAACGAAGGTCTCATATATCTCATCCATTACCTCGGTGAGAAGTTCAATGTCCTCCGTGTATGTTTCGGCATCCTCAATCATTCCCTGACGCGCGGAAGCGTAGTTCGTTTCGCTCATATCTCGGCTGGTCGCTTCGTAACTTAAGCCCTGGCCGGCACCGATGAGCCGCTGCAGGAGTTTTATCATCTGCGCCGCATCGGTTGACTGTCCTGTCGGGTTGACTACCTGGATTTCGTCGCCGGCGTTCATCTCTTTAATCATTCCAGGAGAGATGGTTTTGCCGTCATACTCAAAGCGCTGCGCTTCGGCCACATTGTTTCTGCCGAGGCCTTGAGTAGGAATCTGCTTCTTAATGAAAACAGACAAGCAAGCCGCGATGCGTTCCTTGACCGATACCGCCGTCATGAACTCGTTTGCATCGCGAATTCTTGTAATCGTCGGTGCCATATCGGACATCTCTCGCACCTGGGTAGGTCTGTTGAGCGTATAATAATAAATGACATCTTTAGCAGGATAGAATTCTGAATCCTGCACAAAGGTGCCATCAATGCTATTTGTTTTAAACCAGTAGCCGAGCGGACGGCTGTAATCGTCAAACTCAATACCGCCGATAACTCTCGCACCTTTATTGTGCGGATTGGTCCTGCCTTCGTCCAACTGGTCGACCTCAATCGCCTGTAACTTAAACGGAACAAGACCGCCTTTGGTATAAGTCTTCAAAAACAGAATACCACCATCAACCTTCTTTCGCTTGACGGCCATTCTTATCATCTGATTGAAACTCTGACGACCGGTGATATCGCAGTTTTGTTTCTTACACCATATCAGCCACTGCTTTTCTATTTCTTTGTTCAAGTCTTCGTTGCTCGTCTGTGCCTGCAATTTGAAGCCTGCACCTACAACATTTCGTTTGTAGGCAGAGACAACGGAGTTCATCATATCCGAGTTGCGCTCGAGATCGCGTGCTCTGGCTCTGACTATATCTCTGTCATATCTGTCGGTCAATTCTCCTGACTGATTATAGACACGCCAGTTGTTGCTTACTCTGCCGTAACTGCCGGCATCGTAGTTGCTGCGCTGCTCCTCAAGGGCAAATCGGTAGGCTTCTCTTTTGAATGCGGCCTCCGGGTTAAAGAAGCCGATTAAGTTGTCAAGCCAATTGGTGTGTTTTTCCATCGCTTACCTCCCATCAAATATCGCAACATAGCAATCATCAAGGAGGGGGGATGTATTGTTTGCCGCGATGCGCGCCTCCAGGTCATCACGGATTTTTCTCAATTCTGTGATGTTCGCTCTCGTAAGCGAACGGCTGCCGATTTTATAACTCTGGCCGCCGACCATAATGGCATATATTGCATCATTGACCGCTTTCAGTTGTTCCTGAAGCTCCTGAATTGTCTGCATTATATCCACCTCTCATTTGTGTCTATCCAGTTTTCTTCAGGAGTGTATTGCTCCTGCTTCTCTGGCTTAGTTGTTTGCGGTTGCCGCTCCAGCTGTTCCAGGTGTAATGTTCTTACGCCGAGAATGTCTGCGGCGGCCATACCATAAACCTCGCAGTCCAAGTAGTGGTTGTCTGCGTGGCTTCTTTTGAGTTCCCATTTTTGCGTTACGGTACCGTTTGCACTTTTCACATTGACTTTGTGCTCCGCGGTTACCTGTTCCGCGTATTCGCGGTCACAGTCGTTGTATACCATCCACGAGCCGCGGCCGTTCGGCTTTCTCATCCTTCCGGCAATCATGTCTTTGTACTTGCCGCCGTCCACCATTACAAGATTCATACCGTAGGCGCGGCTATCTGCCTTGTTTACCTTGCTCAATTTGTAATGGCTCAATGTAGGATGCGAGGTACCTTTGCACGGTAGCGCCCAGTCTGAATTTGAAGCACAGAAATCATACACCGCGTCTGCATCGTTACCGGAGTCTATGAGCGCGAGGTCTACCACCATCGGCGTTCCGTCTTCCTTCTTGAACTGCAGATTCATTATGTTTTCAATTTCACCGAAATCAAAAGCCTGTCCGTGTGCGATGTTCTGGCTGGTTATGTAGTCGCCCCATGCTCTGATGGACCAGTACAGGCAGTTCTCCTGTACATCCACGCCGCCGGTCAGCAGTTTCGCCCAATCAGGTACCGTGAATTCCGAAAGGTCCGTTTGCCTCTCAAGCACCAAGTCAGCGTTCGTCTTGAGGTTCGTGTCCTCCCAGGGCTCCGCAAGCCATGAGTTTGTGAAATTCTGGAACGCTTCGCTGTCGTCCTTGCTCATCAGGAATTCTTTTGCGATTTCCGAGAAGCGCACGAACGGCGAGTACAGTGTGTTCATCCAGAAGGCGACCTTCCGGACGTAGTTTGTATGCGTTTCCACTGTTTGCCATTTACCGTACCGCAGCATCTGACCTTTGTGTGCATCGGTTATAACGCCGCCGCACTCCTGGCAAACATAAAAGGCGAGCTCCGCTCTGTCCGCGTAGCTCATGCCTTCTTCATTCGGGAATTTTATCTGTTTAAAAAACAGTTCAATGTATTTACCGCAGTGAGGGCATGGCACAAAGAAGTGCTTGACCATATCTGCGTTCTCCAGCGCCTTCCAGATGTGTCCGGTCTTCAGCGTTGGCGTTGATGTAATAAATACCTTGCTGTTATGGAAGGTCTTCGTTCTCTCTTTAGCAAGGCTTATCGGATCCGCTTCCTTCTTGGAAGCCCCGGGGAACTTATCAACCTCATCTAAAAACAGATACTTTATAGGTTTTGAAGCAAGGCTGGTCGGTGAGTTTGAACCGGCGAGGCTCAAATACATATCGTCAAACTGCAATTCAAGGTCGGTGGAGCTGTATTCGTGATACTTCTCCGCTAACTGCCGCGATGCTTTAAACATCGGTTGCATTCTGTTTTCGGATACCGACTTCGCCAGCTGCTCCGTCGGGTATACCACCATCGCAGGAGACGGATCCTGCGCGATGATGTATCCAATCATGTTATGTAAACATTCTGTACCGCCGACCTGTGTCGGCTTTATGAATGCTATTTCTTCGGTTTCGGGATTGTTGAATTCATCCATGATTCCTACGAGGTATGGAGTCATGCTGTTGCGCCACGGTCCCGGCATGGCTGCTGTCTTGGCATCAAGTACTCTGTACTTTTCAGCCCACTCTGACACGGACATCTGCTCCGGGGGGAGCAGCGTGTCCATGCAATCTTTTATATATTTCGGTACCTCGTATTTGCGGAATACCTTTTTTCTTGGTTTTCTCATTTCTCGTTCATCACATCCTCCGGCGTTATACCTGCTACAACGAACGAATTCAAGAGATTGTTTACCTCGGTATTCAGTTCACTCTCTATGGTTCTGGCCTGCGTTGGATCTACCAGGCCGTTGATATAGCCTGTGATTCTTGAAGGTATACTGAGAGTGAATTTCTTAAAATTCATAAAAAAGCGGCGATAGTCAAGTTGTACTTCGCTCTTGTCAATGTACTTGCCTTCCACTATCTCCGTCTTTATTCGGTGCAGCTCGCCCTGGCTTTGCTTCAAGGCGATTTCTGCCTCCATCTTCTGTTCCTTCAATTCGTTTTCTCTGCCGGATGTCTTTGTCCGACCGTATGCTTTATCGCTCAGATACTTGACATACTTTTGAATCGTAGGGATGAGGTCGTACTTCCGACCGCTCGAGGTCTTGACGGTCTGAAGGACGCCGTCCTGAGTCAGCTGTTGGATCCTTCTGACCGACACTCCGAAAAGCTGGGCAATTACTTCGGTTCTATAATAGTTGCCGCTGCTGTTATCAATGTTACCGTTTTTATCCAATTTTAGATACACCTCCTCTTTGTTGTAACCGTCCAATGAAGAAGAGTTGTTTGTTTGTTTGTTT
>JAFUEH010000024.1 GCA_017463985.1 Eubacterium sp. | reverse complement strand
GTGTCGAGAGAGGTCGACTACTCAACTAACGGTCAGTCCCCCTACTCAATTTGGAATGTTATATTCTTTCAAAAACTATTTTCATTCACGTCCTATTACTTTTGTGTTCTATGATTTGACATCAAACAATCATAAGGAAGATGGAATCTTTTCAATATGCCAGATTTCATCAGCATACTCTTTTATCGTGCGATCGGATGAGAATTTTCCGGCATTGCACATATTGATAAAGCACTTTTTCGCATAAGCATATTTGTCCTTTTGTGAATTGTTGATAGCAATCTTTGCTTTTAAATAGCTGTCAAAATCGAGTAGCAGAAAATAATGATCCGGTCTATGCCAGCTTGCGCCATTCAGTATCGAGTCATATAACTCTCTGAACATTCCTGTGCCGTCATCATCAAGTGTTCCGTCAATCAACGCGTCAAGAACTCTTCTTATGCGTTTGTCTGCGTTATACCAGTCTCTTGGGTTATATGTTTCTTTTATTTCGTTGATTTGCTCGACACGCGCACCGAAAATAAAGTTGTTCTGTTCACCGGCTTCCTTCACGATCTCAATATTCGCACCGTCATACGTGCCGAGCGTACAGGCACCATTGAGCATTAACTTCATATTGCCTGTGCCGCTCGCTTCTGTGCTTGCAGTTGAAATTTGTTCGGACACATCAGCGGCCGCCACAATTTTTTCGGCATACGAAACATTGTAATTTGACACAAAGACAACTTTGATATAACGACTGACAAGTGGATCTTTTTCAATCAATTTGCGGACTTCATCAATCAATTTGATAATTGCTTTTGCTCTAAAGTATCCGGGCGCGGATTTTGCTCCGAAAATAAAGGTTGTCGGCTTAAAATCTTTTAGTTCACCGTTTTTAATTTCAAAATAAAGTTCCATAATTGTAAGTGCATTCAGGAATTGACGCTTATATTCATGCAGACGCTTGATTTGTACATCAAATACGGTTTCGGGATCAACTTTTATGCCGTCATGCGACGCAATGTAATCGGCAAGTACTTTTTTATTGTCTTGTTTGATAGCTATAAATCGGTCAAGGACCGCCTTGTCTCCGGCGTAATGCTCCAGATTCTTTAGCTCATCAAGATTTGTCAGCCAGTTGCTATTTCCGGATAATTCGGTAATCAATGCAGACAACTCCGGATTACACAATCCGAGCCAGCGGCGTTGGGTAATTCCATTGGTTTTGTTTTGGAACTTTTTCGGCATCCTGTCATACCAACATTTTAAAACGTTATCTTTTAATATTTCGGTATGAATTTGTGCTACCCCGTTGATATATTTTGAGCAATAGCACGCAAGATATGCCATATGAAGCGTTCCGTGCTGAATAATCTCAACTTGCGGTCTCAACTCGTCCGAAAAGCCGGTCGCTGTCAGTTCTTTTTTAAATTTTCGATCGATCTGAACGATAATCGACGCAACATCAGGGGATATTTTTCTTACAAATTTCATATCCCACTTTTCAAGGGCCTCTTGCATAATAGTGTGGTTGGTATAATTGAATACTTCACAGGCGGTCTCCAACGCTTCGTCAAATTCGACTCCCTCCAGTTCAAGCAGTCTGATAAGCTCCGGAATTGAAATGACGGGATGAGTATCGTTAAGTTGAATGGTAACATATTCGGAAAGCTTTCCAAAATCATTGCCATGTACGGCTTTAAACTTTCTTAAAATATCCTGCAAAGATGCCGACGAGAAGAAATACTGTTGTTTCAAGCGGAGCAGCTTGCCGGCATTGGTGCTGTCATTGGGATAGAGAACACGGGAAATATTCTCGGCACTGTTTTTCCTTTTAAGAGATTTATCGAATTTTTGCTCGTTAAACAGTTCAAAGTCAAAGTCATTAACCGCTTCCGCCTGCCAAAGCCTTAAGGTACCGATATTATCCGTTGCATAACCGATTATGGGAATATCATATGGCACAGCAATTACGGTTTCATCGCCGAAAACAACTTTTACCTTTTCATCCTCCTTGCGAACAGACCACGGGTCACCGTAACGGGTCCAGTCATCAAGTAATTCTTTCTGAAATCCGTTTTCAAAGCTTTGCTTAAACAAGCCGAATTTGTAGCGGATTCCATATCCGTCAAGCGGCAGATTAAGCGTTGCAGCACTGTCCAGAAAGCAGGCAGCAAGACGTCCAAGTCCGCCGTTTCCGAGAGCGGCATCCTCAATATCTTCCATCAGATTGATGTTTGTGCCGTATTTTTTCAAAATGCATGAAACCTCATTGCTGAGATTTAGGCAAAACAAATTATTGTAAACCGCACGGCCGACCAGAAATTCAGCAGAAAAATAATACGCACAACGCTGCTGTCTATGTTTTTGTCGGGAGGCCGACCAACGATCTGATATTTCCGCCATGACGGCACGAGATACCACATTATGCAACTCATTTGCGTTTAAATTCTTCAGTTCCTTCTGATATTCGGTTTTTGCGAAAAGAACGAGCGTTTCTTCTAAATCTATCATAACCAATCAATCCTTTCTCATTCTCGAATACAGTTTTGTTAAATATCGGAGCATTTTAAAATTCTCACTGTTTATATCTTCCTTGCGTGCACGCCATTGCCAGTTTCCTCCGACGGTTGACGGCGTATTCATCCTGGCTTCCCCGCCGAGTCCCAGAATATCCTGCATAGCGATAATCGATGTGTCGGCAACGCTTGCATGAGCACAACGAATCATGGCAACGTTCAGGTTTCTTGCACAGTTTAAATATTGTTTAGCAAAGCGCAGATCTTCTCGCTGCAGGCTTTTTTGCCAGCCAAGGACAGTATCATTATCGTGTGTACCTGTATACACTACGCAGTTTTTATCATAGTTGTGCGGCAAATAGTCGCTTTCCTCACGGGAATCAAAAGCAAATTGTAAGACTTTCATTCCGGGAAATTTACTCCTCTTGAGCAGTTTTTGTACGCTGTCGGTTAAAAAGCCGAGGTCTTCGGCAATAATCGAAATTTTGCCAAGCTGCGCCTTAAGTGTATTAAACAGGTCCATTCCCGGACCCTTTCTCCATACACCCTCTTTGGCGGTGCTGTTTCCGGCTTTTACACAGTAATAGGAATCAAAGCCTCTGAAATGATCAATACGGACAACATCATACAATTTTAAAGCTTCGCGAATCCGTTTTACCCACCAGGAATAGTGATCGTTTTTCATATATTCCCAGTCATAAAGCGGATTGCCCCAAAGCTGCCCGTTTTCTGAAAAAGCATCCGGTGGACAGCCTGCCACTTCGATCGGCTGCATTTCATCATTTAACAGAAATTCCTTTGGATCCGACCAGACATCGGAGGAATCAAGTGCAACATATATCGGTAAATCTCCGATTATTTTGATACCAAGATTATTGGCATAGTTTTTTAATTTATTCCATTGCTCAAAGAACAAATACTGAAGCATTTTGTAATAGTCTGTCTGTTCTTTACACTTTTCACGATAATAGGCAATGGCATTCGGTTCTCTTTTCCGTATGTCACTTTCCCATTCGCCAAACGCCTTTCCCGAATGCTCGTCCTTTATTGCCATAAAGAGAGCGAAATCATCAAGCCAGAACGCATTTTCGCGGCAAAAATCATGATAATCGTTCGGAAGTCTCTTAAAAAAGTGCTTTTGTACTTTTTTAAAAACCTTACGGCGCTGACTATACAAGAGTCCGTAATCAACCCTTTGGGGATCCGAACCCCAATTTATATCGGCATATTCTTCTGCTTTTAGATAACCCTGATTTTCAAGCGTTTTTAGATCAATAAAATAAGAATTACCGGCAAATGTTGAAAAGCTTTGATACGGAGAATCACCGAAAGATGTCGGACATAAGGGCAGTATTTGCCAATAAGTCTGTCCGCTTTCATACAGTAAATCAACAAATGCGTAAGCATTTTCACCGAAAGTACCGATGCCGCTGTCTCCAGGCAGCGATGAAATATGCATCAACACTCCGCTTGTTCTCAAGAACACACCTCCTAAAAACTGCGTTATGATAAATCTGCTTTGACAGATCAGTCACAAATCAATTCTTCGGTTTCCTTATCAAAAATATGAACACGGTTTGTGTCAAGATAAAGGGCAACATCTGAATTGTTCTCTACTTTTCTATTTGACGGAACATTGGCAATAATCTTTTCTCCGCCAAGCTCGCCGTAAAGATAAATCTCCGACCCCATCATCTCAGCAATTTCAACATGAAGATCAATGCGGTTAGTTTTGTTTTCATTTTCATATTTTTCATTCGCATGTAAATCTTCAGGTCGGATTCCGAATACAATTTTCTTTCCGAGATATCCTCTCAATTTTTCATTGTTCTGCATTCTTTCCGGAAGAGAAATCGTATAACCGGAAAATTCTAAATATAAAATATGATTATTCTCAACAAGGACTGCATCAACAAAATTCATTTTCGGCGTGCCAATGAAGCCTGCCACAAACATATTACATGGATGTTCATAGAGCTCAGACGGTGTATCAACCTGTTGAATAAAACCGTCTTTCATTACTACGATTCTGTCAGCCATGGTCATTGCTTCTGCCTGATCATGTGTAACATATACAAATGTCGTCTGCAGCTTTTGATGAAGACGAATGATCTGACTTCTCATCTCGGCGCGAAGCTTTGCGTCAAGATTCGACAAAGGCTCGTCAAGTAGGAAAACTGCCGGATCACGAACCATGGCACGTCCGAGTGCAACACGCTGACGCTGACCTCCCGAAAGGGCTCTGGGCTTACGGTTTAGATAGTCTTCAATCTCAAGAATCTTGGCGACCTCTCTAACCTTACGATCAATTTCTTTTTTATTGACTTTACGAAGCTCAAGAGCAAAAGCCATATTTTTATAAACTGTCATATGAGGATAAAGTGCATAAGACTGGAAAACCATTGCGATATCACGGTCCTTCGGTGCATCATCGTTTACCCGTTTGTCTCCGATAAGCAAATCTCCGGAAGTTACTTCTTCAAGACCGGCAATCATACGAAGTGTTGTTGATTTTCCACAGCCGGACGGTCCAACGAGAATAATAAACTCCTTGTCCTTTATCTCAAGATTAAGATCAGATATAACCGTATTTCCGTCCTCATAGGTTTTTGTTATATTTTTCAGTGTAATAGATGCCATGTATTTCATTCCTTTCGGTAAAATTGAATCATCAAACAGAAATAACGCTTTCTCCCTTCAACAGCTCAAAGGGAATTAGAATGTGTGACGGTTCCTGTTTCGCTTTGCCGATCGTTTCAAGCAAGGCGTTTGTTCCGCATTCTGCAAGCTGTTCTTCATACTGCCTGATTGTGGTTAGTCTCGGGTTCATATACTGTGTCAGCGGCAATCCGTCAAAGCCGGTAACGGAGATATCCTGCGGAACACGAAGACCCCTGTCGGTAAGCTTTCGGATTGCACCGATCGCCTGAACATCACTCATCGAAAAAACAGCAGTCATATCTCCGAATTTTTCAATCAGTTCTTCGGCGGCCTTTTCACCGCCTTCAAAAGAATACTTTGCCGTCTGATAATGGGTTTCAAAATCAAAAGGCAGATCATGCTTTTTCATTGCCTTCATAAAGCCTTTAAAACGACGATCGGAAATCTCGGATTTGTTTATATCGCCTCCGATAACACCGATGTTTCTGTGACCGTTTGCGATAAGATATTCGGCAATTTCCTGCGCCGCCGAAATGTCATCCGTTCCGACACTTGACAACATTTTGTTTGAAACATTATTCGCCTGATTGGTAATTAGCACACAGGGAACTTTAATTTGATTGAAGTCGGCTTCATATCGTTCAGGGTTACCACCCAGAAATATAATCCCTGCCGGGCGCTTTTCATAATAAATTCTCAAGGCGGTCTTTGCTTCGTTATCATATTCATCAAGCACATACACCGAAGAGGTGTATATTGTTTCCCCGATTTTCTTTTGAATGATTTCAAGAATCGAGTTAAGAAGAATGTTCGAGACACCTTTTACCAGTATCGCAATATATCTGCCTTGCATTTTGAGATGCTGAGCATTTGTGTTTCGAACAAAATTATTTTTTTCGGCAACCTCTAAAATTGCTTTTCTTGCGGTTTCGCTGACATTTGGCTGATTGTTCAGTGCCCTTGACACGGTGCCGACAGCGTATCCTGACAATTTTGCAATATCCTTAATTGTCATATTATCAATCCTTTTTGATTTTTGATTCTGTATCCGATATCGCAGATTATCCTTTTACTGCACCGGCAATAACACCTTTAATGATATGCTTTTGGCAAAGCAGATAAAATACTATAATCGGTATAATGGCAAGAACAAGCATTGCCATGAAGCCACCCATATCGGTATCTCCGTAGGCACCTTGCATCGCAATTTGTATAGCAACAGGAATTGTCTTGTTACCTGTTCCGAGAATTAGGTACGGAAGCAGATAGTCGTTCCATATCCACATCGCATTTAGTATCGCAACAGTGATAGCAGTTGGCTTCAATATCGGGAACACAACCATAAAGAAGCATTGAAGGGGATTACAGCCATCGATTGTTGCCGCTTCTTCAATTTCAAGCGGTATGCTTTTTACAAAGCCGGAAAGCATAAATACCGAAAGACCGGCACCAAAGCCGAGATATACAAACACAATTCCGAGAACATTGTTAAGATTAAGCTTTCCGACAATATAGGTCATGGTAAACATGACCATCTGAAACGGAACAATCATACTGAAAACAAATGCATAGTAAAGACCTTTTGTCAATTTGTTTTTTACTCTTATCAGGTACCATGAGGTCATTGAAGTACAAACGACAATTAGTATAACTGAAGCTACGGTGATGAAAAGTGATCTTCCGAAGGCTGCCAGAAAGCCTGATGATTTCAGTCCGTTTAGGTAGTTTTCAAAGCCGACAAAGGTTTCGGAATTCGGAAAAGCAAACGGTTCGGAGGAAATATAAAGCTTTGATTTAAAGGAGTTAATGAGCACCAAAATCATAGGAACCATAAATAACACTGCTAAAGCAGAGAGGATTACGGTTATGATAATATTTGTGCTTTTTTTTGCGCCTGCCGTCATTGTTCTACCTCCTTACTGCGTGTTGCTCTAAGCTGTATGAAAGCAATCAAGGCAACAATAATAAAGAAGATAACCGCTTTTGCCTGTCCGACACCTGCCCATCCGATTCTTCCATAGAAGGTTTTGTAAATGTCAAGAGCCAGCATCTGAGTTGACTTGCCCGGAGCACCGCCGGTAAGTGCCAGGTTCTGGTCGAACATCTTGAATGAGTTTGTCAGTGTTAAGAACATACAAATCGTTATAGAAGGCATCACCATCGGGATTGTGATTTTAAACAGTGTTTTTGTTTTGGAAGCACCGTCAATAGCCGCCGCTTCTATTAAATCTCCCGGAATGTTTTGTATTCCGGCAATATATATAACCATCATATAACCGATCAACTGCCAGTTATTCAATATGACAAGTCCCCAAAAGCCGTAAGTTGAGGATTTAGTAATATCTGAAATTACAAGCATATCAAGTACACCGTTAATAAGAAGCTGCCAGATATATCCGAGCACGATGCCTCCGATAAGATTAGGCAGGAAAAACACCGAGCGGAAAAAGTTTGTTCCTTTCATTTTTCTTGTCAGTAGCATGGCAAGTGAAAATGCGATGATATTTACGGTGATGATTGATACAATGGTAAAAAGTGTTGTGAAAATAAGCGCATTTAAAAAGTCGTGATTTGGATCGGTAAAAATCTTGATATAGTTGTCAAGACCTACAAACTGTGCGTTTGTAACCGTCGTGAACTTTGTAAATGAGAGCCCGACACCCATAATGAACGGAGCGACAAAGGCAATAATAAATGCGATTAAGGTTGGCAACACAAACACAGGGAAATATTTTTTTACGCTTTTATTCATATGATTCACCTTATTTTTGCCAAGCAAAAACTTACCTTTCTTGCATTTCCTTTACGGAAACTGCCTTTATTATAAAATCTGTTTGAATTTACAGATTTCCTGACAGTCCGTTTTTTCTGTTTTTTATGCAGAACGCTCTGCCAAATACACGTTCAGCAGAGCGTTCTTTTCAATTGACGGAATGCCGCCGTTTTTAACTGTTATTCAATCGCTGCACTTTCGGAAGCCCATTCGTTTACAACAAGCTCTTTTACTTCGTCGAATGTCTTTGTACCCTGAGCGTACTGCAAGAGAGCAGCACCAAAATCATCCTTGAATGTCTGTGATGGGAACAGTGTGAAGTTCCAAGGAACTGTATTGATTCCGTCTTTATCCATCCATAAAAGTACTTCCTTAGCAAGAGGATCGGTGGGCTTTTCGCTGTCTTCAAATGTATCAAACGGGGCGATGAATCCCAATTTGTTGGTAACATAGTCCTTACCTGTCTCACTTGAATACAGCCAGTAGATAAAGTCTTTAGCAGCCTTCTGCTCGCCGGCTGAAGCCTGGGAGTTAACACAGAAGAAGTTTTCGGTACCGATGCAAAGACCCTGTGATTCTTCGCCGTCTACACCTGTGTAGATTGGAAGATACTTCACGTTTTCAGCCTTAACTTTGTTGCCCTTAACTTCAGAAATCTGTCCCCATGCCCAGTTGCCATTCTGAACCATTGCACATTTTTCAAGGGCAAATTCAGCCATGGAGTCGTTAACGGTTTTTGTGCCGAGTTTGGAAGGATCAACAGTTGAGTTGTTGATATAAAGGTCAAAAATGTTTTTAAAATTATCAGCATAATCAAATTTCAGTGTTTTTGTTTCGTCGGATGTCAAGTCAACATTGTTGGCTTTAAACTCCTGATATACAGGGAGGTTAGCAAGATGAGTCTGCCATCTCCAGTCTTCACCGCTCTTGAGAGAGGTGCTTGCGAATACGCCGTCAATACCAAGGGCGTCTTTGTTTTTTTGCATATCCTCTACAACTTCTTTAAGAGCTGCAAAGTTGTTGATTTCGTCCATTGATGTGTATTTGGTAGCTTTATTGTCAAGGGCGAAATATTTATCCATAATAGCCTTGTTATAGATAATGCCATAGCCTTCTACAACATAAGGAACACCGTAAGCCTTACCATCAACTGTTACTGCAAGAGATTTGTCGGTAAGGTGGTTGTAAATTTCGCTGTCGGTAAGATCTGCACAATAATCTTTCCAGTTCAGGTATCCTTTCGGACCGTTAATCTGGAAAATTGTGGGAGCTTCATCTGTGGCCATCTTGGACATTAAGGTTTGTTCGTAGGTATTGTTTGCTGCTGTTTCAACAATAACCTTTACACCGGTTTCTTCCTCATACTTTGCGGCGATTTCCTGATAGATGTCTGCAACTTCAGGTTTGAAATTCAAATACCTGATTTGTTTTACAGATTCAACATCATCGCCGGTATCGGTTTTTCCGCAAGCGGTAAAGATACCGAACACAAACAGTGAAGCAAGGGTCAATGCAATGATTTTCTTTAGATTTTTCATCATTTTTTACTCCTTTGTAAATTGTTTTTTTGAAACTGGAAACGTTTCCAATTACAACTTTACTATATCACACCTCTTTTATGTTTTCAATCCTTTTTTTAATGATTTCCGCAATTTTGTATAAAAACAACAAACAGTTCTAAATGATTTTGTGCATATTGTATAGTTGACCCGTAACAGTTGATTTTTCCAACTGTTTAAGTTAAGATATATTAATCGATATAGAATAAAGGAGTTGCTTTTATGAATCTGAATGATTTTGACAAAACTGTCCCGTATATCAAAAAAAGGGGCATCGGCGGCTATTTTCAGCTTATCTTTCATAATTTTTTCGATTTTATCTTATTGAATCTCGTATTCACCCTTACCTGTCTGCCACTTATAACGTTCGGTGCCTCGTATAAGGCTCTGATTCAAGTTTGCAACAAGTACGCCGAGGATAAGGTAGTTTATCCGATCCGCGAGTATTTTGCTTATTTTAGAAACGAATTTATAAAAAGCACTGTTTACGGATTATTTTTCTTAATTATGTTTTTCTTGATTGATTTTTCCTGCGTTTTCTATTTTAACCTGTCAAAACGGCTTTCATTGATGATTATTCCTGCGGTTGTCTGTGCCGGTTGCCATATTGTGCTGACCATGATTATGAATTGGTTTTTTCCTCTTTTCACTAAAATTGAACAAAGTTTTAAAGCACTGATTTCAAACTCGTTTATTTTGGCTTTCGGCAATATAAAACCAACGCTGTGCTATTTACTTTCGGTTATTATTTGTGTTACGCTGATAGCCTTTTTATTTCCGTATAGTGTACCGTTCGTTGCCCTGCTTCCGTTTTTTATTGTTGCACTTGCGTCAAGCTGCGGTACTGTTGAAAAAATCAATAAAGCATTTGAAATAAAAGCAACTTATAAAAACACCGAAAATGACAATGAACAATAAAAAATATTAATTGCATAGATTTTGATTATGATACATTTATAAATGATTTTTTGTATTAGGATTCTATTTCTACAAACTTATTACAGATAGGTGAAGCGGTTAACAAATTTTCAAGTGAATTTATTGAAGCATCAAAAGACGAAATGGATTGGCGTGCAATCAAGGGAATGAGCAATCTTTTTGCTCTCGCTTATGATTCAATGGATCTTGATAAAATTCGGGAAACGGAAATTGATGATATTCTTGTTTTGAAGGCCAATATCGCCTGATGAATATATAACTTGGCTTGACAGAGCAGTAAATGCAAAAAAATATGTATCTCAACAAAGAAATATCTGAAACAGCAGTTTTTGAAATAATTAGAACTGAATAAATAGTTATAGCCGGAGTATAAACAAGCTCCGGCTATTCTTTCAGCAATTCAACAGCTAACTTGAATCCTATTTCAAACGCCTAGCATATTCTTGATAAGGAATAAAGCTGTTATTTAGTAATAAACCTCCGCTTTTTACGGCGGAGGTTTTATTATTGTTTTTATCAACTTGTTTAATATGGGTTATTAAAATTTTTAAGCATTCAACTTAACGATATTGCTCTTTCGCTTTTCTGCTTCCTTTTCAGATATCAGATTGCTCATCGTGTCTGCAACGTTCTGCTGCATCGCATCGGTCACATGCATATAGGCATTCATTGTGAAGCCTGCGTCTGTGTGACCGAGCATGTGCGATACTGTTTTTATATCCATGCCTTGTTCAAGCGACAGTGTTGCGAAGGAGTGCCGCAGGTCGTGGAAACGGATATCCGGCAATCCTGCCCGTTTCAGCATTCGGTGCAATTTCCTGGTGACTGCATCGGGGTCTCTGTAACCGTCCGTTATCGGTGAGGGGAAGAGCAGTTTTTGGTCGAGTCGCTGTCTCCCTCTCAACACCTTCAGCAGATTGACACAGTCATCACTGATGGTGATTTTCCTGATGGATGATTTTGTCTTTGGCGGCGACACCTTGAGTCCATCCGGCGTTCTCTGTAACTGTTTGCTTACAGAGATTGTTTTGTTTTTGAAGTCAATATCATTCCATTCGAGCGCAAGTATTTCGCCTCGCCTCATTCCCGTTGAGATGACCAGGTAGTAGAATTCATAGCAATCCGATTCTCTCGCTTCATTCAGGAAGACTGCAAGATGATTCGCTGAAAGCGTTTTCATTTCCTTTGGTTCTGGTTCGGGAAGTTTTACCTTGCTACACGGGTTCCTGGCAATTAATTCTTCGTCAACGGCTTTCTGCAGGCAGGAGTGAAGCGCTATTTTTATATCCCTGACCGTTCTTGCAGATAGTCCTTTTGACTTGTTTTCTTTTATTCTGCCTTCGGTGAACATTTTCATTAAGAATTGCTGACAGTTCACCGTTGACAGACTTTTCAGTTCAATGTTGCCAAGCAAAGGGTTAATGTAAGTACGGAGGAAGAACTTGTAGTTTTCATAAGTACCACCGCGCACAGCTACCTTACAAAAGTTTTCAAGCCATATCTCCGACCACTGTTTCAGCGTAGGATTCGGATTGTCAAGAAAATCGCATCGTTCAAGCGTTGCCTTCTGTTCGTTATATTCGGCTATGGCGACACGCAGTCTTTCTTTACACTCGGCTTGAGATTTGGCAAGAATATATTTTACGATTTTCTTACCGTTTTCATCAACGCCGGCGTTGAAGCGTCCTTCCCAGCGTCCATCCTTTCGTTTGCGAAGTGTACCTTCGCCGTTGCTTCTTTTTGCCATAAGATTTTTCATCTCCTTTCAGCAACACACAATACCACAAGGTCATTGTAATATCCAGATAAAAACCGAAAGAATATTACTGCCTTCTGCAATTCTTTTCAATCCATTCTTTCAGCTGTTCCTTCGGCACAGTCATTCGCCTTCCGATATTAATTACGGGAAAGGTTTTATCCGTTTTTATTAAATGATACAGGCTGACATCGGAAACGCCGAGCACTTCAGCCGCTTGTACAACCGATAAAGAAATCGGCAGTTCATCAAAATTTGTAAACATAATTCTGTCCTTTCATATTGTTTATAACCATACATTAACCCAGGGGTTATATATTTTTTACCATATTAATCCCTGTTCCTGTTCTCTGTCATAGGGCATATTGTAAGATATCTTTTTGTTGAGCTCTGCCTTTGTAATCCTGATACCGTGAGCGCGCATTTTCAAAACTAAAATGTCGAGGTCTTTGTCATCAACGTCATAGTATTCGTAATTGTCAAAGTCAGGTTCAGGAGTCGGCAGCGCACCGAGCACGTCAAAGATTAAGTTATCAAGTCCCGTTGTGCAGTCGCCTGACTTTGGCGTTTCATAATTCATTATCGTTTCCGCAAGCGGAGATGCACAACCGCCGAGTTCAAAATATGTCTGTAAGTTTTCTTTCAGCAACCGTTCATCAAACAGTTTTGAATCGCGCACCCTGTGACCGTTTGTATCTGTATATGTCATATACTTATAGTCTGGATTGTATTTAACTGTCACGCCATGCAAACGCATTTTCTCCATGAACTCAAGCATTGAATGCGATTCGCTCATCATACGCAGAGCAGTTATTTTGATTTCAAACTTCCATTGAGGCATTCGGTTTCTGTCCGTTTTCGCTTCAGTAGTTTTGAAACCGTTTTTCTCACAAAGATAATTACTATAATCTTTTATTGCAATTAAATCCTGCGGAGCCACGTTCATCTTCTTTCCGTCAACCATATTTACTGAATTGATAACGAAATGATTATGCATATGCTCTCGGTCAATATGTGTAACTACAAGCACCTGATACTCAGGGAAACAATGCTCTGCCATCTGCAAACCGATTTCGTGCGCCTGCTCCGGAGTGATGTCATCATCGGATGCGAAGGACTGAATCATATGATAATATGTTCTGCCGCCAAGTTTGTTAAACATCTGCTTTGTCATTTCGAACTCATCAACGACACTTTCGGGCATACAGTTATGACCGCTGATTAACTTGTCTTCGGTTTTCTCTTTTTGTGTTACATAATTAACAACATTATTTATTGGAGACTTTGCAACAAGGAGTTTAACAATTGCCATATCCGAGCCACCTCTTTTCTCGTTTCAGTCAGGTCAACACAAGTAATCTTACCCATATTAGCGAGCTTGGTTAACTGATTAAGGTTGTTACCGATAGCGTTTAGTTCGTCATCAATACCCGTCAGTCCTGGGATGACAAATATATCTTTTTCAAGTGCTGCATCACGAAGATACGGAGCCAAGGTATCATACTTTGTATATGCCTTATCTTCAATAATCTGCTTTTCTTTATCGTTAACCCTGAAGGTCATAATGTGATTTCTGTTCATTATCGTTCTCCTAAAAAAGCGGGGTTTGGGGCGCGCCCCATTGGCTTTGTTTCGCTGCCTCGGGCGAGCGAAATACAAAGCCGAAACTCGCCATAACCAAAGCATCTGTAAACATCTGCTTTGGTATGTTTCTTACTAATCCAACTTACCGTCCAGATACTTAGTTCCGCGCCTTTTGTTCTGTTCAATAATTCCGTTCAAATCTGCTACAAGATTATATATCAGCTTTTTCTTTCCCCTTATATAGCATAGAGAATAAACGCTTGAGGTTTGCAGATTATTTTCATATCTCGGTTCGATTTCAATCATCCCGTTTTCGACTAATTCTTTCAGCGCTTTATCGACAGCGCCGTACTTAATGTGACAATGCTCACCTATAGTTTTTCGGGAAGGATGACACTCGCCGGTGTCATCGCTGATATATGCAAGGTAACAAAGCACAGCAAACGCCTTCGGAGTCAGTCCGTAAAAGAAAATATCGTTAGGGATAAAGAAATAATTTCCGGCTTTTAAAAACTCTTTTTGTTCTCTGAAGTTCATTTGCAAACCTCCTTTCGCAATTCAAAAATATGTAGGCGGAACTTGTTCCAGGCTAATCATAACACCGCACATATCCCGCTGCAATAGTTTTCAATTTACCGTACAAATTTTGGGACAGAAAAGGAAAACCGCAGCCGCCTAATACGATTTTTATTGACTGCGATTTTTAAATAATTTACAATTTTTATATCGTTTAGAAATGTTAACCGCCCTGCTTACGCAGAGCGGTTTTGCATTTTATTTCAATGATTTTATTATTTCCTTGAACTCTGGGGTTGCTCTGAATTCATCGGTGAGAGGATAATGCTTTGTCATAAGTTCATACATACGCTCACGCATAGTCATATTGCGGAAGCGTTCTTCCTGTTCATAGAACAGAGCTGTCATTCTGATATCCTCTGGGAGATTATCAAATTCTACTGCACGCTCAGCTGCCGTTTGCAGATTTTTAAGCGCGTTTTCATTGTCACCGATTTGAGCATATAGATATCCTAAATGACCGTAGTTGTAAATAATATGAATTGCATTTTTATTATCTTCGCCCAGCATTTGAAGTATGCCGTTCATATTATTGATGACTTCAATTTTATATTTGGGAGTGAACGCATCGTTATAATAACAGTAACCGACTATAACATTTTGAAGCAGATACGACAATTCTTCTATTGCTTTCCGACGATTCTCAAGCCATTTATCGTAGTCAAACGAATCACGGTCAAAATCCAAATCAAGCAAAAGGTATTCACGCGAATCTCTCAGTGAAGGCAGAGTTTCGAATATACTCTCAGCTTGCTTCTTATACTTTTCATCAAACTTTTTCTCGTCATCCAACCAACCGAGGCATTGATACTGCCACATAAGGTGCTGAATCATAATGCGCTTTGCACGTATCCTGATGGCGTCGTCGGTGCAGCATTTTTGGATTTTCTCGTAGGTATTAATGAGCTTATCCGAAAGCGGTTTGTAATTCTGAACAGGCACGCTGCCTTTTTCAATATGCAACAGTTCCATATATTTTATGAGGATAGAGCTTTCATTCGGGAATTCTCTTATTGCCTTTTCATATTCAAACAGAACATCCGATACATCACCGAGCTGCATTTTATTAAACTTTTCAAGATAAGCTTTGATTTTTTGTTCTCTTCGAGTTTTATCAGTACCAAGTAATTCATCTATTGTAACATTAAAGAATGCCGCTATTTCCGGAAGCATTTTTATATCCGGATAGCTTTCGCCGCGTTCCCATTTGCTTACAGCCTGAAAAGAAACACCGAGATAATCGGATAAACCCTCCTGAGTTAAATCACGCTCTTTGCGTAAGCGTTTAATGTTTTCGTTAAAATATATATTCATTATGCCACCTCATAACATTTAGTTTTGCCTTTCACCTATATGATAATGCAAACAAAACACGAACTCAATAACCTGATTATTGAACAAAATTCAACCATTGGTAGAGTTGATAAATAAAAGTATAGCCGAGGAAATCCTCGGTTTGAATATTATAACCATTGAATAAATGCGGTTTTGTCCGTACAGTTATATCCCGCTCTCTTGTAAAAGTTAAGCGTATCTTCTGTTTTTGCGCTTGTGAGAAGCATCATTTTATAGCAGTTCTCACGCTCTGCAATATCTCTTGCGTAGTTCAGGCAAGCCGTTGCATAACCCTGCTTTCTGTAATCGCTATGCGTAACTACATTTTCGATAAAGGCATACGGTCTGACGTTTCTTGTAAGGTTAGGTATAATCACGCACACAACGGACGAAACAAGTTTACCGTTTTCTTCGGCGACAATGATATGATGATTTTTGCCGTTGATAATTGTTTTCCAAGTATCCTTCAGCGTTTCGCTATCTTCCGGCACACCTGTTTCATGCAAATGAATATATAACTCTAATAACTCGTTGAGTTCGTTTTCTTTTATTTCTCTTACCAGCATATTAATCACTTCTCACTTTTCGGAAACAAAAATATATGCGAGTTCTGTTTCAAACATTTCAATAGTTGTAAAGCCTGATGCTTTCAAATATCTTGCGGTATTCTCTGGATTATCTGGATATACTGCGATTTTTCGTGTTCCTAAATCAATATACTTATCTTGATTCTTGTCTATTGAAAGGACAAACCTACCGTCTGAATTCAGCAAACTGTAAACTCTATTTATTGTACTCTGCTTATTCTCAATATGCATAAATGTCAGTGATGAATAAATAACATCAAAACTGTCATTAAACTCAAACTCATTAAAATTGCCGCAAATCAAATTGACATTATTATACTCACTCAAATGCTCCTTTGCTCTAACAATTGTTTTGGGTGAGATGTCAATACCTATAAACTCTTTGCATAATGCTGCAACACGGATGGCAATTCTGCCAGTACCAACACCGATTTCAAGAACTGTTTTATTACTATCAAGCTGCATTTTATCAATGAACAACTGCCCATCCCATTTATCCATATATTCTTTCAATGGCTGTGGGTCATTTACAGGGTCATTGTTTTCGTCTATCAAATTGTCATAATGTAATATAACATCGTTTGTCATAATAGCACCGCCAAAAATTGATAAATCCATTTTACCATAACAGACTTTATAATGCAAACAGCAGTTTGATTACTAACTGTATTATTATGTGCCGATATTAATAGCGTTTTGAGGGTAGCTTCTTCGGGAAGACAAGTATGTCTTGTCCGTATCTAATTTTTAGATAGCGGAAGAGCTGCATTTGCATATTCACAGAATAATTATACAAATTGTATTAAACCACTTTCATCCGTTCAGTTTTTTTCGGATGGGGTAACGGTCGTTTTAAAGATTTCTATCGTCTACAAACAGGATTTGCAAAAACCGCCATCCCGAAGCCCTTGAAAACACTCACTTTTTATTTTTCAAAAATCCTCAAAAACGGCTAAAAACGCTTCATAGACTTTTTGCGGATATTTTCTTTAATAATGAGCAACTCCGCCATAATCGGCTTACAGATCTCAAAACATGTTTTAATAGTTCTGTGTTAAGAATTTGTATATGAGTTATGAAAAAGCAACGCCCTCGGCTGACCGAGGGCATTAAATTATCCTTGTATTTCATTCATTATTTTTATCGCCAGTGAGAAGGCATATTTGAAAACTTCTTCCTCTATTGTAACAGAGAGTTCTTCTGCATTGGAGGCGTAATTATCGAACAGTTTCTTTTGCTTGTCAGTCAAAGATTCAACTAACTTATCCTGTGCCTGACTTGTGAGTGAAATCAGTTTTTGGTATTCGGGATTGTTAAGCAATTTTTCGGACTCGCACGGATTGATGTTGCCGTGGTACAGATTTTCAAGCGTTGTCACAACAATCACCCCTTATGATATTTGAAATTGCCTGTCCATTTACCGCAGGAGCACGACCACGCTTCGTAACTGTAGGGACAACGCTTAACATATTCATCCCAGGTAATTTCACCGTTCTCGTACTGACTGTTGTATTTTTCCATTACGCTGCTTACATATTTCTTCATTGCCTTTTTGGATTTGAACCATTTTCCCATATTGCCTTTCGGCATATAGTGCTTATGCTTGTGCTTTTTCTTCTTTTTCTTTTTATTCGTATGGGGAGAACGTTTTGCCTTTACCGAAGCTGTAATCGTTTGCATTGATTTCGCTGTGGCAATCAGCTCTGTATTAACTCCTGCCGTCAGCATAATGATAATTGCCATTATGATTGATATTATTCTGGTCATATTAAGACCCCCTTTCGCAACACAACAACTACCATAACTCACCGCCAAAGTCCAGAGAAATAATTGAGTTATTAATTATCGTTTTCTGACCACAATTTTGACCACAACGGAAATCTGGAGAACAGCGCAGAAGAGCGCCAAATGTAAAATGTTCGCCAAAAAGTCTGGACAATGCCGCCAAATTCGTACGAAAGTGCTATATTCAGGGAACCGAGCCATTCTACGAACCAGTAGGTCGGGGGTTCGAGTCCCTTCCGGCGTACCATCAAGAAAAAGCCTGTGTAAGCCTTGCAAACACTGGCTTTTTCTTATTTTTTGTACTGGCTGAAACTGGTCAAAATTGGACGGTTGGTAACACGTTGGTAACGCGTTGGTAACAAATATTTTTAGCCTTTTTAAGCAAAAAAACGGCGCGACCAGTTCTTCGACAAGTCTGATATCCTGAATCCCTCGCTCCAGTAAAGACGTGTCAACCTTCGGCTGTTGGTTTTTTACATTCATAGCAATCTCCTTTTCAGTATTTTTTTGCATAATAAAAGCACTCTGCAAGCGCAAAGTGCTTTTGTTTTATAGGCCTCTTATTGTGTCTTTTATACAACCTTTCTTGCATTTTACAACGCATCCACTATCATAATGTACAATTATAATTTCAGCACCACAATGAGGGCATTTTACTATTTCATTTTCATTATTCAGTTTTTTGTTAAGTACGTTAATATCGTTTTTAGTCAGTTCCAAATAAAATCCCCCTCGCTGTTCAAATACCAAGCATTTAAGCCGTTAACATTACTGACAACGACAAAACAATCATCCTTCACCATTGCTATTTTCCGTAATGCCATACTTTAGCTTTAACCGTTTTACATCGTATTTGCACTGCTGAGTTATTTTTCTAATTTCTTCATCCAATTGTATTGGGTCTTGTATTTTGAGGGCTTCGGCTATTTTGTCGTCATAAATTTTTAGTATTTTTTCTGATTCGATTTTATAACTCATAAAATTTAATCCTTTTATCTATTTCGGATAACGACCTTATGAACTCAAGCTGTTCAAATACCAAGCATTTAGACCGTTAACATTTTGACAACGACAAAACAATCATCCTTCGCCATTGCTATCCTCCGTAATGCCATATTTCCGTTTAAGTTGCTTTAACTCTTTTTTGAAAAGTTCATCATCCTCTTTTAGCTTAGTCGCTCTTTCCCCATCATAGCCCGCGTGGGGGATTTCTTTTAATATTTTTTTGAACGCCTCGGAGTGCTTCTTAATTAGAGCTTTAGCCTCTTCCTCATAGTTCATAGAATTTTATCCTTTCATCTATTTCGGATAATGGTCTTATAAATTCAAGCTGTTCAAATACCAAGCCAAGCACTTAAACAAAATTATTAACAATGACAAAATAATCAATCATCCATTGCCGTCGCTATCCTCCGTAATGCCATATTTCTGTTCGAGTTCCTTCACTTCATTTCTGAAATCATTATCTATTTCAGAAATCACATTATCTAACTTCGCCTCACCGGCAGCGTCCAGGAATTCGTTTTTTAATCTTTGTCTGTATTTTTCAAGCAGCTCTTCTGCTTCTTTTTTATACGCTTCATTGTTATAATAATTCGTAAAACTTCACCCTCTTATCTAATTCAGAAAGACTTCTCATAATTTCCAGTTGTCGATAATAATCATCTGAAATAAGTCTTTCTATACGTTTTTCAAATGTCCTAAGAGTAGCTCTATCGTACAATTCTCTAATTTGATCCTCATCGAGTGTCAAGTCGGTTATCTCAACCATATACTTTTTGTCGCCGGTTATGAGATAATCGGGCGATGTCTTTAAGCGAACCGTTTCAACTAGATCTTCAATGCTGAATGCGTCCGCGTGTGTGTCCCCGTCTGGCACCGGATGATTATGCACTGTTGCAGCACCAATCATATCTTTATCGTCAATAATTTCAGATGGATTGACAACATATTGACTGCCGGCAATATTGTAAAGCTTGCCGCCGCGCGTTAGAACCATTATATGTTCTTTTTCCGCGTATGCATATTGCTTCTGAAAATCGTTAACCATCTGTTGAATGTTTTCTTCATTATATTCCTTTTTAACGACAGATTCAAGCGTTGCGTTTGAATACGGTGCATTTTTATCATTTTCACTATGATACCCGCGTGATTTTGTTACCTGCTCGCTGATAAGCTCCCTTGCATAGTCACGCTTTAAGCCATTTGCTCGGCAGAAGGCGTTGATCTCTTGATATTTCCGTTCCAGCTTTTTATCAAGGAGCTCCTGCGTCTCACTGTCTCCGATCGCCTCCGCAGCAGCTTTACGCTTCTTCAGGTTCCGTATATCGCGTTCAAGCTTACGCTGTCTTTGCGTGGCTTTATATACTCTTTCGTTTTCCGCTTCGTCATAGTGGATCGGATTAGGCGTACAAATACCCGGGAAGAATGGGAACATACGGTGCCGGCAATTCACGCCGCCAAGCCCTTTCCAACTTTCGTGACGGCGCTTTTTGGCTCGTCTCGCCTTGCCGGAGGCTATGCCTGCTTTTCGGGCATTTTCTCGGCGTTCGTTCGGCGTTCGTTGGCTATTAGGTATTAAGTTGTTTTCATTCGCCACTCAACCACCTTACATTCTTTTACTAACCCCATTTCTGGGCATAAAAATACCGCTGGCACTTGCCAACGGTTAATATCAGTATTTATCAATGAAAACGGCAAGCATTCGGATTTGCACCGAAGCCTTAACACGATGGTTATGTTCTCCTCGTCCTAAACTATCACTTACCGTTTATGTGATTATACCATAACTGTTTTACTCTTTCAACCATTTTCTTTTCATCTGTTGTCAAATTGGTAGCGCCCTTGATGCCGTCCTGCTCGTTGTGCTCATATCCGTGATGCGTATGTGGCTTTTTGCCATTGTGCGGATGTGATAGATCTATTACTTTTCGACGTTTATTTTCATTATCGAAATAAATGATTTGCAATAAATCTTCTCCACCCACCGTAACATAAACTCGATTTTTAGTTCTCGTTTCCATTAAAGTTTCCGATTGCCTTATATTTTTTGTGACAAATTTAATATTACCGTTTTTTAGCACTGTTTTATATTGCGTACCATACGCATTACCGTTAACCGATATTCCGCTGCTTGCACCTCGTCCACCCATATTACATCTCGCCTTTAAAGATAAATCCAATAATTGTCGTTGACGTGGGATTCAAGTCTAAAGCCATTCTTCAACAACAATGAGGCAACATTGTTATAGTCCTTTCTGCTGATTTGTGTATAAAGGACTTTCCTCTTTTTGTTAAATATATCGGATTTATCATTGTTTAACTCAACCTTTGTTTGTTGCTTTACAAAATCAACCAAATTACTCTTGTTTTTATGTGCGTCAGCAGATGTTACTCTTGGTCTTTCGGAATCGCTGTGTGTTTTCCGTGATTTTTCAATTGTTTTATCTGCATCTTCGTATTTGTGATTATCCGGTTGACTAAAATATTTTTGCTTCAACCATTCATACGTTTTACTTTTGGTATTTGCACCGCTGCTTGCTCCTCGTCCGCCCATAACATCAACTCCTTTTGGGGTATAAAAATACCGCTGGCTTATGTCAACGGCTATTACCATATTTTTAATTTTTATAAGTCAAATTCAACATCTGTAATTTCTGTGTAAATATCGATTAGTGCTTTTTTGCCATTGTCAAACACTTTGGCATTAAGCGCATCAGCTTTTGTTTTCAGTTTTCCGTCATCGATATCTGCATCTGTTCCGTCCGGGTTTTCCACGCTGATTCCCCACCAACCATATACACAGTAACGAATATTTTTGTAGGTAAAGTGAACAGCTTGCATTAAAGTTTGATTATATTGCTCTAAAAAATTACTCACTTAACATGCCCCCTATGAAGTGAAGATAATCACCATATTTTTTTATTTCCTTTTTCGTCAAATACCGTGTGTCGTTTTCTCTGCCGCCTTTTGCAATATGCGTGTGAAAAACGCCTCTTTTCAAGTGCTGAACGACCTCGCCTCTTTTATTTCGGCGCTTATGTCCGTGTCCAATGTCAAATTCCTTTACGATTTCGCGATGTTCGTTATAAATGCCCATTGATTTATATTTACCATTTTTATTTTTGAGTATGTAAATCGCATTAGGTGAATGTGACATCCTAGGTAAAGACATACTACCTTTAGAGGTCGGCTGTATTATTTTTGCGCTTTTATATGTATCAACGGTAATGTAATACCCCGTCGTTGCTCCATTCTTTCCGCCTCTATTACCTTTTGCCATTTCATTATACCTCTTTCGGCGGAAAAATCAACCCCAGCGCTTTTCTGTGAAGGAGTTTCCCCTGTTCTGTTCTCTTTTGCCATGTCCGTTCTCCTTTTGCATAAAAAAGAGCAAGATTTCAAATCCTGCTCTTAAATATTATATTTTAATCTCGCATTACAATTAAGCTTCTCAACGCCAAAATGTCTTTTGTTCCGGTTTCCCTTTCTCCGTCCGGCGTGTTATTACGCCATATAGTGTCATCGTCATCCTCAAAACATTCATATTGTAGCATCAATTCAGACGTGGTAAATTCATCTGTTTTTAAATATTTGTACCAACTTTCTTTTTTCATTTCACTTTCAAAAAGCAAATAAATTCTATCTATAGTGCCTTGTGGATTACCAATTCCTTTGAGCTTTATTTCGTCAACTTGTTTTTTTACATTTGCTATATCAATCATAATTATCACTCCCTGAATTTATTATAAAACAAAATCATTGTGATGTAAAGTGATCCCCAGTGCTTTTCTACGAATTTTTCAATGCGTTAAATGGTATTAAAGGTGATATTCGGGGGATAACTAACGCCACAAAACCTCCGTTATTATGACGGAGGTTTCGCATTGTTTTTATCAATATTTTTGTTAAGGGTTGTTTGTCATTCATGATAATGAAAGCTTTTCTATTTGGTAATCCGGCCATACACATTCATTTCTTGTTTGTATTAGCAGTGTATCTATGCTATAATAAAGTCAGAAAATCAAGGGAAAGGTAAAGCGGCTATGGAAAGCAAAGAGATTAATATCAGAGATCCGTTTGTACTGAAGAATAACGGCGTTTATTATCTATACGGCACCAGGGCGCGGTCCTTTGGGAGAGGCACAGGCGGTTTTGACGTTTACACCTCAAAGGATTTGACCGCTTGGAGTGAGCCTATAGAGTGCTTTTGTTCCGATCAATACAGCTTAAACCGCGAGGTTAACTGGGCGCCGGAGGTACATTGCTATCAAGGAAAATACTATATGCTGGCCACCTTTACACAGGAAAACGGGCTGAGAGGCACTTATATTCTGCGCGCCGACAATCCTGCCGGACCGTTCGCGCCGCATAGCTGCGGTGCTGTCACACCGACGGATTGGGAATGTTTGGACGGGACGCTATATATTGAAAACGACATTCCATACCTGGTATTTTGTCACGAGCATACGCAAATTATTGACGGAACGGTCTGTTATGTTCCGCTGAATCAGACATTAACCGCAGCCAACGGCGAAGCAAAGGTGCTCTTTAGCGGTTCGTCGCCTTTCTATGCAGACAAACCTGCGCCAGACAAGCATTTCATCACCGACGGACCGTTTTTGTACCGCACAAAAGCAGGCGTACTGCTGATGATTTGGTCAACCTTTGTACAGGGAAAGTACGCTGAATGTATCGTGCGTTTTCACGACGGCATCACCGGCAGCTTTGAGCATTTAGCGCCGCTCACTGCAGACGACGGCGGTCACGGTATGATATTTGAAGCGGACGGTCAACTGTTCTTGACGCTACATTCTCCCAATCAAACAGGCTTTGAACGTCCGCATTTTCTCCCGATCACCGATCAAGGCGATCATCTTGAAATTCAACCGTTATAACGGAAACGGCATTGTCAGCGCATAATCCGTACGCTTCAACGATAACAGCCACAGTGAAGCAATTCACTGTGGCTGTTGAATTTAGCTGTTGTTGAGTTAATAGCCGAAAACTTGGCAAGCGCTATGCATATTCTCACGAATCTTCACGCCGAAGGGACATCGCGCTTCGCAGGCGCCGCACTCGATACAATCACTGCCGTGGTGCGCCAGCACCTTATAATGCTCTCGAACGGTTTCAGGAATTTCCGTTTGCGACAAAGCTAAATTCAAGAACTTTGTCACATCGGCAATATTGATATTCATCGGACACGGTGCACAGTGGGAGCAGTACATACAATGTCCCTCCCAGCTGATACGCGGAAAAGAAGCAAGCGCCGTTGCATAGTCGCGCTCGCTATCCGTTGTGCTCTCGTAAGCAGCGCTCTCTCTTAACTGCTCTACGCTATGCGCACCGGCCAAAACAGTGGCCACGGCAGGACGCGTCAGGCAATAGGAAATACATTGCGCCGCCGTGAGCGCTACACCGGCCGGAGACAACTCGGCATTCAGCAAATCACCGCCGGCAAACGCTTTCATCACGGTGATGCCAACGCCCTTTCGCTGGCAGGCTTCGTATAACCTTTCTCTGTCTGCGTCCATATTGACATACGTATTGCTATAGGTTTCATCCGCCCATAGATCATCTACGTTCTCACTCGGCGGCTGCAAATCGTAAACAGGGTTAATACTAAACATCAGCACCTCGATTTTACCCGTTTCGATTGCTTTCAGCGCGACAACGGGATTGTGACTTGACAGGCCGATATGGCGGATCTTCCCTTCTTGCTTCAGTGCGACGGCGTAATCGAGAATACCGTTTTCCACGATGCAGTCCCAGTCCTTCATCGCATCGCAGTAATGAATCATGCCGACGTCGATATAGTCTGTTTGCAAGAGGTTCAGCATTTCCGCAAAGCCTGCCCTTACCTCTGTTAAATTACGCGTACGTAAATACTGTCCGTTTTTCCAAACAGAACAGATATGCGACTGAATATAAAATTTTTCACGCCGGCCTGCCAGTGCTGCGCCAACAGCACTTCTGAGCTGAGGGTCTGAGGCGTAAAGGTCAAAGTAATTAATACCAAGCCTTTCTGCCTCATCCAGTAACGTCTTTGTCATCTGATAACCGTTTTCCTGAAAGCCTTCGCAACCCATACCGATCTCACTGACGCGCAAACCGGTATTACCGAGTTCTCTATATTGCATTTTAAACTCCCATTCTGTCATGATAATGATACCTGTTCTATTACAGGTCAAAGTCAAAGGTTTTGGTCTCGCCCTCCATGAAGGAAACGCTTTCCGGCTCACTGCCGGCACAGGATATTTGGATAGTCTGTGCTTGATGAGCAGTAACCGTAGCTGTCACGGTACCGTTCTCCCAGTGGATGGAAACCTCCGCTTGCGTTCTGGCCATCAAGCCGTTGATATCACCCTTTTGCCACTGCGCAGGCAACGCCGGCAGGAATTCGATTTCACCGGTGTCGGAATACAGCAGCATTTCGTCAACAATGCCGAGCAATCCGAATTCAGTATCCGTACAATAGGTATCAGAACCGCGGTTCGTATTATGATCCGTCATTAAAGAGGTATAACAGATCTTGCTGTCGAGCAGATCATGGATCAGCGTATAAGCTTCCTCCCCCTGCTTTAGCCTTGCGCGCACTAAAGCCTGATGAACAAAGCCGTGAGAGGCGCTGTTTTCTTTTTCTCGGTCGTTCAAAGCAACGGTCGCAGCCTGCGCCAACTGCTCATCATGCTGCGTTTCGTATAACGGCCACGCAAGATACAGATGGCTGATATGACGGTGCTTATTATTATCCTCATATTGGTTGGCGCACCATTCCTTAATAGCGCCGTCCTCAGCAAACTGATAATCCGGCAGCTTTTCAAGCAGGGACTCCCAATGTGCGGCGCGCGCCTCATAGCCGTCCGTCTTTGTTAAGTTTTCAACGGTGACAGTCATCTGCAAGCCATATTTCGCCGCCGCAATATCGATCGCAGCATTGGCCGCCAGCGTAGATTGATAGGTATCGCCGCCGGTCGTATTTTCCGGTGAATAGGACGGAATGATGAGGTATTTTTCATCCTCGTTCAGCGCTGTTTTCCCTTGTTGATAGCAAGCGTTGCCGTCAGCATCTGTGTAATATTCCGGCGTCACCAGCTGTTCCCAAAAATTGGCTTGCAGCGTGAGCGCCGGCAAGAGAACATCCTCTAACAGGCGCAGCTCGTTACCGTCGTCGTCAATAATCGTCTGATTACCGAAGCACTGATAGTATTCATAGATCGGCTGCAGCATCCAGGAGGCGCCTGCGTTCCAATATTGGAACGGATAACTGTGGGCATATTCCGCATCGAGCGCACCGTCGCCGTCACTGTTGACCGGCGCTTTGATCGCATTGTCCATATTATAGCACTGCTTAGCGTTTGTCTGCCAATCGTCCAGCTGACGAAGAATGAACTTAATATAGCCGTCACCGAAGGTTTGGAGATTAGTGGTATTCATGCCGCTGGACTGCAAATTAACATTCGCATCCATGGTATATTCGCTGCGCCAGCCGGGCATCCACTCCCCTGTCCACATTCCGGACAGACGCGTCATGGAATATCCTGCGGCGCAAATCATGGCAAAGCGCGCCTGTTGATAAAGACGTTCCAGCAGCGCCTCGTTCACCTTCGTGCTGTTTCGCTGCAGCGACAGCAGCTTTTCGTTTGAGAGCAGCTTATTCGGATCTGCTGCGTCACCCAGCGTAAAGCTCACCTTGTCCCACATTGCCTTATGGGACGCAGCGCTCGGCGCCAGCGCAGCAGCATAATCAAAAGCACCGTATTTTTCTGCTACGGCCTGACAGTCTGCATACAGCGTATCGACCAAGTCATACTGCTGTGCTTCGGCAAAGTCGCTGAAAGCGCCCATATCAAAGGTCCTGTCGTTTTTTGTAATCAGATAGACTGCCTCCGCGTCCGTGATCTTGATAGCAGGATTCTGTTCACCGACGTTGATGTCCTCCCGTCCCCACCAATTTTCATCGGGATCAAGCAGCACCTTTTCTTTTTGGCCGCCGACCACTACCACATACGTCACGCCGGCATAGCCGCCTCTGCCGAGAGAGCTCAGCTCATAATCCGGATAATGCGCGACATAAGTGATTGCGGAGCAGTCCTCTGCCACCAGCTTCTTATACTGTATCTTGTTTTCGTCGCCCCAGCCGTACTTATACATACCGCTGGCGTCATCGAGCGATAAAGTAATATTCACCTTCGTGCCGGTATCAGACTGCTCAATAGCGGTGACTGTCACATCATCTGTTCGGGAGGTAAAGGTCTTACGCGTCCAGGTGCCTCCCTTGTCGCGGTAGGACACGCCAACCTCTCCTGTTTCAAAATCTGTCCAGCGAATATAGTCCTTATAAAAGGTTTGGGCCTCCTGCGTCAAGCGCAGCTCCTGTCCGGGATGGAACGCATAGCCGTAATTCCAATCACCGCAGCCTGCCGCCTCATAGCTATCATCCAGGTTTACAATCGCTTGACGTGCGCTTTCCAAATCCTCATACAAATCAGGAAGATAGTTCCTGTCACGTACGGAGGGCATAATATAATCCACATCCTGATAGATGATCGTATCGTGATAAGGCGCACCGGCATTAATAAAGCCGAGCTTACCGTTGCCGCCGATCATACCGTCGCGCCATGTTCTGCCCTGCTTTTTATTTTCAGGATAAGTTCTGACCTCGGTATAAGTTGTCGCAAAGGCCTTCTTGCCGTCGCCTTTCAAAAGCGTATAGTCGCCCTGGGTGGAGTGACGATAAATGCCGAGCGTAGCCGCCAGCAGCAGCGCTGCCGCCAACAGTACGGCGATCACAGCGGTAAGCACCTTCACTACCTTTTTCATCATTGTTTTCACTGCCATATTATGACACCTCACTGATTCTGTCTGTCATGAATTTTCCACAGCTACCGAAGCGCGCTGATACCGTTGTACCTTGCGGCGGCAGCTCTTGCACTTATTGTAACAGCTATTGCGCCTTTTGGCAAGTATGATAGCGCAAAAGGCTGCATCAGAATGTGACCAATACAAAAAACACAAAGCTATTCCTCAGCGGCATACACTTTATTGTCTATCATTACTGATACTTTACATTTTTTAGTGACAGCAGTGATCGGTTCTGCTATAATAAGGATACATTCAAAAAAGGAGGCAACACGATGTTCAGAGCCATGAGGAGATCAAAGCAGCAATTATCTGAAGCAGAATGTCTGCGGCTGCTGCAGACAGAGAAACGCGGCGTACTGTCCGTACACGGTGAAAACGGCTATCCGTACGGTATACCGATGAATCACTACTATAATCCAGAGGACGGTAAGCTATATTTTCACGGCGCGAAAGCCGGCCACAAGCTCGACGCACTGCGTGCTGACGCAAAGGTTTGCTATACGGTGTTTGACGCAGGCTACCGCCGTGAGGGCGAATGGGCATACAATGTAAGCAGCGTGGTAATTTTTGGCACGGTAGCGCTCGTAGACGACGAAGAGGCGGCGCGCGAGATCTGCACGCAGCTATGCCGCCGTTTTACGGATGACGAGGATTATTTACAAAAAGAGCTGGCTACTGCGCTGCCGCGCGTACAGTGCCTGGCGCTCACACCGCAACACATCACCGGCAAGCTCGTCAACGAATCGTAAACCGATACATTATTGCACAAAAACAGCTAACCCAAAACCATGAAATTTTGGCAAAAGCGATTGCTTGCATTTTGGTCTGCAAAATGATATAATAAGCGCGTTGAGTTGCGAAAGCGTAAGTCCGAACAGGACCTGCGCTTTCTTTTTTTATGGAGGTAAGCATGAGTTCAAATGCATTTTTAGGAGAAGAAAAAATTGGCGTACTGATGAGAAGATACGCCCTGCCCTGTATTATTTCACTGCTGGTCGGCGCACTGTACAACATCGTTGACCAGATATTCATTGCGAATGTGACGTATCTTGGCTCTTACGGTAACGCCGCGAACACCGTCGTATTTCCGCTGACGGTGATTGCACTGGCGGTGGCCGTCATGATCGGTGACGGCTGCTGTGCGTTCGTCAGCATCAGCCTTGGCAAAAGAGAAAGCGATAATGCGAGGAAAAGCGTTGGCAACGCCATATTACTGACCGTACTGAGCGGCGTGTTGCTGTGCGCCGTATATCTTCTGTTCAGTGATCAGATCATCGCTATGTTCGGCGGTACCGTCAATGCAGAAACCTTTCACCATTCCAAGGAATACTTTTTCTATATCACGCTGGGTATCCCCTTTTATATGTTCGGTCAGGCGATGAACCCGATCATCCGTGCCGACGGCAGTCCGAAATTTGCTATGGCTTCTACACTGGCGGGTGCTGTCATTAATATTATCCTTGATCCGATTTTTATCTTTACGTTTAAATGGGGCATGATGGGTGCCGCTGTGGCGACGGTACTGGGGCAGATCTTTACGGCCATCATGGCAATATGGTATATTGCACGCGCAAAAATCATCAAGCCGTGCCGCAAGGACTTCCGGCCGGACGGTGCCATCATTCGCCAATCGCTGGCGCTCGGCATGACCAGCTTCCTGTCGCAAATTTCGCTGGTAGCGGCAATGGCAGCGATCAATAACATGATCCGTAAGTACAGCGCACTTGATCCGATCTTTTCACAGGAACAATTCGCGCAAATACCCATGGCCGTTGTCGGCATTGTGATGAAATTCTTCCAGATTGTGATCTCGATCGTCGTAGGCATGGCTGCCGGTTGTATCCCCGTTGTCGGCTATAATATGGGCGCCAAGCTCTTTGAAAGAGTCAAGGCTCTGTTTACAAAGCTGCTGATAGCAGAGGCGGCGGTCGGCGCTGTGGCGCTATTAGTCGTAGAGCTGCTGCCAAAACAGCTGATTGCGATCTTCGGTGCAGCGAATGAAAGCAGTTACTATACCGATTTTGCCGTTCATGCGTTTAGGATCTATCTTTGTATGATGGTCTTTGCCTGCGTTAACAAGGCCTGCTTCATCTTCTTACAGGCCATGGGCAGAGCCTTCGCTTCTACCGCACTTTCCATGATCCGAGAAATCGTATTCGGCGTTGGCTTTGCGCTGCTGTTACCGTTGTTCTTCGGACTGGACGGTGTGCTCTACTCTATGCCGGTTTCTGATTTTCTGACGTTTGCCGTAGCGCTTCTGCTCATCAGAGGCACTTACAAACAACTGGAAAAAAGTGAATAATGCAAAAAAAGCAAGGTGACCCAACGCACCTTGCTTTTATTGATGACGCCGTTAACCGAGCAGCTGCTCGTAAAGCCTTTTGTCCTTATCCTTAAATACATTAAAGATAACTTGGAGCGGCGCATCCGCTTCCCGCTCAAAGGAACGCACCGTCTCCACCGCAATTTTTGCTGCAGCCTCGTTTGGGAAACGGAATTCACCGGTAGAAATACAGCAGAAGGCTACGCTTTGCAAGCCGTTTTCAGCTGCCAAGGAAAGGCAGGAGCGGTAGCAGGAGGCAAGTAAATCGCAGTCCCGCTGTGTGAGCGTGCCGCTAACGATCGGGCCGACAGTATGCAGTACATATTTCGCCGGCAAGTTATAGGCCGGCGTCAGCTTAGCGCTGCCGGTTGGTTCCGGTGTTCCCTGCGTTTTCATAACGGTTGCACATTGCAGGCGCAGACGGACACCGGCAAAGGTATGAATACAGTTATCAATGCAGGCATGGCACGGATAGAAACAGCCGAGCATCTGTGAATTGGCTGCATTGACGATCGCATCACAGGCAAGGGTCGTAATGTCGCCCTGCCAAAGATAAATATTGTCCTCTACCGGAGAAAGTGCGCCCAGCGGCGTGATCCCCTTACGTGCGTTCTCCTCTTGCAGAAAAGCGTCCTCTACCGCCAAGTAGTCATCGCTTACCGGTTGCGGCAGCCGGACATTGACCAGCGAGCGGTACAGGCGAAACTGCTCGCTGCTTTCCTGTGGAATAACAAGACCGGCATAGTCCGGACTTTCCGCTTTCAGGTATTCGATGAGCCAAAGAAGTCTTTCAGACTGCGTCACCGCCTTCACCTCCGATCAGTTACAGCTTCATTGCGACTTCATAAGCACGCCAGATAACGCTCCTCAGATTGCCTACCTTTAGGCAATCGCCTACAAGATGCACGTGCTTGGAAGCCTCGCCCAGCGGCGCAGGAATATAACCGGCAGAGCTGATAACACTGTCACACTGGATTTCGATCGTTTCCCCTGCTTTATTCTTACAGATGATCGCACCGTCCGTCACCTCGCTCAAGGTCGTTTCAAGATAGACAGGTACCTCGTGCAGCGCAAACCATTCACGCAGAAAGGAGCTATTGGCAAGACAAACGCCGGTCTGTGATACCAGGTCGTCCTTCATTTCGACGATCACCGGCTTTTTACCGAGCAGGGCAAGCTCATAAGCGATTTCACTGCCTGTCAGACCGCCGCCGATCACCGCTACGGTATCGCCCACTTCCTTTTCACCGTTAAGGAATTCGCAAGCCTCTACCATTTTTTCATAACCGGGAACACTGCGAAGGATACGCGGCGTTGCGCCGGTAGCAATAATGATCTCATCAGCAGAAAGTGATTCTACACTGCTGACCTCATAGTTGAAATGAACGGTGATACCAAGCCGTTTCATCTCTTGACGGTACCAGGTCAGCAGATCACGCAGCTTTCCCTTATAGCTCTCGGCGCTGGCAGGAATAAAGGTACCGCCCAGTACGTCGCTCTTTTCATAGATAACCGGATTATGACCGCGCAGCTTTAAAACTCTCGCCGCCTCCATACCGCCGATACCGCCGCCGATGATCGCCACACGTTTTGGATGCGAAGTTTTTTCAATATAATGCTTATGCCACTGCATCATTTCAGCATTCACCGCACAGCGCGCCAAGCCAAGGCTGTCGGACAACGCCTGATCGTTCGGAACGCCCTTGTAATGGCACATATTAAAGCAACCGTTATGACACAGAATACAGGGACGGATCTCGTCTTCCTTATCTGCCATCAGCTTGGTGATCCATGCCGGATCAGCAAGGAACTGACGGGCAAAACCCACAGCGTCAATACGGCCGTCCTGCACTGCCTCTGCGGCTACGTTGATATCCATTCTGCCAGCGCAAACAACCGGAATGTCACAATACTGTCGGATATGGGCTACATCTTCCAGATTACAGTTTTCAGGCATATAAATCGGCGGATGGGCCCAGTACCAGGCATCGTACGTTCCGTTATCACAGTTGAGCATATCGTAGCCGGCTTCCTGCAGGTACTTCACAGCGCGCTCGCTCTCCGCCATATCGCGGCCGACTTCTTCGTATTCTTCACCCGGCAGTGCGCCCTGACGGAAGCCCTTCGTTTTAGAAACGATGCTGTAACGCAGTGATACCGGAAAATCGTCACCGCACGTTTTTTTGATCGCCTGCACGATCTCTACGGCAAAACGGTACCGGTTTTCAAAAGAACCGCCGTATTCATCCGTTCTGTGATTAACATAGCGGAAGGTAAACTGATCCAGCAGATAACCCTCATGCACGGCATGGATCTCTACGCCGTCTACGCCTGCCTCCTGCAGCTTTTTGGCTGACTGGGCAAACGCGTCCACAAACTGGTGGATCTCCGCTACTGTCAGCTCTCTGGAGGGCAGCTTATCGGACCAGCGATTCGGTGCTGCCGAAGCAGAGGCAGTAATTTTATCCAAATCCATGACCGGCTTCGACAGCACACGCAGCGCCGGATTATTATAGAGCGTTTCCATCATCTTGCTGACCGTAAAGGATCTGCCAAAACCTGCTGTCAGCTGCACAAACAGCTTAGCGCCCGTCTTATGAAATTCAGGCATCCACTTTGCCAGATCACGGTACATTTTATCATTTTTATGCAGCCACTGACCAAACATCGGATTATACACCGGCTGACACCCCGGCAGTACCAGACCGGCATTATTTTTTGCTACCTCCATGATGAAGCGTGCGCCGGCTTTATCAAAATGGTTCTTTTCCATCCAGCCAAACAGGTCTGTGCCGCCCATAGAGGTCAGAACGATCCTGTTTTTGATTTCGCAGTTACCGATTTTCCACGGTGTGAACAGCGGTTCTAAATTTTTCTTCATAATTGAAAGCCCTTTCTGCCGTCCATAAAGCGCATATTGTCAAAGAGTTGTCCCTGCGTATCAAAGCAGGTTGCCGGCGACGGGAAATATACCGTACCGATAGCAGTATCGGTCACGGCATGACTCGCCTGCATCCACATCGGATGCGAATAATTTTGTTTCACAGCAGTGGATGGGGTCATCTCGCCGCCCTTTTCCCACAGATCGGTACATTCATGCAGCCAGTAGCCGCCTCTGGTCAAGGAGCCTGTCAGTGTATAACTGCCGCCCTCTGTCATTTGCAGCTTCAGCGCCTTCATGACACCGGAGCAAAGGATCATGCCGGGGATATAGTCCAGCGGAACGCCATTGAGATTCACCGGATTTTCAGGTGATCCGTTGCGAATAGAAAGACCGGTAATATCCTCTGCGCACGGCGCCCAGCCCGGACGCTCCTTCCAAACGGTATCTGAGAAGCAGACCATTGAGGCATAGATCACGTTCGGATTGAGAGCGTGAATACCCTCTGCGCCTAAGTCGAATTTATCCAACGCTCCGTTTTGATAGGAGCACACGACAACATCCGCTTCCTTCACCAGCTCTTTGGCGCGTTCCAGCTCAGCAGGCACGTTGAAATCTAACTGAATACTGTTTTTACCGGCCCAGCCGTCCAGCTCCAGCATTGCCTGTTCCTGATGGCGGAAATCACCGCGGCGCACCATTAATACATCAGCACCGTATTCCGCGAGCAATCTTGTACAAACAGGACCTGCGATAATATGCGTTAAGTCCAGCACCTTGATCCCGGAAAGCGGTCCTTTTGACGGATCGATGGCCTTGTAGGCTTTCACCGGCGCATCATGAACCTTATTAAAACGGAAGAGCGGCATCTCGCAAACCGCCTTACCTACAGGCATATTTTCCCATTCCTCACGGGAGCGTAGCATACAGCCGCAGGCACCGTCAGCAAATACCTGCTCCTCCAATTCCTCGGCATTCCACTTTTTGACTGCGTCAGCGGTAATCCTTTTATCGATCGGCAGAGAAGCCAGTACAAACTTATCCGGCGCTTTCTTAATACCCAGCGTCTGCATAATCTTTGCCTTTTGCGATTCATAATACACGTGCGCAGAAAACTTTCTGCCATCCTTAGTGGCGTATTTATAAAACGAGCCGTTCAGCGCATTGTCCACTCTCGTAGCTGACTGATAACGCGACGAAGCAAAGGCTTGATCGCCGCTGTAAGCCATCATATATAAGCGGATCACCTGCAAGCCGGCAAAGCCAACATCGCACACGACCTCTGCGTCGCTTTTTTCACCGGTACGCATTTCGCCAATATCCTTCGCCAGCGCTGCATCTAACGCTAAGATTGCTGCGGCAGGTCCCGTCTGCAGCACCTTTTCGTCCATAAACAGCTTCTTAACCGCTGCCAGACGCAGCTTTAACAGCACGGCTTTCACAAGCCCCGGGAAAGGATTGTTTTCAAAGCAAGCCTTACGCAGGAGCTGCTCCTCGCTGTCATCCACCCGAAAGGCTACCTTAGAATCGGGATACAAGCCGGTTTTTTCCATTAAATCGTCATAGCAAAGCTGCGCCTGCCTTGCTTTTTTGAAAAGTACGCTATCCATTATGAAACTCCTTTACAATTATTGTATTTATTATAACACACCGCCATAAAAAAGTAAATCACCGTCGGTGCATCTTCTGTCTAATAAAAAGCAGCCGACAAGCGAGTGCCTGTCGACTACGATAGTACATGACAGCTTTATAACCGAAAGTCAATGCGAACAATTTGCATTTTAATCACAGCATCACCGAAGCCGGCCATCACGCGATTAAAAGTACCGAAACGGCGATCAATCCTTCGATAGCCATTCATATAACCCTTGGCTGTCACCGTTTCAATGCTGTCACATATCCCTGAAAGCGCCTTAGCCGCGTTACTGAGACTAAAGTAGGCGCCGACATCCGTAATACCGGCCTCCTTCAGCCAAGTCTTTGTCATCATCTTAGCGCCGATCTTATTACAGGCGTCAAAGACAATTTTACCGCCTGGAAAGGCTTTCGCCATCGCAGAAAGCAGCGCCACAACCTGTTCGGTCTTGAAATAATAAAACACACCGGCAGCAAAAAACACCGCGCCTTTTTGCTCATCAAAACCGATACGCTGCATCCAGGAAAAATCGTTTAGATCACAGGCGATATTATATTCACGCTCGCCGGCAGGCAGCAGCGCGTTACGCACATTGATCACATCCGGCAGATCCAAATTATAACCGGTACAATGACCGTTATCGACACGCCGGAAGGTGGTATCCAGCCCACAGCCAAGATTGACAACGCAAGCCTCCGGATGTGCCGCAAGGTATGATTCCACTTCGCAGGTAATATCGTAATGACGCTGCGCAACCTCTAACGCGCCGAATAAGCCGGCTTTCGTATGCATAAGCTTCCCTTTTTCGGAAAAATCATAATCTAAGTTCGCTATGAGCCGCTCCGCTTCTGCGTCATACAGCATATCCGGATAAACCTCGGCACACAACCTTCGCGCATAAAGCGGAATAATTAAGGTTTCCTGCACGGTATTCTTATCAATATGAATCATCACAAACCTCCGTATAGTATAATCAGCGGACAAAATGCCCGCTGAAAGGATATGAATTTAGGATTAGTATAAGGTTAGTGCGGCTAACTAAATAAACACTCAATATAGAAAGGAATAAGGATTAGGAATAGGATTAGGATTTAGGGAGTGGTTAGTTAACGCTAACCAATATTGGAACAAATTAGTTAGCCGCTGCTAACTAATGGTAATATAACATATCTTACGCCGCTTGTCAAGTCATTCTTGAAAAATATTTCATGTATTTTATTGCTTCGTTAATGCTTTTGTTTTACTTGCTTTTTCAGCACAGCTACGCACAAAACAATTAGCACAGGAAAAACAACGGCAGCCAGCAAACCGATTTTTAAATTACCGCCGACGGCATTAGCCACCATACCGACGAGGGTCGGTCCGCCGGAGCAGCCGACATCCCCTGCAAGCGCCATAAACGCGTACATTGCTGTACCGGCAAGCGGCAGCTTTTTTGCGGCAAGGCTGAAGGTACCGGGCCAAAAGATACCAACAGAAAAACCGCAGACAGCGCAGGCAGCCAAGCCAGCAGCAGGCAGCTGAGTCAGCGAGGCCGCCAAATACGCCGCAATGCACAGCAGTGCGCTCAGGAGCATCGCTTTGCGTAAAGAAATACGCGCTTCCGCTTTTGCATACAGTGCCCTGGAGGTACCCATCAGCAGCGCAAAGGCGCATGGTCCGGCCAAGTCACCAACCGTTTTGGACACGCCGAGCACCGACTCTGCGAAGGCAGAAGCCCACTGGCTCATGGCCTGTTCCGCAGCGCCTGCACAGACCATCATCACCATGAGTAGCCAAAAGATTTTTTGACGGAACAGTGCTTTCACCGACATGGACGGTGCATCGCCGGTAATGGGATAAAGCGGTACCGTGGCAAAGAAAAAGCAATTGACTGTCGGAACCGCTGCCCAGATTACTGCCAGCACGCGCCAGTTTTCCACACCGAACAGACGAAAAAACAACGCAGATAGCAGGACTACACCGACGTGTCCCCAGCAATAGAAGGAATGCAGCAAGCTCATGGCCGCCTCTTTTTTTGCGGTCGGACAGGCTTCTACGATAGGACTGATCAGCACCTCAATCAGGCCGCCGCCGATCGCATACAGCACAACGGCAACAAGGATACCCGCATAAGGTACAGATAACACCGACGGCAACAGCGCCAAGGCTAGCAGGCCAACGGCTGAAAACACGTGCGCGGCAACGATGCAGATCCGGTAGCCGATCTTATCCACCAGCTTGGAGGACAGCAGATCCACCGTCAGCTGCACGGCAAAATTCACGGTAGTGATCAGCGCGATTTTATCGAGCGTTAAAGAAAATTCACGCGAAAAGGTGATAAACAGCAACGGCGCAAAATTATTGACGATCGCCTGTGTAATATAGCCGATATAACTGGCGTAAATTGTATGATTATAGTTCGTAGTCTTTTTCATATTTTTTCTGCTCGAATGCCTTGCGGCATCACCAAACCCTTTGCCTGAAATTCTTTCTTATCTTATTACAAGCAGCCTCTAAAGTCAACATTAAGCTGCATATAAAGTCAACCATAAGCGTTGTTGATTTTAACGGTAATATATGTTAAAATATAGAAAATAATAAACGAAGAGGTTCTGATATGAGTAAGAAAATAACGCAGACTGCCGGCCGCGATCAACTCGGTGATTTTGCGCCGCAGTTTGCTCACCTGAACGATGATGTGCTGTTCGGTGAGGTTTGGAATGAAACAGCGATCGACCTCAAAACGAAGTGCATTGTCACAGTCGTATCACTGATGGCAAGCGGCATCACGGACAGCTCGCTGCAGTACCACCTGATGAACGCTAAGAATAACGGGGTCACCAAGGAGGAGATCGTCGCCATCATCACACACTGCACACTGTACACAGGATGGCCTAAGGGTTGGGCTGTTTTTCGTCTTGCAAAGGAGGTTTGGAACGAGGATAACGTGGCGGCTGTCACGGAGAAGGATCGTTTTCAGAAAGAAATCTTCTTCCCGATCGGCGCACCAAACGACGCTTTTGCGCAGTATTTTGTCGGCCAAAGCTATTTAGCACCGCTTTCTACCGAACAGGTGCCGATTTATAACGTCACCTTTGAGCCGGGCTGCCGTAATAACTGGCACATTCACCGTGCAAAAAGCGGCGGCGGTCAGATGCTGATCGGCGTTGGCGGACGCGGCTACTATCAGGAATGGGGCAAAGAGCCGGTAGCGCTGACAGCCGGCAGTATTGTTAACATACCGGCAGGCATCAAGCACTGGCACGGCGCAGCACCGGATTCCTGGTTCGCCCATCTGGCGATTGAAGTCCCCGGCGAGGAAACCGCCAGCGAATGGTGTGAGCCGGTTGACGAGGAAACCTACAACCGCCTTTCTGCGCAAGCCTAACAGCGGTATAATTGGAATAAGCTGTGTACCACCCCCAACTTTACAATAATATTCTTTTAAGCTTGGTGATAAATCATGATTATATTCTTAATAGCATTAGGGCTACTGTGTCTTTATGGCATATCTATTCCCTTTATCAAAACGAAAAAGCCGTCAGACGGTAACACCTACTACAAGGATTATCTATCGCTGGATAAGACCAACGCTATCAAAGGCATCTTTATCATTATTGTATTTCTGAGTCATAGCAGTCAATTTGTCACAATGGCACCGTCACTTCCGGACAGGGCCTATGATATACTTATCGGCACAATCATCGGTCAATCAATGGTGTCGCTGTTTCTGCTGTATTCCGGCTACGGCGTCATGCTGTCAATTGACAAAAAAGGAAAGAATTACATAAAAAGTATTCCATCCAAACGCGTTTTAAAAGTCTTGCTCCATTTTGCCATTGCTGTAGTGATATTCGGCCTTGTACAGCTTGCGCTCGGAAAGACATTTTCCATATACGAATACCTGTTCTCTCTGATTGGCTGGGAGTCACTTGGTAATTCTAACTGGTATATTTTTGTCATACTGTGTCTGTATTTCCTCACCTTTATTGCCTTTACGATCGCCAAGGAAAATAAGCGGCTTGGCTTAGGGATGACATTCATATTGTCCGTTTTACTCTTAACAGCCATGATTATTTTTAAGGGTGAAAACTATTGGTACGATACTATTCTGTGCTATCCACTCGGTATGGCATATTACCTGTTTCAGGAAAAGATTGAAAGCTTTTTGTTCAAAAATAAAGTTAACTGGTACATTGCTCTAGCTATCACAGCTGCAGGCTATATTGCGGCATTCATGCTTAGAAAATACTTACCTTTTACGCTTCTGCGCCACCTGTTGTTTGGTTTGACAGTCGTTCTGTTTACACAAAAAGTAAGTATCAACAATAAAATATTACGTTTTTTCGGAAAGCATCTGTTTTCTATCTATATTTTGCAGCGTTTACCCATGCTTGTGTTGCAGCATTTCGGTTTCACAAACCGCTATTTATTTACGATCGTGACATTTGTCATAACTATTCTGTTAGCTGTACCGTTCGACTATCTGCTCGGTCAACTGGATAAGATACTGTTTTCCAATCAAAATAAACTGACGAAGGAGAAAAGATCATGAGTAACAAAACACCCGGGAGCGGCGGCAACCGTTATATCCCATACAAGGAGCGCAGCGGTAACGAATCGATCGTCTATTTTACGCGCGATCTGTCGCCGGAAGGTCTGCTGAAAATCTATCGCAAGGTTAGCGAAGGCATGAAAGGCAAGGTAGGCATCAAGTTGCATACCGGTGAAAAGGACGGACCGAATATCATTCCCCGTCCGTGGGTAAAAGCACTGGTAGAGCAAGCACTGCCGGACGCCGCGATCGTTGAAACGAACACGTATTATGAGGGCGACCGCTATACCACGGAACAACACCGCGAAACGATTGCGCACAACGGCTGGACCTTCTGTCCGGTGGATATTCTCGACGAGGACGGTACGGTTATGCTGCCGGTCAAAAACGGCAAATGGTTCACAGAAATGTCGATGGGCAGTCATCTGACAGATTACGATTCCCTGCTGGTGCTGACGCATTTCAAGGGGCATACGATGGGTGGCTTCGGCGGTTCTAATAAGAACATCGGCATTGGCTGCGCTGACGGCAGAATCGGCAAAGCAATGATTCATACCGCCGAAGGCTCTGACAATATGTGGAGCATTGCCGAAGAGGAGCTGATGGAACGCATTGCGGAATCCTCAAAGGCAACGGTAGATTACTTCGGCAAAAACATTACCTTTATCAACGTGATGCGCAATATGTCTGTTTCCTGTGACTGTGAGGGCTGTGCGGCACTGCCTGTCGTTACACCGAATATCGGCATTGTTGCTTCACTCGATATCTGTGCTGTAGACACTGCTTCCGTAGATCTGGTCTATGCGCTGGACGAAAAGGATCACGCGGACCTCGTGGAACGCATCAGAACGCGGCACGGTCACCGTCAGCTTTCCTATATGAAAGAACTGGGTATGGGCAATATGAAATACGTTTTGATCGATCTTGACAACGGTGAGGCGCGGATCAGTCCAAAGGAAGCGGTGAAGGATGTTGTTCCCTTCACCGAATAACTGCCACAAAAAGGAGACATTATGAAAAAATGGATGAAAGCCGGCTGCTGTTTGCTGTTATGTGCTGTACTGGCATCTTCATTGGCAGGCTGCGCAAAGCTCAGTTATGTCAGCAGCGGCGTCAGTCAGGCAATCAGCGAAATCAAGTCCGGCGAATGGCAACAGGTAGCGGAAGAGGTTACCACAGACGATGAGCCGGTGATTGAGCCCTTTACGGCCGGTACTTACGGCGGTATTGCGATGGAAACCATTGATGATTTAGTGAATTATTATAACGAGTGCTACAATAAAACGAAAGCCAAAACTGCTCAATACATCAACGCGGACGGCGAGACAGTAGAATGGTACGCCTTCGGCGGTTCAAAGGAGATCACAATTTCAGATATATTAGTTGACGGAAAGAGCAACAGCGTGATCAACAATCTTGTGCCGCAGCTGCTGAGCTCACTATACCATCCCACCCTTGCCGGCTTGCAGCCGTGCATGAACGAAGATCCCACGCAGGACAACGATGAAAACGGTGCGTCTTTGCTGACCTCCAGGGTAACCGCAGACGACCTGCTGACAGCCAATGCAGTCGATAACGGCGATGGCACGGTTACGCTGACCATGCAGCCTAAGCTGACAGAAATGTCTCACTGCGGCTTAGATCCGCAGGGCAGGATGTTTACCTCACTGAACGATCTTGGCGCAGTCGTAGACGCTGTATCCGTATTTTCATGGGCAAGCGGCACGACCGACGAAAACGTGCGCGTTACTTATAAAGGCGGCACGGCGAAGGTTACCATCGATGTAGCGAGCGGCGAAATTATAGAGGCCACCTATATTATGAAGGCTTACGTAAAAATTCAGCACGCCAACATCGCCGTTGTTCATGATAAATCAGCGACGGCAACGGTAGATTATATTTGTATTTTCCCTGCGACACAGGAATTTTACGACAGCATTAACATCAGTCCGGTGGAATAACTTGTTGACAGAAAAGCCCCTCAGAAGGTCAATGACCTTTTGAGGGGCTTTTTATTTGGCTGATTGTTTCTGTAATCGCTGTTCCGTCAGGTTTGTGCCGTTTCTTTTTAGAACCACTTGCGCCGTTTGCCGATCAGCGTCAGGACAGCCACTACGATCACCGAAAGGCCGATGACATACAGATAGCCGTATTTCCAGGCAAATTCCGGCATGGACTGAAAATTCATACCGTACCAACCAACGATTACCGTCAATGGGAAGAAAATACTGGTAATGACTGTAAACAGCTTCATGATCTTATTGAGCTTTAAATCCAAAAAAGAGGAATAGGCGTCCTGCAGATGCGAAACTGAGCTGGAAAGCGAATCAGTATCCTCGCGCAGGCGCGTGATCTTTTGCGTCAAGTTGGCGACATATTTCAAATCGTCTGAGACAAAAAGATCGTTTTCATTATCCTCAACGGCGTCCGTAATATCCAACAGCTGTTCGTAATAATTATGCATTTTCAGCAGCTGCTTTTTGAGCTTGAGCATTTCCAGATTGAAGTCATCACCGACGTTGTCGCGCAGCACTTCCTCCTCCAGCTCGGTAATATCGTTACCGGTATCCTCAATATACTTAAAATCGTCAATGATCAGATAGTCGAAGAAAGCACAAATCACCTTTTCAAGCGTGATATTCGGATAGCTGTAGCGATTGATGGCAGCAAAAAATTTTTCCTTTGTAGAACCGTCATAATCCATTACGTCTACTACGATAATCATATTCTTTTTAATATACAGCGCCACGCAGTCGTCCTTGCCCTCCGGATTAGAAGGATTGATAATCCGCAGCTCGGTAAAGGTATAGTCGTCATATACCTCGACGCCGGAGCGAAAACGCATATTCGCCTCACGGCAAGCGTCGACCGTGCTGTCGGAAAAGCCGAGCGGCTGCGCGATCTGCTCCAGCTGCTGACAGCTCACATAACCGGCAGTAATATAGTTAAGATCGATCTTGTCAATACCGATTTCTTGCAGTGTATCTTTGATCTGGTAAAACACAGGCATCCCTCCCCTCCTTAGTATAGCACAACAAAAACAGGGTATCAATGATTTCTCAAAGATACCCTGTCCGTTATTTTACCGTATTACGGCTACAGTAGCTTAGTCAGCGTAGGTGCAGTACATGAAGTACTTGTAACCAAGAGGATTGGAGAAGAAGCCCTGTACGGAATCATCAAGCATATAAAGATCCGTGTAGTAATAGATCGGGGTGATACAACCGGTAGCCATCAGCATATCCTCAGCTCTGTGCATCAGCGCATAACGGGTATCTGTATCCGTGCAGCTCTTGATGGTAGAAATCAGCACATCATAAGTCTCAGCCCAAGTGCCGTTTTCAACCTTGGTGTCATAGCCAAGATCCGTCAGGTCTAAGCTATAAGCAGCGAGAGCGGCATGGTCGCCCTTACCGTACTGAATGTCGTTGTTACCGGAAGCGGTCGTCCACATATCCAGGAAGCTGATCGGGTCATTGTAGTCAGCCAGCCAGCCGTTACGGGCGATAGAATAGTTACCGTCCTTACGGGTGTTCAGGAAGGTAGCCCATTCCTGATTCTCCATGCTCATGCTGATACCAACATTTGCAAGAGCAGACTGGATGTATTCACCGATAGCCTGGTGAGCTTCGTTCGTGTTGTAGAGATAGGTCATCTCTGGGAAGTTAGTGAACTTGCCGGTAGCCTCGTCATAGTCATAGTACTTCTTTAAGGTTTCGATTGCGCTGGCGAAGTTGTCCTCAAGCGCATCAGCAGAAGCATTGAAATAGCCGGTGAACTCAGTGCTGACACCGGTGTTCTCATAGAACTGGGTAACGCCGTCTGCATCGGTAAGGCCCATTGCTACGAAGGAGGAAGCCGGAATCTGGCCGCCCTGCGCAATGTTGTCGATGATGTAGTTACGGTCGATCAGCAGAGAGATAGCCTGTCTGATTTCAGCCTTCGCATTTTCAGCCTCAACGCCGGTCAGGGTGCTGTCAGCAGGAAGGATATCCTCGTTGATGTTCCAGCATACATAATAAGTACCAAGCTGGCCAACGTTGTAGAATTCAGTCGGGAATTCTTCTTTAATAGAAGCGATCTCGTTCGTCGGAACATCGTCGATCAGCTTCCAGTCGCCGTTCTTGAAGTTCGTGAGCTGGTTGTTAGCGTCATCGGAAAGATAGAACTCGATCTGTTCCATGGTCACCTCAGCGGCGTCAGGATGATTTTCGTTCTTCTTCAGGGTGATGACGGAGTTGTGCTGCCAGTCAGAGATCGTGTACAGACCGTTACAAACATAAGTAGACGGATCAGTTGCCCAAGACTCATTCGCTACAACATCCTCACGTACCGGGAAGTAGCTCGGGAAAGCGAGCAGCTCGTTCCAGTAAGTAACAGCGTTAGCAAGCGTTACGACGATCGTCTTGTCGTCCGGTGCTTCCACATTCAGCTTTGCGTCAGGATTGATGAGGTTTTCTGCATCATCCATTTCCCACATAGCTTCATAGCCGTCAACTACCTCAAACATATAACCGTAGTCAGCAGCCAAATCCGGAGAAGCCGCTCTGTTCCAGGCAAATACGAAGTCCTGAGCAGTAACGTCCTGACCGTCAGACCACTTAAGGCCATCTCTGAGGGTGTAGGTGTAGGTAACAGTACCGTCAGCGTTTTCAACGCCTTCCACAAGCTCTTCTGCTGCGTCGGGAACGATGACAAGCTTACCGCTATCGTCCTGGTCCCACTTAGCAAGACCGGAGAAAAGGTGAGCGATCATGGTTGCGCCGTCAACTGCAGAGTTGAGAGCCGGGTCAATGGTGTCAGGCTCGGTGGCCAGACATACTGCGATTGAATTTTTCGCAGTGTTGCTGTCACTTTTCTTTGCGCAAGCAGCAAAGCTGAAAACAAGCGCCAAAGCTAATAATACAGCAACTAATCTTTTCATTTTCATTTTTACCATTCCTTTCTTAAAATGAAAAATATTTTCTGCACGGCAAATACCGTGCGGTTTACCGTTAAGGACATTATGATGTGAGAATCACATCATAAAAAGGCCGGCCTTTTTGCAGGCAACTAATCGTTAATTTCGGCCAGACGGTGGCAGGCAACAAAGTGGCCGGTTTCCACCTCTTTAAATTCAGGCATACTCTCAGCACATTTTTCCGTTGCATAGCGGCAACGCGTTCTAAACGGGCAGCCGGAAGGTGCATTCAAGGGGCTAGGAATATCACCGTTCAGTACAATACGCTGATTGGCACGGGCGATCTTAGGATCAGGCACCGGCACAGCGGACAGCAGCGATTTGGAATACGGATGGAGCGGACGGTCATAAATTTCGGCCGCCGGCGCCAGCTCGACGACATGGCCAAGATACATGACAGCTATTCTGTCCGATATATGGCGGACAACCAACAGGTCATGCGCAATAAATAAATACGTTAAACCCAGCTTATCCTGCAGCTCATCAAACATATTGATAACCTGTGCCTGAATCGAAACGTCCAGTGCCGACACTGGTTCATCACAAACAATAAAGTCAGGATCAACGGCCAAAGCACGCGCAATACCGATACGCTGACGCTGACCGCCGGAGAATTCGTGTGCATAACGCGCAGCGTGTTCGCTATTCAGTCCGACATAATCCATAAACTGAAGGATTTTTTCTTCTCTTTCCTTCTTCGTTTCATAGAGCTTATGGACATCCAGCGGCTCACCGATGATATCGGAGACCGTCATACGCGGGTTAAGCGAGGAATACGGATCTTGAAATACCATCGTTGCTTTTTTGCGGAATTCCTTGATGTCGCTCTTGGTTTTAATCTGCTTACCGTCGTACCAAATCTCACCGCCGGTAGGCTTATAAAGGTGCAGGATCGTTCTGCCGACCGTCGTCTTACCGCAGCCGGATTCACCGACAAGGCCAAGCGTTTCTCCCTTATTAATAGAGAACGAAACGCCGTCCACTGCCTTCAGCGGCCTAGAACGGAACATACCGGTGCTGATATCAAAATATTCCTTTAAATCCTTTACTTCAATAAGAGGATGGTTTTCACTCATCTAAGTCACCGCCTTCCTCATCAATTTCCATTTCACCGTTTTCTAACGCCTGCTTGACGTTCATCCAGCAGGTAGCGGCATGGTTTTCATTAATCAACATACGCTCTGCACGGTGATGAATACAGATTTTCATTGCATTATCACAACGCGGTGCGAAGGGACAGCCCTCCGGCATATTCAGCAGGTCGATCGGCGTACCGGTAATCGGCTTCAGCTTCTGACCGGCAGTATCAGCCGTCGGGATGGAGCGCATCAGACCCTTCGTGTATTCATGGCAAGGGTTATAGAAAATCTCGTCTGCTGTTCCCTGCTCACAGATGGAGCCGGCATACATAACGATCACCTCGTCACAAAGCTGCGCAACAACGCCGAGGTCATGCGTGATCATAATGATCGCCATGCCGAGCTCTTTTTGCAGGTTCGTCATCAGCTCCAGTATCTGTGCCTGAATCGTCACGTCCAGTGCCGTTGTCGGCTCATCCGCGATTAAAATATCCGGCTCACAAGCAAGCGCCATTGCGATCATGACACGCTGGCGCATACCGCCCGAATGCTCAAACGGATACTGTTTCATACGCTTTTCAGGTTCATTAATATTGACCAGCCGCAGCATTTCTACCGCTCTGTCGTAAGCTTCCTTACGGTTACGGTCTGTATGCAGCATAATGGCCTCCATCAGCTGTCTGCCCACCGTATAGGTAGGATTCAGCGAGGTCATCGGGTCTTGGAATATAATAGAGATCTTATTACCGCGAACGGTTTTCATGACCTTTTCACCGGCGCCGACAAGCTCCTGGCCGTCCAGCTTCACAGAGCCGCCGACGATCTTGCCGGTGCTGGCCAGTATTTGCATAATCGAATAAGCCGTTACCGACTTACCGGAGCCGGATTCACCAACGATACCAAGCACCTTGCCGCGATCGAGCGAAAAGGAAATATCGTTGACTGCCTTCACCTCACCGGCATCCGTAAAGAAGGAGGTGCGCAGGTTTTTTACTTCCAGTAATGCCATACCAAACCCTCCTTAATTATTCAGCTTCGGGTCGAAGGCGTCGCGTAGGCCGTCTCCGAACAGATTGAGGCTCAATACGATCAATGAAATAACGATGGCCGGAATGACCAAGCGATACGGATAACTGCTCAGGCCGTTCAAGGCTTCTGAGGCCAGTGAACCGAGCGACGGCATCGGCGCATTGACGCCAAGACCGAGGAAGGAAAGATAGCTTTCCGTAAAGATAGCAGACGGAATCTGCAGCGCAGCAGAAATAATCACGACGCTGATACAGTTAGGAATCAGATGCTTCACAATGATCCACTTGCCCTTTGCACCGGTTACACGAGCAGAAAGCACATATTCCTGCTCACGCAAAGACAGAATCTGTCCTCTGATGAGACGCGACATACTGACCCAATACAACAAAGCAAATACAATGAACAGGCTGATAATATTGGCGCCGATCTTAGCCAGCGCAGTACCGGCGATCACAGGCGTGAGGGTCATTTTCAGCACTGTGGAAAGCAGAATAACCATCAGCATATCCGGCAAGGAATAGATAATATCCACAAAGCGCATAATGATCAGATCGACCTTGCCGCCGAAATAGCCTGAAATCGAGCCGATCAGCGTACCGATCAACAGCACAATCACGCTGGCAAAAAAGCCGACAGCCAGCGAAACTCTTGTTCCGTACAACACGCGGATAAAATAATCTCTGCCGGCGGAATCCGTACCGAAAACGTGCGGAAAAATCTTTTCGCCGTCATCAATACGCTTTTGTTCCGTCGCACCGTATTCAAACGGATGCAAATTATTATAAGAGGCGTCAACCGATGAACCGGCAGAAACACCCAGCTGATCCTCATAAGAATAAGGCCAAAACATGGGTACGACAATGCTGGCAACAGTGATCAAAACGATAACAATCAGGCTGACAAACGCCACCTTATTTTTATACAAGCGCTTCACGCCGTCCTTGAAAAAAGTAGTCGACGGGCGCATCTGTACCATATATTCTTTTTCTTTATCCGTTGCCGGGATAAACATATCCAGGTCAACGTGAAAGGTAAATTTTTTCTTCTTCATGCTGCCTTCTCCCTACTCCAACGTAATACGCGGATCTACCACTTTATAGAGGATATCCGTTACCAGATTCATAATGACGATCAGTGCTGCCAAAAAGATCGTGGTACCCATGATCATCGGGTAATCACGGTTGGTAATAGAGCTGACGAAAGCTCTGCCGATACCGGGGACCGCAAAAATCTGCTCTACGACCAAGGAACCGGTAACGATATACGCCAGCATCGGACCGAGGTAGGTCAGCACAGGGATCAAGGAGTTTTTCAGCGCATGGCCAAAGATGATCCGTTTACCGGAAACGCCCTTTGCCTTTGCCGTCCTAATATAATCCTGACCGAGCACGTCCAGCATAGAGGAACGGGTCAGTCGGGTAATATAGGCCATTGGATAGAGCGCCAACGTAACCACCGGCAAGACCAAGCCACCGGACGCAGCGCCGTTAGCAGGCAGCAGCTTCCAAGTAATGGCAAACAAAGCCAGCAGCAGCGAGCCCATAATGAAAGACGGCATAGATACAAAAGCAGTCGTGATCACCATGATAACGCGGTCAATCAGCTTATTACGGCGCAGCGCGGCAACCGCGCCGAGCACCACGCCGATCACCGTAGAGATCGCCGCTGCAATCAGACCGAGCTTTAACGAGGTTTTCATACCGTCCATGATAACGTCAACGACCATTCTGCCGCGTTGCTTTAACGACGGACCAAAGTCAAATTTCGTCACGATATCCTTGAGATATGTTGTATACTGCTCAAACAACGGTTTGTCCAAGCCGTATTTTGCTTCCATAGCGGCCTGCACAGCCGGTGTAGTAGCCTTTTCACCGACGAACGGGCCGCCGGGAACCGCGTGCATGACGAAAAAGGTAACGGTGATAACCACCCATACCGTGAAAATCGCCAGCAAAATACGTTTTAATATGTATAAAACTGTCTTTGAATTCATATTCATCCTACCATTCCATTTAAACTATGTTCTGTATTATAGCATAAATGAATTCGATTTTCAACACTAATATTTTAAACTGTTGAAGTGTAGAGTGTTAGCACATTAAAGCAAACGCTTTCAACAGTGGCATACAAAAAGAGCTGACTGCTAAGTCAGCTCTTTCGTGTACACTTATAAGACCTTCGTCAATATAAATATGAACAGGAAGGCGGCAACCAGGTAAACCGCAGCGATCGCGGCCGTCGCACCGAGCGCACCGTTAATGAACCAGCGGCGTTCCTGCTTATTCAGCTTTCCTTCTGAAGCCAGCCAGGGCTTATCCTCCCCTTCCTCCGGCTGCTCCTCAGGATCGCTGATGACCGCTTTCTTTTCATTTTTGCGCAGACGCGGTATCAGCAGCGGCGTACGTTCCACACCGCTCATATCCACCACGGTCCTGCCGTCGTCCTCTTGATAATAATGCTTTGCCATATTACTCACTGGCCTTGACATCATCATAGAGATGACAAACAACGTAGTGACCGGGTTCGATTTCCTTCTGCTCCGGCGCCTGATGCTTACAGATTTCCATACAATTAGCGCAGCGCGTGTGGAACTTACAGCCCTCCGGAGGATTAGCCGGCGAAGGAATAGAACCCTCCAGCACGATACGCTTCATCTTTACCGTCGGGTCAGGAATCGGGATCGCAGAGAAAAGCGCCTTGGTATACGGGTGAAGCGGATTATTAAAGATATCCGCTGTTTCGCCGTATTCCACCAGATTGCCAAGATACATAACGCCGACGGTATCCGAGATATGCTCCACTACTGACAGGTCGTGCGAAATGAACAGATAGGTCAAATTAAACTTTTCCTGCAGATCGCGCAGCAGGTTGATGATCTGTGCCTGAATAGAAACGTCCAGCGCCGATACCGGCTCGTCACAAACGACGAACTCCGGATTCAGTGCCAGCGCTCTGGCAATACAGATTCGCTGACGCTGACCGCCTGAAAACTCGTGCGGATAACGATCCTTATGAAACGGCTGCAAACCGCAGTTATCCATGACCTGATCAATATAATCGTTGAATTCCTCTTTTGGAACCAGCTTGTGTTCACGAACAGCTTCACCGATGATCTCACCGATCGGCAGTCTCGGTGAAAGTGATGAGAACGGATCTTGGAAAATGATCTGCATCTTCGTGCGCATATCGTGCATCTCTTTACTGGTAAAGTCATATACCTCTTTACCGTTAAAGAGTACCTGACCGCCGCTCTTTTCACCAGACAGCCTTAAAATGGTACGGCCTGTCGTCGTTTTACCGCAGCCTGATTCGCCAACCAGTCCCATGGTAGTACCGCGCTTAAGATTAAAAGTAACACCGTCAACCGCTTTCACATAGCCTACGGTCTTGGCAATCATACCGTCCTTGATCGGAAAGTATTTTTTCAGTGCGTTTACCTGAAGAATATACTGGGGATCATATTCAACCGGAACAAAGCTATTATCAATGGTCAGTTTGTTCTTACTCATTGTCGATCGCCTCCCTATTTTCTTCATAGTAACGGTAACAGCTTACCTTATGGGTCGGAGAGATGCTGATCTCGCACGGATATTCACCGCTGCAACAGTCAAGCTGCATCTCACATCTGTCCTTGAAATAGCAGTAATTCGGCATATTGATCGGGTTCGGCACTTTACCCGGGATAGAGTAAAGCTTGTCAACCTTTTTACCGACGACCGGCTTAGAAGCCATCAGGCCGATCGTATACGGATGGCACGGATTAGCAAAAATCTCTGCTGCCGTTCCCTTTTCAATCACTCTGCCGGCATACATGACCACTACATAATCAGCCATTTCGGCAATGACACCGAGGTCGTGTGTAATAATCATAATCGAAGAATTGATCTTATCCTTCAGATTACGCAGCAGATCAAGGATCTGTGCCTGAATCGTAACGTCGAGCGCCGTTGTCGGCTCGTCGGCAATGATCAGCTGCGGATTACAGGCAAGCGCCATAGCGATCATGACGCGCTGACGCATACCGCCGGACAGCTCGTGAGGATACATTTTATAAACGCCCTCCGAGTTCGCAATGCCGACCATCTCCAGCAGCTCGATCGTTCTGGCCTTAATATCCTCCTTAGATTTATCCTTACCGTCATGCAGCTCGATTACCTCGTCCACCTGCGCACCGATCCGAAAAACCGGATTCAGGCTGGTCATCGGCTCTTGGAAAATCATAGAAATGAAATTTCCTCTGAGCTTTTGCATGGCTTCGATCGGTGTTTTGGTAATATCATACGCCTTATCGCCAAGGTTTAAGCGAATGCTGCCGCTGACGATCTGACCCTGCGGCCGCTGCAGCAGCTGCATAACGGACAGCGAGGTCACCGACTTACCGCAGCCGGACTCACCGACAACGCCGACGGTTTTACCCTGCGGCACCTCGAAGGTGACGCCGTCAACCGCCTTGGAGGTACCTACATCGGTAAAGAAATACGTATGCAGGTCGTCGATCTCCAGCGCATTGTCAGGATTTTGCATGGTGGTCAGATATTCCTCTTCCGGAACATTCTTTCTTTTATACTTTTTCTCAAATTCATTGGTTATCTTTCTGTTTTCCCTTGAAATTCTGCGGGATTCCTTAGCGGAAAGATAGCCTGCTTCTCTTTTCTTAGCCATGATCTCCGCCTCCTTATCGCTTCATCTTCGGATCAAACGCATCCCGCAGACCGTCGCCTACAATATTGAAGGCCAATACGGTCGCCAGCAGCAGCACGCCGGCCGGAATCCAAATAAACCAATAATGTGTTAATACAAATACATTGTTAACGTCGTTGATAATATTACCCCAGGAAGCAAACGGGAACCTTACGCCGAGACCGAGGAAGGAAAGCGTAGCCTCCATAATAATGGTATCGCCAAGACCCATCGTCATAATAACGATCAGCTGCGGCACTACGTTGGGGATCAAGTGCTTGAAAATACGTCTTGAAACGGAAATACCGGTCGCCTCTGTCGCCGTCATGAATTCCTGCTCACGTAAAGACAGGATCTGTCCTCTGACCATACGGGCGATACCCGGCCAGCCGAGGAAGCCCAAGATCAACATTAGGTACATCATACGCGTCAGCGACGGCAGGTTAGCCGCGTCCATCGCCGCACCGATGATAATAATGATCGGCATGGAAGGAATACAGTAAAAAATATCCACGATTCTCATGATCAGGTTATCGACCCAGCCGCCGAAGTAGCCGGAGATACCGCCAAGGATAATACCGAGCACTGTTTCGATGATCACGACGATAAAGCCGATGATCAGTGAAATACGGCCGCCATACATCAGACGGGTCAGCATATCCATACCGTTACGGTCCGTACCGAGCCAATGCTGCTTGGACGGAGAGGAGTAGGTATCGAACACGGTCGTATCGATTTCCTGCTTGATATCGTATAAATTCTTTTGCGCATCATAGCTGATCAGGTATTCTACCTGCTCGCCTTCAGCAGCGGTGTCATCAGAATAAACAAAGGATTCCGCACCGGCTTCGATAGCTTCAAGCAGCTCATTCTTAAACTCACGGGAGAAAAACACATCGCCCATCACCGCACGGACGATATACTGGCTGACATAAGCCACTTCCTGTCCGTTGGTGTCAAAAATGACCTTATCTGCGTCAACCGTATAGGTAGCACCGTCGTAATCAAAGGTACTGCCCGGCGTTGCCGTCAACGCACTGTACGTAAAGTCAAAGGAAAAGCTTTCGTTAGAGGTAGAGGAATTGACCAGCTCCTTGCTGGCAATACCGACGGTTTCGCCACCGACCTTCACAATATACACATTTTCCAGCGGATTTTCGATATCATAAGTCACATCGTCGTAAACAAAGGAGGTCTGCGCACCGTTGACCGCCAAGAGCGTCTTACCCTGTGCGACCGCGCCGTACAGATCGCTGTCGTTCACAAAATAACGGAATTCGTCGTTGAAAACAACGCCGGCATAATCCTTTGTCTGCGCGTCGGTACGGTAAAACTTCTGATCCTGCTTATAAGGAGAAATCAAACCGCCGACGAAGGAGAAGATAAACATCAGTACCAGAATGACCAAGCCGGTAACGGCAAGACGGTTTCTGAAGAAACGCTTCGCCACCAGTGTGCCGGGCGACAGCACCTTCACACGGCGGTCATCATTTAACGAATACTGCTCTTCGTTATTTTTTTCTTCTTCCACAGAAGGAGTGGTTTTTTCTTTTTCACTCATGTTCTTTTCCTCCTTCCTTAAGAAATACGTACTCTCGGGTCAACCACTGCATACAGCAGGTCAGAGATCAGGTTGCCGAGCAAGGTCAATATGGCCAAAAATACCATATAGAACATTGAAAACGGAATATCGCCGGATACCATCGATTCATAAGCGGTATAACCGATACCAGGTAAGGAATACAGTGTTTCGGTAATCAGCGCGCCGGAGAACAAGCCGGGTAAGGAACCGCCGACGATCGTCACGATCGGAATCAGCGTATTTCTGAACGCATGATGGTAAATAACCTTACGCTCCGACAAGCCCTTTGCTCTGGCGGTACGGATATAATCAGCGTTCAAAACCTCAAGCATATTGGTTCTCGTATAACGCATGAGCGAACCCATGCTGACAACGACCAGCGTCACGATCGGCAGCACCAGGTGCTGCGCTTTATCTAAAATCTGACCGCCCGCACTCAGCGAATCGTAATTTCTGCCGACTAAGCCGTACAGATCGAACCAACCGAGTTTTACCGAGAACAGCAGCTTCAGCAAGGAAGCAAAGAAGAAGGTCGGCAGCGAAATACCGGCAAGCGCAATAATAGAGATCACGTAATCCGACTTAGAATACTGCTTCGTAGCAGCGATAATGCCGAGCGGGATCGCGATCAGCAGCTCAAACACGAAGGAGATCGCACCCATCGTAAAGGAGAGCCAAATAACGTCGTTAAACTTTTCTACAACCGGTACGGTCCAGCGCCAGCTGTCACCGAAGTCGCCTCTGAACACAGAGCCGAGCCAAGCAAAAAAGCCCGGCACAATACCCTTGTCCATATTATACATAGCGTTCAGCTGTTCCAGCCATTCCTCATAGCTCTTGGAGCCGGGCGCCATTGACTTTTGACGCGCCATAGCTTCCACGTAAGAGGTCGGCAAGCAGCGCATTAATGCATAAATGATAAACGCTACAAAAAACAGAATGATAACAGAATATATCAATCTTTTGATTATGTACTTTCGCACTGTTTCATCACCTCAAAAATTTGTTGGATATATAAAAGCGATATTACATATCACTAAACCGTTTCAGCTCAACCGAAAAAACTTAGTGATATGTAATATTCGGCCGAGGCAGTCTCCATAGACAGTACGGAGACTGCCTCGAATCTTCATTTCTTGGCTAAGGCTGAGGCAGCTGAGCCCTTGCGGGCTCAACTGCCGAGTTCAATACTCTCAATAATCGGAAATAACGTTTTGCTTAATTAGTTAAGCTCAATGTTCTGAATCTCTGATAACCAGCCATAGTAGGTCGTGATATCCGGAGTAACAGTATCGATGTTAACTCTCTCGGTGGAGAAGATAACAGCGTTCTGTCTCTGATATACAGGAACCTCAACTGCCCAGTCAACGATAATGTCAAGACATTCCTTATAGAGCGTCTTTCTGTAGGACTGGTCGCTGGACTTTCTTGCCTCAAGAATAAGGCTGTCAAGCTTCGCATCAGCGATATCATACATATAGTTGGAGCCGCCTGCTTCCATACCGGACTCAACACCGGAATAGTAAACCTGATACATATCCGGATCCGGCGTTGCACCCCAAGCTGCGCACCACATCGGAACCTGATCAGCATCAAGGCCGGTCCAGAGGTCAGCGGAGTTAGCAAGGTCCTTAACGTTCAGGGTGATACCGATGGTAGCAAGAGCGTCAGAAGCCAGGTTCAGCATCATGAAGGACGGGTGGTCGCCTGCACCGTCAGCAGGGATCCAAACCTCATATTCAAGGGAAGCGCCTTCCGGAGCAGCGGTAACCTTACCGTCTGTTACGGTATAACCAGCCTTCTCAAAGAAGCCAAGAGCAGCCTGAACAGCAGCAGCGGTTCTGGCGTCAGCGTCCATGTCGGAGGTGTAGATGTCGTTACCGTTCACATCCTTAGAGAATGCGATCGAATAGTCAGCATCCGTAGCCTGCGGAGCAGCCCAAGAGGTGTTGGAGATAGGATAGTTGATAACAGAAGCGGTATCGCCGTAGTAAGAGTCAACTGTTACGTCACGGAAGTTAGCATATACAGTTGCAAACGCCTTACGGAGTGCCTTAGATTCTTCAGAATCGATCACGCCGCCAACGTTAACAGCCTTAGCAGAAATACCAAGATAACCGTAACCAAGGTTGTCAACGGTATCCGTGGTGATCTTAGCGCCGGTAACCTCGCCGCCGTTCTCTTCCTTGATCGCCTCTACGGTATCCTTGGAATAAGACGGATCGGTGATATCGATCGTGCCGGTGATAACACCGTTGAGCTTATCGGTATCGCTGGTTTCCATGAACTGAACCTTTAAGGTCTTCGGAGTGCCAAGGTAATAATCCTCGAATGCGTCGAAGTAAACTACACCGTTTTCGAACTTGTCGAACTTGTACGGACCTGCGCCAAGCGGCTGAGTAGTCTTGGATCTGACAACAGAAAGGTCACCCTTATCAAAGCCGAACTTATTGTTATCATAATCGAACTTCTCTTTTTCGCCATAGTAGCTCAGAGGAGCGATCGTAACAGCAAGCTGATAAATAGCCGTAGCGTCAGCCTCAGTCAGCGTTACGCGAACGTGGGTATCATCGATCTTTTCAATACCTTCGATCTTATCAACCGCATCACCGGTCTGAACGCCCTTTGAATAAGTAGCATAATTGTCCATCAGTGACCACAGAGAAGAATCAGCAACCTCAACATCAGCTGCGGTAGCGATGTCGCCGTCATAAGCTTCCTTAATAGCAGTCCAGAAATCCTCAACGGTAGCACCCTCAGCAAGCTCATAGCCCCAGTTAGCGGCAATGACCTCTACCGGATCGTCAGCGGCGTTGTAGCCGTTATTGATGCAATAGTCAAGAATGGTCTGTGCAAACTTCGGACCGGTAGCATCAGCCTCAGCCCAGAAAGCAGTCTGAGTAGCCTCATCCCACAGGGAGAAATCAGTGTTGTCCGGACCTGCCTCCAGCAGAAGGTCAAGCAGTGAAGACATACCCTCACGGTATTCGTTCATGCCTTTGATCGGAACAGCAAAGAAGGTAGAGGAACCGTCATAAGTAGGATCAGCCAGAACATACATGGAGAAGATAACGTCATCAGCTGTCATGGTTTCGCCGTTCTGGAACTTAATGTCATCGCGAAGCTCGAAATCATAAACAACCGTACCGTCTTCGTTCTCGGTAATGGTTACGTCAGCAGGACCTTCATACTTATAGTCAGTGCCGTTGTACTCACGGGTTTCGCCCGTTTTACCCTTCTCAACAACAGCGCCCATACGGTCGAGTGTGAGAAGGCTGACAGCTGTCATGCCCCAAACATCCTGGTCGTAAGCGGTCTCACTAAAGAACGGTGAGAACTTACTGGAGAAGTTGGAGTATCCGACAACCAGCGGTTTGTCGTTGTTCGGCTTCTTTGCGCAGCCTGCAAATACAGCAAGCATCATCGCAACAGCAAGAACAACTGCAAGAACTTTTTTCATTTCCTTTCTCTCCTTTTAAATTTATTTTATCGGCTTTCGCCAAGAAATGACTAACCAATGTAATCTGCCACAAAAAGTGCGGATAAGGGAAATTATGATTTGCAACGCAAATCATAAAAAGAGGTACCTCTTTTTCATTTTTCATTATTCAATTTATGGCAGCTCGATCCACTCCAGCTTAGCAAACAGGCTGCGGTAGCACAGCGCGAGCGAAGCAGCCGTTGCCTTCAGCACCCAGTAAACCGCTGCCTGCCACACACCGTCCTTGAACGCAGTCATCACAGAAAAGATGACAGAGGTCAGCAACCCGGCAATCGCGAAGAAAGCTAAAATCATCGCGGCAGGCGCCATACGAGGCTGCGTTTTTTGATAGATATATCCTCTGACCTCATCGCCCTTTGTCAGCAATTTACAGTGATACCATGTTAAAGCGAACAAGGCGCAAATTTCACCGATATACGGCAAAATGACATAGAAGGTATTCGTTAAGCCGGCGCCGCTGACGCAGCCCGAGCTGACAGAGGCAGCCGCAGCAGCGGCAAGCAGTACCCACAGCTTCGTGTAGGCGCGCTTACGTGCCTCCTCACTGCCGGCAAAGCCGTACAGCGAACCGGTATATTCATATTTTCCCGATTCATCCTTTCGGAAGTCGTTCAAATATTCCCATCGATTTTTCCGTGCCATTATGCAATACCGCTCAGGTCGTATGCTTCCAGGAAGCGGTTGGCCTTTTCACACACGCCGCGCAGCGTCGCTTCGTCAAACGGGCTATCTAAGCCGGCATTCTCCAGCAGCTTCGTAAACACGGCAGAGCCTCCCTGCTCTGTATACGCGATATAATACCGCCAAGCCTCGTTCCGGTCCTCTTGGATCTTTGCCCAAAACTCCAGCGCTACCGTCTGCGCCAAGCAGTAGTCAATATAGTAAAACGGACTGGAGTAGATATGATGCTGTCTTTGCCAGCCTTCGCCGTCGGCATAGAACGGAATATCGCCGTCGAGCCGCATCCACGGCATATAAACACCCAGCAGCTCCTTCCAAACATCATGACGCTCACGCGGCGTCATCTCCGGTTTTTCGTAAACCTTATGCTGGAAGTGATCTACCAGCGTACCGTAAGGAATAAAGGTAACAGCACCGGCAAGATGGCTATACAGGAATTTGCGCGTATCCGGTCCGAAGAACTCCTCCGCCCAAGGCCAGGCGAAGAATTCCATCGACATAGAATGTACCTCGCAGCCCTCCATACTCGGCCAGATCGTCTCCATCGGTACACGGTCACGGTTATACCAGTCGGCAAAGGCGTGACCGGCCTCATGTGTGACGACCTCAACATCGCCGGCCGTACCGTTAAAGTTAGCGAAGATAAACGGTACATCATAATCATAGATACCGGTACAATAGCCGCCGCCTTCCTTACCTTCGGTCGAAAGCACATCCAGCAGCTCGTTATCCAGCATCATGTTAAAGAATTCACCGGTTTCGGGTGACAGCGCCTCATAAAAGCGCCTGCCGGCCTCCAGTATATCCTCCGACGTTCCCTGCGGCTTTGCGTTACCGGAGCGGAACAGCAGCGCCGCGTCAGCAAACGACAGCGGATACGGGACGCCAAGGCGCTCCGCCTGCTTACGGTAAATACCGTCAGCCACCGGCACAAGATATTTTCTTACCGCTTCACGGAATTTTTCTACATCGCTTTTGGTATAGCAATTGCGTGACATCCGATAGTACCCGAGCTGCGTATAACCGTCGTAGCCGAGCTTTTTGCCCATTTCGTCACGCAGATGCACCAACTTATCATAGAGGCTGTCAAGCTCCTGCTGATGGTCCTTATACCATTGTCCTTCCGCTTTCCATGCCTGCAGCCGACGCGCGTCATCCGGATCATTCTTAAACGGCGTCATCTGTGAGATCGTATACTGCTTGCCCTCAAACGGAATCTGTGCGCTGGCCAGCAGCTTTTCATACGCCATCGCCGTGTCGTTTTCCTCGACTAACAGCGGAATGATCTCGGGTGCAAAGCATTTCAGCTCCAGCTCTGCATTGATAAAAATAATATCGCCAAATTCCGCCTCCAACTGTTTCCGGTAATCAGAGGTCAGCAGTGCTTCGGTCCATTGCTGCAGATATTCCTGCAGCTCCGGCTCAGCGGCATTCCAAAATTTATTTTCCTCATCATAGAAGGTATCACGCGTATCAATAGAATGGCGGATATGCGCGAGCGTACCGAGCGTTTGTACATGGCGCAGCAGCTTATCTTTTTCAACAAACACTGCCTTAGCGGCCTCATAGCTTTCCGCCGCTTTCAGCGCATTCGTCAACGTTTCTATTTCCTGCTTAATCTGTTCAACATCCGGTCGGACATATTCCATTTCCGAAAATTTCATAGTGCCTCCGTCTAACGGTTCTAAAATTGCATAGAATGAGTCAGTATATTAATGTTATTATATCACAAAAGATATTTTTTTCAATATCTTTGTCTATTTTTATATAATATATTTTATATATTTACTTACAAATCATTACATCTGCACAAGGTCTATACAAAAAAGGAGCTGCCTCAAGAGGAGACAGCTGCCTAGTTTAAGTAATCGTTTTAGTTAATCCAAGCACCGGAGGCAGCGAAGGTATACTGCTTTCCGCCGATCGTCTGCTTACCGGTGAGCATGACGCCGGAGGCATTGAAATAGTACCATTTGCCGCTAAGCTTCAGCCAACCGGTCGTCATCGCGCCGGAGCTGTTCAGATAGTACCAGCTATTGCCGGAGCGCTGCCAGCCTGTCAGCATCGCGCCGCTTGCGTTAAAGAGATACCACTTTCCGTTCTCTTTATACCAGCCGGTCTGCATGGCGCCGTTGGTAGCAAAGCAGTACCACTTACCGCCAAGCTTCTGCCAGCCCGTTACCATTGCACCGGCGCCGTTCAGATAGTACCAGCTGTTACCGGAGCGCTGCCAGCCTGTCAACATCGCGCCGCTCGCGTCAAAGCAGTACCACTTCCCGTCCACTTTAAGCCAGCCGGTCGCCATTTTGCCGTCCTCACCGAGGTAATACCACTTGCCGCCGAGCTTTTGCCATCCGGTCAGAACAAAGCCGTCAAAGTCGAAATAATACCAGCTGCCGCCGAGCTTAAACCAGCCGTTTTTCAAATAAGAATAATCTTCATTAAAATAGCGCCAGCCCTCCGGCATTTCCGTCCAGCCCTTGGCGAGCTTACCGTTATCGGCAAAGTAATACCAAACCGTACCGATATAATTCCAGCCCGTTACCATCGCGCCGGCCGGATAGCCATGCGCAGCATCCACGGACAGATAATAATAGCTGCCGCCGATCCATTGCCAGCCATATTGCCACTCAGAATTTTCGTTAATATAATACCAATACCCGTCGTCGCTGTTATACCAGTTGGCAATCTGTTCACCGCCGCGCAGGTAGCAAAGGTCCTCGATATCCGGATCGCCCATTTCCACCGTCCAGTGACTCCAGCCGTTGATCGGCACCAACGTGCTGACGCACTGATCAACAGGCGTCAAGGCAGTATCCTCTGCCACACCGGAAAGATTATACATACTAAAATCGCCGTTGCCAAATTCCGCCACCACGCCAAAATCGGAGGCGCCGACCTCGTAAAAAGTCGTTTGATAATGCTTACGCGCATACACCATTGCTGCCGAAAACGAGCCGCGTCCGTTGGCGCCGTCAGCATACTCTCTCGCTCTCGTCACGACAACGCGCTTCGGCTGCAAGGCTTGTAACATGCCCTTAGAATTAGATCCTGAAACGGCACCGTGATGCGCCGCCTTGACCAGCGCCGCCGTACCGAGGTCGTCAGCGATCGCCTGTGCAACGTGCTGCTCTGTTCTATTCTCAACATTAATGTCAGCCAGTGAAACGGCAGTTGCGTTGCCGTCAGTAATCACCGTCACGATGGAGTTCACGTTGTCGTCCGTCACCGTATCCGTCACAAACAGGTTATAAAGGCGCAGGTGGAGATTGCCCATATCAAAAGCGAAATAATCGTCATAATAATCACTGCTGTTACCGCGTGCATACCGCGCATTAGACAAGCCCTCCGTGTCGTTCACAGCTACCACGGCATCATGATAGGAAACCGTCGGCTGGATACCGCCATCAATATGCACATCGCCCGACAGCTCCGTAACCGCACAACCCTGCTGCTGCATCGCGGTGACTGCCTGATAGACATACGCCTGATTATGCCAGGAAGATGTTTTGACCGCGCCGCTTTTTGTTGCGGTACGGTGCGTAATATCGTAGTCATCCTGTACATTATTGATGTGCTGATAGCTTTTGTAAAAGTACACGGTATTCTCATCCACCAGATGCTTTTCTTCGCCGTTTTCGTCATAGAAAGTCAGCGCCGCAATTTCCGGCACACCGCCGATATGATCGGAATGGGCGTGCGTACCGACAATAAAATCAAGATGGGTAATGCCAAGAGAATAGAGCATATACATCGCCGCGTCACGACCGTTCTTATTCTTCACCTGACAGGAAAGGCTGCGCGCGCTGTCCGCCGTATAAACCGTGCCGTCCTCGTCGGTGATCGTATCGGCATAACGGTGACCGGTATCGATCAAGCCGAAATGCCCCTGCGACTCCACAATGATTAAATCACCTGACGGCGCGCCGTTACCGGCCATATTATAAAAATAGATTCTGTCGCCGCTCGCAAGGCCGACGTCTCCCTCTTCCGCGAAAGCTGTCAAACCGGACAGCATCACAGAGGCCGCCATCAGCGCCGCCAGTAGCAATGCACTTACTTTTTTGAAATACATAACGTTTTCCTTAATTTATATATTAGAATAAATCCAGTGAAATATAATATTCCAAAAAGACAGTTTTGTCAAGAAAAATCCTCCCCGAAGGGAGGATTTTAGATAACAGAACGATAATGTAATGGTTATTCAGCCGTCTTTTCTACAGCGGCTTCCTCAACAGCAGCCTCATCCTTTTTTCTGGCAAGAATCACGTTAGCGATGATGCCAAGGATCAGTGCACAAGCAACCTCTGTCAGGGTAACTGCACCGAAGCTTAAGGTCAGACCGCCGATGCCGCAGATCAAGATAACAGCTACGACAAACAGATTCTTATTCTGATCAAGGTCAACCTTTTGGATCATCTTCAGACCGGATACGGCGATGAAACCGTACAGGGTGATGCAGACGCCACCCATAACACAATTCGGGATTGTGGAAAGGAAGGTAACGAACGGACCGAAGAAAGAAATAACAATCGCCATAACAGCCGTAGCAAGAATCGTAACAATAGAAGCATTACCGGTAATTGCAACACAACCTACCGATTCGCCGTAAGTGGTGTTCGGGCAGCCGCCGAAGAGAGCACCGACCATGGAGCCGACACCGTCGCCCAGCAGCGTTCTGTGGAGGCCGGGATCTTCCAGAAGCTCATGGTTAACAACAGAGGAAAGATTCTTGTGGTCTGCAATGTGCTCAGCAAATACAACGAAAGCAACCGGAACATACGCAACAGCAACGGTAGCAACATATTTTGCATTGATTGCGCTTAAGCCCTTTGCAGCCATCAAGAACGTAAAGTCAGGTACTTCAAACAGCTTCATGTCGCTAAATACGCTGAAGTCGATAATCTGCAGAGACACATTGTTTGTCTTGATACCAATCACGGTGAAAACAGCAGCCACTACATAACCGGCAAGGATACCGATAATGAACGGAATCAGCTTTGCCATTTTCTTGCCGAAAACAGAGCAGATCATTACTACAAACAGCGTAACCATACCGCAAAGAAAAGCGATATACGGATTGGCAGCAGAAACCATGGTTGTCTCTTCCACGATTTGACCATCCTGAATGACCTGATTAACAACAGGAACCAGCACCTTACCGGTGGTAAGATCGCCAATAGCATTACCGGCAAGAGAAAGACCAATAATGGATACGGTCGGGCCGATAACAACAGCAGGCATCAACTTGTCAATCCACTTTACGCCAGCAATTTTAACAACAATAGCGATAACAACATAAACAAGACCGGCAAAAATTGCACCGAGAATGATACCGGCCATACCGGCTTGAGCAGAAGCAGCACCGGCAAAAGCGGCAAACATGGAACCGATAAATGCAAAGGAAGAGCCGAGGAATACAGGGCTTTTGAATTTTGTGAACAGTAAGTAAACGATAGTACCTACGCCTGCGCCGAACAGTGCGGCAGACTGTGACATACCGTTGCCGACAATAGACGGAACAGCGATCGTCGCTGCCAGAATGGCAAGCAGCTGCTGGAAGGCAAATACGATAAGCTGACCAAACTTCGGCTTATCTTTGATGTCATAAGTGAGTTTCATTGATTTTCCTCCTCAATTAAATTGAATAATTTATACAAAAAACGGAGAACGGAGAATGGAAAATCCGAAAATTTTCCATTCTCTATTCTCTGTTTTATTTGGTACCGAAAATTCTGTCGCCGGCGTCACCAAGGCCGGGAACAATATAACCGTTTTCGTTCAGATATTTATCCATACCGGCGCAATAAATATCAACGTCGGGATGCGCCTTCTCCAAGGCTTCAAGACCTTCCGGAGCAGCAATCAGGCACATGAATACGATCTTTCTGGGATTTCTGAGCTTGATTTGGGAGATAGCGTCGATCGCAGAGCCACCGGTAGCGAGCATCGGGTCAACAACATATACGTCTCTTTCCTCAATATCCTTAGGAAGCTTGCAATAATATTCAACCGGCTTCAGCGTTTCCTCATCCCTGTAAAGGCCAATATGGCCGACACGGGCAGCAGGAACGAGCTTTAAGCAGCCGTCAACCATGCCAAGACCGGCACGGAGAATCGGCACAAAGGCCATCTTTCTGCCGGCGATCTGCTTACAGTCAGCAATACCGCAAGGTGTTTCCACCTTGATGTCCTCAGTCGGAAGGTCACGCGTTGCTTCAAACATCATCAGCATAGCAATTTCGTCCACCAGGTCACGGAAATCTTTTGTGCTGGTTTCGATATTGCGAAGGATGCTGAGCTTATGCTGAATCAGCGGATGATCAAAAATAACGACTCTTCTCTCCATATTTTTATCTCCTTCGATAAAGTTTTTTTATCTTTACAATCATATCAAATGGCGCCGATCAACTCAATTAAATTATGGTTACAAATAGACAATTTTTTGTCATTGTATTGTAATAAATATCATAGAATATATTTTGACAACCGTTTACGGATATTCTATAATAGCACTATGAAAAGAATTACCGTCACATCAAACGATTCCGGCCAGCGGCTTGACAAGCTACTGCAAAAGAGCTTTGACAGCCTGCCGAAATCCATGATGTATAAACAAATCCGAAAAAAGAATATCAAGGTGAACCGAAAGCGCTGTACGCCGGAGCAAACCGTCAACGAGGGCGATGTGATTGAGCTGTATCTGAACGACGATCTGCTGCAGGAGCGTCAGGTGCATTACGACTTTTTACAGGCACCGACAGTGCTCAACATCATTTACGAGGACGATAACGTGCTGCTGATCGATAAACCGCAGGGACAGCTTTGCCACCCTGACGGAAAGGAATATGTCAACACCCTGCTTTCCTCGATCAAGCGCTATCTTTACGAAAAAGGAGCTTGGCAGCCGGAGGCGGAAAACAGCTTTGCACCGGCGCTCGTCAATCGGATCGACCGCAACACCGGCGGGATCATCATCGCTGCCAAGAACTATGAAGCGCTGAAAATATTAGACGAAAAAATGAAGCACCGCGAACTGGATAAATACTATCTGACCGCAGCCGAAGGGCGCTTTGAAAAGGACAGCGACACGCTGGAGGGGTATTTGACCAAAGACGAAAGCAGGAATACGGTCACCGTATCCAAGACGCCAAGCGACGGCGCCAAGGTCATTAAGACCGCCTACCGTGTATTAGACTACCGAAATGGGTGCTCCCTGTTGGAAATCAAGCTGCTGACAGGTCGAACGCATCAGATCAGAGCACATCTTGCCTCGATCGGCCATCCGCTGGTCGGTGACGGCAAATACGGCAGCAAACACGGACGGTTCCGGCAGGAGCTTTACGCCTACAAGCTCCGCTTTTCCTTCACTACTGACGCCGGCAGCCTGAACTACCTGAACGGTCGTGAATTTGAGATCAAGGACTGTCCGGTAACAAAGAGGTTTTATCATGGAAGATAAGTTTATCAGGACCGTTCCGCCGCTGAGTTTGGCGATCATAGCCGTATTTGACGCGGTATCGCTGTTCTTCTGCGGGCTGGCAGCTGTCGCCTTATGGCGCGAACGCACCTTTTTCACCGCAGCGTTCATGCTGATGATGCTGGTTGACATCGTGATCGCTGTACGCGCGACGCACAACGTGTGGCAAAGCGGCGTGCTGTTTGAACAAGACGCCGTTACCTTCACGGCGCTCGACGGCAACAATTGCTTCCGTTATAACGAGGTGAATTCAGCCGAGGTATATAAGGACAGCCGCGTCAGTCTTAAAAAAACTTATACAGAACGTTATTCGAGCGTCATCCTGCACTTAACTGACTGCAGTACCGTTACCGTAGAGCTTGGCGCTACCACCAAGAAAAAGCTGAGGCAAATTGACCTTATGCTGCAGGAACGCATAAAACAAGACGGAGCAGTATCATAACTGCTCCGTCTTTGATTTTGTAATGATTATAGATGTTTCGCAATAAATTCGTCCAGCTTTGCCAGATAGCGATCGGTTCCCCATACGATGGAATCAGCGTGCTTAGCAGCGGGGATGATCAAAATGTCCTTTTCACTGCCGCAGCGCGTAAACAGCTCCCAGCCCATATACGTCGGCACGAAATCATCGCTGCCGCCGTGAACAAAAAGCATAGGCGCTTTGGCATTTGCAACGCTTTCGCGCACGTCGGTATCGCAAAGATCATAGCCGGCCATGCGTTTGTTGAGCCAGTTCATCGCACCGAAAATCGCCGGTGCGGTTTTGGTAATGCCCACACTGTTTGCCACGCTGATAAATTCATCCTTTGCGCCGGTATAGGGGCAGTCAGCCACGATCAGGCGTACCTGTTCCGGCACAGAAGAAGCCATCTTGCAGACAGTCGCGCCGCCCATGGAAACGCCGTGCAGAATGATTTTAATATCCTTACCGAAACGCGCCACAAGGTACTCGATCCAAAAGAGCATATCCTGTGCTTCGTAGTAGTCAAAGCCAACAAAATCGCCTTCACTTTCCCCTGCCGCCGTATGATCGCAGCAGAAGAAATGGTATCCTTTTTCATGGTAATACTTCACAAAGTTGGCCGGATCGCCGCGATGATTCGCACGGTAACCGTGTGCAAACACCGCAAACACCTTGCTATCGCCGTCCGCCGGCAGATAGTAACCCATCAGCTTTTGATTGCGACGGTTGATCAGCTCAATATGCTCAAACGGCTGCTGATCGTTCCACTCGTTGCTCTTAATGGTATATTGATGGAGCGGCTCCATATCGCCGTTGTCCAGCTTTTCCTGCAGGCGCTTAAAAGGACCCTTTGGGATCGTTTCTTTATACATCACGTCCAGATAGGAATGAAAAGCAATGCCGGCTAGCGCAGCCGTCGCAATACCTGCAATCAGTAATCCCTTTTTTTTCATGGTTATACGTGCCTCTTATTCGGTGACATCCGTTGCTTCTTCCTCAGCAGCCGCTGTGGTCTCCGTAGACTCCGTAGTCTCCGGAACCTCTTTAACCTCCAGCTCGTCATACTTTGGCTCAGCGCTGGTCATATCCTTCTTCAGAATCTGCTTGCCGTCATAACGGATATAGTACTCGCCCTTGTTATCGAACGTATAGCTTTCCGTTCCGTCCTCGTTGGTATGCGGTACCGTAATCGCAGCGATCACCTTGATATAATAGTCGCCGTCAATCTCTACGCCGGACTGATTCACCATGAAGGAACAGGCTTCGTAATCCTCGGCTGACAGAGAAAGCTCCTCTGCCGTGTAGGACTGAACATAACGAATCGCATCCGCTTCCGTAATCACAGCCTCGTCAGTTGTCAACACAGATGCGCTGACGTCATCGCCGGGCTCATTGCCGTGATCCGCGTCATCTTGCTTGGAGCAAGCGGCAAATACCGTAGCCACCAGGCACAGTGAAAGTAAAATCGCTAATAACTTTTTCATAAATAACACCTCGTCAATGAATTTGATTTTATTTTAAATAATTGCTTGCCACTTGTCAACAACAAATCAAGCATTCTCGTCAAAAAAGTATAAATTGATCAATTTTTGGAGCTGGCTTTCACCGAATACTGCAATGGCGTTTTGCAGCAGCAGATCGGTTGTAACACCGTTGCCCTCCGTCAGTGCGCCGGTAAAGCTGCCGTCATAGATGACGCCGCAGCCGCAGGAGGGCGAACGCTCCTTCAGCACCGCTGCCGGACAGTTATGCTCCTGCGCAATATAGAGCGTCTGTTCCGCTCCCTCCAAAAAAGCCGCCGTCACATCCTCCCCATCCTTAGAAAAGACGCGTCCGTCACGGCGTTCGCTCGGGACGCGCGGAATCGGCAGTCCGCCGAAGCATTCCGGACAAACCGGAATGATTTCAAACTGCTTTTGCAGCGCCAGCACCGCCTCGTTACGGTTATGAGAGCCGTTATATTTACAACATTCACCGAGGAGGCAGGCACTGACAACAATGCGTGTTTTCATCTTATTCCCCTGCCCTTTCCTGCCATTGCAGCCGGCTGTCACCGGCAGTAACAACGCCGTAATCAAACAGTGAAGCGTCGCCGCCTCCGTGGCGCAGTGCATAAGCGTAATCCTTGGCGTTGATCACACCGTCGTTCACAAAATCTGCATACCGAACAGTGACGGTACTTTCAATATCATCGCCCTCAAAGCAAACTGATGCGGCGAAAATTTCCGTTTCATACTGCGACACAGCCAGTACATATTCTGTCCCGCAAGGAACATAAGCACACAGGCAGCCGTCGCTGTCCGTCACGCCAAGGGTGTATGCATCTAATCGCACAGCGGCGTCGGCAATCGGCAGACCGGTCGTGGTTTGCAGCAGCAGCATGAAGTTACAGGCAGTCGTAAAGACCTCCTCTGTGCCGCAGTCTGCGCAGCGTGTTGTGACGGTGATCATGCCGCTGTCCTCCACGATTTCGCTGACGACCTCCCATCCGCGTGAATGACCGCAGCCCAGCGATTCAAACTTGGCGCCGATATGCAGGGCATAATCGTGTGCGTCCGAATCGTCGTAAGCATAGATCACAGCCTTTGGATAGGGTCCGTACGTAACACCGTTATGGCTGACGAGACAATAATCCGGCAGCACACAGCTTTTATTAGTAATCGTAACGCTCTTCAAACTGCTGCAATTGATAAATGCCTCTGCGCCGATCTCCTCAATGCTGTTCAGGGTGATCGACTTGATCGCCAAGCAGTTACGGAAGGCCTCTGCGCCGATATATTTTACATTTGGATCAAGCGTAAAGGAAGTGATCTTTGAACGGCTAAGGTACCACGGCGTGTATTTGTACACATCAGGATTTCCCTCATCGGTATAATCGTCCATAGTGCCGGTGCCGTAGGTCAGGTTCACCGTTTTCAGCGCCGTACAGCCATCCCAGGTATCCGGCACCTGCGGCGCTTGCAGGGACAGCGGCATCGTCAGGGACGTCAGCGTCTTGGCGCCGCAGAAGGCATAATCTGATACAGCATGAACGGCGTCGCCAATCACTACCGTTTTCAGCGTTGGTAAATAATCGCTCCACGGCAGCTCATCAACGGAATGGTAATCATACATATCACCGCTGCCGGTAAAGGTCAGCGACTGTGCGTCAGCGTCATAACGCCAAGTGATGTCGTCGCCGCACTGACCGATGTCCGCGCCATCCACCTCAAAGCCGTTTTCCTCCGCATAACGGTAGGCGGTAGATTCGGCAAACGCCTTAAAGGATAGCGCTGTTTTACGCATAGCACCGTCGTAGTAATAACCGATCGAATACGGTTCAAACACAATGCGCAGCAGATTAGTATCTAAAATTTTCGGATATTGCGTATACATAAAGGCATACTGCTTCACGGTCACATTTGCTTCCGGCTCCAGCGTTTCCGCCGCATAGGAAGGCAATGCACAGATCAAATTACCGGCGGTGTCATACAGGATGCCGTCCTTCACACGGAAGCGGCTGCTCGGCTCCAGCGCAAAATTGCCGGCCGCGATAAACGCCGGTGCGCTGACCGCCGCCGCATTTTCCGGAATGACATATTTTCCGTGCGCCGCTACCAGCAGCAGCTCATCTGTACTGCTGTCGAACAAGCCGGTGCCGTCCGTATACAGATACGGATTATCCGAATAGCAACGGATCTTCGCCAGCTTATTACAGCCGTAGAAGGCGAACGGTGAGATCGCCGTGACATCGCTGCGAAGCTCTAAAATCTGAATTTGATCCCGCAGGCAGAACCAGGGAGCCTCTCGCTCATAATAATCGTACATCGCGCCCGTTCCGGATATGACCAGCTTACCGGTATCATAGACGGTATACGTCAGCTGCTCGCCGCAGCTGCCGCTCTCCAGCACGATCGGCTCAATATAGGCGCCGCGGTAGGAATCGCCGCAAACAGTACAGGTATAGAGCGTATAGCCCTCCTCCGTTGCGGTCGGGTCAAAGACCTCATAAATATAGTTATGCTTACAGCCAAGCACCGTAAACGGGATATCCTCCGCAACAGCATAAGCCTCCGCCGCGGTATTTCGATAACCGCTGACGGAAAAATCCTCAATGCCGCCAAAGGCCTTGTAGCCGACGCTTTCCACCTCGATATCGAAGGTGTATTCCGGCAGCTGCGCACAGCGGTAAAAGGCATAGTCTCCGATATTTTTCAGCCCTGCCGGCAAGGTGAAGGTAGCCAGCAGCATATTATAAAAGCTGTAACTACCGATATCCGTCACGGATTCATCAACAGTGACAGAAACCATTTTTTCGGCAAAGGCGCGCCACGGCTGTGTATCGGCTGTATAATCAGGACAGGCCGTCACCGTCAGCGTGCCCTGCGGCAGACGGTAAGAATAGGTATTGCCGTCCGTATAGTGAATATCACTGAGGTCAGGCACACCGTAACCAAACGAGGTATCGAAGCCTGCTTCACCGTAATCGGCCGCAAAATCGCGCAACACATCATATACCTCCGGCATGGTGGTATCCTTATTCATGCTTTTGACATCGGCGCACACCGCTGTGATATACGGCGTTGAAAAAGACGTACCGCTCCAGCGCTTAAAGGTGTTACCGTCAGGACCGGCCCAGGTAGAAATCACGTTCGTACCTGGCGCAGCAAAGTCAATCACCTCTCCGTAGTTAGAGAAGGAAGCCAGCGCCGTACCGTCCGTAGCGGAAACAGTGATCGCGTTCGGTGAACAGGCAGGATAGATTTCCTCGCACTCCTTGCTGTTATTTCCGGCGGAAGCGCAGATGCACACGCCTTTATTCGTAGCATTATCCACCGCCTTCGTAATCGCAGTACTACCGCCACCGGTATGCATCGAAATATTGATGACTGACGCCCCGTCCTTAACGGCCGCATTGATACCGGCCACGATCGCGGAAGCAGAGGCAGCCGTAGTGCCGAATGCAACGAGCTTATAGGGTTGTATTTTTACACTGTCGGCAGTGTTGTTGGCGATAATACCCGACACGAAGGTAGCGTGCGAATAATACTTCGTTTCCTCTGTTGTGTCGTAGTAGGCATCATCATTTTGGTCGGCGCTCAGATCGACACCGGTCGAATAAAACCGGTCGGTAATAGCGTTGTGGTCATACATGACGCCGGTATCGAGCACCGCAACGATCACGTCGTCAGCAGCCATATCATAGTGATCAAAGAAGGTCGGCAGACCGAGCGTCGTGCTGGCATTTACATCAAAATTGCATTTGCCGTCAACATCCAGCTCTGCAATTGTATCCGGCTCTGCCGTCAAGCCGTCCTGCAGCATGGCAGCCAGCGCCGCCTCAGTTTCAGCCTCACTGTTATACTGCAAGACAGCAAAATCGTTTTCACTGTCATACGCATAATCTGCCGCGCCGTAGGTATCGCCGTTAAAATCACATACCATCAGGCGGTTCAAGGCATAAGGATTATCAAGGTCACGGCTGTCAAGCTCCGTATCATAATCATGGTAGATGGAGGTAAGCGCGTGCACAAAGTCATGAAAATCACGGTCGCTGTCCGCGTTCGCGCCATCCGGTGCTAACCGCAGCGGCAGCGCAAAGGCAGATACCGTCAGCGCCGCGCACAAAACGCAGAGCAGCAGCTTTTTCAGTCGCATACGCGTCATCTCCTTACTAACAGAATAATTCAAGATAATATTAGCATATTATCAAGCAATATTCAATCCTTAAATTCAATCATAACCACCCGTCAAACGGGTGGTTTGCACAAGGGCTATAAGCCCTGTTACTAACCCGCGTCTCAAGGCGCGGGCTTTCACTTTGTTCAAGCCTTAATGTATTTGCCTCTTTGGCATACCCCTAAAGGGGTTATT
>JAFUEH010000023.1 GCA_017463985.1 Eubacterium sp. | reverse complement strand
TACTGATAGCAGATTGTACTTTTGCATAACACGCAGTACAGTCTTTGGATTCCTGTATATTCCTTGTCTTTCAAGCCATATCTGCACTCTGCGATAACCGTATGTTTGCTTGTTCTCTGTCTGACATTGCCTTATCTGTTCAGCAAGGGGTAAATCTCTGTCCGGTATATCCTTTCGTTTCATATATGCGTAATATCCGCTTCTGGACACCCCAAAGAATTTACACATCTGACTAATACTGTATTTGTCCTTGTGTTTGTAGATTACCTGATATTTTATCGACGGCCTCACTTCCTTTCTGTGAGCGAGAGAAAATCCCGCATTAACTCATTTTCCATTTCTAATCGTTTGATGTATCTGTCCTTGCTTGCAAGCACATATCTCATTTGAGCCAGTTTATCAAGCCGCTGAATCGACGGCGGAAGGAAGCCTTCCTTTTTGCACTGCCTTCCTCGCCTGCGTAATTTCTCTCCTGCTGCAATTTGTCGTTGCTTTTTATGTTCTCTTTCAAAAAATTTCTTAACTTGTTTTTGTGTTAAACCAAGTCGCTCTCCCACCTCACGGTGAGTTAATCCTTGACTATGCAATTCATAGATTTCTTTTGAATACTGCTGTATGTTTCGGTATTGTCGTGCCATTATTTAAGCCTCCTATGGTAGTTCCTTTAATTCTACCATAGGAGGCCCTTTTTTGTCATTGTCTATTTTTTACGGACTTGTTCAGTTTGGAGTGACAGCCTGATTTATTTATGAAAGGAAATAATGCTTAGTAAATACCTTGCTGGAGCATCGCCTCGGCGACCTTTTCAAAGCCGGCAATGTTCGCACCGGCGACCAAATCATAGCCGAGATCATAGCGCTCTGCCGCCTCCACAGAGACCTTGTGGATATTGATCATGGCATTGTGCAGACGCTCATCCACCTCTTCGGCAGTCCATCTGAGTCTGGCGCTGTTCTGGCTCATCTCCAAGCCGGACACGCAAACGCCACCGGCATTCACGGCCTTAGACGGCGCAATGATCACGCCCTCCGTTTCACGGAAGAGGTCAAACGCATCCTCTGTCGTGGGCATATTCGCCACCTCGATGTAATACTTCGTGCCGTTGGCGATGATCTTTTTGGCGTCCTCCAGGTTGACCTCGTTCTGCGTAGCACACGGCATGCAGATATCCGCCTTCACGCCCCACGGCTTTTCACCTGCAAAGAACGGTACGCCAAAGCGGTCGGCATAATCCTGGCAGCGGTCACGGCCGGAAGCACGCATTTCCAGCAGATAGTTGATCTTTTCCTCTGTGACAATACCGTCCGCGTCATACACATAGCCGTCCGGACCGGAAAGCGTTACCGGCTTAGCGCCCAGCTCCGCCAGCTTTTTGCACGCGCCCCAGGCGACGTTGCCGAAGCCGGACAGCGTAACGGTTTTGCCTTCGATCGTATCGTTTTCGTGCTGCAGCACCTCTTGTGTGTAATAGACGGCACCGTAGCCGGTCGCCTCCGGACGGATCAGCGAGCCGCCGTAAGCAAGCCCCTTACCGGTGAGCACGCCGTTTTCATAAGCGTCCTTAATTCTTTTATACTGACCGAACAGGAAGCCGATCTCCCGTCCGCCAACGCCGATATCACCGGCCGGAATATCCACATCCGGACCGATATGGCGATACAGCTCGGTCATATATGCCTGACAGAAGCGCATGATCTCGCCCTTGCTTTTACCTCTCGGGTCAAAGTCAGAGCCGCCCTTGCCGCCGCCCATCGGCAGACCGGTCAGCGAATTCTTGAACGTCTGCTCAAAGCCGAGGAAGAACATAATCGAGGAATTGACGGTAGGATGGAAGCGCAGACCGCCCTTATACGGGCCGATCGCTGAGTTAAACTGTACTCGGAAGCCTCTGTTGACCTGTGTTTTGCCGGCGTCGTCGACCCAGGCCACGCGGAACGTAATAAAGCGTTCCGGCTCCGCCATTCTGCCGAGGATGTCATCCTCCACATACTCCGGATGCTCGTCAATGACCTTTTCCAGCGAGCCGAATACCTCTTTCACCGTCTGAATAAACTCCGGTTTGTCCGGATTACGGCGCTCCGCCGTCGCAATCACGTTTTCAATGTACTTGTTCATAATACACCTCTGATAAAAATCATTTTGGCGGTGAGTCACCGCTCACCTCTTGTATTATCATTAATACACGAATTTGTCAATACGTTTTTGCAAATATTAAAAAATTTTATACACTTTTTATAATTTGTTATACATAAATTGCATAAAAATGCTCCCCGATTTCTCGGAGAGCATCTGTTTTACCGTTATGGCGGTTATGCCGCAGCGTTTTGCGTATCGGTAAAGGTAAAGGCATTATCGCGGTAGTCCACCGTGCACGTGGTGAACGGCTTGATCGCCTCTTCCAGAATCAGCTCGCTGAGCCGATCCTCGATCTTGGACTGGATTTCACGCCGCAGCGGACGGGCGCCGTAGGTTTTATCAAAGCCGCCCTTGGCCAGCGCGTCGATCGCCGCGTCCGTGAAGGTCAGTGTAATGTCCATATCGGAAAGCCGCTTGGTGAGCGTTTTCAGCATACGGCGGGCGATCTCCTTAATATCGTCCTTTTCCAGCTGGTTGAACACAATGATCTCGTCCAGACGGTTCAGGAACTCCGGCTTGAAGGTGCGCTTCAGGTCTGCCATCACCAGCTCCTCGATCGTCTTGTTTTCATCGGTTTCACCGAAGCCGAGCGACTGCTTTTGCTCCGTGATCTTCGCGGCGCCGACGTTGGAGGTCATGATGATGATCGCATTCTTAAAGGATACCTTTCTGCCCTGCGAATCGGTCAGAACGCCGTCCTCCAGGATCTGCAGCAGCATATTGAATACATCGGGATGCGCTTTTTCGATCTCGTCGAACAGCACCACGCTGTACGGCTTACGTCTGATCTTTTCCGTCAGCTGTCCGCCGTCGTCGTAGCCGACATAGCCCGGCGGCGAGCCGATCAGCTTAGAGACGGTATGCTTTTCCATATATTCACTCATATCGAGCTTAATGATCGCATTTTCATCACCAAACATCGCCTCTGCCAGCGTCTTACACAGCTCGGTTTTACCGACGCCGGTAGGACCGAGGAAGATGAAGGAACCGATCGGACGGTTCGGATTTTTCAGTCCGACTCTGCCGCGGCGGATCGCCTTCGCAATCGAGGTAACGGCCTTATCCTGACCGACGATACGCTCATGCAGGATCTGCTCCATATTCAGCAGCCGTTCGCTTTCCTCCTTTGTGAGCTGGCTGACCGGAATACCCGTCCAGCCGGATACCACCGCTGCGATCTCCTCCGTGGTTACCGACTTCACATCGTGGGAGGATACGTTGCGCCACTTATCCTTTTCGCCGCTCAGCAGGTCCTGTAAGCCCTTTTGCTTATCACGCAGCTTGGCAGCGTTTTCATAATCCTGTGCGGTGATCGCGCTTTGCTTTTCCTGCTCCAGGCGCTTGATCTCCGCCTCCATATCCTTCAGGTTCTGCGGCAGCGTGTAGGCGTTCAGCCGTACCACGGACGCCGCTTCGTCGATCAGATCGATCGCCTTGTCCGGCAGATACCGGTCGGCAATATACCGCGAGGACAGCTTTACCGCGCTGTCGATCGCTTCATCGGTGATCTTGACCTTGTGATGCGCCTCATACCGATCGCGCAGACCCTTGAGGATCTCGACGGTTTCTTCCTCTGTCGGCTCACCGACCGTGACCGGCTGGAAACGACGCTCCAGCGCCGCGTCCTTCTCAATATTCTTACGGTACTCATCGATCGTGGTCGCGCCGATCACCTGCAGCTCGCCTCTCGCCAGCGACGGCTTGAGGATATTCGCGGCGTCCACCGCGCCCTCTGCCGCACCGGCGCCCATGATGGTATGCACCTCATCAATAAACAGGATCACGTCCCCTGCTTCCTTCACCTCGTCGATCGCCTTCTTGATACGCTCCTCAAAATCGCCTCTGTACTTGGTACCGGCGACCATGGAGGTCAGATCCAGCGCCACGATCTTCTTACCGCTCAGCAGCTCCGGCACCTCGTTTTGGACGATCTTCAGCGCCAAGCCCTCTGCGATCGCAGTTTTGCCGACGCCCGGCTCACCGATCAGGCAAGGGTTGTTTTTATTACGCCGTGACAGGATCTGAACCACACGGCGGATTTCCTGTTCTCTGCCGATGACCGGATCGATCTTGCCGTCCTTGGCAAGCTCCGTCAGGTTTTTGCCGAATTCATCGAGGGTCGGCGTTTTGCTCTTGCCCTTTCGACCCTGCTTGGCCGCCGCACGCTCCTTGGTTTCCGGCGAGGAGAGCACCTCGGCCACCTCCTCAAACAGCTGCTGCTCGTCAATGCCCAGCTCGTTCAAAAAGCGCACGGCGTAGGAATCCGTTTCACGAATCAGCGACAGCAGCAGATGCTCGGTGCCGACAAAGGAATTGCGCATGCCTCTGGCGATCTGGAAGGACAGCTCAATGATCCGCTTTGAGCGCGGGGTAAAGTCCTCTGGCGAGAGCTTCGTGCGGTTGCCGACGCCGATATTTTCCCGAATCAGGCGGTCAATTTCTTCAACGGACAAGCCCTTGTCCGTCAGCACGTTCGCGGCAATACCGCTGCCCTCCTTGAGCAGGCCGTACAGAATATGTTCGCTGCCGACATAGCTATGACCGTAATTTTCGGCAGCCTTGATGGCGAGGTTCAGCACCTCGTTAGCTTTTTGTGTAAAGGCGTTAAATTTATACATAATTACCACCCTTTCTGTGTTCGTTTATTCGAGCCGTTCTCTGATGATCTGCGCTCTCAGCTTGGCGCAGGCCTCCTCTGTCAGCTCCTTATCAGCGGAGGCTACCAGCGATGCATTCTGTAACGTATACAGCATTTCACCGACGGTTTTGTAATCAATATCAAGGTATTTCAGCGCCGCACCGAGACGTACCAGCGACAGCACCTCTAAAAATTCACGGCTGTCGAGCCGTCTGGCTGATTTCAGTATGCCCAGGGCACGGTAGATCTTATCCTCAAAATCGTAATTTTCTTTCATCGCTTCGCGCTCGGCGCGCTCCTGACGGACGATCTGGTCACAGATCGCCGTAATATTATCGATGGCGCTTTTTTCGCTGATGCCGAGCGTTACCTGATTTGACAGCACATAGATATCGCCGTCGCCGTTCTTAAACAGCTCGCGCAGCGAAAGCCCCAGCTTGCCGACCATCGAGGACAGCCGGTACAGTGCGCCGGCACGCTGCAGCGCCGGCAGATGCAGCAGATAGGAGGCCTGCAGACCGGTGCCGAGGTTGACCGGAGAGGCGGTCAAAAAGCCCAGCCTGTCAGAATACGCCAGCTTCAGGGTATCGATAAAAATATCGTCCAGCCGGTCCGCCTTCTGATAGGCGTCCTCCAGCGCTTCGCCCGACGCAAAGGCCGTGATCTTAATATGGTCCTCCTCACAGAGCATGACCGAAACATCCTCTTGCTTTGACAGCATAAACGACGCCTTGCTTTTCAGCTTTAAAAAGGCGCGGCTGATGAGCTGCTTTTCGGCATAAGCGGCAGCCTGCGCGTCGCTCAGCTCCGCCAGGTTGATCATGTCAAATTCGTTGGCAAGCGGCGAGCTCTTCACCGCCGCATAGATCTTTTTGGAACAGCTCTTGCGGATATCGCTGCTCATGCGTGACGGGAACGGCGCGTCTGCTAAGTTCCTGGATAATCTGACGCAGGACGCCATGACGACGTCTGCGTTTTTGCCTTCGCCCTGATACCATTTACTCATGATTATTTACCCTCCTCGTCAAGCGCCTTGATTTTATCTCTGATGACGGCAGCGTCCTCAAAGCGCTGCTCTTGAATCGCCTTTTTCATTTCTTCCTTGAGCGAATCGACCGTTTCCGTCGGTGCTGCTGCTTCTTCCGCTGCAGCGTCTGTCGGCTGCTCCGTCTCCTCGGTATAGGTGACGCGCTTGCCGACGTGCTTCGTCCGTCCGTGCAGGCGCTCAATGCTCGGGTTCAGCCGGCTTTCAAACCGGTCGTAGCAGTGCGCACAGCCGACTCTGCCGGAATTCACAATATCGCTCAGCGTGGTGCCGCAATACGTGCAGCGGTCCACACCGGTCAGGGCGTTAAAGACGTTTTCGCCGGCGCCCAGCAGGTTACCGAAGAACGAATCAAAGCTGAACGGTTCAAACGAAAATTCCTCCATCACGCCAAGCTCCTTAGCACATTCCTCACAGAGATACATCTCTTCCTTTTTGCCGTTAATCACTTTCTTATAATGGGTATTGGCTTCCCTTTCATGGCAATGTGTACATTTCATAAGTCATTCCTCCTTAAGCTGTTACGGTTACATTAATTAGTATATGCAATCAGCATTTGTTTTAAAATTCTGGCGCGGACAGCACCGGCCTGTTCCTTGTCAATGCCCTTGAAGTTACTCTCCGCCAGCACCGACAGCATCAGCTTGGCCGCCGCACTGTCGATCAGACCCTGATAGTTTAAGTTATAGATATGCGCTCTGGCACTGCGCTCATCGATCGACTCTCCGATCGAATTGATCAGCGCCATGATCACGTGGTCCTTGCTGTCAGCGCGGGTGATTAAAATATAGCCTCCGCCGCCGCGCCGGCTTTCAATATGATAGCCCGCCTCCGGCGTAAAGCGCGAGGTGATCACGTAATTGATCTGCGACGGCACACAGCCGAGCCGGTTCGCCAGGTCGTTACGCTGGATCTGCACCGACGACGTATCCTCATCAAACATATCCAGAATCATATCGGCAATCAAATCGCTCATCTTCATTTTTTAATCATCTTCTCTCTTCTTGGCGTAAGGTCAAATCCGCGTCAAGTTATTTTTAACTTTGACTTTCTTTGTCCTTCGAGTATGTTATAGCACAATGGTCAGGAAAAGTCAATACTATTTTCAAAATTTTTTTGACTTTTTTTGACTTTCGTTTTTGACCGGTCAGGCAGCACTTCGTAACCTGTAGAAAATATGATACCTTACACTTTATGTTACACTTGTTACGCGTAACTTTCGGTTTTTTCCATATTTCATTTCTTTATATAGGAATTTACTGTTTTTAGGCGTAACTAGCGTAACGCGTAACAAATAACTAATGAAGAACATAAAAAAACAGGACAGTTCCCTGCCCTGCTTTGTGTGAATAAAAACAGTATATAGCTTTATTCGGCAATATACGTCGGCGCATTCTTCGGTGATTTGCCCTTGATGACCTTGTGGTAATAGGCGTAGGTCATCGGCTCGTCCGCGTCGTTCAGAATTTCCGCGCCGGTAACCTCACCGAGGAACACGGTATGCGTTGCGCTTTCCATCGTGTCGATCACCTTACAGGTAATGCACGCGATCGCACCGTCCACGACCGGCAGAAAATCCTGCAGCATCGGCGGCGCCGCAAACTTATCGCTGTCACGGCCGCTCCTGAAGCCAAAATTGCCGATGATCGACGGCGCGCTGTTTTCGCCAAGGATATTGACGGCAAAGCGACCGTTCTTTTTAATGCACTCGTTGGTGAAATTATCGTGGTTGATGCTTACGGCCACCGTGGCCGGACTCGACGTTACCTGCATCGCTGAATTCGCCACACAGCCCGTCGGCTTGCCGCCGTCCGCCCAGCTCGTAATCACGTACACGCCGTAGGATAATTTGGTTAACGCCCAGTTATTCATGATAGCACCCCTTCGTTATAAATAGAATTGATAGCTTGGTTATTACAGCTTGGCCATGATCTCGTCCGCCAGCGCCTCCAGCTCCGCGACGTTCGCGTCCGTCAGCCTCGTCTTGATGGAAACGGTTTTATCCAGCACGGTGATGTCCTTCATCAACTCAAACTCTGCCTTCATCGTACGGAGGGCACTCGGTGCCCAAGAGGTATTTTCTACCAGCGCGACCGTTCTGTTCTGGAACGCCTTGTGCGCCAGATGATGGAGGTAATCGCTCATCGGGGCAAACACGCCGCCGTCATAGCTCGAAGCCATGCACAACAGCACGCTGTGGCGGAAGCCGTCCTCCACGCACTCGGCAATATCGTCGCGGCTCAGGTCAGCCATTGCCACGCGCGGACAGCCCTTTGCTTCTAAAATGGCTTTCATCTTTTCCGCCGCTGCCAGCGTATTGCCGTGGATCGAGGCGCACGCAATAAACACGCCGCGGTTCTCCGGCTCATAAGCGGACCAGGTTTTGTACAGGCGCAGCACCTCAGGGATCGTATCCGTCAGGACAGGACCGTGCAGCGGGCAGATCGTCTGAATATCCAGCGCCGCCGTCTTTGCGAGCAGCGCCTGCACCTGCTTGCCGTATTTACCGACAATATTAAAATAGTATCTTCTTGCCTCACAGCTCCAGCCCTCGTCAGCGTCCACCGTGCCGAACTTGCCGAAGGCGTCCGCCGAAAACAGCACCTTGTCCGCACTGTCGTAGCTCACCATGACCTCCGGCCAATGCACCATCGGCGCCATCATAAAGGTGAGCGTATGCGCACCGAGGGAAAGCGTATCCTTTTCCTTCATGGCGATCACGCGGTCAGCCGGCACATCGCTGAACTGCGGCAGCATCCTGAGCGCGCCGTTCGATACGACAAGCTTTGCTGCCGGATATTTGGCGGCAAACGCGTCAATACTGGCGGAATGGTCAGGCTCTAAATGATGCACGATCAGGTAATCCGGCGTTCTGCCCTCCAGTGCGTTCTCTAAATTGTCAAACCAGCGGTCAACGGCGATCTTATCCACACCGTCGCACACCGCTACCTTTTCGTCCAGGATCAGGTAGGAGTTATACGCCATACCCTTTTCCAACATATACTGGGATTCAAACAAATCCACCTCATAATCATTGACACCGATGTATTTGATCGTGTCAGAAATTTTAATGTCCACGGTCTCCACGCTCCTTTAATTTTTATGGCAATATCATACAATATTTTGGCGGCTAATGCAATAACAATTGCCAAAAAAACCGGATTGTGTTAGAATAGCAGCGAGGTGGTAAAATGGCAATTCAGGACATCATTGCACAGTTTGCTTTTGACGGCGCACTGCAGGCGGTGCGCGAATTTGGCTCGGGGCATATCAACACGACCTATCTGGCGCAGTTTGACAGCGGCAAAGCGTATGTCCTGCAACAGATCAACCGCTTTGTTTTTCAGGACGCTGACGCGCTGATGGACAATGTCTTTGCCGTCACGGACTATCTGCGCGAACGCATTGCCGCCGAGGGCGGCGATCCTGACCGCGAGACGCTGCGCTTTATCCGCACCAAGGACGGCAAAAAGTATTACGAAACGCCGGACGGTCACGCTTACCGCGCGTACCTTTTTGTCAAGGACAGCGTGTGCTATGACAAGGCGGCAACACCGGCGCTGTTCCAAAAAAGCGGCGAAGCCTTCGGCATCTTTCAGCAGCGGCTCAGGGACTTTCCGGCGGCCACGCTGACGGAAACGATCCCCCACTTTCACGACACGCCGTGGCGGTTTGAGCACGAATTCCTGCCGGCGCTGCACCGTGCCGCGGAAGCACAGCGCAAAAGCTGTCAGGAGGAGATCACGTGGCTTTTGTCTCAGCGGCATCAAACAGACAGCCTGACAAAGCTGCTCGCGCTCGGTAGGCTGCCGCTGCGCGTCACGCACAATGACACGAAGCTGAACAATGTGCTGTTTGATAAAACCACCGATCAGCCGCTGGCCGTCATCGACCTGGATACCGTCATGCCCGGCAGTGCGCTCTACGACTTCGGAGACGCGATCCGCTTCGGTGCTAACCCTGCGGACGAGGACGAGCAAGACCTCGGCAAGGTGAGCCTTGACCTCGATTACTTCGCGGCCTACGCAGAGGGCTATCTCCGCCGTGCCGGTGACGCGCTCACCGATGACGAAAAGGCGCACCTGGCGATTGCCCCCTTTGTGTTAACGCTGGAGCTCGCCCTGCGCTTTTTGACCGACTACCTGAACGGCAACGTCTATTTCAAGACCGCCTATCCGGCGCACAACCTGATGCGTGCGCGCACTCAGATCAAGCTGGCGCAGGACATGGCAGCAAAGCAGAACGCAATGCAGGCGATCATTGCTTCCCTGTCATAATACAATCTACGATAACGCAATAACGAAAGCTGTCCCACGTCTGTGAGACAGCTGAGACTGTCGAAAAAGCGCATAACCACGCCAGATTATTGAAGGCGATAGGTAAATGCACGCAGGAGCATATTCAAACAAATTTATAATACACAACGACCAAACTATATTAAAGGCCTTGCAAGCATCGAGCTTGCAAGGCCTTTGGCGTTTTCCGTCTTTTGCTCGGGGGCGGTACCAATGTACAGCTCCCGCTCGCAAAAAACGAAATTCTGCATCTTTTTCAAAAGTCTACCAGCGTGTCGAATTCGTTTATCTGACTTTTCGACAGTCTTAGCCCTTTAATTCTATACCTACTTCCCTGAGAGAAGCAATAATGCGGTCGGCCACTGCCTGTACCTCCTCGCGCTTCAGCGTTCTTTCGGGATGGGCAAAGGTGATACGCGTGGTGATCGACTTGGCGTCCTCGCCCTCATAGATGTCCGTCACCTCGACCGCTTTGACGATCGGAGACTGCGCCTCGCGGATCGCCTGCGCAATCGGCGCAAAGGTCTGCGCTACGAAGGAGAGATCCATCTCGATCGCCGGGAATCTGCCGGGCTCCTCGTACTGAATAGAGGCGTTCTTCACGGCGGAAAGCGCGTTCATATCGAGCTCAGCATAGACCACGGCGGCTTTCTTATCGAGCTTGCGGAGCACCGTCGGATGCACCAGCCCGATCTCACCGAGCACCGTATCGCCGCACAGCACCTGATTCAGGTTGCGCGGATGCTGGTAAGCATGCGCAGGCTGGACTGCCTGATAGGTCAACGGCTGATGCTTCAGGTCGCTGACGATCACATCCAGCATATTTTTCAGCTCAAAATACAGCACCGGCAGCGGCTTCACCTTGGAATACAGCGTAATGCCGAGCTTTTTCTTTTCGATACAAAGCTGCTTCTCATCGAGTCCGGTCACGACTCTGCCGATCTCAAAAATGCCGAAATCCGGCGCAAAAGCCGTATTCGATTTCAGCTGACAGAGCTGTGTCGGGATCATCGAATTACGGATCGTTTCAATATTCGGGTTCGTCGCATTCGCCAGCTTGATCACGCCCTCCGGCTCCAGGCCGAGCGCCTTGAGCTCATCGTAATAAGCCCAAACATACGAATGTACCTCATGCAGCGAATAGCGCTTGACTAAAATATCCTTGATCGCGTCCTCGTCCGTCTTGCCGGTATCGGGACGGATCGGGTACAGCGGCGAGCGCGTGGTATGCACGTCGAAGTTATCATAACCGTAAATACGGGTGATCTCCTCAATAATATCCGCCTTCATGGTGACGTCCTTCGTCGCACGCCAGGAGGGTACGGCCACGCTGAAGCTGTCGCCGTCGAGGGTGACGGTAAAGCCGAGGCTTTCCAGCGTTTTCACGATCGTGCTGTTGTCGATCGCAATACCGGTATATTTATCGACAAACGCTTTGTCAAAGTCGATCGTGCGCTGCGGATAACGGTAGGCATATTCATCGGTCAGCGCCGAAACAACGACCGCACCGCTGTCGTAGGCCTGCAGCAGCTTCAGGAAACGCGCGATCGCCTTGTCGCACAGTTCAGGGTCAAGGCTCTTTTCATAACGCATGGAAGCGTCGGTACGGTGACCGAGGCGCACGGTGGATTTACGGATGGACGCCGCGTCAAAGGTAGCGGACTCCAGCGTCAGCGTCGTGGTATCCTCCACGATCTCGCTGTCAAGGCCGCCCATAATACCGGCGATCGCCACCGGCGTTTCGTCGTTACAGATCATCAGCGTATTTTCGTCGATCGGTCTGTCCACGCCGTCGAGCGTCTGGAAGGTGAACGGCTTGTCAAAGCGCCGGATGCGGATCTTGCCGACCTTACGGGAGTCAAAGGCGTGCATCGGCTGACCCATTTCGAGCATGAGATAGTTCGTCAGGTCGGCCAGGAAGTTAATGGCACGCATACCGCAGTAATACAGGCGGATACGCATATTCACCGGCGACACGCTGCGCTGAATGTTTTCCACCTGCATACAGGTATAGCGGTGGCACAGCGGGTCAAGAATTTTCAGATCGACCTGCGGCAGGGCGTCATAATCCGACAGCGTGACGGTATCGAGCGGCTTGAGCGGTCTGCCGGCCAGCGCCGCAAACTCTCTGGCGATGCCGTAGTGACCCCACAGGTCCGGACGGTTTGTCAGCGACTTATTATCCACCTCAAACACAATATCATCGATCGCATAGAGCGCCTTGATGTCCGTACCGTTTTGCACGTCGTCGGTGATCTCCATGATACCGCTGTTATCGTCGGAAATACCGATTTCCTTTTCACTGCAGCACATGCCGTAGCTCACGAAGCCGGCCAGCGGACGCGGCGCGATCTCAATTTCACCGAGCTTGGCACCGACCTTGGCAAAGGCCGTTTTCATACCGACTCTGACGTTCGGCGCACCGCAGACGACGTCCGTCAGCTCTGCCTCGCCGGCATCCACCTTTAACAGGTGCAGCTTCTTCGAGTCAGGATGATTTTCCACCGACTTGATTTCTGCCACCACAACGCCGGACAGGTCGCTGCCTTTAAAGAAGATGTCGTTTTCTACCTCTGCGGTCGAGAGCGAAAACTGATTGATTAACTGTAATTTGTCCAGACCCTCGAGATCAACGAAGTCTGAGATCCAATTCATTGATAAGAACATACTGCTTCACCCTCCTCTTAACCTTCATCGTCAGTGAACTGCGCCAGCGCCTTTAAATTACCGCTGTTCAGATCGCGGATATCGCTGATGCCGTATTTCATCATTACCAGTCTTGTCAGACCGAGGCCGAACGCAAAGCCGGTATACTCATCGGGATCGATACCGCCCATGCGGAGCACCTCCGGATGGATCATGCCGCAGGGACACAGCTCCAGCCAGCCGCTGTGCTTGCAGGAGGAGCAGCCCTCGCCGCCGCAGATCAGGCAGTTAATGTCCAGCTCAAAGCCGGGCTCCACGAACGGGAAGAAGCCGGGGCGCAGACGCACCTTGATGTCGCGCTGGAACACCTCTGACAGCATGGTTTTCATAAAGTAAATCAAATTAGAGATTGATATATCCTTGTCTACCATCATACCCTCCATCTGGAAGAAGGTGTTTTCATGGCAGTTATCGGTCGCCTCGTTACGGAAGCAGCGGCCGGGGAAGATCGCCTTGATCGGCACGCCGTCGTTCACCAGCGCATCCTTATATTTACGCAGGATCGCATTCTGTGCGGCGGAGGTTTGGCTCTTGAGCAGCTGACCGTTCGTCAGGTAGTACGTATCCTGCATATCACGCGCCGGATGATCCTTGGGAATATTCACGGCCTCAAAGCATTCGTAATCGGTAACGACCTCGGCGTAATCCTCCACCGTGAAGCCCATGGAGGTAAAGATCTGCTCACACTGGCGCTGTACCAGCGTGATCGGATGGTACGAGCCTCTGCTGAGCTGCGCCGGTACGGACAGGTCAAATTCCGGCATCAGGGCAATTTCCTTTTCCACCTCTTTTGCCTTCAGCTCCTCGGTCTTGTCAGCGATCTTGCCGGCGACCACGCCCTTCAGCTCGTTCACCTTTTGGCCGAAGCTCTTTTTTTCTTCGTTCGACAGCTCGCGCATTCCCTTGAGCAGACCGGTGACCGTGCCCTTTTTGCCAAGATACGCAACGCGGACATCCTCCAGCTCCGCCAGGTCTCTGATCTCTGCAAGCTCTTTTTCAAACCTTGCTGTTAATTCTAAAATCTTATTTTCCATAGTTACCTCCGTAAGATAGTTTGGATCAAATAAAAAAACCGCCTCACAATGAGGCGGAGATCATCCGTGGTACCACTCAAATTGCAACAGCATAAAGCGCCGTTGCCGCTCATATACTTTAACGCAGTAGCTACGCTCTGCTTAGTTGCTCGCAGAGGGCTCACGGGCTGAAATTCACTGCCGTTTTTCTGTGTGCTTACACCGACCGCACACTCTCTTTGAGAAAGCACCGACACCTACTTACACCCGATCATGGCCTGTATTTGTTAAAATTTCTGCATAAATTATAAACCTGGCGCAAAGGATTGTCAAGTTTTTTAACAGATTTCACATAAATTTGAAGAAAAAGTATTGTAATTTCACGTTTTTCTGTATATAATGTATTCGTATCATTCTAGTTTGGAGGTGACTTGACTATGACAGGTAAGACCATGACCTTTAAGATCGGCAACGAAAACGACGATGTCATGAAGGACACCCTTACGCAGGTTTATGACGCCCTGAAGGAAAAGGGCTATAATCCCATCAATCAGATAGTTGGTTACATTCTTTCGGAGGACCCAACCTACATCACAACCCACAAAAACGCCAGGAGCCTGATCCGCCGCATTGACCGCGACGAGCTGTTGGCGGAAATGGTAAAGTCCTATTTAGATTAATCAAGTGATTACGCAGTCTTACGGGAGGGCTCACACCCTCCCGCCAATTATAAAGGAGGTTTTCTGATGGCAGAAGAAAAAGCACCTGAAAAGAAGCAGCCGAAGCAAAAGCCGAAGTTTTTGGAATACAAGGGCAAGCCGCTGGTACGCTCCGGCAACAGCCTGTATTACGGCGATATGAACGACCCGTATGTTGTCTGCTTAACGATCAAGGACGCGGACAAGCTGCAGGATATTACGCTCGCGAAGAACGTTACCGTCCAGATCATCAGCACGGACGATACCCTGTCCCCCAAGGACCGCATCGTCAAGAAGAGCGAAAAGGAAGGGCTGTTCACCGCGCTCGACCTGGGCATTGTCTGGCTGGAACGTCAGCTCAAGAAGGGCTAAGATTTCCGTCGGCGCTGCTGACACACAAACAAACAAGCAAACAAAACAGGACGTGTTTACACGGCACGTCCTGTTTTTCTTTTTATTAACATCATCACATTTGTTAAATTGGTTTTGCCGGTGCAAACGGATAATATCTGTTGAATTACTGTCTATAATATGGTATAATATTAGCATAAAAAACGAAAGGAGAAAGCAGATGACCGAGATAGATAAAATTATAAACGAAGTGAACGGCTCCATGGCGATTGAGGGTATGCCGCTTACAGAAAAAGACAAAGAGCGCATCCGCATTTTCCTTACTGACAGGAAACAGTATCCGGCAATTCTTAAAGAGCTAATTTTAAAGCATTCCGCATAGGTGACAGTATGGGATATGATTATGCTTATGAATGGGACAAGGAATACTGCTATCCCGAATCAAGTGTTCTTAAAAATAAACTTGGGATTAAAAATCACGATGAGCTTGTAACGGCGGAAAGGGAAATTACATCACTAAAAATTGCAATGGCTAAAGTAAAGCCGATTCAGGGTCACTTTGATTTTGAACACCTGAAAGCCATTCATAGATTTATCTTTAAAGACATTTATACTTGGGCGGGAAAAACCCGCCATGTCAATATTGCAAAGGGCAATCAATTTTGCCTTTCACAGAACATTGAAATGTATGCGCAGGAACTATTTGCAAAACTAAAATCTGATAATTATCTTATTGATTATAACGGAAATATTGCTCACCGCCTTGCGTATTATTTAAGTGAAATCAATGTGCTCCATCCGTTCCGTGAAGGCAACGGCAGAACACAACGCCTTTTCATTGAATACCTGGCAGACAATGCAGGTTACAAGGTCGATTTTTCCGATGTTTCGGCAAAAGAAATGATTGTTGCAAGCGCTGAAGCCTTTGCACTTGATTATGATAAATTAAATACGATGTTTGAAAGAATTACAGCTAAAAAATAATGACAGCCCTCGGTTAATCTACAGGCTCAGCGTGATTGTACCGGAGATTTTGTCGGCGCTGCTGACACACAAATAAACACACAAACAAACAGGACGTGTTTACGGCACGTCCTGCTTTTCTTTTTATAACTTTTTACGACTGTGAAATACCGGTCGCCGGTACAAAGCTGCCGGTCGCCGCAGCGTCTGCCGTCACGGTAACGGTATCGCCTACGTTCAGCAGCAGCACCTCCATAGCGTCCGTCACCTTCAGATAGTAATAGGTACCGCCGTCCAGCTGGAGGTAATACACAGTGTTGCCGTCGTTCACCGAGGTCTTGATGTCGGTGATCACGCCGGTAACGGTTCCCTGCTCCGGCTGCGTGGTCTCCGCTGCCGGTGCCGGTGTTTCGTCAGCAGCAGGCGTTTCCGCTTCTGTCTCGTCCACCTTGTAATCCTCGGCGTTCGCACTTTCGTCGACCTTGCCCTTGTCCTTTAAGGCGTCGATATAGTTTTCTACCGCCGCATTCAGCGCCTTCGCGTCGCTCTTGGCAACATCCAGCAGGCCAGTGCCGACGATTGTCTTATCCTCGAGGTTAACCAGCGCATAGCCCTTAACGGTATAGCTGTCGCCATAGAGGGACATAAAGTAGGTCGGCTGGCCCTCAATATCCAGCAGGATCGGGAAGATCGCGTTATAGCCGTAATTCTGCACGGCGTCCCTGGCGGATTGCTGCGCCGAGCTTTCCATCGCGCCGCCGTTTTTATAATAACGCGTTTCCTTTGTACGCTGATTCACCAGAATAAAGCCGAAGTTAGAGGCATCCGATTCCGACGAGGTAACGCCGGTGTAGACCCAAACGTCATCGTCCAGCGCGATATTGCCGCTGCCGTTAGAGGTCACGTTTACGTCCTTTTGGAAAAATACGGAATTCCAGAAGCCGTGCGACAGTCTGCCGTGATAGTTATACTGCTGCACGACGAGGTGCTCGCTGTACACCACGTCGATCCAGTTCAGCGAGGAATCGCTTCTGACCGTATCAATGCTGTAATAATCGCTTTCACCATTCAGTGCGTCGGTAATAATCACGCCCTTCACGTCCGTGCCGCCGAAGAGGCCGATCGTCTTGTCGAGCACCGGCGTGATCCAATACGGATGGGCATTGTCGTCGATCTCAAAGTTCGGCGTATCCATCAGCGCCGTCGGATACTGGAAGCGCAGATGGCGCAGCAGCTTCTCATTAAACAGCTCTGTCGGAGAATATTTGATACCTTCTCCGAACTGATCGATGCAGTTCACGACCTGCACCTTTTGGCTGACCAGATCGATCAGCATATACGCCGGCAGGCCGTCCTTCGTATTATTCAGCCAACGGAAGAAGTCGGCATATTCCAGATAAGCCACTCTGACCGGCGTGCCGTTATAGTTGATCTGCGTCGAGTTCTGCGTGACCACATACTGGCTCATATATTCGTCGAGGTAGCCGAGCTGCTGGTCCGCCAGCACCTTCGCCGTCACGCTGTCCAGCCGCGGCACCTCGTCGTAATTAATGCTTTCAAAATCCTCAGAAAAATCAGAGGTTTCCACGCTCATCAGCTCCGCGTAATCCCTGGCGCGGAACAAGGACGCGCCGACGAGCCAGCCGACCAGCATCACGAGCAGCAGCACCGCTGCAATAATGATCGGCACCACGGATTTCCGTTTCACATATTCCTTGCGCTCAATCTTTTTGCGCGCGCCGCAAACGGTATAAAACGCTACCATGAAAATCGCCAGCAGCGAAAACAGGTACATATAAAAGTCGGTTGCTTTCAGGTTCAGCGCCGGAAAGAAGGCATAGTAAACCACAGCGCCTGCCACAATAGTAATGGCGATGGACAGCAGGATTTTCATCCCGATGTTCGGCGGCGTTACGACGACCTCCACCGTATCATCTTTTTTGGGCCATTTCAGTTTTGATTTGAAGTTTTCGATCACCTCATCGGCGTCGTAATCCATATTCGGCATTTTGTCGCTCATAGCAAAAGCTCCTTCATCTTATTCGGCGTGATTATGCGCCAAGTCCCTTTTCGTCAAAGTTGAAAATGGTAGAAAGAATGATCTCATAGCCGGTCTCGATCGCTTCCGGAACCAAGCGGTCATAGTTGTCGCGGCGGTTGTGATAATAGTCTGCCGGCGTGGGGTCCATTGCCGCCAGGCAGGTAGCCGGAATTTTCGCTTGTGTGAAGGCAGCCGCGTCGGACGAGCCAAAGAATACGTTCGCAAATTTCAGGCTGTCGTGGCCGGCCTCCTTCGCCGCGTCCATCACGAGCTGCGAGAAGCCCTGATGATGTCTTACGGTACCGGTCATATCGCGGTTATAGACATTCAGATAATCCAGATCCGTCAGCGTATCCACGCAAAGCACTGCCGTCTCTACACCGTCGTTGCAGTATTCGTCATAATGATCCTTTGACCACTGCTTCGCGCCGCGCAGACCGGCCTCCTCACCGTCGGTGATCATACAAACGACCTCGGTATTTTCAAACTCAACGCCGGCCATGTCCAGCATACGGATCGCACAAACAGCGGCATAGGTACCGGTCAGGTTATCGTTCGCGCCGGGGGACAGCGTTTTGAAGTCGATGAACAGGAACAGGAAGATCATGCCGACCGCTGTCAGGCAGTGAATATAATAGCTGTAATTCAGCAGGAACGCGCCGAACGCGCCCATGTCCGTGAAGTTGGCTACGATCGCGAGGATCGCCACGATCAGGCTGATGAACGCACCGCCGATCGCCCAGCCCATCAGCAGTCCCATCAGGTGGGGCGCGTGGAGCTTTTTGGAATAGTAAATATGACGCCATTCATACGCAGCATCGCAGTGACCGGAGATCACGATTCTTCTCTTGACCTCGCCGGTCGGCTTGCGCTTGGCATAGAAATTTCTGGCTTCGATCTTTTTGTAGAACACGTCGCAGAACTGCTTGTAGAATAAAAACTCAACAGCAGTGATCAGCAGCGATACCAGCACGACAAAGCCGACGATACACTGCGGCAGGAAAAAGTCGTTACCGCCGATCGGCACACGGTCAAATACGCCGAGATAGACGAGCAGCAGGCAGACGCACACGGCCAGGATGATGGCGAGCGATACCGTTTTTGTGAAATGCAAAAACGCCTTCGGCGCCATTTTATAGGTCTCAAAGCCGGTTTCATCTGCAAAGGTATCCATTTCCTTTTTGATGTGCTTTTGCGTGGCGAAGCAATTCGCATTGCCGGACTCACGCGGTCCGTACCGTTTGATCACGTTGGTGATCTCATGGATCGTGTAATCAACGTTTTCCTTGATTACTGCTTTTGGAAATTCACTGAACTTCATGGTTTTATCTCCTTTTGAGTTTATTATTCATTGTTACCTCAAGGTATGGATTACCCTTGCGGAATTTTCGTTTAATATAACGGGCGCGCAGCGGATGCGCCGGGAGGGTCAGGTCATTTTCGGCATAGCCGACGCCCTGCGCTGTCATCGACGGCTTCAGCTGTTCCCAGCGTTCCATAAAGTGATCGAAGTCACGCGCCTCCGGCGGCGACCAGGCCACCTCCGCCAGCGCCTGCATACGCGGTACTGCCAAAAAATCCAGCTTGGCTCTGTCCGGCAGCCATTCGCTCCACAGCTCGCCCTCCACGCCGAGCACCTGCTCCGCTGCCTTACCGGTGATACCGAAGTCCTCCGGACGGTAGCGATAGGTTTGACTGAGCGGCGTCAGCGCATAAGGCATATCAAAATAGAACGCCTGATGGTTGGATAAAATCATCCGTCCGCCGTCGGCGGCAAACGCCTCTGCTTTCGGGTCGCGTTTACGCGTCCAGTACTGCAGGACAACGTTATCCTTCTCCAGGTTATCCGCATGGCTCAGCTCGTTCCAGCCGATCGCGGTTTTTCCTTTTTCTCTTAAATATGCGATCACTTTATTTTCAAACCAGCCCTGCAGCTCGGTTTCATTTTTCAGCCCGTTTTGCTGCATGACTGCCTGACACGCCGGACAGCGCTTCCATTCGCCGTGCGGCGCTTCATCGCCGCCGATGTGGATATACGGCGACGGAAACAGCGCACAGAGCTCATCCAGTACGCCGAATACAAAATCGAAGGTACTGTCCTTGCCGCAGCACAACGTCCGGTTCCAGCGGAAATCAAAATGGCGCCACTGCGGAATCAGGCCGCCGAAATAATACGGCACGTCGGTTTGCTTTTCAAAGCAGGCCAGCTCCGGAAACGCCGCCATGGCCGCCGCGCTGTGAGCCGGAAAGTCGATCTCCGGCACTACCGTAATACCGCGCTCCGCCGCAAAGGCAACGATCTCCCTGATCTGTGCTTTTGTATAGAAGCCGGCGTGCGGCACGTGATCGCAGCGGAAGCTGCCCCAGCCGCCGACGTGTGTACGTTCCCTTTTGGAGCCGACCGCTGTCAGCTGCGGATAGCCCTCCAGCTCAATCCGCCAGCCCTGGTCGTCCGTCAGGTGCCAGTGAAAAACGTTGAGCTTTTCGGCAAACATCAGCTCCAGCAGGCGCTTGACCTCTTCTGTGTCAAAAAAGTGACGGCTGACATCCAGCTGCAGCCCGCGCCACTGATAGCGCGGCGCGTCCTCGATTTCACAGCAGGGTACTTCCCTGCCGCCGGTATCAAAGCCCGCAAGCCGCCGCACCGTCTGCAGCGCATAATACGCGCCGGTTTTCGTAGCAGCCCGTATCAGCAGGCGCTCAGGCGTCACGGACAGCGTGTAGCCCTCCGGTGGAAGGTCACTGTCCTTTCGGATGCAGAGCGCGGCACCGTCCGTCGGCGTAGCAATGCTTTCCAGCAGCGGCAGCGCAAAATCGGACTGATAGGCCGCCGTCAGCGTAAAGCAGCCCGGCCGCGGTGTATATTGTTTAGGAAGCGGTATCAGCGGAGGCATTACTTCATCACAAATCCTATCTTCTTCATTGCTTTTTTCAGCGTTCTGTCTGCCAGACGTGAGGCAAAATCGGCGCCGCCCGTCCAGCACTGCTCTAAATAAGCCTTATCGCTGAGGTATTCCTTATATTTTTGCTGTACCGGCGCCAGCTCGGCCACGACTGCCTCACCGACAGCCTTCTTAAAATCGCCGTAGCCCTTGCCGGCAAAATCATGCTCGATCGTTTCTAAGCTGTCGCCGGTCACGCAGGAATAGATATTCATCAGGTTGTTGATGCCGTCCTTGCCGTCGGCATAACGCACGGACATTTCGCTGTCCGTTACGGCGCTCTTGAATTTTTTCATGATCACGTTCGGCTCATCGGTCAGGTACACCGTTCCCTTCGGGTTCGGATCGGACTTGCTCATTTTTGCCGTCGGATTCTGCAGGCTCATGACGCGTGCGCCGGCCTTGGGGATATACGGCTCCGGCACGGTAAACACGTTACCGTAAACGCCGTTGAAGCGCGTTGCAATATCGCGCGTGATCTCTAGATGCTGCTTTTGGTCAGCACCGACAGGCACGACATCCGCCTGATACAGCAAAATATCGGCTGCCATCAGACAGGGATACGTAAACAGACCGGCGTTCACGTTGTCCGCGTGCTGTGCCGATTTATCCTTGAACTGCGTCATACGGTTCAGCTCTCCGAACTGGGTATAGCAGTTGAGCAGCCATGCTAGCTGAGAATGCTGCGGTACGTGCGACTGGATGAACAGAATGCTTTTCTGCGGATCAAGCCCGACCGCCATCAGCATCGCGTAGAGCTGGGTGGTCTGCTGCCGCAGCTTTGCCGGCTCCTGGCGCACGGTAATCGAGTGCAGATCGGCAATGCCGAAGATGGTATCAAAATCCTCCTGAAAGCTCGGCCAGCCTTTCATCGCGCCGAGGTAATTGCCGAGCGTCGGCACAGAGGTCGGCTGAATCAGGGATAAACTTCTTTTTTTTCTTTGTGCTGTTTCGGACATCGCTATAAACTCCTGTTATTCTGTAAACTCTTTGAGGACCTCGCCCATCGCCTTCACGCCTTTGATAATATTGTCCTCTGACGGCGTGGAGAAGTTCAGGCGGATATAATCGCACGGCGCAGTATCGTCCGTCATAAAGCTGGAACCGGGCACCACCGCCACCTTAAAGTCGAGCAGCCGTTTCACATAGCGGAGCATATCCACGCCCTGCGGTAGCTTCGCCCAAATAAACAGACCGCCCTGAGGCCGTACGTATTCGATCGACGGACAGTATTCGTCCAGACAGTCGCACATCAGGTTCAGCTTTTTCCGGTAAATGCCGCGGATTTTTTCGATATGCGCGTTGACATCATATTCGTCAAACCAGCGCGATACGATCATCTGGTTCAGAACGCCGGTGTGTACGTCGCTGACCTGCTTGGCGATCGTGAACGCCGCCGCCATGGCCTTTGGCACAACGGCATACGCCACACGGATGCCGGGCGCTAAGATCTTTGAAAACGAACCGGCATAAATCACCGTACCGTCCGTATCCATGCTTTTGATCGCCGGCACATCCTCGCCGGCTACACGCAGGTTACCGTACGGATTATCCTCAATGATCACCAAGTCGTTGTCCCGTGCCAGCTGCAGCATTTTTTGACGCTTTTCCAGCGACAGGGTCGTACCGCCCGGGTTTTGGAAATTCGGGATCGTGTAAATAAATTTTGCTTCCGGATGCGCCTGAATGGCTTCCTCCAGCTTTTCGATATTCATACCGTCTGCGTCGATCGGCACGCCGACCAGCTGCAGGCCGTGAGAACGGAAGCAGTTCAGTGAGCCGACAAAGGAAGGCTCCTCGCAGATCACCGTGTCTCCCTCGCTCACTAAAATGCGAGTAGACAGGTCCATGACCTGGGTACCGCCGGCTGTGATGATCACCACATCGTCATCGGTACCGACATTTTCACGTTCCTTGAGCCACCGCTTGACGGTATCGCGCAGCGGCTGATAGCCCTCGGACACGCCGTAAACCAGCGCTGCAACGGGATCTTCTGTTAATATTTCATTGGAAAGACGGGTAACCTCCTCCGTCGGGAAGGCCGCAACGGCCGGTGAGCCGCCGGCGAACGCAATCATGCCCGGCTGGCTGGTCACCTTTAAGATTTCCCTGGTAGCGGAGGGCTTCATACCCGCAAATTTTTCAGATAATTGAACCATCGTCAGTGTTCCTCCAGTATTTCCTTCACAAACCGCTCGCAGGCGTGACCGTCGCACAGCGGTACAAAGCGCTGCTGAAAGGCCAGCATCCGCGCATCGTCCTTACGCGCCGCCCTGACGGCAGCCGCCAGCTGTGCCGCGTCCGTCACCACCTCGCCGCAGGCATAGTCGCTGTATGGGAAGTAAAAGCCGCGTGCGTCCGTGTATTCCGCCAGATCCGGCGCATACAAAACAGCCGCGTTACCGATCACCGCGTTTTCAAAAATCACCGAGCTGTAATCGGTCACCAGCACGTCGGTCAAGAGCAGCAGGTCGTTGATCTCACGCTCGGCGGACAGGTCGAGCACACTTGCCGGCACGGCCGGTCGGTTTTTAACGAACGGGTGCAGCTTGAGCACCACCGTCCAGTCCTCGCCTAGCTCCTGTGCCAGCGCAGCAAGATCGATAAACTGCTCCGGATAATAGCCGTCGTGCACGTTCTCGCCGCGGAAGGTCGGTGCAAACAAACAGACCTTCTTGCCCTGCAGGGCAGGATACGCAGCATACAGCCGCGCCTTCACCGCCTGTGTATGCGCGCTGTCAAAAAACGCGTCTGTGCGCGGCGTTCCGACAGGCTTGATCCTGTCCTGACGGATACCGAAGCTTTCTGCATAAATTTTGCACAGCTCGGGCGAGGAGACGATCGCTTCGGTGTAATTTTTATGGGTGATCGAGCCTTGCTCTGCCGTCGCTCTGGCATAACCGAAGCGCTTGAAAGCGCCCATCGCGTGCCACACCTGTACCAGGTGCTGTCCCTCGCGCAGCGACAGCGGATACACCATCGGCTCGTAATCGTCCACCATCACATATTTTGCCGTGGCCAGCGCCTGCGCCAGCGCACCAAGCTCAGGGAGTGTGTCCTCGGTATAGGCCGTCACCGTATAGGGCAGCTGATGCTTTTCAATATAGTCCTTAATGGCCAGCAGGTTACCGCCGAGCTTCCCCTTAGAGGTCGCCAGCATCACAATTTTTTGCGGCTCCAGCGGCTGTCCCTTCGCCTTGTTAAACAAAGAAATGAGTTTGGCATACCGGCCCTTTTGCAGCAGCGGATATGCCAGTGATTTAATGTTAATCATGCTTGATAATTATATCTTCCGTCATAGACGCCGCGCGCCGCTTCGTCAATGATCTCGCACCACACATCGGTAATGCTTGCAAATTTTTTATTCACATAATCCGTCTTGAAGCGCGCTGTTTTTTCAGGATCAGCCGTTTCGCCGCTCTCGAGCAGGGTGCAAAGCGCGTCCGCCGTCTGGCCGTACAGCGCCGGCAGATCGTTCCAAAAATCAATATAAAATCCGCGCTCATCAATATATTTATCGCTGTCAAAGCAATAGATATAGACAGGCAGCTCCTTCAGGATCGCCTCATATATGATAGAGCTGTAGTCCGTGATCACGCAGTCGCTCACCGCCATCAGCTCCATGCCCGAAAAGCGTGCGCCCGTACAGGAATTTTCAGCGCCGTCCACAAATATCTCCTCTAGATTGGAATCCACCACGTGGTGCTTCACAATCAGGTTAAAGCGCGAAAAGTCCAAACGCTCCGCCAGCGCAGCGGCAGCGCGGTGCAAGACGGCAGTATCCTGCGGTGTGTCGCGGAAGGTCGGCGCATACAGCACGGTTTTTTTACCGTTATTCAGCGCCGGATAGGCAGCCAGCACACGCTGTCTCAGCTCCCTGCTTTTTTCGGGATCGGTCAGATAGTCCATACGCGGAATGCCGATCGGCACAAATTTTTCCGTCGGCTGCCCAAAAGCCTCGGCAAAAAACGGCACGCATTTTTCACCGCTGGCCGCAATCAGGTCGTAGTTGCTGTGCATTTTAAAAGCAGCTGCCACCTCGGGCGACGCGCCGCCCTCCTTGCCGAGGACGGACTTGCCGAACTTCTTAAACGAGCCGAGCGCATGCCAAAGCTGAATGATCTGCAGTTCCTCTTTATGGTGCAGCATGGAGGCCAAAATACAGTATCCATCCAGCACGACCACCTTGGCGGTAGCCATCGCCTGCATTTGACGGTGCAGCTCACCGAGATAGCCGAGCTTACCGAGCAGGCTCTTCGGGATCATTTTGCAGCGCACCATGATCTCATAATCGGGATACTGCGCCTGCAGTGCCTCGATCAGATAGCGAAAATCCAGCGACGGCGTTTCGCTCTGACGGGAGAGGAATGCGATTTTATTTTGGGTTTTGCGGCACTTATAAAAACGGTAGATCACGTTCAGTACAGCGCCAAACAGCTTTGCAAAAACGGTTATCATAAACTCACTTATTCATACAGAGGATATTTTGCACAAATCTCCGCAACGCCGGCGCGGATATACTCCTTCTGATTGTCGTAATCCGTCACGGCAAGATAAATAAACTCTGCAATCTTATCAAAATCGTCCGTGTTCAGGCCTCTGGTCGTAGCGGCCGGCGTGCCGATCCTGACGCCGCTCGTGACGAACGGTGACAGCGGCTCGTTAGGCACGGTGTTTTTATTCAGGGTGATATGCACCTCGTCAAGTCTTGCTTCCAGCTCCTTGCCGGTCACGCCGGTGCCTCTCAGGTCGAGCAGGCAAAGGTGATTATCCGTACCGCCGGACACCAGGTTCAGACCTCTGTCCGTCAGTCCCTTGGCAAGCGCCTGTGCGTTGTCGATCACACGCTGCTGATAAGCCTTGAATTCCGGCTTCAGCGCCTCACCGAAGCAAACCGCCTTGCCGGCGATCACGTGCATCAGCGGACCGCCCTGTGAGCCCGGGAATACAGCGGAGTTGATCTTCTTGGCAAGATATGGGTTATTGCACAAAATCAAGCCGCCTCTGGGGCCTCTGAGCGTTTTGTGCGTTGTGGTGGTGACCACATCGGCATACGGGATCGGTGACTGATGCAGCCCTGCGGCCACCAGACCGGCAATATGCGCCATATCGACCATGAACATAGCGCCGTTCGCGTGTGCAATATCCGCCATGGTCTTAAAATCGATCTCTCTTGGATAAGCGGACGCGCCGGCAACCACCAGCTTCGGCCGCGTTTTGATCACCTGCTTATTGAATGCCGCATAGTCAATATAGCCGTTTTCATCCACACCGTACTGTACAAAGTTAAAATATTTACCGGAAATATTGGCCGGTGAGCCGTGGGTCAGATGGCCGCCGTTATCCAGCGCCATACCCATCACGGTGTCGCCCGGCTTGAGCAGCGCCAGGTAAACCGCGGTGTTCGCCTGTGCGCCGGAGTGCGGCTGGACATTCGCGAACTGACAGCCAAAGAGCTCGCAGGCTCTCTTTATTGCGATCTCCTCCGCAATGTCCACATACTGGCAGCCGCCGTAATAGCGGTGCGCCGGATAACCCTCCGCATACTTATTGGTCAGCACGCTGCCCATCGCGGCCATCACCTGCGGTGAAACAAGGTTTTCCGAAGCGATCAGCTCAATGTTCTCGCGCTGTCTTTTCAGCTCTAACGCCATCGCGTCAGCGACCTCTTTGTCGGTTTCGGCTACCTTTGCAATCGAATCATAATAGTCTGCGTACATTTAAAAATCCTCCATAGTTAAAATAATACTTATCTATAATAGCACAACTGATTGCAAGATACAATCATAAATTTTTTAAAAATAAAAGGAGACGCCGAACACACTTCCTAAAAAAGCGTGCGCCGCTGTCTCCTGTTAAGAATATTTTAACGGTATGTATAGTTATTATTGTTCGGTGCCTGCTGCGGCTGGTAATAGCCGTTTTGGACAGGCCGCTGGGTCGGCTGCTGATACTGATAGCCGTAATTGTTTTGCGCCGAATACGGATTATAGGCCGCCTGCGTATACGGGTTGTACTGCATCTGCTGCGCCTGCATTGCCTGGCGGATACGCGGATAAAGATACGGATACTTTTGGTTCAGGATTGCCGCGATCATATTGGCCTCGTGCTGGTCCTGTGCCGACATGGTCTTAATTTTCTTAAAGCAGTAGATATACAGCCCGATCAGCAGTATAAAGAAGGCCACTATCGTCACGCTTGTGGCGGAAAAGATAAGAAAATCATAGGTGCCGTGGACAAGGATCGGTACCACCAGCGCCAAAACAAAATACGTCGTTTTATTCACCTTATTCGGCTGAACAGTGTCGATCAGGCGCATCTGCGCATATTTTTGTTCAACGACTTCCAGGTTGCTGAACAGGTGCCAGAAGGTATAGAAATAACCCATCAGCACGCCGAAGAACATGTGACCCGGTACCGACGTGATTGCACGGGTCAGCGCAATTTGGAGCCCGTTTTCAAACACGTAGAGAATATTTTCCAGCGTGGCAAAGCCGAGCGATACAACAACGGCATAGATCACCCCGTCGAACAGGCAGTTAAAATTCTTATTCTTACGGGTCACAAAATAGAGGACGAGGAACTTGCCGACCTCCTCGCACAGACCTGCAACAATATAGGCCTCATGAAAATTCGATGGCACGCTGCCCTCCGGAAAAACGTTCAGCTTGCCGAGCGCAAGCTCTGCGATCACAACCGGCAAGGCGCTGGCGGCACCCAGACCAAACAGCAGTGCGAGCAGGCTGAAGGGCTCTTTTTCTGCTCTGTCCTTACGGTAGATATAGCACAGCAGCACGATCGATGGTATACACGCCGCCACCAGCAAAATTGAAAAGCTCATTTTGCACCTCCGTAATTTTATAGATTAGTTTTGTACATCAGTATAGTTATTTTACTACTTCGCTGTCTGTTTGTCAAATATTTCATTATCCCGTTATTGCGTGAGAAATCTGAATTAACTCTTGCAAGGCCGTCGATAATATGTTAAAATATTTTGAAATAATTTTCAGGAAGGACTTGTATATTCTATGAGCGGACATAATAAATGGAGCACTATTAAAAGAAAAAAAGGCGCCAACGACGCCGCCAGAGCAAAGATATTCACTAAGATCGGCCGTGAGCTTGCCGTGGCTGTTAAGAACGGCGGCCCTGACCCGAATAATAACGCCAAGCTGCGCGACGTCATCGCCAAGGCGAAGCAAAACAATGTACCTAACGACAACATCGAGCGTATGCTCAAGAAAGCAGCCGGCGACACCGACGGCGCTAACTATGAAGAGATCGTCTATGAGGGCTACGGTCCGAGCGGCGTTGCCGTCGTCGTTGAGGCGCTGACGGACAACCGTAACCGCACGGCCGGCGAGGTACGCCATTACTTTGACAAGGCAGGCGGCAACATGGGTAACCCGGGCTCCGTGACCTTCATGTTCTCCAAGCAAGGCGTGATCGTGATCGAAAAAGAGGATGTTGACGAGGATCAGCTGATGGAGGACGCGCTGGAGGCCGGCGCTGCCGATTTCTTAACGGACGACGAGGATATTTTTGAGATCCGCACAGAAACCAGCGATCTTGGCGCGATCCGCGACGAGCTAGAGGGCAAGGGCTACACGATCATTTCCTCGGAAGCGGCCTACATTCCGTCCACCTACACGCGTTTGGAGAGCGAGGAGGACATGAAAAAGATGAGCCGCATGATCGAGATGTTTGAGGAAAACGAGGACGTGCAGAACATCTACCACAACTGGGAAAACGAGGACGAATACGAAGAATAAAAACGACAGGCAGTCACAGCGGCTGCCTGTATTTTTCACAGCAAGGAGTTGCCATGCAAAAACCGTTGCAAAACATTACCGCGCCGCTGGTGAACTGGTACGAGGCGAACCGGCGTCCCCTGCCCTGGCGGCAGGATCAGGAGCCGTATCACGTATGGATTTCGGAGATCATGCTGCAGCAAACACGTATCGAGGCGGTCATCAGCTACTATCAGCGCTTTATGGAGGCGCTGCCGACCGTCGAGGCGCTCGCCGCCACTCCGGAGGAGCAGCTGCTCAAGCTATGGGAGGGGCTCGGCTATTACAGCCGTGCGCGTAACCTAAAAAAGGCCGCCACGGTTATCATGACCGAATACGGCGGTCAATTTCCGACCGGCTTCGACGCTTGGCGCAAGCTGCCCGGCGTCGGTGACTACACCGCCGGCGCTGTCACCTCGATCTGCTTCAACGAACGCGTACCGGCCGTAGACGGCAACGTGCTGCGCGTGATTGCACGCGTCCTCGGGAGCCGCAAGAACGTGCTGGAAACGGAAACGAAAAAAGAGGTCACCGCTCTGCTCACAGCCGTCATGCCGGAGCGCTCCGGCGCTTTCAATGAGGGGCTGATGGAGCTTGGCGAGCTGATATGCCTGCCGAACGCGCTGCCGCTTTGCGGCGACTGTCCGATCAGCGCCCACTGCACGGCGCGGCGTGAAAACACCGTCACAGAGCTGCCGGTCCGGATCAAAAAAATGAAGCGTAAAAAAGAAGAAAAAACCGTCCTTCTGCTCCTGACAGAGGACGGCGAAATTGCACTGGAAAAGCGCGAGAATAAAGGGCTGCTGGCCGGATTGTACCAGCTGCCGAACTGTGAAGGCTTTCTTGACGAGGAAGCCGTTATACAGGCAGTCAAGGCCCTGGCGCTGGTGCCGCAGCAGGCGCGCTATCTCAAGGAGGTCAAGCACGTGTTCACGCACATCGACTGGCTGATGAAGGGCTTTGCCGTCACCGTAAAGGAGAAGAACGACCGCCTCATTTGGGCGACGCCGCAGCAGCTGGAGGAGCAGTATCCCCTGCCCACTGCGTTTCAGAAATTTTTGGTATAATGATACAGTGATGTTTGCCCTTACAGGCAAGTGATGTTGTGTCTTACGGCACAGTGATGTTGCTCCCGTTGGTCGCAGTGATGTGTTCCGTTCCACGCGCGCAGCGCACATCACTCGCCGCAGGCGAACATCACGCACACCGTGCACATCACGTTCCGCACAACGGAACACATCGTTCAAAAACGCCTTTTGTCCATCATACTCGGAATCTATAAATTTTTCAATGGTCTGCAAAGAATAAAACCTGCAGATCCGCTGCTCAGAGCGGTCTGCGAAGCAAAACATTACAGTGATGTTTGCCCTTACAGGCAAGTGATGTTGTGCCTTACGGCACAGTGATGTCGCTCCCGTTGGTCGCAGTGATGTGATGTATTCCGCTCCACGCGCGCAGTGCACATCACTCGCCGCAGGCGAACATCACGCACACAGTGCACATCACGTTCCGCATGGCGGAACACATCGTTCAAAAACGCCTTTTGTCACAAGACAAAAGGCGTTTTTGTTGGTGGAGACTGCTGGACTTGAACCAGTGACCCCTTGCATGTCAAGCAAGTACTCTAACCAGCTGAGCTAAGCCTCCGTAGGTATTACTATATTATCACGTTGTCACCGCTTTGTCAACAAAAACCTGCATGAAAAAAGAGCAGTTATTTTCAACTTAGCTTATGAAAGGAAAATCGTCAATGATCTTCTAAGCTGCGCTTTGCTGTTCTGCAGGAAGCGACAAGCATCACACGGATTGACGCACATTGATCGCTCAGCGTTTTAAACGTTTTCTGATCGATATAATCCGTTTTATACAATAACTCAAGCCAGTAGCCCGTTTCGCTCGCTTCCTTTAAGGCGATTTCGAGCTTTGAGATAAAGTCTTTTTTGCCTTGCGCGTAGTTTGCCTCATAAACATTGGCGCCGATCGAAGTACCGCTTCTGCCGATCTGATTCGATATAATCGATTCGTGTTTGGATTTTAGTTCCTTTACAAGATTGATGATCTGAATAGAGAAGTCCATTGAGATATCTCGCAGTTTTGATTCGGACATAAAGCACCTCGTTTTTCTCTAATGGTATAGCTAAAATAGGCTGAGAGTCAAGTGATGTTTGCCCTTACAGGCAAGTGATGTTGTGCCTGACGGCACAGTGATGTTGCTCCCGTTGGTCGCAGTGATGGGATGCGTTCCGTTCCACGCGCGCAGCGCACATCACTCGCCGCAGGCGTACATCACGCACACAGTACACATCACGTTCCGTGCCACGGAACACATCGTTCAAAAACGCCTTTTGTCCATTATACTCGGAATCTTTAAATTTTTCAATGGTCTGCAAAGAATAAAGCCTGCAGATCCGCTGCTCAGGGAGGTCTGCGAAGCAAAACGTTACAGTGATGTTTGCCCTTTCAGGCAAGTGATGTTATGCCTTACGGCACAATGATGTTGCTCCCGTTGGTCGCAGTGATGGGATGCGTTCCACTCCACGCGCGCAGCGCACATCACTCGCCGCAGGCGTACATCACGCACACCGTGCACATCACGTTCCGCACAGCGGAACACATCGTTCAAAAACGCCTTTTGTCACAAGACAAAAGGCGTTTTTGTTGGTGGAGACTGCTGGACTTGAACCAGTGACCCCTTGCATGTGAAGCAAGTGCTCTAACCAGCTGAGCTAAGCCTCCGAATGCGGCAGCGCAGTGCCGTTCCGCGTGAATTATTGTAGCACTACGCTGCGGTTTTGTCAATATTTATTTTTCTTCGTTTAATCGCCGAAGTCGTATTCGTCGCCGCCGTAAAGGTCCGGATCGGAGGTATCCTCGCCGGTGCTTTCGTGATAATGGCGCAGGATATAGCCGTAATCCTTGGCGTTGACGATCCCGTCAGGGACCACGTCCAGCGGCTCGTAGTCCCTTTCGTTAAGATGTTCCACAAAGGTCGTCGACATAACATCGCGGCATTTTTGGCATTTCAGGACAATATTGCCGTCTCTGTCAAACGATACGATCTGATAATGATGCGCGCATTCGGGCGTTAACTCGTTTTCCTGCGCGGCCAGCGCCATCGCGGTGCCGGACAACAAAACGGCCGCCGCCAAAAGGAACAATATCCACTTTCTTTTCATCGTCCTCACCTCGCATCCTTGTCAGTATCTCAAACTCATCAGCGATTACGTCGGGAAGCCGTATTCGTCGCCGTCATGCAGGCCGTTCCCGTCGTCCGTCGTGCCCTCTTCACTGTCGGTCAGCACGTCCACGCGCTGAAAGACCTCGAGGTCAAAATCCGGCTTTGTATATAGCTTTTTCATGTTAGCCTCCTATTAAACCGTTTCGTCAATCACGTCTGTGTAGACGTTGTGCGTGCCGCTCGCATCCTGATAGATCAGGTAGCCTCTGTACTTAACATCGCCGGACAGGCCGTTGACGATGATCGTAAACTGGTGAGCGCCTTCGTCCATCGTGGACTTGGCGCGCAGCAGCGTGTAAGCCTCGTTGCTGCCGGAATTTTCAAGCGCGATATCCTCGTCCGTCAGGCTGCCGCCGGCCTTTGCCTTGCCGATCAGCATACCGTATTCCAGCACGGTAACGCTGCCGTCGGTGACGATCTGACCGACGAAATTGCGCTTCGTCACGCCGTTCACCTCGGTAGCGATCGAGCCGCTCTGGCGCACGTTGACGGTCGGGAGCGTGTAGCCGCCATTTTTGAATTCTTCCTCCGTAACCGCCTTGAGCGCTGTGCCTTCGCTGACGCGGAAGCTGACGTTCTGGCCAATATAGAACGGTCTGTAGGTGCCTGTGCCGTTCACCTGCTCGAGCCATGCGTAGGTGCTGTCGGTACCGTTGAAGGTCACCTTGTCGTTGTAGTAAGCCGTTTTGCTGCTGCCGTCCTTATTCGATACGGTGTAAGCTACCTTAGAATCGTCGGCGGTGTAGTTGGCGATAACCTCGGTATCCTCGGTCACGGTGATCGTGTCACCGATCGCGTATTCTACGCCGTTGATCTCATAGCTGTCGAAGTTGTAGAAGGACAGCGCCGTCGGCGTCGGCAGCGTATATTCGCCGTCCACGTAGTCGATCAGCTGGATCGGCGTGCTCGTGCTGTCAGAATAATTTCTGCGGATCGTCAGGCGGCTCGTGTTCGCGGTCGCAGTTCTGACGGAAACGTTCATGTTACCGATCACCTGTACCGTAAATTCCTTGCCGCTGCCCTGATACTGGGTCTGTCTTTCCGTGGTTTCGGAGTCAAATTCAAGGTACCATGCCGTGTCCTCAGAATCGGAACGGAAGGTCGCCGTTGCGCCGTAAGAAACGGTGTAGGCGTCGTTGGCCTTGTCGTAGCTGTAGCTGCCGCCGGTGAAGGTAATACCGTTCACGTCGCTGACAGAACCCTCAATGATGTTGACCGTGTATTCATGGACGTGCGAATTCAGCGAGCTGAGCAGCAGCGCGGAGGCCGCGTCCATCACGTTATTCGTTACGGTGCTCTTGAGCGGTGTGATCGAAACCGTGTCGCCGTCATCGTTCACGTAGTTGACCGGCGTGGCAAACAGCATACGCTTAACCGTGTTGACCTGTCTTTCCAGCTCGCCGGTGTTGTAAACGTAAACGTCCGGGTCAACGTTCTCTGCCGTGGTCAGGATCTGATCCAGCACCTGAATTGCATCGGCGTCGATCGTATACTTGCCGTCCTCGTAGTCCTTACAGATACCGTTAATGTCGTCCGTCACGTCGTCGATCGAGGCGCCGTGCGTCTTTTCGCCGAATTCGCGCTTCGTTGCCGCGTCAGCGTTCAGGTAGCTGTTGCTGAGGGTCGTCGCGTTGATCAGATCCTCTACGTCGTTCTTCGTCATGTAGACCGTCTGGCCGTCCATAGCTGTCAGGAGATCATCCGCGCGGTCATGCGCCGTGGTCAGATTGGTCAGGTTCTTCGTCTTGTCAAGCTTATCAGAGGTAGCGTCGACATACGCTTTTTCCGTATCAATATTGGACTGCTCTGTGTATGGCGTGTCTGCCCTTTCAGCATCTGTCTTATGCTCCCATGGTGTTTTTCCCGCATCCAGCGCATCGCTGAACTGCTGCACAGAATAGGTAGTGTACTGCGCCATATCGGTGCTGTCTGCCAAGCGTGCCGTCTGTGCCGCATAAGCGGCGTCGAGCACCGCAAAGTCCGCCGCCAGAACCAAGGAATGGTGTGCGTTTTGCAGCGCAAGAAGCTTACCGCTCAGCTCATTGCTGCCGTAAGGATTCGTTGCCAGCCTTGCCATTTCGGCCTGCGCAGCCTCATACGCTGTATTGAAGGAGCCAATGGAGGAGGTCGTGTAGTTGCCGAGGTGATGGTAATCCTCCTTGGCGCCGTTGTAATCGCCGTGACCCGTCAGCATTTCATTCCGGAGGGCAGTATAAGTATCCGCTGTTGCGGTCGCTGCCTGCATCGACTCGACAGCATTTTTAATTCTCTTAGCACAATCCTCTGCATTATTGATCATCGAGCTGTTTGACCAGCTGTAATCGTTTTGCGGATCGATGGCGGTCGCCTCATCGCAGCCTTGGAAGAAGGTGGCTAAACCGCCTTCCTTATAATCTGCTACGTCGATACCGGCTAAATAGGATTTTGCACCGTCAAGGCTACTGTGGATCGTTTTATAGTTGATAACGTAAATCGGTATTTGCGAATCATTACGGGTAACGCTAACGCCATCCTTACGGGTATCGGAAAGCTTAACACCGTTGCTACCATTCTGGATTCTCAATCCCCAAGATGGCTCAATTACGCGGTAATATTCATTGTCCGCCATTGTACCTTTGAATACCATAAGGTTAGTAAACTGCGGATACTCCTTTCGGCTTGTCGAGCTCCCATATTTTCCAAAATATTCAGACTTAGCAGTTGACGTTGTGTCAACATAATCGAAATCACGTTCACCGAGACCGTCACTGCTATCGTTACAAAAATAGCTCCACATAAAATTGGTTGAGCTGTTTGTGCCGGTTCCGTTCTTATGTTGCCCGTGCCAAGGACCGGCGAGCACTAAACCGTCACCGTCGTTCATATACATCGTATATAGATCATATTCCAGCGACTGACCAAAAATATAGCCGGCCCAATGGTAGTTCATTGACATCACCGGTGCCGTCGGATAATTTGAGGTATCGCCGGTATACAGCATAACAATATACGGATGGAACATACGAAGCGACACTTTTTGTCTGTCAGAATAAGTTGCAATTTCGTCTACAAACGCCGTTCTGTAGGTAGTGTCGCTTTCGCTAGCAATCACACCGGTAGAGGCATAAACTAAGCTGTTGTATGCTTTAGCCTTATTCGTGGCATTGTTCCAATCCGTCTCAGAGGCGTTATCGCCCGAGAAGCTACCCTGCGCGTTCGCGGTCTTATAGCTCCACTCAGCCATGGCATTGGTGGTTGCTGTCAGCAGGCGCTCCGCGCGCTGCAACTGCAGGGCGATCGTGTCGCTGCTGTCCGCTGTCAGCTCGCCGCATTCGATCGCATCCACAATGCGGTTCGCATACACATACGCTTCATAAGCCGGCAGGGTGTTCGTATAGAAATCGTTGCTGATGTTTTTCAGCTTATTCTCATAAGTAGCAATCGCTGACTTCAAGCCGGACAGGTCAGTGCTCGTGCCGACGTTGGTGAAGTTATTTGTATCCGTCGCCACCTCAGCCGCCTGGTCAGCGGTCAGCGCGATATCATAGATACGGAAGTCACGCATATAGCCGTTAAAGCCCGGGTCATTATACGCCGAAGCACCGAGCAGCAACGTGCCTTTCGACACCAACGTATTAAACCAGGAAGCGTTCATGTTGCTGTTCGTCACCGTGCCGGTCAGCGATCCGTCACGATATACGGTGAGAGTATTCTCCTTCACGGTAATCGCCCAGACATGCCAGCCCCACGTATCGTCAACGTTCGGAACGGCGTCCGTTTCGCTGCCGTTTGCTTTCGCTTTGATATTATGGTTTGTGGAAAAATAGATATACTCATTAGAGTTAGTTTGTAACGGGTCACCGGTAATATAATCAAGGAAGCGGTGCCAGCCGTCATTCTCTCTTCTGCCGGCAAAGGTGAACGAAAAGCCCTGTGACGCATTCGTATTCGCCAGGAGCGTATTCATCGTTTCCTTCGTTACATAGAGGTAGTTGTTCTGGTCTCCGCCGCCGGTAGCGCCGTTGCCGAGGAAGTGCGCGCCCTTGCCGTCATAAGCCCAGTTTTCGGTCCATTCCACGCCGCTGCCGCTGACGGATAAATCCCGCACGCCCGTCACCGCATTCAGCGTATAATCGCTGCCGATCAGGTACTCCGCCCGCAGGTGGCTGTCGCTCGAGTACACCGTCGCAGCGAAGGCATTGAACACCGGCAGGGTGGTCAGGAGCATGGTTACCGCTGCCAAAACGGCGACGGTTCGCTTCAATAATGTTTTCATAAAATTACCTCCTAAAGGGTATATTATTTCACATTAAATTATATTGAAAATTATTCTTTTTGTCAAGTATAAATTTTAAAAATATGAACAATTTGTGAAATCCTTATATCATCTTTATTTAATATATAATATACTGAAAAATGTAAAAATATTGACCGAAAGGATTTGATGACCTTGACAAAGAGAATTTTATCATTCCTCACAGCAGTGATCATGCTGCTGTCCATCAACGTTCCCTTTACTATGACGGCGAGCGCTGCCTCCGTGCTGGAAGAAGCGACGGAGCTCAGCGACGTATCCACCCAAAGCTGGATGTCCGCCATCAGGGGCGAAACGCGACTTTCCGAAATTACGATGCCCGGTACGCACGACACCGGCGCAAGGGATTTTGAAGGTGGTTATGCATTGCTTTCCTCCATCTCAAAATGCCAGGGCTTAACGATCCCCGAGCAGCTGGACGCCGGCGCACGTTTTTTGGATATCCGTGTAGAGGCGCACGGTGAGTCGGACGACTACTATGCTTTCCTGACGCACGGTGAAACAACCGTCAGAACGCCGGGTACCGGCGCCTGGGGCAGTATCAGCGGCAGCGACAAGTATTATCTTGACCGTCTGTTCAAGGAATGCTACGACTTCCTTGACCGGCACCCGAGCGAGACGATCCTGATGTGCTTAAAGAAGGACAAGGGCGATCAGGATATTGCCACGTCGGTTTATCAATACATTCACGGCGTGAGCAAGGTCAACGGCAATCAGTACTTCAACGATATTTATCCGGAGGGCTACAACTGGCAGGATCACTGGTACGTTGCCGGTGACGACCCGACGCTGGACGACGTCCGCGGTAAGATCGTTGTCTTCAACCGTTACAATTTTGACTACGACCTTGACGAAACGACCGGCGGCGTACAGGCCGGTGTGAAGATCGACTGGAACGATCAGGAAGATCCTTCCTCATGGATCGACCCGTGTTATGAACTCAACAAGCAAGGTAACGGTTATATTCAGGACCGTTATTCCTGGCAGAAGAACGATAAGCTGAGCGCTACGCAGCAGATGTTAGATCTGACCCACACTAAGGGTATGTGGTACATCAGCTTCTCCTCCACCACGTGGGGTACATTGATACCGAACCCGGAGGGCCACGCCAACGAGATCAACCCGGGCTTGCCGTACCTGAACTTTACACCGGGCAAGCCGTCCGGTATCTACCTGATGGACTTCCTCGGCGCGTCAGATTCTGCGGAATATTCTAACGCGTTTGACCGCAAGCTGATTGAAAATAACCGCGCGGTGTCGAACCTCGTGACCGGCACGGACGGCAACATTAGGTACGAGCTGAACCGCCTGACCAAAACCTTGACGATCAGCGGCAACGGCGCGATGAGCAACTACGGCATCATCAGCGGCGTCGGCGTCAACAACACCGGCACGAACGCACCGTGGGGCGACCAGATTTACAACTCCCTGTTCGACGGTCAATACAACACCGACATCATCGAAAACATCGTGATCGAGGACGGTGTGACCGCGATCGGCAATTATGCCTTCTACGGCTTCGACCACATCAAGAACGTGAGCTTCCCTGCTTCCCTGACGACGATCGGCAACAACGCGTTCGAGGGCTGCTCCGGTCTCACGAGCTTTGACATCCGCGACGACAGCATTACGACGATCGGCAACGAGGCATTCAAAAACTGCACCGGCATGACGAGCTTCTACACCTCTGACACGGTGACCGCGATCGGCACAGACGCCTTCGCCGGTCACAGCAGCAGCCTGATCATGTACGGCCCGTGGGAATGCTACTCCCGCGATTACGCAGACGCGAACAACATCACCTACTATGGCCCTTACGCGGTCTATTCCAGCTCGCTGAACACAGTCTATGAAAATAAAAATCCTTTCGCCGGTCAGGATCTTTCGAACGGCGTCAAGATCAGCTTCAAGCAGTACTGTGAAACCGATAAGGGCTGGGACGGCGCGATGCTGAGCTTCTCCTCCGGCAAGCGCAACGAGAACCGCTACTTTATCATCATGGCCAACGGCGCGATCCTGTTCAACGACGGCTCTGACGGTTCCGGCGGCACACAGTGTTACTTCGACATCAACTCAAACAGCACCGTGAACCCGATCGGTGACCAGTGGGTCGACATCGACGTGACGGTCAGCAGCGCGCATATCCTGAAATATTACGTTAACGGCGAAAAGAAGGCGGAATACGACCTGAACGCCATCGCCGCCTCCGGTTATCCGGCAAACGGCACCTCCGCCGGCACGAACGGCATCTTCTCTTTCCTGTCAAGCAACGACATCAATCTCTACTACGGCGGCTCTTTTGCAAAATACAGCAACTTCGCCGGTACGGCAGACAGCTACTTAGACGACGTAGCGCTCTACACGGCAGAGAACGCCGCCGATCCGGTATTTACCAACAGCTTTGACAACAGCATCCCGACGGCTCACTCCGGCGACACATGCTGGGTCATCGGCTACAAGGAGCGCGCCGGCGTGCTGTACATTCCGGCAAGCACCGTGACCGACGATCACCGCCTGTACTACAACGGCACCGCGATCGACAGCGGCACACAGGAATATATGTACTCCACGATCAACGCCGTTTACCTTGGCGTTAAGCCGCAGATCCGCTGGGACACCGCGGTAAAGACAGAGAGCGGCTACACCGTGAACCAGTACACCGGCAGCAACATCAACTTCTCCCTCGTCGGTGACACCTTTGTTTATCCGGTATACACGAACATCGCTGATCAATATGTTGCGCTGGATTTCTCGAGCTTCGATTCCGCTTACACGGCGGCGGTCACCGCGCTCGGCAGCTCTGACTACACGACCGACTCGCTGGCTGACCTGCAGGAGGTTGTTGACGGGCTGACGTGCAAGCCGGCTACCGGCACGACGCACGACGTCACCTATTACGGCACCTATCAGGCAACGATCAACAGCGAGACCGCAGCCCTGAACACGGCGCTGTCACATCTGGAATCCACCACGAACTTCGGTGCGCTCGATCAGGCGTACCACAACGGCGAAGCGTTACTGGAATCGCTCGACGGCACTGCGTCGAAGTACCCCGAGGAGCTGGTCAGAGCGTTAAGAACCGCGCTCACCAACGCACAGGTTTACGAAGCCTTGACGGCGGAGCAGCGGCAGAACTTCGGTTCCGGCACGGCACAGGCAGAGGTTGACGCAAAGACGGACGCAATCAACAGCGCGATCGAAGCGTTGAACAACGCCTCGGAATCCGAGATCGGTGAGGGCCTTGACCTCACGACCTACCAGTCCGCGATTAAGGTAGCGGAAACGCTCGACCCGGATGTTTATGATTACGACGACGGCGAAATGGATTTCATTCTCACGATCATCTCCATGTCGCTCAGCGGCGATACCGTCACCTACAAAAAGCTGACCGGCGAGGTAATCACGGTCAACACGGTCGACACGACGCACCTGACGCAACCGGACGTGGACGGCGCGGTAGAGCTGCTGCTCTCCTCCCTGACCGACCACATCAGAATGTATGACGTAAAGCTGGCAGAGGGCAACGCGGCTGTCGGCTTCAACGGTAACGGCAAGAGCAAAGGTCCTGACAGCGAAGGCGTTTACAAGACAACGTACAACAGCACGGCGGTCTTTACGGCCGACGAGGCAGAAACGGCGTGGTACATGGAGTACACCTCCAAGACCACGACGAGGGACAAACAGTATCAGACCTTCGGCAACTACTTTGCGCTCCAGGTACTGGGCGACATCAACGTATACGCCGTTTCCCGAACAGACTCGAACTTTAAGGTCACCCTGATGAGGGACTACGACAACAACAGCAACCATCCGACGTACCTGGTTGACTTTGTTGACAACGGCGCGAAATTCACGCTGCCGGTGCCGGCACCGCTGCCGTATTACACCTTCGACGGTTACTATATCGGCTTTGACAAGATCGGTGACCCGGGCGACGAAATCGAGATCTCAGAGGATACGATCATCCACGCGCACTACAACCACACGGACGAAAATCTTTGCGACGTAGTGATCTACGACACGAACGGCAACGAGCTGGTGAACGAAAGCATCAACTACAACCGCCTGCTGACGGCCAGCGACGCGAACGCTTACGCTTGGGTAGAGGAAAACGGCGGCGAGACCAGACCGTTCTGCTTCGGCACAGAGGTATACTACTACGTGCCGGAATCCACAACGATCCGTGCGGTGACCAAGGAAACGTTCGACAGCTACGGCTTCAAGCTGCCGCTCGTCAACATTCCGGTAAGCGACCCGATCGTACTGAGCAACAACGGAACGCTGCGCACGACCTTCAACGGTCAGCTGGTCAACGACGGCGCGAACATTACGCTGGAATACGGCTACCTGATCGGCAAGGCCACGACCGGCACGATCAACAGCAGCGACGTGACGATCGAAAACTCCGGCACCCAGAACGGCTACGCGATTCTCCGTGCGAAGGCAACGAAGGACTTGAAGGGCGCTAACCAGTTTACCATCAACGTCAACGGACTTACGGGAGGTATTTATTACAGAGGCTATGTAATTTATCAAACTCCTTCAGGCGAAATAAAGACCCGCTATACGGATGTCAGATATGTATCGGTAGGTTAATATTTCATACTTATTATCATCTTATATAGGAGGTAACCATTGTGAGCAAAGAAAAGAACAATGAAGAATACGTTTCACCTGAAGTAGAAATCACGATATTTACAGCCGCCTCAGCCATTACCACCAGCACCTACGACGACGACCTCGGCAACGGCGACGACTACGATTGGAACTTCTGATAACCAAAACCTCCTGGCCTGCAAGGGTCGGGAGGTTTTCTAACCAAAACCTCTTGGCCTGCAAGGGTTAGGAGGTTTTCTTGTTTATTGTATATTATATACATTATATATCCCGCCTTACATAGCGCCGTGTTAATGTCAGCAGCGCTGTTCCGCCACAGAACGAATGCGACAGGCGAGGAGCTTGCCTCCGCCCACACAGCAGGAGATTGAAGCGGCTTATGCCAAAGAGATCGCTTATGCCGGCATGGAGAGCGACAGCGGCGAGCTGCTGGATATTCTCCAATACGAGGGCGAGAGCTGGAAATGAAGGATAAACCGCTCACTTCTGTCAGCGGCACCAAGGTTTGGGACGATGCCGATAACCAGGACGGAAAGCGGCCTGAGGCTGTCACCGTACGGTTACTTGCCAACGGCGAGGAGCTTGCATCCGCTGAAGTAAGCGCAGAGACGGACTGGACCTATTCCTGCACCGACTTACTCAAGTATGACGACGAGGACGCTCTCATTGCTTACACCGTCGTGGAGGATGCGGTAGAGAATTACAGCACGACTTATGACGGATACACCGTTATCAACAGCTATACGCCCGAACAGACGAGCATCAGCGTTGTGAAGGCATGGGATGACGGCAACAATAAGGACGGCATCAGACCGGATCAGGTCGAGGTGATACTGCTGGCCGACGGTAAAAAGACGGAGCAAACAGTCGTCTTAAGCGAAGCGAATCACTGGACCGCGTCCTTTACCGGACTCGACGTTTACCGCGACGGTACGGCGATCGTTTACACCGTAGAGGAGGTTGCGGTTAAGGATTATCAAAGCAGTACGGCAGGCGACGCCGCAAAGGGCTTTGTCATTACCAATACGCATACTCCGAGCGAGGAAAGCAAAACAAAGCCGGGCACACCGCAAACAGGCGACGATGCACACCTTGAGCTGTATCTTGCCACCAGCTTTGCCTCACTCGGTGCAATCCTGCTGCTGGTGATCTTCAGAAGAAAACAGGCAAAAGAATAAGCAAACACAACATTGAAACATCAACGCAAAGGGAGGACTCGTTCCTCCCTTTTGCTGTCCCTGCCAGCCGCAGCAAACCGTTTGCAGCAACCGAGCGAGGACTGATTTCTTTACTCCTACCAGCACAAAAAGAGGACCAGCAATGATCGCTAGTCCTCTCATTATCTGTTCAGTTAAGGTTACTGCGCAGAAAACACGCCTGCAGGCTGAACAGGTGAAGTTTTCTGCTAATGGGTGGCGGCGAGCAGCTGCTAGGAGAGCGACAGCTCGGCAGGATGCATTTCCGACAGGAAGATGCCATCCGTACCCAAATAAGCTTGATAAACGTTCTTGGCATAATACATGGTATTGTCCACAATAAAGATATCTGTCGGCTCCTCGTACCATACCAGCTCTGCCTCCTCACGGTAGTTACTGGTGAAGGTGGTGCTGTTGCCGTTTGATTTGTTGATCACTTCGTAATTGGTGCGATACCAATTTTCAGTATCCGGGTGTTCCTCTAAGACGATATATTCCTCGTCCTCGTAAATCACAGAGCCGCTCTCACTGCTCCTCAGTTCATGATACATAACCTGCGCTAACTCCTCATCGTCCGCCATTTCACGGGTAGCACCGGTTTTGAGATTGTAAACCTTATATTTGGCTTGATCACCGTACTCATCATCGTGCTCCTTTTCACCGTACACCAGCTCATCACCGCGCAGCAGCATGGTAGGATAAAATAATGTGTTGTTGACACCTGCAATGCTTAAGAACAATTCCGTTTTCGGGAGATTTAAGCGCTCTGAGCTGCTCGCATTCTTCGGATCAACCAAATAGAAATAGCCGTCCTCTTTGTTATGAACGATCAGTTTTGAACCGTATAACAGCAGGTCGGACGCCTCATAATTCAAAAACAGCTCCGATTCACCGGTCGTCAGATTTTTCCGGTATACCTTACCGACGGTCTCTGCCATTTCCGCATAGTAATCATTTTCTCTTGATGTATTTTCGTAATCAATATAATAGAGGTAATCTTGATAGGCAGTATAAGCACCCGCTTCTGTCGTCTCGATCATTGCCGCGGTGGAGGACGCCATGGCGCGTGTCACGTTCGCCTGATGCGCCGCGTCCAGGCTCACCGGCTCGATCGGTGCTTCTGTGGCATCCTCCGCTGCGGTGTCGGCGGCTTCCTCCTCTACCTGCGCGGAAACGGAGGTGTCTGCGGTTTCCTGCTGATGCTTTTTGACGGCGACCGTCGTCGCCGCAATACCGCCTGCCGCCACCGTTACGCCTAAGGCGACCGCAATCACCTTGGCGGTTATGCCGGCAAAGATACCGGTAGAGGCACCGATCGCCCCACTCGCCGCACCTGCTGCAGCGCCCGTTGCCGCAGCCACGCCGGCGCCAGCGGCGCTGCCGGCTGCAGCCGCACTTTTCGCGATCGCAGCAGCCGCATTGGCAGCAATTTTGCCGGCAGCCTGCTGTGAGAGCGGTTGGAGAATATCGAACGAGGACAGAATCAGCGGAGCCATTGCCGCGCCATGCAGTCTTGTGCCCTGACGCTCCAGCAGCTCGAAATCGTTTTTCAGCTTGCGCCGTGCGATGAACAGGCGGCTTTTGACGGTATTCTCCGGCAGCTCTAACGCCATGGCGATTTCACGCGTCGTCAGCTCGTCAAAATAGAACATGACAACGCACATTTTCTGTTCCTCCGGCAGGCGGTCAATGCACCCCATGACCAGCTGCTTGATCTCGCGGCTTTCCGCTACCTCCGGCGGCAGTATGCCCTCGTCCTCATCGGCTAAGCTATCCTCCGGATCATAGCCCGTCTCGTCGTCGCGGTACTGCGCAAACACGTCCGGCCGCTGCCGCATCACAGAGCGCTTGGCGCAGTTGCCGACAATAATATTCAACCACGTTACAAAACGGCTGCTGTCGCGCAGGGAGCTTAAGGAGGTAAACGCCTTGATATACGCCTCCTGCAGAACGTCCTGTGCGTCCTCCTCGTTTTGCACGAACTTCAGCGCTGTAAAATACGCCTTCTTTTGCGTCATCGCAAAGAGCTGTGAAAACGCTTCGTTATCCTGTTGACGGGCTCGGTCCACCAGCGCAGCTATCGTTGCGTTCTGTGAAGGCTGCTTCGCCTGAACCGGATTACCGCAGTGCATACAAAACCGATCTCCGCTCTCCAGCGGCGCACCGCAATGCGTACAATTCATATCGTTACCTCCTGTTGATGCCATTCTCTTCCTATTGACAAAATGCTATCTTATGGCTCTTAAGTTGACAGCTCATATACATTATAATCATTTCCGAGCTGGGATTCAACATCTGAAAGCGAATGACAGTAGTCATTCAGATAAAAGCCGTAAATATCGCAGTCGAAATCTCTGTAACCTGCGCTGAATGGCGCCACGATACCGTTATCATACGCCATCACGTTATCATAATACACGAGCATATAATACGAGCCTCCCACACTGGGTCCGTAGCGCGGATCCGGTGAAGAAAACACATAGCAGAGTCTGTTGAATCGAGTGAAATAGCTAGCTTTGTCAATCAGCAGATACGCGTTTTCAAAAGTAGGCGACTCGTACATCGATTCCGCCAACTCGGTCGCGTCCGCCTTCAGCCGGTCAAATTCCGTCTTGGTCATTGTGTTGTCCGGCGTGAACGGCGTCAACAGCTTCGGATCGATTTCCTTGCTGACAGCTTCCGCAATCAGGGAACCGTCGGGAAGCAGCAGCTTGTCCGAAATACCGTTGAGTGAAAGCGTAATTTTTTTAGTAGTGTCATAGGTGTCGTCATCTGCTTTGATCTGCAATAGCTTCACGTTTTCGCCGTCTGCATCCGTGATCTGCAAAACGTAGCCGAAGGCGCTATCACAACAACTGACGCGATAGGCGCCAAAGCTTTTACTGTAAGCCGTGTTGTAGATCACCGTCATATTTCCGTCAGACGGAAAATACTGCACCTCATTAACGACCTCGAACGGGTCAAAAACATGCGATGCCTCCAGCCCTTCGACGGTGTACTCCTTGGTATAGGTGCTTTTACCGCGCAGCTTTTTCTGCGGGCGCAGCTTATGGTTGAGGACATCATAATCGACATTGATCGTGGCGGTGACCGTATCGCCGTTGCAGATATTTTCTGATTTACTAAGCTCAACGGAAACCCCTTCGGCAAGAACAAGGTTTGCAGCAGTGCTCTCCCCGACCAGCCAGTTATAATCCACGTTAACATCGCCAAGGCTATACAGCAGCGATTCGCTGTCGATCACGTCCGATGGCGCTATCGTAGCATACCCGTCATAGCCCTCCGGCGCGATTGAATCGTTAATAAATTTGCCGAAGCTGACAAACTGTGAACGGTAGATCAGCAGGCTGATGACCGTCACCAGCACCACAAAGGAAACCGTGATGATCACGATCACCGTTTTGTTCACCGGCTTCTTCGGCATTGCTGCCGCACCGGCTGCTGGCACAGGAGCGGCCGGATAAGCCGCCGGCGTACCGCCGCTGGTGGGAGCCCTTCCCTCCCTGGGTTGAATGGAATTACCGCAAGCCGTGCAGAAGGTTGCGTTGTCGTTCAGCTTTTGACCACATTGATTACAAAACATATTATTGTCTCCCTTCAAAATTTTTCTTGACACTATATAGATACATTGACTTTCAAAATAGTTTGCGATTTTGTCAAAAAAAATAAAAAAAATTTACCCCAGCGTTTTTTCTGAGGTAAATTGTTGAAAATTTGTATTATTTGTAAGGCAAATTTTTATGTTCGCTTTCCTATTACACACGATGAATAATATTATCTGAAAGAGAAAGTCGACGGTATATTAAGCCGCAAGCAGCAAGCAAGGTGCTACCCGTATTGTGTACGATTTCTTGTACCACCTTCCGTATTTCCTTTGGATAACAGGAAATACTAAGGTTCAATAGCGATTTGAACATCGATGACAGAGAGCCGGCATGAACATTACCTTTGACGACTACGGTCAGATGCATTTAGAAAACATAACAGCCTCGGCAGTTCACACACGCCGAGGCATTTATTATTGCATAATATGAATGATCTCCTTAAATTCAGATGTTGCTTTGAATTCATCTGAGAGCGAAAAGATTTCAAGCATAAACTCTCTCATTAAATTGCAGAGGCTGGAATCCGCATAAACGGACGGATCATCACTCTTTCTATAAACCGTACCTTCAAAGAACAGATTGTGACGTTTCACTTCATCTGGCAACGTATCAAACCGCTTGGCAAGCTCTGCACATTTTCTGAAATTCTGCAATGATTTCTCATTGTTGCCAAGTAAATGATATGCTTCTCCTAAATCGCCATAGGTATAAATAGCTCTTCTCCAGCAATCACCGTATACCTCATCAGGATAGAAGATATTATATATTGCTTTAATCTTTTCTAAAGCGTTTGCAGTTTCCTGTATTTGTTCTTTTGTTGCCACAGTTCTTTTTCTTGTTGCAAAAAGCACGTAGTGCTTCATCGCGTCATCCAGACAAGGGATTAACTTGTCAATCAGATTTCTGCAACCGCTTCTTATGTTTTCCTTATCCCCGAACTCGTGCATATAACAAAGCAGATAGTCCTTTGTTTCCTTTACAGAGGGCATCGTTTCAAGCATTTGATAAATATCTTCATAGCCAATTTGACTATTTTCAACCTGCGCCAAGCTTCTGTAATGATGAAGAATTAAATACTTTGCATGAATCCTGATTACGTCATCCGTGCAGTAATTCTGAATTCGGTTATAAATGGCTCTGATTTCATTCGTGTTTTCCATCGTCTTTTCGTGCGTATCACTAATTGCCTGAAGATACTGCATATACCTGACGGCAATTCTGAAATCAGCAGGATACTTTTTATAAGCATCCTGCATAAAATAGCCGAACGGTCCTTCCGAGCCTGCGTACTGCTTTTTATCAAACTTTTCACACAGCGCGAGGATCTCTTGCTCGTTCTTTGCTTTGTCCACACCGAGCAGGGCATCGGTTGAAACGGAAAAGAAATCGGCAATGGTGGCAAGCAGCTCCAGATCAGGATAGCTCTCTCCCCGTTCCCATTTACTGATAGTCTGAAAAGAAACGCCAAGGAAATCCGCAAGCGCCTCCTGCGTTAAATCACGTTCCTTACGAAAACGCTTAATGTTTTCGCTGAAATAAATATTCATATTTTCACCTCAAAAATTATTGGCGGCACCGTCTGATTAAATCATACCGCAGAGTCAACAGTTACTCAATAACTTATTCATTGAAAACATTTCTACCAACAGTAGAAAAGTGGTTGACGTTCAGGCAAACTCAAGTCAACGAATGACAACCAAAGGCAGCCAGTAAAAAAAGAAAAACCGCTAACGCGTTTTTGTGACAGGACTTTCTTTGAAACGAAAATCAAAGCTTTCATGATTTAGTCGGCGTGTAGGGTACGTGCAGCGAAAACAGCAAGCGTTTACACGGTTTGTTGAAAGATTGGTTGGCTTCGTCCGATTCGGAACAAAAATTTTAATCTGTTTTCTTAGTTATTGTTCTTCTCTCTTTTCAATGTATTTCATAATAACTGTATCAAAAAGGAAAACAAGGACAATGCCTACGGTGTATGCCAAAAGGTCACTCCGCTGAAACCCTTGACCGAGTAACAAGTGACCAAGAAAAGTGGCTCTGATGCTGACAAGCCAATTCCATCTGATCAATTGTGATATTTCGACTATATATGATGTTATCAAAGCAGAAAGTGCAGTAACCTTATGAGACTTGTTTACAAGGATAATGCGCCAGCAGCAATACACAACCATAGCCCATAACGCATCTCCGAAGCAGTATGGAATAAAGCTAAGCTTGCGCGACAACAGTCCGAGTAAAACTAAAACCGCGGACACCAGTAAATACCAAATTCTTATTTTTATATTTGTTTTCATGATTCTTTCCCTTTCCAAATTCATTATAGTAAACTGAGCACTGACAGTCAACATAGTATTTTATGTATATTATCCGCATTTAGGACTTCCAGCGGTTCAGATGAGAAAAAGCAGGTTGAATAACCTGCTTTTTCCCGGTATGACAGGACTTTCTTAGTCTTTCTTTCATTATAGCACACTTTATCTAAAATGCAAAAAGTGTGCAAGCTTTTTTCTAACTTACACACTTTATTTTACAATCTTCAATATTCACTCTTTTTCATTCTTTTGATCATAATTCATCGCATCTAAAATATTGAAAATATCATTCATATATTCTTCACTGCATTCAGCATAAACATTAGTGTTTTCAACATAAATAATCAAATAGAATTTCCCGTTTGATCTTAATCCATACTGGCGATAGTTGTTATAATAAGCTGAGTATTCAGCATCGTGCTGGCTACGTTTTCCTATTATTTTATTGTACATACTACCATATATTTCTCTGGCGCTTGAAGAACTGGTCCATTCGAAAAATTCAAAACGAAAATCGTCGGATACAATTTTTCTGCTTCCCGTTAGTGTTTCGCCAAGATTTGTGTATTCATCAAATGTATCTAATGTTTCATAACCAAAATCATTGACTATTTGTTCAAACTGTTCACAGGTTAATGGGTCTTTTGACCCAGTATTAAGAATTACATAAATAGCAAATTTCATAGTTGTGCGAGCTAAAAAAGTATTGCAAACAATTAGGACATAAACATGCTGTAAATTCAGAAAGATTGAATGTTTCTGTTGCATAGTAGTTTTCCTCCTATATTAAAGTCCCATCATTTCGTGGATAATTCTGTCTGACATCTTTACTGCACCAACGAGAACAAGTAAGTTAAATACAAGGAAAAGGTATTTAATAAAGGCGTTAGAATTTGCAGATTATTAAGTAAAATACACATTGACTTAACCGATAAGATCTTTGGTGAAATTAAGGATGCGTTTGGCGGTAAGCTCAAAATAATTATGTGCGGTGGCGCGTATTTAAGCGAAGTTCTAATAAAAAAATATAACAATATAGGTATCAATCTTTTTCAAGGCTATGGCTTAACGGAATGTTCGCCGTTGCTTACTGTAAATTTCGATTATTACCATAGACCAAATTCAGTCGGTAAAATTGTTGCCGGAAATGAAGCAAAAGTAGTTGACGGCGAAATATGGGCAAGAGGCTTGTCCGTATCATCGGGTTACTATAACAATCCTGAAGAAACAGCAAAAGCATTTGAAGATGGTTGGTTTAAAACAGGAGATGTTGGATATATAGACTCTGATGGATTTGTTTTTATTACCGGCAGAAAAAAGAATTTAATTATTTTGGACAACGGAAAAAATATTGCTCCTGAAGAACTTGAAAATTTGCTGTATGAATGCAGCGACATTACCGAAGTAATTGTATTTGGTGATAATAATAAAATTGTTGCAGAGATATATTCTGAAACCGGAAATAAAAGTGCAATACAACAATTCATTAATGCGCAAAATACGAACCTTCCAATTTACAAAAATATTGATAAGGTTATATTTAGAGATACACCATTTGAAAAAACAACAACGAAAAAAATCAAAAGATGAGGTAGAACATGTTAGAGCAATTGAAAAATATTCTTTTTGAATATACTGGAATTGAAAATCTTAAAATTGATGAAAATACAAATTTAAAGAATGATTTAGGGCTTAATTCTCTTGATCTTGCAAATCTTGCTTGCGAAGTTGAAGATGAATTTGATATCGAAATTCCCGATATTGCATTGAAAGATATTAAAACCGTTGGTGATGTGATTTCTTTTATTGAAAATGCAGTATAAGATTATTAACATTAATGACATTACTGATACTGAATACAATTATTTCTATTCGTTGATGTCAGATGAAAAGAAAGCACGAGTTGATAAATTTAGATTCACTGATGATAAGAAGCGCACCATTGCAGGAGAAATGCTTGCAAGGAGAATGATTGCTGATTATTGTAATATACATGTTGAAGATATTAATTTTTATACAAATGAATATGGCAAACCATTTGCTAAAAATCTTGATGTAGAGTTTAATATCAGTCATTCATACAATTTGGTTATTTGTGCAGTTAGCGATAAACCAATTGGTGTAGATATAGAAAAAATACGGGAGATTGACGAATTAGTTATCTCCCGTGTTTGTACTGATAATGAAACTAATTATGTATGCGACAGAAGCTTATCACACCAAGAATCCCTAAAACGCTTTTTTGAAATATGGACTTTCAAAGAGGCCTACTTTAAATGCATAGGTACGGGCATTGTGGATTTAATAGAAATAGATATTTTCAATACGAATTTCACACATTTAAATCATATTTTCATTAATGACTACTCTATTTGTATTTATCAAGAATAATTTAACACGGAATAATATATTTTTTGTGAAAATTTGTAAAAAAGCATTGACAATGGCGAACATATGTGCTAGTATATAAAACTGCACAAGTGAATACCAGTTCATCAACCGGTTCAATTTCGGTGTGTGTTGGAAGCGCACAAGCGACGCAGTCGGTACGCCAAGATCTCTTTGAGGGAGCGAGAAAACCGTCTGTAAGCGTAGGATAGCAACCTGCGTTCGCGATGACAGCCGAAGGAGAATTATCTATCCAAAGTGGTAACCGAGTGAGCAATCTTGGTGGGTGAAAGTCCCGTGGTATGCAGGTAGCTACCTGCTGGTTGGTGAATTCCCGCAACACACGGGGAGTCGAGGACAAATAGTGTGCCTACATAGATAAGCAGTGAGCAATTACTTTTATATTTTTAACTAACATTTACGCTCACATTAAGACGAGAAACTAAAATTTCCAATGCTTGTCCATAGGCGAACTATATCCAAAATTCGGTATTACAATTACATATTTCAATTAATTAAGAACGCAGTATATTTCTGTAAAGGAGCATACTGCATTCTTTTATTTTGCCCTTCTTATGAAATGTGAATATTAGAAAAGGAACGTCGGCACCGAGTAAATTTGTTTTGCTCGGTGCTTTTGCATTTGAAAAATTAGGGTAAATGCTTCTCTTGATATATGAATACTGCTACCACTTTTAGCAGTAAATATCATCGAAAGAGAGGTGGTGCCATAATGGCACAAGAAAATTGATGCAGGTTTTCATTAAGTGCCAAAATGGCACGGTTCAAGTTGGACCGAGGTTATTAAGACTTGCAAAAAAGAAAGTGTAGGAGATGTCCTACACTGTATCAAGCAGGGAACTTGTACGGCAAGTTCCGAATGATTTTGGGGAGAACCCCAATCCCCCATTAAATTTAAGAAAGGAAAAGTATATGAGCAAAACTGAAAGACTTTATGTCAGAGTTACGCCGAAGGAAAAGGAGAAAATTTTGCACAATGCCAAAGTGTGCGGATTATCTCAGTCGGAGTATCTCAGGCAGCTTGCCGTAGGCTATCAGCCTATGCCGATATTGCCTCACGATTTCTATGTGTTTCATAACGAGCTGTACAAGCTACGGAGAAAACTAAAAGATTTGAATTACGAAACGGCAACAGCGCAAGTAGACGAGCTGATAGATAGAATTAATGCCAAATTTATCTATCCGACAAAGTCAAAGCTATCCGAAATCAAGGAGGAGGTTGATAAATGGCAACAGTCGGACTCTGGCCTGTAAAAAGCCATCTGCGTGATGTCATTAAATATGCCGATAATCCGGATAAAACTGTTGATAAGCGTTATCTTGATAAAGACTTAGCGGATATCATTAATTATGCCGCAAATCCCGATAAGACAGATAAGCAAATGTATGTATCGGCAATTAACTGTCCGGATAATTTAGCATACGAATTTATGATGGCAACAAAAAGAAGATTTGGCAAGGTGAACGGCAACTTAGCCTACCACGGTTTTCAAAGCTTTGTAAAGAATGAGGTTACGCCAAAAGAAGCGCACGAAATCGGTATGGAAACGGCAAAGAAAATGTGGGGAGACAGATATGAGGTTGTAGTCACTACCCATCTAAATGCCTCGCATCTTCATAACCACTTCGTTGTAAACAGCGTTTCCTTTATTGACGGTAAAAAATTTCAAAACAAAATCTCCGACCATATCAGACTTCGTGAAATTTCCGATGAAATATGCTTTGAACACGGCAAATCCGTACTGCAGAACAAAAGTATTTATGCAAAGGAAAGTCAGGGAGAATATTGGGCACATCATAAAGGGCAGCTAACACATAGGGATATGCTTCGTGCCGATGTAGAGGAAGCACTTAACGGAACAGTTACGGTAAAGGACTTTGAGGTATATATGGAGTGCCTTGGTTATGAATTTATCCGTAATTTTCGTTATGATCATCCAAGCATTAAAGCACCTGAATGGAGCAGAGCCGTTCGGCTTGACAGTTTAGGCAGGCAGTACACAAAGGGAAACCTTATCGAAAGGCTTGATAGAAATATGACCGGTATGATGAAACGGGAATTCATACGAACAAGAGCGCCGAGAATGAACAGACGACCTATGCTTATGATATTAAGACGAAGAAAATATGAGCCGAATTTAATTACGCTTGTATTTGAATTGTTCATTACGCTTGTTAAGGTTTGTAAAGGCAATATTATTGAAAACCGTGAGCAACGGCCTATATCTCCTGCTATGAGAGCAGAGGTACGACGGCTTGACGAAACATTACAGGAATATCATTTTCTCAAAGAACATCAAATTGAAGCTGCTGAGGATTTTGCTATCTGCCGAGAGAAAATTGAAAAAGATATTCATTCTCTTGAGGAGGAGCGTCAACATATTCGCAACAGAATTAGGAGAGCAAAGCCGGAAGTGAAGGAACAATTAAAAGCCGAAGCAAAGGACATCACAAAACAATTAACCCCAATGCGAATGGGCATAACAATCTGTAATCGCATTGAGGACAAATACAAAATTATTCAACAATTAATAGAACAGGAACGCCGAGCAGAACTTGGCATTTCAAGACAACGAAAGGAATTTGACTATGACAGATAAACCATTAACAAAAGGACAAATTGTTACACAAAGAGCACTTGCGTCTCCGAACGATCTTGTGATTCATGTTGATACAGGTAGGTTACACCCGTTCAAAGACCATCCCTACAAGGTGCAGGATAACGAGGATATGAAAGTGTTGATCGAGAGCATTAAAACAGAGGGTATCATCTCACCGATTATTGTCATCAAATCAGGAAACGACTATGAGGTGGTATCAGGACACAGGAGGTTGCACGCAGCAAAGTCCCTGAATATGAATACGGTTCCCGTTATCGTATCTAACCTGAATAGGGATGAAGCAGCAGTTGCGCTGGTTGACAGTAATCTTCACAGGGAGCATATTTTACCCTCCGAAAAAGCCTTTGCTTACAAAATGAAGATGGAAGCATTGAAAAGGCAGGGCAAGCACTACACTTCGGACCAAGTTGGACCGAGGTTAACTGCAAAAGAGATATCCGATACTGACAGTGCTTCGCAGGTAAAGCGATATATTCGTTTAACCAACTTAATCCCTGAACTGCTGGATTTGATAGATGAGGGAAAAATCGCACTAACGCCTGCAGTTGAGCTTTCCTATCTGACGGAGCAACAGCAATATGATTTGCTTCAAACGATTGAAACCGAGGACAGAGCACCATCGCTTTCACAGGCGCAGCAGATGAAACGGTTAAGTCAAGAGGATAACTTAAATATGGATACCATATTCAAGTTGATGACCAAGCCAAAACCAAACGAACAGGAAAAAATCACCTTTAAGATGGCTGATCTTAACCGATATTTTCCAAAATGCAAATCGCCTGTGCAAATGCAAAAAATGATTATTGATTTGTTAGAACGTGACTGGCGTGAGCGTCAGCACCGAGAGCTTATGAGAGGAGACCGATAATATGAAAAGAAAAAAACTCAAGCACCGTTACTATCTTGTCAGCAAGAATGAGCGTGAATACAAGTACAAGAATGTAACATATATTGTTGAATCAAAATATGAACTCGGCGATATACTCAACGACAGAATGGAACAGATGATACAAAAAGGCATTGTACCTTTGCCAGTAATTCAAAAGGATGATACAATGGCGGCGGACACAATGACTTCCGGAAAGGAGCAATATGCAGTCAATTAAAGAAATACAAAGTGTAACCGCCCTTTATTGCCGTCTTTCCCGTGATGACGGCGCAGAGGGAGAAAGCAACAGTATTGCTAACCAAAAGCGATTGCTTTCAAAATATGCCAAGGACAATGGCTTTACCAATCCGAAATTCTATATTGATGATGGATTTACGGGAACGAATTTCAACAGACCTGATTTTCAGCGAATGATGGAGGATATTGACCTCGGATATATCGGTGCAATTATCGTAAAGGATATGTCCCGTCTTGGTAGAGACTATATCCAAGTCGGCTACTATACCGATATTTATTTTCCCGAACACAATGTTCGCTTTATTGCTGTTAACGACTGTGTAGATAGCAATGACGGAGAGAATGAGTTAGCACCGTTTCGCAATGTAATGAACGAAATGTACGCAAGGGATATCAGTCGCAAGGTAAAGAGTGCTCACAGAGTCAGAGGTAATGCTGGTGAGCCGTTATCTCCGCCACCATACGGGTATATCAAATCTCCCGATAATCCTAAGAAATGGATTATTGAGCCTGAGGCAGCAGAGGTAGTTCGTAAGATTTACCGTCTTTGCCTTGAGGGCTATGGCAATGAGCAGATTGCCCGTATGCTTCAAGAGGAGAAAATTGAGGTACCTATGGTCTATTGGAAAAACAGAGGCGAAGGCAGATCGGGTAAGAAAACGCAGGCGAATCCTTACAAGTGGTGTAAAACCACTATCGGGAAAATGTTAGCGTTACAGGAATACACAGGCGATGTGATTAACTTCAAAACCTATGCAAAATCCTTTAAGAACAAAAAGCGTATCCCCAACAGCAAGGAAAACATTAAGGTTTTTCATGAGGTACACGAGCCGATTATTGACCGTGATACTTGGGAACGAGTGCAGGAGTTAATTCAAAAGAAAAGACGACGCAAGCCTAAGAAGGTGGAAAAGCGAAGTCTTTTCAGTGATATTCTTTACTGTGCCGATTGCAAAAGCAGGATGTGGTTTGACATTAATTCTTCCAATCCTTCGATTCGCTATTTCAACTGCTCTAATTACAGAGCCTGCCGAGGCACCTGCCCGACCACACACTATATCCGTGATGACGCCCTTGAACATATCGTCTTAATGGAGTTAAAACGATTAGCCTCGTTCTTGAAACAGGACAAAGAAGCGTTTGCAGATTTACTTGAAAGCAAATGCAACGCCGATACACACAGTGCGGAAAAGGAACTGAACAAAAATCTGCAGCAGGCAATTTATCGCAATGATGAAATTACAAGGCTATTTGCAAAACTCTACGAGGACAATGTGAACGGCAAGGTAACAGACGAATGGTTCTTACAGTTATCTAAGAGATATGAGGACGAGCAGACGGAACTAAAGCAAAGGATATTTGAATACCGTGAGAAGTTAAACAAACTGCAAACGGTATCCTCTTCAAAGGATACCTTTATTGAAGCCATCGAGCGATTTTTGGAAATGGAAACGCTGACACCCACCATTGTCAAGGAAATCATTGAAAAGATTGAGGTGCATCAGGCAGAAGGTACGGGTAAAAACAAAACGCAGAAGATAACGATATATTACCGTTTCTTCGGAACTCTTGTTATCCCTACACCTGCTGAAGTCTACACCTTGGAAACAAGGCAGGGCGTAGCCATTAACTATCTTCCGCAAGCCGGATAAAAAGAAAAAAGAGCAGGAATCCTGCTCTAATGCCTAAAAAAGTACCGAGTGTTCTTAGATTCGTTAAGAACACTCGGTATGGTCGGAGTGACAGGACTTGAACCTGCGACTCCTTGACCCCCAGTCAAGTGCGCTACCACCTGCGCTACACCCCGATGCATTTTGAATGCTCATATACTATACCACATATTGATTTGAATTTCAACATAAATTTTCAACTGCGATACAGATTTTCTTGACAAAACAAATTTTGCGTTATATAATATCCACATACACAAAGGCATTGACAGAGAAAAGTAGCAGGCAAAGGTGCTCCTAGAGAGTGCGGGACGGTGTGATCCGCGCAGTAACCGGCTTGTGAAGAACACTCCCGAGCCGCAAGCTGAACAGCTTTTTGCTAAGTAGGTACGCCGCAGGCTGAGCGTTATCGCAGCAGGCTTTGAACGAAGCTATGAGTGGCTCTTTAAGAGCAAGATAGGTGGTACCACGGGTTACAGTCGCTCGTCCTATTGACAGGACGGAGTGGCTGTTTTTGTTTGTCTCCGTTAACAATCATAAAGGAGCAGGAAGATGAAACACACAGACATTAGAGAAATTTTTGAAAACGAAGCCTTGATCGGTACAGAGGCTACCGTCTGCGGCTGGGTCCGCACAGCGCGCGACAGCAAAAACGTTGCCTTTTTGGCGCTCAACGACGGCACGACGCTCAACCATCTGCAGATCGTTATCGACAAAAACAGCGACCTGCAGGTATCTCCCGAAGCCATGAAGCTCGGCGCATCGCTGAAGGTTATCGGTGAGGTAGTCAAAAATATGAATAACGGCAGCGCTGAAATCAACGCAAAGGAAATCACCGTGCTCGGTAAGTGCCCTGCCGACTATCCGCTGCAAAAAAAGTTCCAGAAGCTGGAAACCCTGCGTGAAATGCCGCACATCCGCGTCCGCACCAACACCTTCAACGCTGTATTTCGCGTACGCTCCGTCATTGCCGCAACGATCCATCGCTTCTTCCAGGACAGAGGCTATGTGTATATCAACACGCCGCTGATCACCGGCTCTGACTGCGAAGGCGCCGGCGAAATGTTCCAGGTGACAACGATTGGCTATTCTCAGGATTACAAGAACGAAGAGGAATACTATGCGGATGATTTCTTCGGCAAAAAGGCCGGCCTTTCCGTTTCCGGCCAGTTAGAGGGTGAGGTGGCTGCCATGGGTCTTGGCAAAATCTACACCTTCGGTCCTTCCTTCCGTGCAGAAAACTCCAACACCCAGCGCCACGTAGCTGAGTTTTGGCACGTCGAGCCGGAAATTGCCTTTTGCGAGCTGCCGGATCTGATCGAGATCGCAGAGGATATGATCAAATATATCATCAAGGAATATATGGAAAAATGTCCGGAGGAGCTGAAATTCTTTGAACAGCGCTTTGAAAAGGGTCTGACGGACAAGCTGCTGTCGGTCGTCAACAATGACTTTGCCGTGGTGGACTACACCGATGCCATCGAGCTGTTAAAGAAGGCCGACGTCAAATTTGAATTTCCGGTAGAATGGGGTTGCGACCTGCAAAGTGAGCATGAACGTTACATCACGGAAAAGGTGTATAACAAGCCGGTATTCCTGATCAACTATCCGAAGGAGATCAAGAGCTTTTATATGAAGCAAAATGCGGACGGTAAGACGGTTGCCGCGACCGATCTGCTTGTTCCCGGCGTCGGTGAGATCATTGGCGGCAGTGAAAGAGAGGCCGATTACGATAAGCTGATCGCCGCTATGCGCGAAAAGGGCATGAGCACTGACGGCTACGATTTCTACCTGGATCTGAGAAAATTCGGTTCTGTACCGCACGCGGGCTTTGGTCTCGGCTTTGAGCGGATCATCATGTACGTTACCGGTATGGCCAACATCCGCGACGTCATTCTGTATCCAAGAACCATCGGCAACATTAAATAAGCCATACAGGAGGACGGCAGCATGATGATTTATCCTGAAGGCTATCAGCCAAAGCTCTCGCGCCGCGGCACCCAGCGCGCGATCAAAACCGTCAAGGACACGTTCCAGGTCAAGCTCGCGGCGGCGCTGAATCTTGACCGCGTCACGGCGCCGATCATGGTCACCAAGGCCAGCGGCATTAACGACGACCTCAACGGTGTAGAACGCAAGGTGCACTTTACGATGAAGAACATCGACGGTGAAGCAGAGGTCGTGCAGAGCCTTGCAAAATGGAAACGCCTTGCGCTGTACCGCTATGGCTACAAGGCAGACGAGGGCATCTACACAGACATGAACGCCATCCGCCGCGACGACGACGCCGACAACCTCCACTCCCTTTTTGTGGACCAGTGGGACTGGTGTCGCGTCATCACGCCGGCAGAACGCAACGAAGCTTTTTTACGTGAAATCGTTCAAAAGATTGTCAACGCCATCTATGAGACAAACGAAACGGTCAAGGAAAAGTATCCGACGCTCGGCTTTTGCATGACAAAAGAGGTGTATTTTATCACAACACAGGAGCTGGAGGACCGCTATCCGAACCTTTCGCCAAAGGAGCGAGAGAACGCCGTCGTCAAGGCACACCGCACTGTATTCATTGAACAGATCGGCGGCAAGCTGAAAAGCGGCCAAAAGCATGACGGCCGTGCGCCGGACTACGACGACTGGTCGCTCAACGGCGATATCATGTTTTGGGACGACCTGCTGGACTGTGCAGTAGAGATCAGCTCCATGGGTATTCGCGTGGATGCAGAGAGCCTGCACCGTCAGCTGGCGGAGGAGGGCTGCACCGAGCGTGAGGCCTTCCCCTTCCATCAAAGCATTTTGGACGGCACGCTGCCATTGACGATCGGCGGCGGTATCGGACAGTCAAGACTGTGTATGCTGCTGCTGCAAAAGGCGCATATCGGTGAAGTGCAATGCGCCGTATGGAGCGACGCCATGCGCGAGGAATGTTTAGCGCACGGCATCAGCTTGCTATAAAAGAAACCGCAGAAAAATCTGCGGTTTCTTTACGTTAAATGGTAAGTTTAGATCGCTGAGAACGGCAATATAATGGGGGTGGGCTTTGTCCACCCCCCATTTCACAATTTACAATTCAAAACGCCAAACAGATATTGACTTTACAAGCAGAACAAATAGAAAAAGAATGTAAAAGGAATGATCGCTCAACATGCTGTATTATCGGCGGAGTTAAAGAGTTCCTTATCGGGCGAAGAAAGAACAACCATCTGCTAATTCAGTAGTTATGATTCTTTATAACCGCAACTGGAACACTTTTTTGTTACCGAACGAATACGACCTCCACATCTTGGACAGAAGCCCAAATTACGCCAATACGCTTCTAAGCTAAATTCATTGATGGTGGGGTTTTTAGAAAATATTTGAAGATTGCATAATGCTGGACAACCGGTAAAAGCATAATCATAAATAATAATATTGTCTGAATAAATAAATACATTTTGCAATCTTGTGCAATTCATAAAGCAATGATTTCCTATACAGATTGTGTTTTGAGGAATGACAATTTGTGTCAAACCGGTACATCGTTCAAAAGTATAGTTACCTATATCAATTACACCGTTTCCAAATTCTATGTCGGTTAGGTTGGAACACCCGACAAACGCAGCTTCGCCAAGTAACGTATGATTCTTTTCATTTCCAACGGGATCCAATATCGTTAAAGTTGTCAGTTTTGTACATTCACAAAACGCATTACTACTCACTATAGTTCCGGCACATAAAACTAATTCCGTTAGTTCAGAACATCCTGCAAAAGCAGCGAATCCGATTTCAATATTACCGCTGTTGAATGTGATTTTTTTTAATTGCTTGCAATTTCGGAAAGCATGTTTACCAATATATACAACACTTTCCGGAATAACAAGGCTCTCTATAGGCATACCCTCGAAATCTTCTACAGACCAACTTTTGTTGAAAGTAGTGAACGCTTCATCTGCAATGCGTTTTACTGTATCGGGAATAACAACATTAACGGATTCCCCTTTATACGCCTTCAAAACGCCTCCGACTATCTCAAAATCCTTTTCTGCAGCGCCGTATATATTGACGTTAGCACCGCTGCCAATATTAATATTATTAGTAATATTGTAATTATTAATTGCTTTTTCAACAATATACGGTGTATTACAAAACGGGCAAAGGGCGGCATCCAAATTATCATCCACAGCGAGAACGCCGCCACAGTTAGTGCACTTTGCTTGTACAAAAGGCATAGTAATTACTCCTCCAACGTAACGATATCATAGAATACCAACCATATTATTCATAATAGTAAATATAATGTTTTTATTATGAAAAAAAGATCGCTATAAAGATCGCTATGAAACATATAACAATTCTTTTATTTTTTTGGTTTCGTGGTCTTTTCCTCATATACCTTGGAAACCTCGTCCACATCGCCCTGGGCAATCACATTACCGTGCTCCAGCAGGATCGCCTTATTGCAGATCGCCTTGACCTGGTCAATATTATGCGATACGAACAGCACCGTAACGCCCTTGTCAAACATAGATTGCACCTTGGCAAGGCTCTTTTTACGGAACTTTGCGTCACCGACAGACAGCACCTCGTCCAGGATCAGGATATCCGGCTCGACGGCGGTAGCAATCGAAAAGCCAAGACGTGCGCGCATACCGGAGGAATAGTTCTTCACCGGCACATCAATGAAATGACCGAGCTCCGAAAAGCTGATAATCTCCTCAATACGCTTGTCAATATAATCTCTGGAATAGCCGAGAATAGCGCCGTACAGGTAGATATTTTCTCTGCCGGAATAGTTTTGGTCAAAGCCGGCGCCAAGCTCCAGCAGCGGTGCAATCACGCCTTTCTTGGTGATCTTGCCCTCTGTTGGCTTATACACACCGACAATCGTTTTCAGCAGCGTACTCTTACCGGCGCCGTTCAAGCCGAGGATCGCCAGTCTATCGCCCTTTTTCAATTCAAAATTGATGTCGTTCAGGGCAGTGAATTTGCGATACTCCAGCTTGCCCTTTTTCACCAGCCGGATAAAGTATTCCTTCAGGTTGTCCACCTTTTCCTTTTCCAGCATAAATTGCATGGTAACGTGCTCTACCTTAATAACAGGCTCCTCTGCTACTACCTCTATTTCATCCTTGTTTTCACTCATAACATAAACCTCACAATTAAGCGTTGGGGAAATCGATCACATATTATTATTGCGCTTGATCTTCCAGATCACGACCGTCAGTATCAAGGCAATAACCAGCAGCATCGCCGCCGCACTGCAGACAGAAAGCACACACCGTCCGATATAGACCATCACGGCGTCCGCAAGATAAGTGGGATACAGCACCAGCTTCTTAAAGCAGCCTACCAGCGCCACGCCGCCAACCAAGCTCAGATCCAGCAGCGCCGCTGCTGAAGCCGCGTAAACAATCTCACGCAATGACCGGTAGAGCTTCGCTTTAAAGGAAAGGATAACGGCAATCATCAGTGCGCTGAAAACTGCAAAGACGATCGCATTGACAGCTGCCACCAGTGACCCGACATTGACCACGGCCTGCAGCTGATCCATCAGCGGAAAATTGATCCGCTGCTCCAGATATTCCGCAAAGTGCTCCCCGAAGGTATCCAGCCCGTCGGTCACATCGGCATCCTCCGTATAATTTTGAGCCGTCATGGCCGCGTCAGTAGCTGCTTTCACCTGCTCGCTCAGCGCGTCAATACTGTCTAAATACGTGGTTTGCGTATACTGCTCGTCCGCATTCAGCGAGCCGGCAACATACGCCTCCTCGATGCGATAGATCGCCTCATAAGTGACCGTTTTCTCGATACCGTCGTCCGGTACGGAGGAGGAAAGGCACAGGTCTTTACCGTACTGCACCACTTCCTTTTGAAGCGACGTTATATATTTCTCATTACAGAACAGCTTCACCATACTGCTCGGTGACACGATCACCAGCTTGGCGCACGCAGAAAGACTCGTCACCGCCAGCGAAAGGAATAGGAGGAACGCCACCACGCTCTTCCAGCGCTTTTGCGTTTTACTTTCATGCACCGTATGGTGAGAGGAGTGGGTTTTACTCGATGAACGACTCATGACGCCACCTCCTCAAGTTCAGGACCGGAAAGGTATCCGGCGGTTACATAAAGCTTTTCATCTGCTGCGTTCGCAAAGGCATCGCTGCTCTTAGCGCAGTGGATCACCAGCACCTCGCCGGTTTCCTCCGTCGGTTCTGCCGTAATTTCACTGTGCAGCACCTCGTACTGATAAACGCCCCAACCAGTGGTAAAGGTGATAATGTCCCCTTCCTCCAGATTATCGAGCGCTTTGCAGCCGACAGTGGCATAGCCCTTCAGCTGTACGGCTTGTCCCTGTCCCGGTAACGCCGCTTCGCCGGAAAGGCCGATACCGTTACGGTAGGACACACGGTTAGCGCCGTAATACACCTTGGCAGTAAAGCCTTTTTCGGCACAGGCGATATCACCGATCCGGTCACCGCTTTTCAGCAAAGGCTTAGCAGCAGTGCCGGCAGTTGCCACACCCGGCGTATAATCGCTGTCGTTTAATTGAATATCGCTGATACTCGGTGCAAAAAACGGCTGAGCGCGGTGCACCACATTGACTGCCGCATGCAGCAGAATGAGCGCCATCGGCAGCACAATAATCAGCGACAGCAGGAAATAGGTCAGCGGCTTCGTCAGGTACGGGCGCACGACGCTGTCCTGCTTTGATTTCTTTTTGGTTGTTTTCTTGCTCATAAGCATCACCCGCTATGATGGCTAATGGATTAATCGTCTTCAAACACGGCTCCGCGGGAACCGGAGGTTACATGCTGGGCATACCGCTTCAGGTAGCCTGACAGCTGCTGCACCGGCGCTTTCCAAAGCGCTCTGCGCCGTGCCAGCTCCTCGTCCGATACATTCACGCGCAGCAATCTGGCAGGAATGTCGATTTCAATTTCATCGCCGTCCTGCACCAGCGCGATCGTTCCGCCGACTGCGGCCTCCGGACTGATATGCCCGATCGAAGCGCCGCGCGTCGCACCGGAAAACCGTCCGTCCGTCAACAGCGCTACACTGGCGCCGAGTCCCCTGCCGATGATGGCGGAGGTAGGCGACAGCATTTCGCGCATACCGGGGCCGCCCTTCGGTCCTTCGTAGCGAATAACGACAACATCGCCGGCCACCACTTTACCGTTGTCGATGGCCTCGATCGCCGCCTCCTCGCTGTCGTAGACTTTAGCAGGCCCTTTATGCTGCAGCATCTCCGGCGCCACAGCGCCCTTCTTCACGACAGCGCCGTCCTCAGCCAGGTTGCCCTTCAGTACGGCAATACCGCCGTCCGCCGAAAAGGGGTTCTCCAGCTTGCGGATCACCGTACCGTCAGCGTCCGGCGCTACGCTGATGCGTTCAGCCACCGTACCGTTAACCGTCAGACAATCCAGATGGATCATGCCGCCTCTCGCCAGCTCCTTCATCACTGCCTGCATACCGCCGACATCGTTGAGGTCGGTAATAAACACGGAGGAAGCCGGATTCAGCTTGCAGATCTGCGGCGTGCTATTGCCCATTTCATTCAGGTCATCCAAATTAATATCGTGACCGGCTGCGTGCGCGATCGCCGTTAAATGTAAAATCGTATTGGTGGAGCATCCGATCGCCATATCGCAGCGCATCGCGTTTTCGATCGCCTGCTCCGTAATAATATCAGAGGGTTTGATGTCCTGTTCCAACAGCGCCATCACGCGTTCACCGGCCATTTTGGCAAGGCGTAATCGCGCAGAATAGACAGCCGGTATCGTACCGGAACCCGGCAGGGACATACCGATCGACTCCGTCAGACAATTCATGGAATTCGCCGTATACATACCGGCACAAGAGCCGCAGGTCGGACACGCAGTGAACGCCGTAGCCTCCAGGCTTTGCAGGCTCATTTCGCCAACAGAATTAGCGCCGACGTACTCAAACTGTTCTGACAGGCCGATCGGGCTTTCCGTGACCGTGCTTTTGCCCGGCAGCATCGGACCGCCGCTGATGAAAATACACGGCAGATTCAGCCGACACGCCGCCAGCAGCATACCCGGTACGATTTTATCACAGTTCGGGATAAATACTACAGCATCCAGCGGATGCGCTGTCAGCATGACCTCAATCGAATCGGCAATCAGCTCACGCGAGCAGAGGGAATACTTCATACCGCGGTGATTCATGGCGATACCGTCACACACGCCGATCGTGTTAAACTCAAACGGCACACCGCCGGCATTACGGATACCCGCCTTTACCTGCTCGGCAATTTTGTCAAGATGGGTATGACCGGGAACGTAGTCGCTCTTAGAATTGACGACGGCAATAAACGGTCTTTCCATTTCCAGCTCGTCAATACCGAGCGCTCTGAGCAGCGAGCGATGCGGCGCTCTGGACGGTCCTTTTTTAATTAAATCTGATCTCATATCATCCACTCTTTTTCAGGATAACTTCCCGTATTCGTAACAGTTATTTCCTTGATAGTAAGCAAATCTCAATAGCTGCCGCTACAGGCAGTAAGGCCTTTGAGCAATGCATCAAATAATTGGATATGCTTTTCAAGAATTCGTTTAAAAACAGCATCCGCTTCACTATCATCATAGATATGAGAAGTGTGATTTCTGTCATTCAAAATAGAAAGCCACCCATTTTCGTCATCAATAAGCCTTGTCCGAAACGCTGCCTGCATCACAGGCTTGGGGCTGTTGATGTCCACTTCGCCTTGCTCGATGAGATATTCTCTCGTTGCTTTCCACGCCAGCTCGGTCGTAAACTCAAAACGCTGAATAACACCGTCGCGCATGGTAAGGTTGGAAATATCCTTTTGAGAATCTGCAACGGCATCATGTAATCTTGCAAGCGCTTTTTGATAATTATCAAGTTTTTGTCCGAATTTGCTCATAATGATCTTCCCTTCTTTTTGGATACTGTCATAGAGCGGCGTATTCATCGTTTTTTCATCAACAAATACTAAATCAATTTTATGCAAAGTTGGTAGCTCGTCAACTGCATTTTTGAATAGGAGCTGATCCTGTTCCACGGCACCGAAAACAGCAATATCGTAATCGCTTTCTTTGTTGTCGTCGCCTCTCGCTCTTGAACCAAACAAAACGAGCTTTCTAATACTTTTGTACTTCAGTGCAGCATTTTGAATCAACGCTAAAAGTTCGTCCATAAACAGCCTCTTTTACTGATTGTCCAGCGGTTTCATCGTCGGGAACAGCAGGACGTCTCTGATAGAATAGTTATCTGTCAGCAGCATGACCAATCGGTCGATGCCGATGCCGAGACCGCCCGTCGGCGGCATACCGTATTCCAGCGCGGTGACAAAATCGTGGTCGATCATGTTGGCCTCGTCGTCGCCTGCCTCGCGCAGCTTCATCTGTGCCTCAAAGCGGCCCATCTGGTCGATCGGGTCGTTCAACTCGGAATAGGCATTACCGTATTCGCCACCAAGGATAAACAGCTCAAAACGCTCGGTGAGCACCGGACAATCTGGCTTACGCTTCGTCAGCGGCGATACCTCGACCGGATAGTCCATAATAAAGGTGGGTTGCACTAGCTTTTCTTCCACAAATTCCTCAAAGAAGGAGTTGAGAATGTCGCCCCAGGTCGCTTTGCCGTTTTCGATTTCAATGCCCTTTTCCTTTGCGATCGCAACCGCCTTTTCATCATCGCTCAAAAAGGCGCTGAAATCCACACCGCTGTATTCCTTCACCGCGTCGATCATCGTCAGACGGCGGAACGGGCTTTCCAGATCGATCTCCGTGCCGTTAAACGTAATGTGCAAATTCCCGTCGCACACCTCATTCGCCGCATGGCGGATCAGTGCTTCAGCAATATCCATCATGCCGTGGTAATCTGTATAGGCCTGGTACAGCTCAATGCAGGTGAATTCCGGATTATGCCGTACATCCATACCCTCGTTGCGGAAGTTCCTGCCGATCTCATACACACGCTCCATGCCGCCAACGATCAGGCGCTTCAGATACAGCTCCGTCGCGATGCGCAGATACATATCCAAATCGAGCGTATTGTGATGGGTAATAAACGGTCTGGCGGCAGCACCGCCCGGAATGATATTCAATATCGGTGTTTCTACCTCAATAAAGCCAAGCTTGTCCAGATAATTCCGGATAGCGGTAATGATCCTTGAACGCTTGATAAACGTTTCCTTGACATCCGGATTCATGATCATATCCAGATAACGCTTGCGGTATCTCGTGTCGGTATCGGTCAGGCCGTGGAACTTCTCCGGCAGCGGCAGCAGCGATTTAGAAAGCAGACGGATCGCCTGTGCATGAACAGAGATTTCGCCGGTTCTGGTTTTGAAAACAAAGCCCCTGATCTCGACAATATCACCGATGTCCCAAGTCTTAAAAGCCTTAAAGACCTCCTCGCCAACGTCGTTCATCCGAACATAAGCCTGAATACGGCCGTTTCTGTCCTGCACGTCAATGAAGTTTGCCTTGCCCATATCGCGCCAGGTCATGATACGTCCGGCGATCGTCACCTCTTGGTTTTCCAGCGCTTCAAACTGCGCCTTGATCTCGTCGCTGTGATGGGTCTGCTCGGCAAGCGTGATTTCAAACGGATCGCGTCCCTGCGCCTGCAGAGCCTTCAGCTTGTCCACACGGATCTGCTTCTGCTCATTTTCAGACAGAACGACCTCCGCCATTTTCATCGGCGCCGCATTCGCGTTATTGCCGATTTTTTCAATCATTGCCAGCGCAGCCGCTTCGCTGTCGGCGCTGCCCTCCAGCGCCACCGCACCGGTTTGTAAGAACAGGGTGAACTTTACCTTGTCGCCCTCCGGCTCTACCAAGAACTTCGGATTGGTTTTTTCCTCGTCGCCCTGCAGCGTATTTTGCACCTTCATCCGGCTGTTTTTCTTCACAGCCTTCACGCCGCGCTTGCAGGCATCCTCCTGCTCAAACACAGGCGAGGTGCCCACCGCGGTGTCATCGATCGTCAACGTAAACTGAAAGGTGCCGTCGCCGCGCTTCTGTATTTCAAATAAACCTGCCATAAGCTTCTCCCGTGATACGATTATTTCTTGTCCTTCTCAATATTCAGGATCGTAAAGTCGATATTGCCGATCGGCGCTTCCACCGTGACAATATCACCGATCTTTTTGCCGACAAGCGCCTTGCCGACCGGGCTTTCGTCAGAGATCTTGCCGTGCGCCGGATCTGACTGTGAAAAACCGACCAGCTCATACACCAGCTCCTTGTTGTCCGTCGCTCTGAGAACGGTGATCTTACAACCGATGGACGCGCTGTCATCATCCAGCGATTCCACGATAACGGCATGATCCAGCTGATACTCCAGCTCACCGATACGGGCTTCAATTTTAGCCTGCTCACTTTTTGCTTCATCATATTCACTGTTTTCCGAAAGGTCACCGTAGGAGCGCGCAACCTTCAGCTTTTCGGCAATCTCGTCTCTGCCTTCATGCTTCAGTCTGTCAAGCTCAGCCTGTAATTCCGCCTTACCGGCTGCTGTCATTTTAAAAACCTTTGCTGCCATAATCATAGCTCCTTTAAAAAATTATTTTTTAACTCAATAATTATATATTATATATTATGCAAAGTCAATAAAAAACTTCCGATTTGTCGTCGGGTGACAAATCGGAAGTGATTCAATTCAGCTCTTGCTCGCTGTCCGGCTGCTCGGTATTCAGCTTAGCGTAGCGCTTTTCCATACGCGGCATGATGGTTTCCTGATAAATGATCACACAGACGGCCGCCAGCGGGATCGCCAAAATAATACCCGCCACGCCGGCGAACTTGCCGCCAATCAAGATCAGCACCATGGTCCATACGCCGGAAATACCCAGCGAACCGCTGAACAGCTTTGTTTTGATGATCGTGCCGTCGATCGCCTGCAGTACAACGATAAAGATCAGGAACCACAGCGCCTTGATCGGGCTCTCCAGTATAATAAAGAACAGGCCGATGGCAGCCCCGATGATCGGGCCGAAGGTGGGAATGATATTCGTAATCGCCACCACCACGGCGATCAGTGGCGCATAAGGCACACCGACGATCAGGTTGAAGATCAAGGTGACGATACCGACGATCAAAGCGTCCAGCAGCGTACAGCCGACATACCGTAAAAACACGCGGTTACAACGGTACAGCAGCCCATTGTGGCGTTCATAGCGCTCCTTTTTTACCACCAGCAGACGGATGTTACGCGCCATACTCAGCAGCACCTTCTCTCCCTCCAGGAAGCAGAAGCCAAAGACAACGCCGATACCAAAATTAGAAACGCTGGTACCAATACTGCCCAAGGTCTGAAAAATCGTACCGCTGTTGTTTTTCAGCAGCTCCAGTGCATTATCCTTATATTGATCAAACAGCGCCGGAATATCAGACAAGTCAAGCGCAATGCCGAAGCGCTGCGCCAGTGCTGTTGCCTTTTGCAGCACAGACTGCAGCTTTTCTGCATAGACGGTCCAGTTGGCAACCAGCTTAGAGATACTCTGCACCAGCGACGGAATCAGCGCCAACAGCAGCAGCGCCAAGGCCAGCACAAAGCACAGCAGCGTTGCCACCACACCAGCTGTATGGCGCGCTGTTTCCTTTTTGATTTTCATAAAGACCTTATCCTCAAAGAACTCCGAAATCGGATTCAGAAGATAGGCAATAATCACGCCGATGATCACCGGCGAAAGGTAGGACAGCAGTGTTTTAAACACGCCGAGCACTGCCGTCAGATGACTGAGCACCAAAAAAAGCAGCACGGCAGAACAGGCGGCAAAGGTATAAGCCGCCCATGGCTTTTCCAATAGCCTTTCCAACTTTTTCATTGTTTTCTCCCCTGTTTTACGCGTCCGTCCGAAAGCCTTAGTCGTTCGGCATAAAGGCGGCATGCACCGCAGAAACGGCTCTGTCAGCGTCAACGCTGTCAATAATGACAGAGATTTTGATTTCAGAGGTAGAGATCATCTGAATGTTGATGCCTCTTTCAAACAGTGCCTCAAACATCTTGGTAGCCGTACCCGGATGGGATTCCATACCGGCGCCAACGATCGAAACCTTTGCTACGTCGGTGTTACAAACGATCTTGGCACCCTCCAGCGCCGGCAGCTCGCTGAGCAGCTCCACGGCAAGCGGGCCGTTGTCCTTGCTGACACTGAATACGATATCCTTTGTGCCCTCACGGCCAAAGGACTGCAGAATAATATCCACATTAATGTTCTTAGCCGACAGCTTATCGAAAACGCGGAACGCCACACCCGGATTATCCTGTACGCCCAGGATCGATACCAGGGCCACATCCTTGTCGCTGGTGACACCGCGAATTAACATTTTTTCCATTTTTGCTACCTCCTTAACAAGTGTTCCGGGAATTGGATTTAATGATGAGAGCACCTCAAGCTCTACGGAATATTTTTTAGCCATTTCAACCGAACGGTTATTGAGCACCTGCGCGCCGAGCGTTGCCAGCTCCAGCATTTCGTCGTAAGTGATCTCTTTTAATTTCTTAGCGCCGTCCACCTTGCGCGGATCGGCTGTATAAACGCCCTCGACGTCCGTATAGATCTGGCACTTATCGGCGTGCAGCGCCGCCGCGATCGCTACGGCTGAGGTATCGGAACCGCCTCGCCCGAGCGTTGTTAAATCGTCGTATCGGTTGATGCCCTGGAAGCCGGCTACTACGACGATATTGTGTTTGGCAAGCTCCGCCTTCATACGGTTCGTGCGGATATTCTTAATGCGTGCCGAGCCGTATACGGAATTGGTATTAAAGCCGGCCTGCCAGCCCAGCAGACTGATCACCGGATAGCCGAGCTTTTCAATCGCCATCGCCAGCAGCGATATAGAAATCTGCTCACCGGCTGCCAGCAGCTGATCCAGCTCTCTGCGCGGCGCGTTCGGATTCAGCTCCGCCGCCTTTTCAATCAGCTCGTCAGTGGTATCGCCCTGTGCGGACACCACGACCACCACATCATTGCCAGCTTTGTACGTATCGCTGACAATGCGGGCAACATTTTTTACACGTTCGGCATTCGCTACTGACGAGCCGCCGAATTTCTGTACAATCAATGACATATCGATTTTCTCCTCCGTGAAAATGAATGGAATTAGTAATTGGTTACCTTAATGATATTGATCACGTCAACACCCTCCAGCTTTTTGCGCAGCGTGTTTTCGGTCATCGCGTCGGTAATAAAAGCGGTTTCGTCAGACGGCTGACCCCTGCGCGAGAGGAATTTCACGTCATGGAAGCGCGTCTGCACCGCCTGTTGGTCTGCCTTAGCGCGCACATAAAACTGCATTTCAATACAATCGCGATAGTCTGCAACATAATCCTCTGCGCCTTCTGACCAACCGAAGATTTTCCGGCGTTCCGTATGCTTAGCGGCGTCCACCATATCAGCCACTACTGCCGAAGCGGTCGGCAGCTTGCCGGCGCCTCTGCCGTAGAAGCAGACATCGCCCACCGCGTCGCCGCGCACTAAAATTGCGTTAAATACATCGTTCACACTGGCCAGCTGTGAGCCGCGGAACACAACAGCAGGGCTGACAAAAGCAGCGATCCTGTTTTCGTTCATATAGAAGATTTGGCCGAGCAGCTTGATCACGCCATGGACACCGGCAAGATAAGCGACGTCGGCAAGGGTGATATTCGTAATACCCTCTGTCGCCACCTGATTGGGATACACGTGCTTACCAAAGGCCAGCGAAGCCAGAATACACACCTTACGGCAGGCATCAAAGCCCTCGATATCCGCCGTCGGATCTTTTTCGGCATAGCCGTTCTCCTGTGCCAAGCGGAGCGCCTCGTCAAAGGACATATCCTCCTCAATCATCTTTGTCAGGATAAAGTTCGTCGTGCCGTTCAAAATACCGGCAACGCCCTCGATATTATTAGCGGCAAAGCATTGATCCATCGGGCGGATGATCGGAATACCGCCGCCCACGGAGGCTTCAAACAGATAGTTCACGCCGTTCTCCTTGGCAGTAGCCAACAGCTCCACGCCCTTTTGCGCTACCAGCTCTTTATTAGAGGTAACGACGCTCTTTCCGGCCTGCAGCAGCTGCATAGTAAAATCGTACGCAGGATTAACGCCGCCCATGGCCTCGGCAACGACCTTGACCTCCTCGTCCTTCAATATATCGTTAAAGTCCTTGGTAAACAGTGCGGCATGCGGATCGTCCGGAAAATCGCGCAAATCGAGAATATGCGCCACCTCCAGCATTTCGCCGTCTGTGCGTTTTTTGATCACCTTTTCGTGTGATTCGATCACTTCCACCACACCGGAGCCTACCGTTCCGTAGCCCATCACTGCAACCTTCATAAGTTAAACCTCCGTTCATTGCAACCTATTCGTTTTATTATAGCAAATCAGCGCTCCTGACGCCAACAGTTTTTTTCACTTTTTCTAATAATTCGCCGCTTTTTTCAGCCGCGTCCGATAAGCTGACGGTCATCGTCACATCTGCCACCCCGTTCACGGGAATGCTCTGGTTGACGGACAGCACGTTGGCGCCGGCCTGATACAGCACGGCCATTACGGCGCTGAGCACACCGGCATTGTCGTCCAGCTTGGCAGTAACGACCACGGTATCCTCCCCTGTTTTTGTATATTCAAAAATCTTATCCTTATATTTATAATATGCACTGCGTGAGATACCTGCCAGCTTCACCGCGGCGGAAACAGAGCGCGCCTCGCCCGTCAGCAGCAGCCGCTTTGCCTTCACGACCTTGGTATACACCTCCGGCAGGATGGAGGATTCAATTAAGTAGTAATGAATATTGCTCAAAACTGTTCACCTCTCACGGACACTTGTTTTACCTTCGAGCACACTTTTCTTATCTTATCACTTACGCACCTGATTTACAAGAAATTTTTAAATTTTTGGTAAAAATTATTTTAATATTCTTGATAGTCCTTGAATATTCGTACATATTGCATTAAAATAATAGAGAAATCAGTGCAAGACAGCCATAATATCAGGGAGGCAAGCAATGTCTGTCAAGGTTGAAAAAAGAAAAGAATTTCTCATAAATATTATATTTTTGGCGGCAATCCTCGCCTTGGTTTACGTATTTTTTAAATACCTGTTCTGGGTGACCGCGCCGTTTATACTGACGTTTTTACTGGCGATTCTGCTGCAGCGGCCGATCCGTTGGCTGGATAAAAAATCCAAGAAGAACCTGCACGCGCTATGGAGCATTGTCGCCGTCGTGCTGTCGATCATGATCATCGTGATACCGCTGTTCTTTTTGCTTTATGCGCTGTTTGAGCGGATCAAGGATATCGTCAGCTATGCCATGAGTCAGCTCAACGATATTCCGGCCTTCTTGGCGACGCTGGAAAAAGAGATACTCGATCTGCTGAAATTCCTGCCGGAAGGGGCTTATGACTCGGTTTCCGCTACGGTAACAGACGCCTTCACCAACTTGATCGAGGACTTTGATTTAAGCACGATCGGCATCAGCTCCGGTACGATCACCAGCGGCATTTCCTCCGGCGTTTCCGGTATTTTCGGCGTCGTGAAGAACATCCCCGGCATTGCGATCGGCGTTGTCATCGGCATCATTGCATGGATCTTCTTCACCAAGGATTACGACAGAGTGGTGCGCTTTATTCAGCTGCAGCTGCCGGAGGGCAAAAAGAATCTGCTGGTAGAGATCAAGCAGGTATTTTCACAGACGATCCTGAAAATGTTCCGCGCTTACGGTCTGATCATGGTCATTACCTTTGCGGAGCTGTTTCTCGGCTTCTCCGTGCTGACGCTGATGGGCATTATGAAAAACGGCTATTATGTGTGGATCGCCGCCGGCATTGCGATCTTTGACATCATGCCAATCGCCGGCTCCGGCGGTATCCTGATCCCCTGGGCGATCGTTTCGCTCGTGCTGGGAAATTATCAGCAGACGATCGGACTGCTCGTTATGTACGTGATTATCCTCGTCATCCGGCAGTACATCGAGCCGAAGATCGTTGGCGATTCGCTGGGCGTGCACCCGTTGATCACGCTGATGGGACTGTATTTTGGCTTGAAGCTGTTCGGCTTCCTCGGTATGTTCATCGTACCGATCACCGTCATGACCCTAAAGGCCTTTAACGACACCGGCCGTATTCACCTTTGGAAAACGCCGGACAGGCACTGACGCGCAACGCTGCAGGCTCGCACAAAACACGGTTTTCCGTAATAACTTTCCTATAACAGCAACGGCTGTTTCCTCCTACAGAGAAAACAGCCGTTTATTTTTTTGCATCAGCCCATATTCAGCTCGTCGTTTTCCTCATCGCTTTTCTTTTCAGCGGGCATCTTGTGGATGTGAGGCTCGAAGAAATTGCTGTAAATAAAATCTCTCTGCGCCGCTTCGTACTGTGCACAGGTAACATCGCCGCGCCGGTCTGTCAGCAGGTCGCCGTAGTGCGCGTGCAGGTAATCCGCTACATAGTCCGTTACCTTGACGGCACCGCTGTAGTTCACGTGTGCCGCATCCCTGAAATCCGTGGTATAGTCAATGCCCAGCTCCTCCAGCATCAGGTTCATATCCACAAACGTAACGCCGTCACGGTCAGCCGCCTGCTGAATGGCGTTATGCTTGGCATAAGAATAATCACGTGCCTGCGGAAACTCAAACAGCACGACTGCAATGCCCTTATCCTGACACAGGTCAATCAGCTTGTCCAGATACCAGTGAGATTCATAAGGCATCACCGCCACCTCGTCGGTAGGCTCCATGTTCTTATTGGGCTTGACCGCTTTATCAGTCTTAGTAACGAAATAATAGCCGTGGTTGTAATCGTAAGGCTCCAAACTATGAAAGGAGGTCACCAGCTCCTGCGGTTCCAGACGCTTCCAGCGATCGTTAAAATTGAACACCGACGCGTGTGTAGACACGATGTCGTCAAAACGGCTTTCGCTGACGCGGCTGAAGAACGGCTCGGCGGCCGCGGTGTATTTTTCATAAAACGGCGTTGTGTAACTGTCATTGGAATGATAGCCGTAATACAGCATATCCGTTTCCAGCACCAGCACCTTAATATCCTGATGCTTCAACAGGTCCGTCAGGAAGGTATAGGTGCGCATACTCGTCTGATACGTCATAGAGGTATTCAGGCAGGTATAGCCGTATTTTTCAAACACCGCATTCGGAATAAAGCCGGTGTAGGCCTCACTGGTTCCCATACAGACAACGTCGATCGTATCCTCCGGCTCCAGCAGGTAGCTATACGCCTTTCGGTAGTAATTGTTATAGGTCGTTCCCTGCTTATTGCTGAAAGGGCCGCGGCTCAACACGCCGATGATCAGTGCAAACACGAGTATAAAGCACGCAACCCTTGCAAAAAATGCGGCGTTATAATTATCGCTTTTTACAGTTTCTTTTTTCATGCTCAGAACCCCGCATAAATCATTTGGTTAGTGTCATAGTTTTCGCTGTAAGCGCCAAAGAGAATGATCGCCAGCAGTACTGCCATATAAATAGCGGAACGCACGGCAGGCTTCATATTGTAAAGACGCTCCAACGGCTTTTTGCCAAGCTCAGAAAGGAGAGAAACCGCAAAAATAATCAGCACGCCGAGTCCGATGATCGCCACTTCTTTAATCGAAAAGCCGGGACTCATGTCACCGTACAGCGCCTTCAGGGGGTGGTGGAACAGGAACACGGTCTTTTTCATATCCGTCACCGAAAGGAGAATATGCACCGCCGCCTTCAGGTCGTCCGCCCGGAAGATCAGCATACCGATATTCACGACCGCAAAGGTCCGTACGATCTGAAACAGCTGATACGGCTTACTTTGGCGGTTGATCCTGAGTACCTTACACAGCTTCTCCGCCAGCGGCTCCAGATACATACCGAGCATCATCAGCACATAATAATACAGGCCGTACACAATGTATTTGACGCCGGAGCCGTGCCACAGACCGTTACAGAACCAGACAAAGAACAGCGCTACCGAGGTCGGCACGATCGCCGCGTAATAGGTGCTCAGCCGTTTGCGGGCTGAAGCGGACAGCGATTTCATCGGCGCTGAAAAAGAGATGGAATAAAATACGTAATCCCGCAAGAAGCCGCCGAGCGTGATATGCCAGCGCTGCCAGAATTCGTTGATCGTCTTAGCAAAAAACGGATGGTTAAAGTTTTGTGGCAGCTCGATACCCATCATATAGGTGCAGCCGCTCAGCACATCCATCACACCGGAAAAATCACAGTAGAGCTGCAGCGTATACGCCATGATACCGAACAGTACGGCAAGGCCGCCGCGCTCCGTATAGTAATCAAACAGATTATCAGCGATCAGCGCCACGCGGTTGGCGATCACGACCGTTTTAAACAGACCCCACAGTATCCGCATCGTGCCGTAATAAAAATGGCGCTGCGTCAGCTTTTTCGGTTCAAACAGCTGCTGCTCCATCTCGCTGTAGCGCGCGATCGGACCCTCTACTACGGTAAACATAAAGGATAAAAACAGCGAGAGCTTCAGCGGATTTTTGCACGCCTTGACGCGGCCGCGGTTCACATCCACCAGGTAGCTGATCGCCTGCATGGTATAAAATGAAATACCAAGCGGCTGGATAAAATGAACCGGCTGATAGTCCGCACCAAGCAGCTCACTGAAGGTTTCACCGAAGAAATTGCCGTATTTCAGCACCAGTATAAACGCCAGGCTAAACAGCACGCCGCCGGCAGTCAGCCAGCCTTTTTTCTTGGCATAGCGCTTTTTAATCACTTTCTTTTCGTCGCGCTTTTTGCCCTTAACGGCAGCCTTGCACGCCTCATTTTGCTTTTGCAGTAGCAGCCCGATCCCCCAGACGCCGAGCGTCACCAGCGCCAGCGGCAGTACGTGACCCTTCACGCTGATCGTATAAAACGACCAAGAGGATAGCAGCAGCACCAGCCACTTCCAATTTTTCGGAATAACGATATATAAAAGGTACGTTCCTAGGAAGAAAACGAAAAACCATAAAAACGAAGTATATGCCATGGGTCCTCCGACAGGCGAGCCCTCCGGTGGCTCGCATATTATTTTATTATTTGTCAGCAGCTCCATATTATATACACAAAAATAGAAAATTGCAACAAAAAAAGACTATCTTTTAAAAAATTAAGATAGTCTTTGAATTTTGTTAAAGATTTATTAAAGACCGGTGTTCTCGCGGATATATTTGCGCGCCTTCACCGCATATTCAAACGGATTCGCCTTGGCAGGATCCTGTTCAGCCTCTACAACGACCCAGCCCTCGTAGCCGGCTTCGTCCAGAATATCAAAGATCGGCTTAAAGTCTACATCACCGTCGCCCGGTACAGTAAACACACCGGCTCTGACAGCGTCGAGGAAGCTCATCTTCTGCGGTACTACCAGGTTGTTGTAAACATCCATGCGGACATCCTTCAGGTGAACGTGCTTGATTCTGTTCACATATTTCTTTAATACCGGTACCGGATCAATACCGGCAAAGGTCAGGTGACCCGAATCAAACAGAAGATAAACCAGCTCAGGGTCAGTGATCTCCATCAGCTTGTCGATTTCCTCCACCGTCTGAACGCCTGTTCCCATGTGATGATGCACGGTGAAATACATTCCCTTGGACTTGGCATAAGCGCCCATTTCATTAAAGCCCTTGGCAACGATTGCCCACTCCTCATCGGTGTAATACGGCTTTTCCTCCAAAATGGATTTGGTCAGATCGCCCTGAATAGAATTACCCTGCTCCGAAGCGCCGATCACCTTGGCGCCGAGCTTGTAGAGCTTATCACAGTGCGCCTTGAAGGCCTCGATCGTTTCCTCATAAGGCTTTGAGGTGAGGTAAGAAGAAAACCAGGCGTTGCAGATCTGCAGACCTCTGATGTCAAGATATTTCTTTAACACGTCCGGATCGCTCGGGTATTTATTACCGATCTCGCTGCCCTTAAAGCCCGCCAGTGCCATTTCTGACACGCACTGCTCAAAGGTGTTTTCCGCGCCAAGATCAGGCATATCGTCATTTGTCCAGCCGATCGGCGCGATCGCCAGCTTTACTTTATCAGGATTTAACATAGTTGATTCCTCCGTCGCTATTAATAATCAAACGTTTCGGCAATATGCTTTTGCATATCCTCGTAAGCAGCCGCTACGGTCTCGCTCTTTGAAACCTCCGCAACGCCCACTCTCCACCAGCTTTCAAAGCCGGGCGTCATTGTCTTTGGCAGTACCTTAATGTCAAACAAACAGGCTCTGTCCTGCTTTTTCGCATCCGCCAGGGCAGCACGCAGCTCCTCAGAGGTACGGCAGGTATAGCCCTTTGCGCCGTAGCCCTCGGCAATTTTTGCAAAATCAGGATCGATCTCTGCGCCGTCGAGCATACCGGTCACGGGATTTCTGGCGCGGAACACCGTACCGAACGTATCGGTTCCCTGATTATTCTGCAGGTTTTCGATACAGCCCCAGCCCATGTTGTCGAACAGGCAGACGTTGATCTTTAAGCCCTCCTGCAGTGCGGTGTACAGCTCGCTGTGACCCATCAGGAAGGAACCGTCGCCGCAGAAGGTATACACCTCTGCCTCCGGCTTTGCCAGCTTAGCGCCGAGCGCGCCGTTGACCTCATAGCCCATATTGGAATAACCGTATTCCATGTGGTAGGTACCACGGTTCTTCGGTCTGAATAAGCGCTGCATATCGCCGGGCAGCGAGCCGGCAGAGCCAAGCGCAATATCCTCGGCATCCATGAATTCGTTGATAATACCCAGCGCCAGCGTCTGATTCAGGCCGCCGGGCAGCTCGGTTGAATAGAACTCGTCTACGATGGCGTCCCACTCGGTCTTGGCCTTTTCGATTTCATCGGTATAGGCTGTCTGATAGTCAGCCAGCGCCTCGTCGATCGCTACCAGCGCTTCTCTTGCGTCAGCGATGATCGCCTCCGCGTCCATCTTGTAAGCGTCGAACGGACAGATGTTGATGCCGAGCACCTTTCTGTCCTCGTTGAACAGCCATTTGGACGAGGTGGTGAAGTCGGAAAATCTGGTGCCTACGCCGATGATCAGGTCCGCATCACGGGCAATCACGTTGGCCGCCTTGCCGCCGGTCACGCCGATACCGCCGAGATTCAGCGGATGCTGCCAGTCGATGAGACCCTTACCGGCCTGCGTTTCGGTGATCGGGATATGATGCGCCTCCGCCAGCGCCAGTAGCTCTTCCTCGGCTTCGCTGTAACGTACGCCGCCGCCGCAAACTAAGATCGGTTTTTTGGCCGCCTTGATCAGCTCGACAGCTCTCTCCAGCTGAGAGAGGCTGATCGGTCGACGGTCAAGGTGCCAAACACGCTTTTGCAGGAAGTGCTCTGGATAGTCATAAGCCTCGCCCTCTACATCCTGCGGCATAGCCAGACAAACCGCGCCGGTGTCCGCCGGGTCGGTCAGCACGCGCATCGCGTTCAGGCAGGCAGTCATCAGCTGCTCGGGACGGTTGATCCTGTCAAAGTAATGGCAAACGCCCTTAAAGGCATCGGTAACAGTCCTGCCGTAGTTATCAAAAAACTCAGCCTGCTGTAAAACCGGATCAGGCTGCCGACAGGCAAAGGTATCGCCGGGGAGCACTAACAGCGGAATCCTGTTCGCCGTAGCACAGCCGCACGCCGTAACCATATTGGTCGCACCCGGGCCGATCGAGGAAACACACGGAATAATGGCCTTACGGTCCATCTGCTTGGCATAAGCTACCGCCGCTAAAGCCATGTTCTGCTCATTCTTGCCCTGATAGAATTTCAGGCTGTGGCCGCCCTGCTCCAACGCCTGACCGACGCCGACCACGCAGCCGTGGCCGAAAATACCGAAAATACCGGACACGAACTTAGTTTCCACGCCGTCCATTTCAATATACTGATTGTCCAGGAACCGTACGAGCGCCTGTGACATCGTTAATCTTTCACGTTTCATAGCTTACCTCAATTATGCTTCAATTTCAGACAGCTTCACCGGTCTGTGCTCCGCAACAGAAAGCTTGGCTGCTAAGCCGAGACGCAGCGCCTCCAGACCGTCGTTCACCGTCGTCTTTGTCTCCTTATCATTCACCACAGCGTCAATGAACTCGGTCATCTCGTCGGTAAAGGACTGCATATATCTCTCAAGGAAAAAGTACAGCGGCTTATCGGTCACATTGCCGTTTTCGTTGATATAAGCAACGTTGGTCGGCGTGTCGTTCGCAGCGCTTGCCTGACCGCCTGAGCCGAATACCTCCAGGCGCTGATCATATCCGTAGCAGGCCTTGCGGCAGTTATCGATCACGCCGATCGCACCGCTCTTGAACTTCAGCGCTACCAGCGCAGTATCCACATCACCGGCTTCACCGATCGCCTCGTCTACCATCACGGTAGCGTTAGCGTAGACCTCTTCTACCTCGCCGCCGATAAAACGCGCCATATCAAAATCATGCACCGTCATATCCAAGAAGATACCGCCGGAAACCTTTACGTATTCAATAGCCGGCGGCTCAGGATCACGGGAGGTGATTTTGATCGTCTGCAGGTTGCCGAGCTTACCCTCGTCAGCCAGCGCTTTAATATGCGCAAAGTTATGATCATACCGTCTGTTAAAGCCGATCTGCAGCTTAACGCCGGCCTTTTCGACAGCGGCAATTACCTTCTTGATCTTCGCAACCGTTAAGTCAACCGGCTTTTCGCAGAAGATATGCTTGCCGGCCTCCGCCGCTTCGCAGGCGATATCTGCGTGCGTATCGGTAGAGGAGCAGATCAGCACCGCCTCGATCTCGGGATTATTAAGGATCTCATGATAATCCTCATAATAAGCGGGAATACCGAGCGCCTCTGCCACTTTTTTGGCGCCCTCCACATAGATGTCTGAAATCGCCACAATTTCAGCCTGCGGAATGTGATAGGTGATAGACTTGGCATGCACCTGTCCGATTCTGCCTGCACCGATAATACCAACCTTTAATTTTTTCATTCAAATATCCTGCCTTTCACAGATTTTTAGTCGGTAATATTTTATCATACAAGCAGGGCTAATGCAATATTTTTCAGTAATTTTAATAATAAATAAAGCGAATTTGCAAACACGCAAATCCGCTCATGAACATAAAATAAATCAGTGATACAATTCCGGACCGCGGAACGCACAGCCTTCGCCGTACGTCCCTGTCCGTTCATATACTCTCAGCCTGCCAGCCGGTCATATTCATCCAGCGCCGTGTAAACAGCGGCATAGCAATAGGCAAGCTCATTATTCAGGATTGCCTTTGCCGTCCGGATATGCCGCGAAACGGTGGGCTGAGAGAGTTTTAACAGCGCGGCAATCTCTGACTGGCTTTTACCGTAAACGTAATGATACCGCAGGCAGACCTCCTGCCGTTCCGTCAGCTCACGCTCCATCAGCAAAGGAATCACCGCCGCAAATGCCTTGTGCTGCGCACGCCTTGCGTCATAGCCACCTTCCTCCTCCACCGCGTCATAATAAAACGCTTCCACAAAATCCTTCATTCGCCGTCATCCTCATAATATTGTCTGAGCAGTGATGCGGTATATCTGCATTCACAAGCCATATCGTAATAAATCAACATTTTCCTTCGCAGCTCCTTCAGCCGCTTGCCGCTGTAGATACACAGCAGCGGTGCCAATCCGTCAAGCTTGGCCTGCGCCAACAGGAACTGCGCCTCGTATTCACGAGCCAATTCATCCAATGTCATCTTCTGCCCTTCTTTCTCGTTGAAAATTTAACAGCCGTGAGGAGTGGAATATCACGTCTGTCAATTATTATTTTAATAGAACGTTTGTTCTATGTCAAGAGGCAAAAAAAGAAACGGTCAAAAAAATGTACACTTGAAGAGCAAACCGTTGTTTTGATAAAATTCACAAAATGTAATAATATTCACTCCGTTTAGTAAGTTTGTGCAAAGAAATTCGACATTTTGCTTGACATTTTGTGAAAATTCAATTATACTGAGTGAGCACTCAAGGCGGAGCCGCAACCGCTTTGAGTAACCTGTCCTCCTATAGTTTGTTATAGACAGAGAGGGGAATGCCCGGGTGTTAGACTCGGGCATTCTTCTTTTTTTATTGACTTTTTGTATACCGAAGCGTCTGTCAAACACCTTTCAGTCTTTCATTGTTAACAGTGTTTCAAAGGCAATGCCGTCCGGATGATAGTGCTGCTCGGGTTCATGCTTCAGGGTTTCCGCTATCGCCCGTTCAATGAAGGCGGAGGCACGCTCCACGGCTTCAAACACGCCGGCGCCGTTCAGGTATTCGCTGAGAACAAAGGCGGAGAAGATATCCCCTGTTCCCGAAAAATGCTGCCCCAGCCGTTTCACGGTCAACAGCCGAAAGTGCCCGTGATCATACACCGCGTTGGCCAGCGCCTGATCACTGACAGGGATGCCCGTCGTGATCACGATCTCGGCAGGCAGGGCTGCCGACATGGCGCAGATCTCCTCCGGTGAGTACGGCTTCCCCGGATCTTGATCACACAAGAGCGCCAGCTCCGTCAAGTTCGGCGTGATCATGTCAGCCATCGCAGCCAGTTGTTTCACAGCGGCGATGCTGTCGCCGTCATAGCAAGGATACACAGCGCCGTCGTCACCCATAATCGGGTCGACGGCAACCACCGTCTGATCCGTTTTAAAATCCTGAATGAAGCGTGCCAGGACCGCTCCCTGCCGACTGTTGGGAATAAAACCCGTCAAAATGCCGTCAAACGTCACAGAAAGCTTTTTCCACTCATCGATGAAGCCTTGCATAGACTCGGTTAAATCTACGCTTTTAAAGCTATCATAGCCCGTCTGGTTGGAGAACACACCTGTCGGCAGCGGACAGGCCTGCAGCCCGTGCGCCGCGATGACCGGCAGCGCCGCCGTCAGCGAGCATTTTCCGAAGCCGGACAAATCATTGATTACCGCAATTTTTTTCATTGTTATCACCAATTTTATTATACATAAAAACACAAATTAATCAACACGCTGGCGCTTACGCATCCTACGCCAGCTGACAAAGCCGTACAGATCATTCACCAGGAACATGACAAAGCACAGCACCATCGGCAAATAACGCCGATCACTGACGCTGGCCAGCACCCATAAAACGATCAGCACCACATCATTCGCCGCATAAGCAACGGCATAATAAGGCAAGCGCAGTATCAACAGCATACAAGCAGCAAAGCTGGTAAAAACCGATACGGTACTGACAGCCAAATTCGGTGTTGCCAGCGCTTTCAGAATAAAATAGAAGCCTGCGGTCACGGCGCCGGAAAGCAGCAGCACCGCAACCAGCTTTTTCGGCGTAAGGCGCGCCACCTCCACCTCGTCGGTATCGCGGTACGGATGCTTCAGCCAGGTGATCAAGGTTACCACTGCTGCCGGCAGCGTCATTCCCATATAGGTGATCAGCTCGCCCCAATAGTGAAAGCGCAGTGATACGATCCCGTAAAGCAGGCTGAACACGATCGTCAGCACCTGTCCGTAGACATCACCCTTCGCAATAAAAATCAGCGCCGTAACGCCCACCAAGGAAGCCAGCGTACTGAGCCAGCCTTCAGTCCCTGCGATCGCAGAAGAGACGGCAATTACCGCCATTGAAACGCCCCACAGCAGCCATTCCCTTTTATTTAGTTTTCTGAACGGATTATGGTTCATTGGCTCTCCTATAAAAAAAGCACCCGACTGTGTTCTTCAAAGACCTAACGAAACACAGTGAGCACTACTCGGTAGCAGTCATATTATCCTATTGTACACAGCAGTAAGCAGCCGCCGGTGCTGCTTTACAGCACTGCCGCCGCTTACTGCCAACGATTTGCCATTCGCTACCGGTCTACTCTTCCCACTTCATGATCACCTTGCCGAACGCCTTGCGCGTATCCTTTTCAAAAGCCTCTTTGATGTCAGACGTCGTTCTGACAACATTCACAGAGCTGACAAGGTTACCGAGGTAATCGATGATTTCCGGATGCTTGACGTACATCTCCACGGTTTTCTGAAAATCCTTCACACCGGAACGGGAGGAACCGAACACGCGCAGTCCTTTTTCCAAAATCATACGGGTATTAATGGGCACCGGATATTCGCTGACGCCAAGGATAGAAATCGTTGCCTCCGGCTTGATCAGGCCGATGATCTGCTCAATCGCAATCGGGCTGCCGTTACCGCCGACACATTCAAACGCGTGGTCCATGGCAAAGCCCTCCGGCACCTCGTTCACCAGGTGTGTTTCATCCGCGAAGGTGAAATCGTTGAGCTTTTCTCTCACCGTACCGAATACAACGATTTTGGAATCGGGATAGGTGTATTTCAAAAACAGCGAGGTGATATAGCCAAGATTACCGTCGCCCCACACACCGATCACGTCCTTGCGCGCATGAGAGAATTTTTCAAAGCGCGAAATGGCGTGAACAGAAACGGAAACGATTTCGGTAAATGCTGCCACATTGCGGTCAATATCCTGCGGCAGCTTAACCAGTCTTTTGGGAGAGATCTCGACAAACTCCTGTAAAAAGCCGTCCATGGAGGAACCGCAGAACTTAGAGGAGCGCAGGTAGTTTTCACCGATGTACGCATCCTCCTCAAGCGGCATATTCGGAACCATCACGACCAGGTCCCCCGGCTGATAGCTGCCGGTCGGATCATACAGCACCTCACCGATACCCTCATGAATCAGCGCCATCGGCAACTTTTCGGCCAGCACCTTTGCATCACGCGTGCCGAGGTAATAGCGCATATCGGCATTACAGATAGACAGATTGGTAGGCCTGACGATGGCATTGTCACCGAACAGGTTAATATCCTCAAACGCTATTTCAAAGCGTCGCGGCGCTACCAAACGGTAAACGGTATTAATCATCAGCCTCATCCTCCAGCAGTGACTTTGCAACTCTCAGATCGTAGGGATAGGTAATCTTCATATTATAGGTTTCGCCTTGTACTAAGGCGACCTTTTCGCCCTTGATCACAAAGATCTTAGCCGCATCCGTCAGAATACTCTTTTCGTCCTCGGAAAGGGACTCATACATCTCCTTGAGCTTCAGCGCCTTAAAAGACTGCGGCGTCTGCCCCTGGTACATCTTGGAGCGGTCAGGGATATAGGTAATGACCTTGTTGTCACGTGCCTCTACGATCGTATCCGTCGCCGGCACCACCGTATCGCACGCGCCGTAAGCCTGTGCAGCGGCAATATTCTCGGTGATGATCCGGTGCGTCACAAACGGGCGCACACTGTCATGCGTTACGATAACGGTGTCCTCATCGAGCTTACCCTCCGCCTCAATAAACTTGATGGCGTTCATAATCGTCTCGTTTCTGGTATCGCCGCCTTCAATGACCGCAATTTTATCAGCGGCAGGCGCAATATGCTTTTCGATCAGGTTCTTGGTATGCTCGACCCACTTTTTCGGGCAGAGAACAATAATTTTTTCAAACGCAGGAACCGTAAAGAATTTTTCGATTGTATAAATAATAATCGGTTTACCTTTTACACTGAGGTACTGCTTCGGCTTGTCGCCGCCCATTCTTGAGCCGACGCCGCCCGCTAAAATTACACCGTATGTCATAAGCTGACTCCTTTCATTTTGTGCGATAATATTATAATATACCGCGCCTATAATGTCAATTAATTTAACGCGTAGTCGATGATGCGCTCCGTCGCATGGCCGTCGCACGCGCTCATAAAGCGCCGGCGGAACTGCTGTACCGCGTTGCGGTCAAAGCGTGCGTCAAGATGGCGGATATAATCGATCATTTCTTCGTTAGAACGCGCAATCAGTCCGGGCGCCAGCTCACGGTAATCGTAATAAAAGCCGCGCCAATCAAAATACTCCTCTAAGTCGTAGGCAAAGAACAGTATCGGTTTTTCAAACAGTGAATATTCAAAAACAAGGGAGCTGTAATCGGAAATACAGATGTCGGCGCAGCAAAGCAGCGACTCGATCGCAGCAGTTTTGGTGACATCGCAGGCAAAACCACGGTATTTTTCAGGAATCACCGGCGGCTTTTTGACAAACGGATGATGCTTCATGAGCAGCACATATTCGTCCCCAAAGGCTTCGTAAAATGCCCCGATGTCCAGCTTGTCCGGTGACGTAGCCTCCTTGACCCTGCCGCGGAAGGTCGGCGCATACAGTATGATTTTTTTGTCGGCTGCCATGGGAAAAGCTGCCGCCACGTCCGCCCGTGCCTTTTCAATAAAGGCGCCGTCGTAGAACACATCGGTTCTGCTGATACCGAGCGGCAGTACAACGCCGCTGCCCGACGGGATGCCCATAGCCTCCTCATACGCCCACACAACCTCCGGTGAGCTGACAGTCACCAGCGTCTGATGGTTATAGTTAGGATGCTTTTTCTGTTCCTTTGCGTTGTCTCCAAACAACAGCTCCGCCGTTGAAAGCCCGAATTTTTTGAAAGCGCCGCAGGCGTGCCATACATTGATCAGCTTTGTTTCCTCACGCAGCGGCACAGCCGCCACCGCAGTGGAAGCGTCGTTGATGAACACGACACCAGCCGTAGCCATATCCCTAACGGCCGCCAATACGCGTTTGCGATAAGCGGGCAGTGATACGGTAAAATTCAAGAAATAATGCGTCTTTACCGTTAAATCCTCACGGCTGCACAGCGCGTCATACAGCAAGCGAAAGCTGTCCGTAATTTTGGGAAAGCGCACCTCGATAAACACGATCTTATTTTTGTCAACCGGCTGCTTGGCCGCCTTGCGGTACACGCGCGGTATCTCCAAATCCAAAAAGAAAAAACGTAGGATCGCTTTCAGTATATGCTTTATTTGCTTTATCATACTATCACCGACTGCATTATAACACAAACGACGGCGTTTGTAAATTCCGATTGTCGTAACAACGCATAAAAAGGGCTGACCCACTTTTGTGAGTCAGCCCCTCATGATAGATAAGCTAAATTACTTGATCTCAACAGTTGCGCCTGCTGCCTCAAGAGCTTCCTTGAGAGCCTCAGCGTCAGCCTTAGAGATAGCTTCCTTAACAGGAGCAGGAGCGCCGTCAACAACAGCCTTTGCTTCCTTAAGGCCAAGACCTGTAGCCTCACGAACGGCCTTGATTACCGGAATCTTGGATGCGCCGGCAGATGTAAGAATTACATCAAACTCGGTCTGCTCTGCCTCAGCTGCTGCGCCACCGTCAGCCGGAGCTGCTACTGCAACTGCCGCTGCTGCGCTTACGCCGAATTCTTCCTCTACTGCGTGTACAAGCTCTGAAAGCTCAAGAACGGTGAGAGTCTTAAGCTGCTCAATGATTGCATTAATGTTTTCTGCTGCCATTTTTATTTCCTCCGTTTAGATATTATTAAAATAAATTATTCAGCTGTTTCTTCAGCCGGTGCTTCCGCTGCAGGAGCGGTTTCCTCCGCCGGAGCGGCTTCCTCAGCAGGAGCCTCCTCAGCAGGAGCCTTTTTTGCAAGACATTCCTCGATGCCGCCTTCGTCTACGATCGCCTGTACGACACGGGCAAAAGCAGAAATCGGTGCATTGAATGCGTTGCATACGGTTGCCAGAAGGATTTCTCTTGAAGGTAATTTTGCAAGAGAAATGATCTTAGCATTGTCGATAATCGCGCCATCAAGATAACCTGTCTTGATATTGAAATTATCGTGTCTTTCAGCATAGGTATTCAGGATACGAGCAGCAGCTACATAATCCTCTTCGCTGGTCGCCACAGCGGTGGTGCCTTCCAGAACAGAGCCTTCCAGCTCTAAGCCCGCATTTTCTGCGGCACGCTGCAGAATGGAGTTCTTGACTACGGTGTAAACAACGCCGGCCTCACGCAGCTCTTTACGGAGCTTTGTGTCATCCGCCACATTGATACCCTTGTACTCAACAACAACACCTGCGCAGGAGCCCTTAATTCTGTCAGTCAGCGCAGCAACCTGTGCCTTTTTCTTTTCAAGAACTACTGTACTTGGCATTTGATTAGCTTACCTCCATCATTATTTGCCTGACTACTCAGGACTTGGAGCTGTCTATCCAAAAATAAAAGTGCATCCCGATATCCTCAGAATGCACAACATTACATAGTCATAGCGATGCTCGCTTATATAATGCTCATTCCTCGGCAGGCAGCGCAACGCGCTATTATATCTTTCGACACCTACTGTCTTTGGTTGAACAGCGAATGTATTATATAACAAAGAATTATCTTTGTCAACACTTTTTTCAAATTTAAAGTGGAAAGAGCAGCCTTTCGGCTGCCCTCCCAAGATACGAAACGGAGATATGATTATCTTCCGAAAAAGCTTACGGATTTACGCAAGCGCCGGAATTCGCAAACTTATAGACCTTGCCCTTGTAGGTAAGGTTGGCGGTTCTCATAGAACCGGAATTGTTAAAGTAGTACCAAGAAGAGCCGATCTTCTTCCAGCCGGTGGCCATGGAGCCGGAGGCATTGAAATAGTACCAAGTGTTTCCGATCTTCTTCCAGCCGGTAACCATTGAACCGGAATTATTGAAATAATACCAGTTATTACCGTCCTTGACCCAACCGGTCTTCATGTCGCCGTTGGTCTTGTCAAAGAAGTACCACTTGCCGCCGATCTTCTGCCAACCCTTAGCCATAACGCCATAGAGGTCGAAATAGTACCACTTGCCGTCGATGCGGTTCCAACCGGTTACCATGTAGCCGTCGGTGCCAAGATAATACCAAGTATTATTATCGGTTGCGCTGGCAAAGTTCAGCCAACCGCGACGCTTTGCGCTGTTTTCACGGAAGGTCCACTTGCCGGTTTCAGGCTCTCTGTACCAGCCGTTGATAATCAGAGATTCGATTTCTTCCTCATAAGTGTAGCCACACTCTGAGCATTCGTAAACCTTTAATCCTTCGTTATCAGCAGTCGGCTCGAGAACAACAGTTTCATTATAAGTATGATCGCCGGTTGCAGGAATAACGGTTGTGTATTCTTCACCGCAGATATCACAAACGTGATTCATAATTCCGTCAGCACCGCAGGTTGCCGGTTCAATCACTACATCAGAGTACTGGTGATCGTCAACCTTCGGAAGCTCTTCGGTATAGGAGTAGCCGCAGACAGAGCAGGTATAGGTAAGAATACCGGTTTCTGCGCAGGTCGGCTGCTTCGTAACGGCTTCGTCATACTGATGATCGCCGGTTGCTGGGATAACTGTTTCAAATTCTTCACCGCAGATATCGCACTTATGGAGAAGGATACCGTCGTTGCCGCAGTCAGCTGCTACCTTAACAGTAGTGCTGTACTGATGATCGTCAACCTTCGGAAGCTCTTCGGTATAGGAGTAGCCGCAGACAGAGCAGGTGTAGGTAAGAATACCGGTTTCTGCGCAGGTCGGCTGCTTCGTAACGGTTTCGTTATACTGATGGTTGCCGGTGGCAGGAATCACTTCCTCCTGAATATAATCGCAATTAACGCACTTGGATACCTTTTTGCCGTCCTCGCCGCAAGTCGGCGCAACGGTGTAAACCGTGTTCAGAACGTGCGGAACAGCCTTAGTGATGTCGGTCTCATAGAGAGAACCGTCAGCGTTCTTTCTTGTCTCACCGCAAACATCACAGGTGTAATAAGTATAACCCTCTTCCGTGCAGGTAGGTGCAACAACATCCGCAACAAAATGATGCTCTAACTTGGCAACATAGTCGCCGTTATAGGTAACATCGCAATTCACGCACTGATAGGTGTGATAACCGTAAGAGGTGCAGGTAGGCTCCGTAAAGCTTACTACCACAAACTCGTGTGCCAGTTTCGGCGTTGTTACCTTATTGAAAGTATCCTCGCATCTGGTGCACTTGTAGATGTCATAGCCCTCTGTAGCGCAGGTAGCAGCAACGGTGCCAACGACCTTCCACTCGTGGCCGAGAGCCGGTGTGGTCTTCTTATTGTAAGTAGCGTTGCAAACCTTACAGGTATAAGTGTCAAAGCCTTCCTCGGTGCAGGTAGCAGCAGTCGTGCCGGTGATCTGCCAATCGTGGCCCTTTGCCGGCGTCGTCGCTACTTCATAAGAATGGCCGCATACCGTACAGGTATACTTATCATAACCGTCTTCCGTGCAGGTAGCCGCCACACGTTCAACCGTGTACTTGTGCGCGCCGGTAGCCGGAATGATCTTCTTGTACTCATCGCCGCAGATATCGCCGTGAGAGCTGTCGAGATCGTTATCGTCAGCCTCGTTGAAGCAACGGTATAATTCATAACCATCCTCACCGCAGGTAGCCGGAACCGTATCAACCAGCTGATAATTATGGCCGGTTGCCGGCAGCTTTTCGGTGTAAACGTGGTTATGATCGTTTAAGCAATACCAATGTCTTGTGCCGTCGGTAGTGCAGTGCGGATCAACATTAGAGCCGTCATCTCTGAGCGCCCATCTGTGACCGGTAGCCGTATTCGGGATTACAACAAGGAACTGCTCGTTTTTAGCGGTTTCAGCATCAGGATACGGACAATTTCTGTCTTCATCAAGCGCTTCGATATATTCATCTCTAACGCAAGTTGCAATGAAATATGCGTCATATTCGCATCTCGCAGGAACATACTCAATGTCATAGATATGACCTGTCAGCAGTCTGCCGTCTTCATCTGTACCGTAGTCCACCTCAAAGAAACCGGTGTTGGATACGTAGATTGCTGTGTCTTCCGGGAATGCATTGATTTCTTCGGTCGGAATCTGGAAAATTGTCTTACCGGTTGCATTGTCACCATAGATTGTCTTATTACCGTTCTCAGTGGTATAATAAGGATCATTATTAGAGGCAGCATCATTAACATTTACCGGAGCACCATTCTCATCAATCTGAATATCGCTGTCAGCGGTAAAGGTCAAATCGTAATTAATGGAATCCTCGTCTTCAAAGATTTCGCCGCAGATCTCGCCAGTCTCTTCACCGGTTTTCACGTCAATTAACGGTCTCTGGCATTCATAAATGTCGCCGTGTACGCAGTTTGCTACTTCAATCAGCAGCGTCGGATCGTCGCTCTCAAAGGTGTGACCAAGCTTATCTACCGGCTCAACAAATCTTTCACCGCAACGTCTGCATACATAAACGTTTCTGCCGTCCTCTGTACAAGTCGGATATCTTCTTTCGCTTATTTCTTCTTGCCAGTCATGACCTGCAGGATCAACGTTAACTGTATTTCTTGAAAGCTCTTTGAAACCGCAACCGTTTTCCTCCCTTGTACAGTAAATGACAATGTCGTAAGAACCTGCTTCTTTACAGCTGGTGGACACGACAGTACCATCCTCCAACATCTCGCAGTTGACAAAGTTTTCATACTGTGGCTCACCTTCAACATGGCCAAGAGCAGGAGTTACATTTGTGTTTCTTGTATGACTTTCATCATTTTTACATACTTCAAGCGTATAGCCTTCTGTCTCACAAGTAGCAGCAACAATTTCTCTTTCTTCCCAATCATGTCCGATCGGCGCAAGCATTTCCTTATATTCTGTGCCGCATACGTTACATCTGTAAAGCTTGTAGCCATACTCCTCGCAGGTAGCGTCGACTGTTTCCACCAGCTCAAACTGATGGCCCGGTGTCTTTTCTACTACTGTAACAGTCTTACCGCAATATTCGCAGACACCTCTGTAAATACCGTCATGCCAGCAGTCAAGCTCCTGAATTACCTCAGGATCAAGGATATGATGCTCTAACTGATCAATGGTATCCACCTTCTGGTCACCGCATCTGGAGCATATATACTTTTTATAGCCCGGATAGTCACAGGTAGCATCCTGCTCTTCCACCAGCTCCCACTCGTGCTCAACTGTGAGTACAACGTCAGCCTCAGTTACTTCGTTATATGTATCAGCTTCCTCGTCGTAAACAAACAGCTTGTCGCAATTTTCGCAGGTATAATACTCTATGTTGCCTTCTTTGCCTTCGCCCTTACAGGTTGGCTCAACGGCTTCAACCTTTGTGTAGACATGACCGGCAGCAGGAATTGCTTGTGTATCTCTGTCGATTACTTCGCCGCATCTCTCGCATTTTGTAACGAGGTCATACGAGCCATCGGTTGTGCAGTCAGCAGGCTCAATGCGGTTTTCTTCATAGGGCTCGCCGGGAATGTGACCCAAGGCCTCGCCTACATAATCAGCTGCGTCACACGGCTCAGCAATCAGAGTGGCAGAATAAATTCCCTCATCATCCTGCGTCACCTTTAACCGATAGTTGATGTTTGCACACTGATGATAGGCAGGCTCCATACAGGTAGCCGGTGAAAGCTCTTCGCCATCATCAAAATTATGACCGGTAGCAGGAGTTCTTGTGTCCTCTGCTTCAGGCGGAACAGTAATCGTTTCACCGTTATAAAGGAACTGTCCACATACCACGCAGAAGCCCGTATCCGATGACTTTCTTAATTTCCATCCGTCTTCTGTACAAGAAGCAGGAACTTCAGCGCCGATGAGTGAACTTGAACCAACGAAATACTCATCTGCACTATGAGTATCCCAGAATTCATTGTTTTCATCAGGAAGGTTCTCTTCGGTAAAGATATGATCGCAGCTTTGCGCAGCAAATACAGGCACTGCGAAAGTCGGAATCATCGTGAGAACCATTACCACTGAAAGAAACAATGAAATGATTTTCTTCTTCATCATCTTTTCCTCCTTATCAAAATATAGTAATAGCGATAGTGAAGAATATCTATCGGATACAGTTTAACCTGTTTCAGGTTAAAAGTCAAGTGTAAAAATGAAATATATTAAAATTTTTATTGAAAATTTAGATACAACTGATAATTGTACTGGGAGAACGATAGCCCTTATTATAATGGACAGAATATAACTGTATTTTCAAGCTTTTGATACCAGCTACTATATTGCGTTTGCGCTATAAGGAGGTGATGATATGTATCCACGAATCAGAGACCTTAGAGAAGACCTTGACATCAACCAAACCGCCATGGCCAAAATGCTGGGAATGTCTCAAACAGGCTATTCTAAATACGAGACCGGTGAGAACGATGTTCCCACCTCCATTCTCATCAAGCTTGCGCACATTCACAATGTCAGTATCGATTATATACTCGGTCAGACCGATATCCGCGAACGGTACCAGCAGAAGTAAGCAAAAAAATAAACCGCTTCAAAATGAAGCGGTTATATTTTTGCAGTTTATTCAGCAGCGGAGCCAACCTTGTTCGGGTTGATTCTGATGCCGGGGCCCATGGTAGAAGCCACAGCGCAGGATCTTACGTACTGACCCTTAGCAGCTTCCGGCTTAGCCTTAATGATCGCGTCAAGCAGCGCATTGAAGTTCTCATGCAGCTTTTCGGTACCAAAGCTTACCTTACCGATCGGGCAGTGAATGATGTTGGTTTTGTCAAGACGGTATTCGATCTTACCGGCCTTTGCGTCCTTAACAGCCTGTGCTACGTTCGGCGTAACAGTACCGGCCTTCGGTGACGGCATTAAGCCACGGGGGCCGAGGATCTTACCGAGACGGCCAACAAAGCCCATCATGTCAGGAGAAGCAACGGCTACATCGAAATCCATCCAGCCGCCCTGGATCTTCTGAACGAGGTCAGCATCACCGACGATGTCAGCACCGGCTTCCTGAGCAGCCTTAGCCAGATCGCCCTTAGCGAATACGGCAACTCTGACGTCCTTACCGGTTCCGTTTGGCAGAACAACAGCGCCTCTGACCTGCTGGTCAGCATGACGGCCGTCAACGCCGAGACGAACATGAACCTCAACGGTTTCGTCGAACTTAGCCTTTGCGGTCTTCTGTACGAGCTCGAGAGCTTCGGTGGTTGAATATAAATTAGCGCGATCCACTAACTTTGCGCTATCCTGAAATTTCTTTCCGTGTTTCATATAAATTACCTCCAGTGGTTAATCGGATTTTTCCTCCCACAAGGGAATTAGTCTTCTACTACTATACCCATGCTGCGAGCTGTACCTGCGATCATTGACATGGCAGCTTCCAGAGAAGCAGCATTCAGGTCAGGCATCTTGGTTTCTGCAATCTTCTGGACATCAGCCTTAGAGATGGTAGCAACCTTGTTCTTGTTCGGAACGCCCGAAGCCGTTTCAATACCGCACGCCTTCTTAATCAGAACAGCAGCTGGTGGTGTCTTTGTAATAAAGGTGAATGAACGGTCATCATAAACGGTGATCACAACGGGAATGATAAGACCCACGTCGTTCTTTGTTCTCTCGTTAAATTCTTTTGTGAATGCAACGATGTTAACACCGTGCTGACCAAGTGCAGGGCCAACCGGCGGCGCCGGCGTTGCCTTGCCTGCAGGGATTTGAAGTTTAATTAAACCTACTACCTTTTGAGCCATAATTTTTTCCTCCTAAAAATGTGGTAATTGGCGAAGCGCTTAGCGCTCCTCCCACGCGTAAAACACTATAAATAGTATGATACGGTAAAAGTGACTGCGTCACGTATTACTGAAATAAAATTAGTCGTCGACCTTTTCAAGCTGGTCAAGCTCGAAATCAACTGCTGTGTCGCGCCCGAACATGGAAACGATCACCTGTGCGCTGTTGTTGGCGAGATCAAGCGACTCGACCGTACCGGAGAAGCCCTCCAGCGGACCGTCGATCACATTCACGACGTCGCCTACCTGATAAGCAACCTCGATCTGAACGATCTCCTCACCCAGCGCGCGTCTGACCTCGTCCTCGGTCAGCGGCACCGGCTTTCCCTCAGGACCGACGAAGCCTGCGCAGCCTCTGGTATTACGCACCACGTACCAGGTATCGTCCGTCATGACCATCTTAATATAGATGTAGCTCGGAAACAGCTTTCTTTCGATTTCCTTTTTGGTTCCGTCATCCTTAATTTCAATTACGGTTTCCGTAGGGATGCGGATATCCTGAATCATATCGGTAAGATTCTGATTTTCTACCTTAATTTTAAGGTCGCTTGCTACCTTGTTTTCATAGCCGGAAAACGTATGAGCAATATACCATCTTGCTTCGTCCATCAGAAGCCTCCTTGCTTATTGATTAGTCAGCAGCCTCTGCGGTCGTTTCCTCAGAAGTCAGACCGTCGTCAGCAGAGGAATCCAGCTCCTCGCTCTCGCCTTCTGCGTCAGCCTCAGTAGCCTCTGCGTCAGCTTCGGTAGCCTCCTCTACAGCGGCATCGTCCTCTGCAGTATCATCGCTCAGAAGGCTCGAAAAATCTAAAGAGTCATCCGTATCGTCAACGGTTTCAGCAACAGTTGTCTGCTCCTCCGCTAACTTTTTGATACCCTTCATACCTTGGGTGAGCGCCTGGTCAATACCGAAGATGATCAAGCCGAGGATCAGAATAACAACCAGAACTACCAGTGTATTCTTCAGCACCTCTAACGGCTTCGGCCATACGACCTTCTTGCCTTCGCTGCGTACACTCTTGAAGAAACTGCCGATTGACTTAAAAGGATTCTTGCCGGACTTTTTCTTATCAGACTTTTTCGCTGTCTTCTTGCTGTCAGACTTCTTATCAGACTTCTTGCCGCCAGCGGCTTCCGTCTTCTTAGCCTTCTTTTCGTCAGCCATCGTGATTCCTCCTAATTACTTGGTCTCTCTGTGAACAGTGTGCTTCTTGCAGAAACGGCAATACTTATTCATTTCGAGCCTGTCCGGTGTGTTCTTCTTGTTTTTCATCGTGTTGTAATTGCGTTGTTTGCATTCAGTGCAAGCTAAAGTGACTTTAACTCTCATAATGGCACCTCCTATTAAAATTCGAACTCAATCTCCCTCGCATTAAGCCGCCTGTCACGCAACGCAAGCGCTTAAAAATTGGGCAAAAAAATAAACCCAAAACGAGGTAAAACAAATATAGCACAACTCGTCAAGGATGTCAAGGATTTTTTATTATTAATATCAGAAGAGATAAACTTCTTGCAATTTCGGCTTTTTTATATTACTATAATGTACATATCCTGTCAATACGGAAATAAAGAAAGGATGGCTTTCGGATGAAGGTTATCATTGTCGGTGCAGGCGCCGCAGGGCTGGCCTGTGCTATTCAGTTAAAACGGCAGCTGCCGACCGCAGAGGTCACTGTGCTGGAGCACCTTGCCGAGCCGGGCAAAAAGCTGTACGCAACCGGCAACGGCCGGTGTAACGCCACCAACAAAGCGGCAGCAGGCTATGCCGTCACCAAGGAATTTTTAGAATCGGTCGGTTTGGTGCTGCGTGAGAGTCACGAGGGCAGAATATATCCCTACGCCAATCAGGCAGCCAGCGTTGTCAACGCGCTACTGAACGCCTGCCGGCAGTACGGTATTACCCTGCTGACAGACTGTCATGTCTATAAGGCTGAAAAAGCAGACGGTCATTTCAACGTTTACACCACGAAGGGCGGCAAGACCTGTGACTGTCTGGTGCTCGCCACCGGCGGTCAGGCACAGCCCTCGCTCGGCTCTGACGGGAGCGGCTATGCACTGGCAGAGGCGTTTGGTCATACCGTCACGCCGCTATCACCGGCGCTGGTACAGCTGGTATCCTCCAGCAAGCACTGCCGTGCCCTCAAGGGCGTGAGGACAAAATGCCGTCTTTCCATTGAAACGAACGGCGAGATTGTTGCCGACGATAGCGGCGAGCTGCTCTTTACAGATTACGGACTGAGCGGCATTGTCGCGATGAATCTGTCACAGTATGTCAGTGACGCACGGCTAAAAAGCGGCGCAGATAAATCGCTGGCAGTGATCGATTTTGTGCCGGATATGACCGAAGCGCAACTGGCTGCCCACATCGCACATTTTGGTTCCTTGGAGGGCATTTTGCCGGCCAAGCTCTGTCAAATTTTGATGAAGCAAGCGAACGGCGACAGCGCCAAGACGGCACAGTACGCCAAGCGCTGGCGGCTGATCGTCACCGGCACGAAGGGATATAACTTTGCCCAGATCACGGCCGGCGGCGTGGCTGTTGACAGCCTTTCCGAAAGCGGTGAATCGACGCTTTGTGAGGCGTTATATATCATCGGTGAGCTGACAGACCGTCAGTTTGAATGCGGCGGCTTTAACCTGGATCACGCCTTCTCCGGCGGCGTCAAGGCTGCCAATGCTATCGCGTCAAAGCACACCGATACCGAAGCCGCCGAGGAAAACAACCATGATCAGAATTAACGAAATACGGCTCTCTCTCGATGAAGAAGAGAGCCTTTTGAAGCAAAAAGCAGCAAAGCAGCTGAAAATCAATCCAAAATACATTCAGTCGCTCACGATTTTTAAAAAGAGTGTCGACGCGCGCAAAAAAAGCGACGTTCATTTTCGCTACAGCGTCGATGTTACCCTGGCGCTGGATGAGCAGCAAATCGTCAGCAAATGCAAGTCCGCTAAGGTTGCGCTTGTTCAGCCGTACCGTTATGCGCTGCCTGCCGTCAACCGACATTCTGCCTTCCGACCGATCGTCGTCGGTTTCGGTCCCGCCGGTATGCTGGCAGGTCTAATCTTGGCCGAAGCGGGTCTGCAGCCGATCGTTTTAGAGCGCGGCAAACGCATTGACGAGCGCAAAAAAGACGTTAACGCCTTTTGGAAAACGGCAGCGCTGGACGAGGAGTCCAACGTGCAGTTCGGTGAGGGCGGCGCCGGTACCTTTTCGGACGGCAAGCTGACCACCGGCATCAAAAGTCCGTTCATCCGCAAGGTGCTGGAGGAGCTTTACGAGGCCGGAGCGCCGGAGGAAATCCTCTATGCGGCTAAGCCTCATATCGGCACCGACCGGCTGGCGATCGTCGTTAAAAATATTCGCCAAAAAATTGAACGCCTCGGCGGCGAGGTGCGAACGGAATGCCGGCTGGACAGGCTGATCGCCGCGAACGGCTTTGTGCACGGTGTAACCTATACTCATAAGGGCGAGCGCTATGATATAGAAACCGACAGCGTGATCTTAGCCATCGGTCACAGCGCACGCGATACCGTAGATATGCTATACAAAATGGGCGTTGAAATGATACAGAAGCCCTTTTCTGTCGGCGCGCGCATTGAGCATCCGCAGGACTTGATCAACCGGGCGCAATACGGTGATTTTGCCGGTCATCCACGGCTAGGCGCAGCCGATTACAAGCTGGCGTGCCACGGGCTGCACGAACGCGGTGCCTATACCTTCTGTATGTGCCCGGGCGGCACCGTCGTTGCCGCGGCCAGCGAAAAGGAAGGCGTGATCGTAAACGGTATGTCCTCGCTCGCACGTGACGGCGAAAACGCCAACGCGGCGCTGTTGGTCGGCATTGAGCCAAAGGACTTCCCCAGCTCTCATCCGCTCGCCGGCATTGATTATCAGCGGCAGATTGAGCATACCGCCTTCGTTTTGGCCGGCAGCAATTACAAAGCACCGGCGCAGCTGGTCGGTGACTTTCTGCAAGGCAAGGCCTCCACACAGCTCGGCAATGTGCAGCCGACCTATCCGCTCGGCGTTACGCTGACGAGCCTGGACGAATGTCTGCCGGAGAAAGTATCGCACACCATGAAGAGCGCTATCGTGGAGATGGACAAGCGGCTGAACGGGTTCCGGCTCTATGACGCGGTGCTGACCGCACCGGAAACGCGCAGCTCCAGTGCCGTCAGAATGGTGAGGGACGAATTCCTGCAGTGCAGCCTCCGCGGCGTGTATCCGTGCGGAGAGGGGGCAGGCTATGCCGGCGGCATTGTTTCCGCTGCCTGTGACGGTATCAAATGCGCACACGCGGTACTAACAGATGAGCATTAAAATAACCGTTGGATTTTCATCCAACGGTTTTCTATTATCGTATTAATCTACATCGATCTTATTGATGTCGCCGTCCACTTCAATCGTGACGGTTTTGGTCGTTTTAGCAGAACCAACCTCTTTTTTACCAAGGCTGATCAGCTTCACGATCACAGAGCTGAGCACTAAGTTGATCACCAGCTCAAACACAAAGTTCAGACCCACCAAGCCGACGATCATGAACTTGCCTGCGCTTTCCACGCCTGCGGCTGTTGCCCACTCTTGAATTGTTGGCATAAAGAACACCAAGCAGCCCAGCAGAAACACGCCTGTATTCACGACCGGCGCTGTGATACCGGCACATATCGTTGCCGCAAAGCCGCTTTTTTTCTCAAGGGCTTTGAACACTGCTCCGGCAGCGAGGCCTGCTAAAGTACCCTTTAACAAAACGGTCACTACCGTCCCGACCGGATTCACCGCTAAGAACGGCGTTGCGTCACCGGAAAGCAATACTGTCACGCCAAAGACAAAGCCGAGCCAAGCACCGGCGCCGAAGTCGTAAAGCGCTGCGCCGACAATGATTGGGATCAGCACCAGCGAAACCGAAAAGGTTCCGAACTTGATGAAGCTGCCCAGCAGCTGCAGTACCACGACAATGGCAGTAAAAATACCGACACCGACGATCTTCTTCGTTTTTTCATTCATATTCTGTTTTCCTTTCTGCTACTGTTCCGAGCGCAAGCGCCCCGGGAAATCGTATTTTTCCCTGTGGATACAGTGCGATTATATTATAGCGATTATACAAAATTTGTCAACAAAAAAAGCCCTCTAAAAGAAGGCTTTTTATCATTTTTCTTCCGTCAGTCGGAAAGCGGCACGCCGTTGGCATCAGGCATCTTACCGGTAAAGATATTGACCGCGTCAATAATCGCCCAGATGGCTGTCGCTATCAAGCCAACGCCGATCCACCCGAGTACTAACGTGAGCACTAACTGGATCACAGCGTTCTTGGTATAGCCAAGATAAAAATTATGTACGCCGAAGCAACCGAGGAACAGCGCCAGTAAGCCGGCTGCTACCTTGCTCTTTTGCTGGCCGTAAACAGGCTGCTGCACATACTGCTGTCCATACTGCTGACCATAAGGCTGCTGTCCGTATCCACCCGTTGGCGGATAAGGGTTAGGATTGGGGGTTGGATTGGGCGCTGCACCGCCGACATTTGCCTGTGCCGGAGCACCGCAAACAGGGCACATCACCGCATTATCATCCATCAGGGTACCACATTTGTTACAAAACATTGTTCTTCCTCCAAAATTGTACAATTTTCTTTACTTATATAATATATGAAACAAGTTTTAAAGTCAAGATACTGAAGTTGAAATTCAGACTTTCTTTATTGCGGCTTATTCCTCACTGCTGTCGCCTTCGCCGTAGTCAGGCTGCTCAAAGGTGCTGAAGGTAGGCAAATAGCGGAACATCACCTTGCCGATGATCAGATCGTCGGTCACGTAGGTGTTGCGCCACATACGGGCATCCGCCGAATCGTTACGGTTATCGCCAAGCATCAGATAGCTTCCCTCCGGTATTTCGTACGGACCGAAATCGCCGTAAGGTACACAGGCCGTAATATACGGCTCCTCCAGCTGCAGCTGCGTGCCATCCGGCTTTTGCACATAGACAACGCCGTTGACGATCGTCACGGTTTCGCCAGGGAGACCGATCACGCGCTTCACGAAGTAGCGCACCTTCACATCGGGATTCTGTTCATGCTCCTCCACATCGTCCGGCGCTTTGAAAATAACAACGTCGCCGCGCTCGGGATCGTGGAAGCGATATTCCATCCGGCTGGCAATGATTATGTCGCCCAGCTGAATCGTATTGAGCATAGAGCCGGTCGGCACCTGCGCGTTAGCAAACACAAAGGTTTTCAGCAGCATGGCAATGATTAGGGCAATCACGATCGGCAGCAAAAAGTCAACTGCCTCGCGCAGCGGCGACTTCTTCGGCTTTTCCTTTTTGTCGTTCTTTTGTTCCTCCTGCTGCTCGGCTTCTTCTGTCAGTGCGTCAGCGGACACGGCGACAGCGCCGCAGCTGTTGCAAACATAGCGCTCGCCATCCTTCGCGACGTCCTCTGAGCCACATTTTTTACAGACCATATTATTTATCTCCTACTTATTTCGTAAATTTCATGATAGCAATTTCAAACGGTCGCAGCGTCAGATCCAGCTTACTGTTGTATGCATAGCGCGCTGTATCTACCTCAATCGCACTGGAATAAACATCCACCCTGCGGGCGTCAGCAAGCGTTTCCGGCACGCCCATCAGGCGGTTCAGCGTCAGGGTCAGCGGCGCTTCCTCATCCGTCGGGTTACGCAGCGCGATAACGCCCTCGCCGTCCTCGTTCCACGCAGTGAACAGGTAAACGTTGTTCTCCTCCGGATTACCGCCGATGAACTGAGCGTTCTTCAGGATATCAAAATGATCACGCTGGAAGCGCAGCGCTTTCGCCAGCGCTGCGGCCTTCTCGTCATTCAGCATCTCCGGCGAAAGGTACAGCTCATTCAGCGCCGCACCGCGGATCGCACACCAGTACACATATTTTTCAAATTCCTTATCGGTGTAGTCCACCTCTGCGTGTTTTGCATAGATCGGCTCGTGATTATACACCGCATACAGCGGCAGCTGATAATTGCGCTTCACGAAGGCGTCGTAATAACGGGCGTCGCGGTAGGTCAGCTCGCTGTCGAGCCTTGACTGATTTTCCAGATTTTCGGCAAAGCCGATATCGTCGCTGTTCTGGAGCCAGATGGAATTCACCCACTGCAGCCAGAACGGAGACGGATTTACATAGCTGGTCAGGTTGATCCAGGCAGCGGCCTCTTTTTTGCCGGCACTGCGGTAGCGACGGAAAACATTGACCCATTTTTGCCACATATCGCTGGCATAATACATATCGTAATTGCCACCGTGCAGATGGTCGTGCGACTCGTCGTTACAGGGCTCCAGCGAAAAGCCGTCCAGCTTAAAGCAGCTGATACCGTACTTTTCCGTTTGCTCGATCATATAATCGCAGATATTTTCCGTATAACGGGCGGAGGCGCAGCAAATTTCCTCTGCTTCTTCATTAAAGAAACCCCTGCCGCTTTTTTCCAGCTTGCGACCCATTTTACGGTTTTGGGTGTAGCCGCCGCGCGGCGAAAGCCACATACCGAGACCGGCGCCGTAGCCCTTTACCTGTTCGCTGAGATCAGCAAAGCCGTTGGGGAATTTTTTGGAAAAGCTCCAAAAGCCGGCCTTATAATTGCACCAGCCGTCATCGATCACATAAGCCTGCGGCTGAATACCGTGCGCGTCCAGCTTTTCATGCATTGCTTCCAGCAGCTTAGCCGTATTTTCGGCCGTTACCTTCTTGCCCAGGTTATCGAACCACGTATTATAGGTAATATGCAGCGGTGAGCCGATACTGATCGCATCAATAAACTCAAAGAAAGCCGCCTTCAGGTCGCCGGTGGTGCTGTTTTTCGCCGCACCCATAAAGGTCACCGGACAGGCAAAATCCTTGCCGACCCGCTTACCGAGATAATATTTGATCCTGCCGGTGCCGTATACAATACGGCTGTCCGCGCCGGGGAATTCGCAGCCGAAGAACAGACTGTCCACATAAAACGGCTGTCCCAGTCCGGCCCACTCATGCGGAATTTGCGTACCTTCACAGCGGTGCACCGTCATGTAGGATTTGGAATTGACGATACCGAGGTTTTCGAGCAGTACAAAATCCACCTCTTTTTCGCTATCCTCGCTTTGCGACAGCGTAACCTGCTTACAAATCGTCTTGCCGTCCGGATGCACCCAAAAATGCAGCGTAACGGTGATCCCCATATTTTCGGCAAATACAAAGTGCAGCCGGCCGTTGTTGTCACCGGACTCCGTCACCGGCAGTCCCTTAGAGGAAAATTCGCTACCATCCGTAAAATGCACGGTAAATTCCGTACCGTTGCCGTCCGGAACAAAGCTCATGTCTGCATATTTGTTATAGATCTGGCTGGCGAAAAAGGTATCGTTCGCAATTTTAAATTCTCTCTTTAATCTGCTGCTTTCCAGTTTAAACATCTGTATGCTCCCTCATAAAAGATACTTATAATTCCTCGCTGATAGCCTCCAGCGCCTGCGCCAGCTGATCCGGACAGGAGGTACCCTTAAAGTTACAGTCAATGCCCCTCAGCGAAGCAATGACCTCATCAATTTTTTTGCCCTTTACCAGCGCGGCAATACCCTGCAGGTTGCCGTTGCAGCCGCCAAGGAAGGAAACGCTGTTGATCGTTTCGTCCGCTTCGTTAATATCGATCGTGATCTCTCTGGCACATACGCCGGCAGTTTGATATTTATATTCCATACACTTTCTCCTATTTCCAAAAATCCATTATCTATTATACATATTATTTTGCCATAATTCAATAACATTTCTTAAACAAATTGTATCGGGAGGTTGGCATAAAAAATGCAAGCGCGCCGGCTTGCATTTTTACACTTATATTTCGTGCCTGTTTTTAATTTTCAGACGCTCCATTGCTCTGGCAAGATCCATCTGCGACTGCTGGTATTCAAACATGGAGTGCTGCTGACGCAGCTGCTCCTCCGCCCTTTCCTTTGCTTCCAGCGCTCGCGCTGCGTCGATCTCCTCCGGCAGCTGCGCCGAAATGCAGACGACCGTGGCGGTATTCTTGTAAAATTCAATAAAGCCGCTGCCGATAAAGGCGTCGATCTCCTCGCCTTCCGCCGGCATAATGCGCATTTCCCCGAACTCGATCGGGGCTACCACGTTCTCGTGATGGGCCATAAAGCCCTTCAATCCGCCGTCACCGATCGGCAAGATCAGCTGGGTACATTCGCCCTCAAAAAACACGCGCCTTGAGGAAACCACTTTTAAATAAAAGGTATTCATGCTGTCACCCTTCGTATCGTTCAGCCGGTGCGTTACAGCGTTTTCGCCTTTGCAACGGCATCGTCAATCGTGCCCACGTTGAAAAACGCCATTTCAGGCAGGTCATCCACCTCGCCGTCCACGATCGCCTTAAAGCCTCTGACAGATTCGCTCAGCGGCACATATACGCCCGGCAAGCCGGTAAAGTTTTCAGCTACATGGAATGGCTGCGACAGGAACTTTTCAATCTTTCTGGCACGGTGCACGGTCATCTTGTCCTCATCGGACAGCTCCTCCATACCGAGGATCGCAATAATATCCTGCAGCTCCTTATACCGCTGCAAATATTCCTGTACGCGGCGCGCAACGTCATAGTGTTCCTCGCCAACCACGTCTGCCTCCAGTATTCTGGAGCTGGACTCCAGCGGATCCACCGCCGGATAAATACCCTTTTCCACAATTTTTCTGGAAAGCACGGTGGTCGCGTCCAGATGAGCAAAGGTTGTCGCCGGAGCCGGGTCTGTCAGGTCGTCCGCCGGAACGTATACGGCCTGTACCGAGGTGATAGAACCGTTTTTCGTAGAGGTAATACGCTCCTGCAAAGCGCCAAGGTCGGTCGCCAGCGTGGGCTGATAACCAACAGCAGAGGGCATTCTGCCGAGAAGCGAAGACACCTCACTGCCCGCCTGAATAAAGCGGAAAATATTATCAATAAACAGTAGCACGTCCTGATGCTCTCTGTCACGGAAATACTCAGCCATCGTCAGACCGGTTTCCGCCACACGCATACGGGCTCCGGGCGGCTCGTTCATCTGACCGAAAACCAGCGCTGTTTTATTAATAACACCGCTTTCCTTCATTTCGTTCCACAAGTCGTTACCCTCACGGGAACGCTCGCCGACACCGGTAAAGATAGAATAACCGCCGTGCTGGGTGGCAACGTTGGTAATCAGTTCCTGAATCAACACGGTCTTACCGACACCGGCACCGCCGAATAAGCCGATTTTACCGCCCTTCTGATACGGCGTCAGCAAATCGATGACCTTAATGCCGGTTTCAAGGATTTGCACGTGGGAGGACTGCTCCGCAAAGCTCGGTGCCTTGCGATGAATCGCCCAGTGCTCCTCGCCGTCCAGCTTTTCCAGGTCATCCAGCGTTTCGCCAACCACATTAAAAAGCCTGCCAAGCGTTTTTTCGCCGACCGGCACACGGATGGCGTCGCCGGTGGCATCCACCTCCATTTCACGGTACAGACCGTCGGAAGCCGCCAGCATAATACATCTGACCGTATGGTTTCCGATGTGCTGCGCTACCTCCATCACGGCTTTTTTATCGCCGAGCTGCACCTCCAGCGCCTCTTTAATTCTCGGGAGTCTGCCGTCAAAACGCACGTCAACGACAGGACCCATCACCTGTATAATTTTACCGTTATTCATATGTTACTCTCTCTGTCAATAACTTGGAATCAGCGGAGCGACCAACGCCACTCCCTGCAACTATACGCACGCCGTGCTATTATTGCGCCTTGTTGTGACGGCTGCCGGACACCACTTCCGTAATTTCCTGCGTAATTGCCGCCTGCCGCGCGCGGTTATACTTAATGGACAAATCCTTGAGCATCGACTCGCCGCTTTCCGTAGCGGTCTGCATTGCCATCATACGGGCATTGTGCTCTGCACAGAAGGATTCTACCAGCGCGCCAAAGATGAAACCGGTGATATAGTCGGGAATGATTTCCTCAAACACGGTTTTGGCATCGGGCAGGAAGGTCATATTGCTATAAGCATCTACCAGCTCATTATCCTGCACCTCGATTTTACCGGGCGCAAGCGGCAAAATCTTTTTGCACTCCGTCACGGCGTTCATCGAATTGACCATACGGGTATAGACCACATACAAATCGTCAATTTGGCCCTCTTCAAACAGCGATACCAGTCGCCGTGCGATATGCCTTGCACGGTTCATCGAAGGGTTCTGGGCTGTATACTGGAAGTGGATGTCAACCGGGATGTCCTTTTTTTCAAAGTAGTGTCTTCCCTGCTGACCGACCACAAACAGCATATCCGGTCCGTCCTCGTGCACCTTCTGCTCCGCGAGCTTAAAGACATTGTGGTTATACGCACCGGCAAGACCTTTGTCCGCCGTAATGACCAGATAACCGGCAACGCGGTGGTCAAAATCCTTCTGCGGCCGCTTGTCAAAATAGCGGCTGCCGGCTTCAGGCGCTTCATTCAGTATTTTTGCCAGCGAGTCCTGTATCATTTCAAAATACGGCTCGGTGTTTTTTAAAGCTTTTCGGGCTTTCTGAAGCTTAGAGGAGGACACCATATACATCGCGTTGGTGATTTTCAGGGTGTCCTTAATGGACTTCATTCTGCCCAGAATTTCTCTTGCATTCGCCATAGCTTACTTCACAATAGCATTCGTCTTGTTATAATCGTCAATCGTCGCCAAAATGCGTTCACGCAGGTCATCCGTCAGCACCTTGTCCTCATTCAGTTCTCTGACAATGTCGCAGTGTACCGTATCAAACCATTCCAGCAACTCACGCTGGTAACGCTTCAGCTGCTTCACCGGCACCGCCGTAAAGCGCTTGCCGATAGCACCAACCAGGGTGATTACCTGCTGCGCCAGCGACATCGGATGGCCAAGCGGCTGCTTGAGCAGCTCAATCAAACCGGCGCCATACGCCAGCTGTGCTTTCGTATCCTCATCCAAATCCGAGGAAAACTGCGTAAAGACTTCCATTTCACGGTACTGTGCAAGGTCGACTCTGAGCGAGCCGGCTGCCTTCTTCATCGCCTTCGTCTGCGCCGCACCGCCGACACGCGATACGGACAAACCGACGTTGACCGCCGGACGCTGACCGCTGAAGAACAAATCGGATTCCAGATAAATCTGGCCATCCGTGATGGAAATAACATTCGTCGGGATATAGGCGGAGACGTCACCCGCCTGTGTTTCAATAATCGGAAGCGCCGTAATCGAACCGCCGCCGCGTTCCTCACTCAGACGGCTGGAGCGCTCCAGCAGACGAGAATGGAGGTAGAATACGTCGCCGGGATATGCCTCACGTCCGGGCGGTCTCTCCAACAGCAGCGAAATGGCACGGTATGCCACCGCGTGCTTGCTTAAATCATCATATACAATCAGGCAGTCCTTGCCCTGATACATAAAGTGCTCTGCAATCGCTGTTGCGGAATACGGAGCAATATACTGCAGTGACGACGGATCCGCCGCTGTAGAGCATACGACAATCGTATATGCCATTGCACCGTGCTTTTGCAGATCGCTCACCAGCTTCGCAACCGTTGAGGACTTCTGACCGATAGCACAATAAATGCAGATACAGTCCTTTCCCTTCTGGTTGACGATGGTGTCAAGCGCAATCGAGGTTTTACCGGTCTGACGGTCACCGATAATCAGCTCACGCTGACCTCTGCCGATGGGAAACATCGAGTCAATCGCCAGGATACCGGTTTCCAGTGGCTTCGAAACGCTCTTTCTGTCCACAATCGACGGCGCCGGCTGCTCTACCAGGCGGTAGTCCTCCGCTTCGATGTCTGCGCCGCCGTCAATCGGCTCGCCGAGCGCGTTGACAATACGGCCGATAAAGCCTTCACCGACGGGAACGCCGGCATTTTTGTGCGTTCTCTTCACCCTTGAGCCTTCATAGACCTCGCTGTCGTCGCCGAAAAGAATACAGCCGATGGTATCCTTGCGGATATCCTGAACCATACCCTTAACGCCGCTTTCAAACACCACGATTTCGCCATACATCACGCTCTCAAGGCCTTCCAGCACGGCAATACCGTCGCCGACGCTGATGACCTTGCCGACCTCATCGCTGCCCTTGGCAAACTCATATTCTTTAATATCCTCTTTTAAGATAGAGATAATACCGCCGGCATCCACCGCTTCGCTTTTGCGTGCGTTTTGAGTAACCGCCTCTTTGATGCTGTTCAGCTTGGCGCGCAGTGAACGGTCATACTGCTTATAGCCGATATCAATAATGAAGCCGCCCAACAGAGAGGCGTCCTGCACCAGCTCGATGCGGGCGTCTGCCATGCCGGTTTCCCGGATAACAAACTGCTTCAGCCCCTCGAGCTGCTCCGGCGTCGGCTCGGTAACATACGTCACCACGGCGTTGGCCACGTGACTGAGACGGTCCAGCTCCGCCAGATACGCCTTCATCACCTCGTCATACTCCGCGACTGCGCCTTCCTCGCTCATTTTGAGCATCGCAGGTCTGACCGCCGCGGGAAAGAGCTCCCGGACAGCCGCTTCCTTCTCCGCCATGGACACGGAGACGTTGTCAAGTATTTTTTCCACCTCTTTGGTGGACGCGAGAATTGCTTTCGCTTTATCCATATCGCCGGCAGTCGCCTGTGACGACGTTAGCAGGGCGATATATTCGTCTAAATTCTTAACCATTAATCGTCACTGCTTTCCTTTAAAAATTCGTCAAAAATGGCACTGTCGGTCGAAGCGGACACATTGGCGCCGACAACCTTTTCCGCCGCCTGCATGGCAAGGGAGGCGATTTCCTCTCTTGCAGCCTTGCGCGCCGTTTCGGCCTCCGCCCGCATTTTTTCGCGGGCGTCGGTCCGAATTTGTTCAGCGTCTGTTTCCGCTTTGTCAATAATTTTATCGTATTCTGCCTTCGCGCTATCCCTGGCATCGGCAATAATCTGATTGCCCTCCGCCTGATAGTTGCTGATTTTCAGTTCATAATTCGCGAGCTTTTCGTCCGCTTCCGCGTTCGTTTTGCGCGCCTCGTCAAGCTCTTGATTCACGATATTACGACGCTCATCAATCACCTTGGCGATACGCCCGAACAGGAATTTTTTCATCAGCAGAAAAAACACAATCAGGTTAATCAGCACAAACAGCGCGTTCCAGTCAAACTTTAACATCAGACCTTATCCTTTCGTACCTGTATTGTTGCTTGCCTATTTCAGCATAAAGATAATCAGAATACCAATGATAAGACCATAAATCGCGGTAGCCTCTGCCAGCGCACCGCCGAGAATCAGCGCTGTCTGAATTTTGCTGGCTGCCTCCGGCTGACGGGCAATACCCTCTACTGCCTTACCGGTTGCAATGCCGATACCGATACCGGCGCCGATACCTACCAATACTGCAATCGCTGCACCAATAGCAATAAGTCCCATAATACAATCTCCTTTAACCTTTTATATTACGCTTTTTTGCGCTTTTTTGTTTTCTTTTCCTTCTTGGGCTCCTCCTCCGGAATTTCCACCGCTTCCTTAATATAGATAGCGGTCAGGAAAACGAAGATGTACGCCTGAAGGATACCGTCAAAAATATCAAAATACAAGCTCGGCAACACCGGAATCAACGGCAGATGCTTTGTTGCGATTTTAATCAGCTCCATAATAGTGAACGCCGCCAGCACGTTACCAAACAGTCGCATACACAGCGACAGCGGCTTTGTGAACAGCTCTAAAATATTAATCGGCGTGATAATCCAGATAGGCTTGGCAAACGCTTTGATTCTGCCGCCGATGCCCTTGGCCCGAATGCCGGCATACTCAATCAGCACAATGCTGGTCAGCGCCATCACCGCAGTCACCTGCATGCTTTTGGTCGGCGGCTTCAGCCCGAAGATACCGATAATATTAGAAACACCGATAAACAGCGCCACGCTCATCAGCCACGGAATATAGCGGTAAGCGCTCGGCTCCATCATACCTTTAAAGAAATCCTCAAATTTCAGATACAGCGTTTCCAGCAGCGCCTGCCGTTTGGAAATCGGGCCCTCCACCTTCAGTCCGCGCGTCAGAAACAGCGCCAGCACAGTCATAACAACCGTGATGATGACGGACACGACGGTGGATTCGTCAACCGAAACGGTATGCCCCGCAACAGTAAAGGAGAACACCTCTTCAATGTTCAGCTCCTCCGCCAGCTCTGCGCCGAGATCCATTTTTGCCGTAAAGGGAGTAAATGTCATTCTCATTCCTCCGTTCCATATTATAATATACAGTGGTTAAATATACCCTTCATTATAGCACCGAAAAAAGATTTTTCAAGGCAAAACAAAAGAATAATTGTTTCAAATAGTAAAAATTAAAAATACTATTTGTATAATTTTTAGTCATAACTCACAAGATTTTGACACAGATGTCACATTTTCTAAAGCCGACGGAAGGGGCTGAAAATAACTGTTTACAATAGGATAAAAATAGTTTATAATATTATGCAATAAATTATGAGGAGACTGTATTATGGCGCAGCAAAAAAAGATGGTAGACGCCATCACATCTATGGATGAAGATTTTGCCAAATGGTATACAGACGTATGCAAAAAGGCGGAATTAATTGAATACACCAGCGTAAAGGGCTGTATGGTCATCCGCCCGTACGGCTACGCTATCTGGGAGAATATCCAGCGCATTCTCGACGGTATGTTCAAAGAGACCGGACACGAGAATGTCTGTATGCCGATGTTCATTCCCGAATCGCTGTTACAAAAGGAAAAGGACCACGTTGAAGGCTTTGCACCGGAATGCGCCTGGGTTACCTACGGCGGCAGCGAAAAGTTAGAGGAGCGCCTCTGTGTGCGCCCGACGAGCGAAACCCTGTTCTGCGAGCACTTCAAAAATGTGGTACATTCCCACAGAGATTTGCCAAAGCTTTATAACCAGTGGGTTTCTGTTGTCCGCTGGGAAAAGACAACGCGTCCGTTCCTGCGTTCGCGTGAATTCCTGTGGCAGGAGGGTCATACCCTGCACGCTACCGCTGAGGAAGCCATTGAAGAAACCGAAAGAATGCTGAATGTCTACACGGAATTCTGCCAGAAATACCTTGCCATTCCGGTAGTACAGGGACAGAAAACCGAAAGCGACAAGTTTGCCGGCGCGGAGCGCACCTACTGTATTGAAGCGCTGATGCACGACGGCAAGGCACTGCAGGCAGGCACCAGCCACTACTTCGGCGACGGCTTTGCCAGAGCGTTTGACATTCAGTTTTCCAATAAAGAAAACCAGCTGACCTATCCGCACCAGACGTCCTGGGGTATGACAACGCGTTTAATCGGCGCTATCATTATGACTCACGGCGACGACAACGGTCTGGTATTACCGCCGGCAGTGGCGCCTGTTCAGGCAATGGTGATTCCGATTGCAATGCATAAGGAAGGCGTACTGGACAAGGCAAATGAGCTGTGCGACCGTCTGAAGAAGGTGTGCCGCGCCAAACTGGATGACAGCGACCAGTCGCCCGGCTGGAAATTTGCAGAATACGAAATGAAGGGCGTACCGGTACGTGTTGAAATCGGCCCGAAGGACATTGAAAAGAACCAGTGCGTCATCGTCACCCGTCATAACCGCGAAAAGACCTTTGTATCACTGGATAATTTGGAGGAAGCGGTACTGCAGAAGCTGCAGGAGGTACGCGACGGTATCTACCAAAGCGCCCTTGAAAACAGAGAGCGCAGGACCTACAAGGCGCTGACGATGGACGACATCACCAAAGCGCTGGAAGAAAACGGCGATGGCTTTGTCAAGGCGATGTGGTGCGGCGACGAGGCGTGCGAGGACAAGGTAAAGGAGCTCACCGGCGTTGGCTCGCGCTGTATCCCGTTTGACCAAGAGCACCTCAGCGATACCTGCGTGTGCTGCGGCAAGCCGGCGAAGCTTATGCTCTACTGGGGCAAAGCATATTAAACTAAGGAGAACATTATGGCAGTATTAGTAACAGGCGGTCTCGGCTACATTGGCTCTCACACCTGCGTTGAGCTGATCAATGCAGGCGTAGACATCGTCGTTGTTGACAACCTTTATAATTGTAAAAAATCGTCTTATGACAGAATTAAGGCGCTGGTAGGCAAGGACTTCCCGTTCTACGAGGCGGACATCCGCGACGCCGAAGGGCTGCAGAAGGTATTCGATCAGGAAAAAATCGACAGCGTGATTCACTTCGCCGGCTTAAAAGCTGTAGGCGAAAGCTGCGAAAAGCCGTTGGAATATTTTGACAACAACGTTACCGGCACGCTCGTGTTGCTGGAGGTCATGCGCAAAAACGGCTGCAAAAAGATCGTCTTTTCCTCCTCGGCTACTGTGTACGGCATGAACAATGTGTCGCCGCTCACGGAGGATATGGCTGTTGGCGGCGTGACGAACCCGTACGGCAGAACCAAGTACATGATTGAATGTATTATGCAGGACCTGTATGCCAGCGACAACACGTGGAGCATCTGTCTGCTGCGCTACTTCAACCCGATCGGCGCCCATAAAAGCGGCACGATGGGTGAAGACCCGAACGGTATCCCGAACAACCTGATGCCGTATATCACGCAGGTAGCGATCGGCAAACGCGCTGAGCTCGGCGTATTCGGCAATGATTATGACACACCGGACGGCACCGGCGTACGCGATTATATTCACGTAGTGGATCTGGCGCTCGGTCATGTTAAAGCAGTGGAAAAGGTCAGAGGCGCAGAGGGTCTGTTTATCTACAACCTCGGCACCGGCGTCGGCTACAGCGTATTGGACGTCGTGAAGGCGTTTGAGAAGGCCAGCGGTGTAACGATCCCCTACAGCATTAAGCCGCGCAGACCCGGCGACATCGCCACGTGCTATAGCGATCCGAGCAAGGCACTGCAAGAGCTTGGCTGGAAGGCTGAGCGCGGTATTGAGGAGATGTGTGAGGATTCCTGGCGCTGGCAGAGCCAAAACCCGAACGGCTATCCCGACTAATTCAACGAAACAGAAAACAGGCGAGAAACAACTCGCCTGTTTTTTTAGATAAAAAAGCCGCGTAGGATCCACGCGGCGAAATGGTCCGCTCGACAGGATTCGAACCTGCAGTCGCCAGAATCGGAATCTGGTGCATTATCCAATTATGCTACGAGCGGATAGATAAATGCATTAGCTATTATAGCAAAAAGCAACGCCGAAATCAATACGCAACAGATAGTTTTTTCTTGAATTTACAAAGCAGTTATGCTATACTTTGCGCGGAGTGATAAACATGACAGATTCTGCAAACAAACAATATCAACGCATGACGGAAACCCCGATCGCCAAGCTGATACCGCGCTTGGCGATACCGACCGTCATATCGATGCTGGTCACCATGATCTACAATATAGCGGACACCTATTTTGTATCCAAAATCAGTGTACCGGCCAGCGGTGCGACCGGCATACTGCTCAGTCTGATGGGACTGATTCAGGCATTCGGCTTCATGTTCGGTCAGGGAGCCGGCAGTAACATCAGCCGTCGCCTCGGTGCAAAGGATATTGACGCAGCGCGGCGTTACTGCTCGACAGCCTATTTTCTTTCACTGCTGACAGGACTGCTGATTTTGGCGCTTGGTATGTGCTTCATAGAGCCGGTGATGCGTCTGCTGGGCAGCACAGACACCATCTTGCCCTACGCTGTCAGCTACGGCACGTGGATCCTGATTGCGGCGCCGGCCATGACGACCTCCTTTGTCATGAACAATGTGCTGCGCTTTGAAGGAATGGCAAAGCTGGCAATGATCGGTATTTCTGTCGGCGCAGTACTGAACGTTGCGCTCGACCCACTGCTGATTTTTACCTTTCACCTCGGCATCGCCGGCGCGGGTATTGCCACCGCGGCCTCACAATATATCAGTATGCTGATCCTGTTAGCCATTTTCCTGATGAAAAAGCCGCAGAGCAGGATCTCCCTGAAATATCTCAGTCTGAAGCCGCGCGTTATTTGGGACATCGTATCCGTCGGCGCACCGAGCTTTGCCAGACAGGGACTGAACGCCATCTCCAATATGTTCCTTAATCTTCAGGCACAGCCCTTTGGCGACGAATGCATCGCCGCCATGAGCATCGCTGCGAAAATCAGTATGCTGATCTTCAGCGTAGCGCTCGGTATCGGACAAGGCTTTCAACCGGTCTGCTCCTTTAACTACGGCGCTAAGCTATACCAACGTGTCAAGGCGTCGATCACGTTCCTGTGGCGCTTTGCCACCGCTGTCATCGCAGTATTTTCAGTGGTTTGCTTTTTCCTGGCGCCACAGGTCGTCACGCTGTTCCGCGAGGAACCGGAGGTCATCAAGATCGGCGCAACCGCACTGCGTTTTTTGTGCTGCTCACTGCTCATTATGCCAACGATTATGGCGGGTAACATGACCTTCCAAAGCGTAGGAAAAAGCGGCCGTGCGTTCTTTTTGGCCTGCGCGCAGAACGGATTATTCTTTATTCCGCTGATATTTCTCCTGCCAAGCCTGTTCGGCATTACCGGCATTGAACTGGCATGGCCGATCGCCTATACCGTCGCCGCCATCATTGCTACGCCGATGCTGCTGCAATTCATGAAAAAGCTCTGATCAGTCCCCTACTCCTCTAACGCCTCAATGTCTTTGAGGCGTTTTTTGATTAACTCGTTACGTTTGTCCGCTTCCTCCAACGCGGCGCCTGCCAGGCTGATGCGCTTGCGCACAAGGTCAAGCTGCTCACTGAACTTCTCATACTGTGCCTTGGCAGCACCGAGCACCTTGAACACCTCGTCAGCCTTTTTGTTGATCGCAATGGAACGAAAGCCCAAGGCCAGCGAATTCAGCAGCGCTGTAATTGTGCCCGGACCGGCAAGCATGATTCCCTCCGCCTGCAGCCGTTCCGGCAGGCCGGTTTTGCTGCGCATGATCTCTGCGTACAGACCCTCCGTCGCCAGATACATCACGGCAAAGGGCGTCGTTTCCGGAACAGAGATATACTGACGGATCATTTTCGCTTCTGCCCGTACGGTAGCCTCCAGCGCCTTACGCGCCGCTTCCAGCTGCACTGCGTCACCGGCGTCTGCAGCAGCGGATAGTCTGGCATAATCCTCCATCGGGAATTTTGAATCGATCGGCAGCCAGATCACGTCGCCGTTGCTGTCAGGAATTTTAACCGCATACTCCACCTGACCGTTATATTGCGGATTGGTTTTGACATTCTGTCCGTACATACCGGGGATCGTCTGCTCCAGCAGGCTCCCCAGCTGCACCTCAGCCCAGGTACCGCGGCTCTTGACATTTGTCAGCACACGGTTCAGTCCCTTGACGTTTTCGGTAACGCCGGACGAAAGCTCCCGCATTTCGCCAAGCGAACGGTAAACATTTTTCAGTTGCTCCGATACGGTCTTAAACGAGGTGTCCAGCCGGCTGTGCAGCGTTTCTGTCAGCTTTTCATCCACGGTACGCCGCATTTCCTCTAGCTTTTTCTCGTTACCGGCCTGCATTAGCGCAACGGATTCCGCGACTGCGCGCGCCTGCTTGTCGGCGTTCACATTCAAGGTTTCCATCAGCTGAATCTGCTGTTCGTAGTTTTTATCGGTCAGGCTGCGCATTTCATCCTTCAACCGAGTGATCGCCGCACGGCTCTGCCACGCCTGCACACCCGTGACCGTCAGTAGGACGATCAGTATCACAATCACGCCAATTAACAAATAAATTTCCATGATAACACCTCCGGTTCTATTATACGGTCTCTCCGTCTGCACGGCAAGACAAAAAAATCGGTTCTATAATAAATGTTAGGGTAGGGATACCTCAACATTTGTTTTTTTGTAAAAAAGGAAACAAAAAACGAGACATATTCCGAAAAAGCCATTACAATAGAGTCGACGAAAACCAAATAGAATGGAGTGAAGAATATGTC
>JAFUEH010000022.1 GCA_017463985.1 Eubacterium sp. | reverse complement strand
GTCAGAGGAAGCCATCTGTTTTTTGGTGTTCACCTTCTTATCTCATTAAGCGCCTGCTTCTTTCCGTCAGGCGAAATTCTATAAACATCATCTTCACGGCCGGTGTATTCTACCCACCTGTTGACGATTACATCACAAAATTTTTCATCAAGTTCCATCAAATAAGCCATCCGGCTCAGCTGCTCCGCTGCCATCAGCGTTGAGCCGCTGCCACCGAAGAGGTCAAGCACCTTCCATCTTGGCTTGCTGCTGTTGTGCATCAGCTTGCCGATCAGAGATATCGGCTTCATGGTCGGGTGCTCCGCGTTCCTCATCGGCTTATTCTCAAATATAACGGAGGTCTTATTCTCGTTTTGTCTCTTGAATTCATATATAATTCCGAGCAATTCCTTCTTTGTGAGGTCCTCCAGCACAACCTCATCCTCAACGATGACGGTATCCTGGGTTCTGTCATCTATGAAGTAGTGTGCAGCGCCTTCCTTCCATCCATAAAGAATAGGCTCGTGCCGCCAGTGGTAATCCTGGCGACCGAGGACGAAGGAATTCTTTTCCCAGATAAGGCATTGCGACTGCTTGAGTCCTGCATCGGCGAAGGCCATTCGGAAATTTATGCCCTCGTTCTCGCTGTGGAAGACATACGCTCCGGCTCCCTCGCGCATCGCTCCTTCCGCTGCTTCAAATGCTGCCCGGAGAAATGCATAAAAACTCGCATCATCCATATTGTCGTTTTTGATGTGCTGCTGGTTGCGGTGTCCCTTGTTCAGATACTCGTCAAGGTATTCCGCTTTATCGCCGTAGTTAACATTATACGGGGGATCCGTTATAAGCAGGTCCGCTTTGTTGCCGTTCATCAGTTCTTCAACATCGCCCTCGTCGGTACTGTCGCCGCACATCAGACGGTGCTCGCCGATTACCCAGATATCTCCTCTGCGTGTCATCGGCTCCGAGATGCTTTCGTATTCAGCCTCGGCATCGTAGTCATCGTCTACCGCCTCGCTGCTGATATTGATCGCATCCATCTCCTCCTGGAGCAGTTCCAACTCGGAACGCTCAAAGCCGGTGAGCGAAAGGTCAATATTATTAAGGTCTAAATCAAGAAGAACATCGAGCAGCTTCTGCTTGTCCCAGTCGCCGTCGATTTTATTCATGGCGACATTCATCGCCTTTTCTGTTTCTTTGTCAACATCAACGATGACACACTGCACTTCTTCGTAGCCGAGGTGCTGCATAATCTTGAATCGCTGGTGTCCGCTTATAATGGTACCGTCTGCATTGATGAGTATCGGCTGAACATATCCGAAGGTGCGGATTGAATTCTCAATCTTCTCCCACTCCGGATCCCCGGGCTGCAGGTCCTTCCTCGGATTGTATTCGGCCGGCTTCAAAAATGAGAGCGGTTTCACCTGGATTTTCATTTCATCTTGCTTCATTTTGGTTCCGGTTCCTCTCCTATGCGTAACGAAATGCAAAATTTTAAATTGATTTTTTGCAAAAATTCTTCGGGCCTTCCTCGCCCCGCATCTCAGGGGTTTCTTGGTAGTACCTACGGCTTTCGCCGCCGGTCGGGACGGGGTGCAGGGCATGTCTCTGGCTTTCATCCGCGCGTGCGTTCTGGCTTCTGTTGGTGTGTAATAAAAAATATTTTTATTTGTGCCAGGGGGCGAGCCCCTCTTGATCGTGTGGTACTATAAATAAATAAAGCGAGCAATGTCGCTCGCTTCATATATTCCTACGCTATCATCATAACACATTCGGATGTACATTTGTGTACACGATTTAATAAGGGCACCCTTTTATTTGTGGGGTGCTATTCTTTTGTACTGCTGTCCGGCAGCCCTCTGCCGTGGGCTGTGGCTCTGGGGTTAGTATGTTACCTTACATACTTTCGCCTGCTCCTCCCATGTGGGTAGGTGGGGTTTAATCTAAGGGGTTGTATTTTCATTGCGCTGTGTTATGCCTACCCTATGGGGTGGGGGTTCTGATAGGGGGTGCCTGTTTTTGAGGGGTTGCCACTTTTTTATATGGTTAGTGGCAACCTTGTTAACCCTTGATTTCAAGCCACTTTGCCTGCGTTTCTCACTCGGTTGCCACTCTGGCAAAAATACACACCAACTTTTTTGAGTGATTTTTCGCAATTTTCACAAAAAATCGCTTCATGTGAAGTGTATTTTTCAAAATTAGTGGTAAAAGTGGCAACTATGATTAAGAAAACCGCATAAATTCGCCATTTTCAGAGGTTGCCACTTTGGTTGCCACTCGGTTGCCACTCTTTTAAAGTGGCAACTTTTTTCCACTTATTGTATGTAAAAATGGGAATAAAAATCACCTTGTTTTCGGAGCAATAAAAAAAGCCGGGCAAAACCCGGCAAAAAAAGTTGAAAAATATTGAGATTTTTTCAAAAAAACTCTTGACTTTCCACTCATTGTATGTTATAATAAGGATGTAATGAAGGGGGAGGTCAGGTCTTCATTACAAAATTTAATCGGAGGTAATTCTTATGAAGAGACATAAGAAAAAGCCTTTGACAAAAAAGCAAAAAGAGAAAATCGTTGAATTCATTCTTGAGCTTGTCAAAGACTTATCCGTCGGAATTATCTTGTTACTTCTCGCAAAAGTAATCAAGTAATTTCGGGCAAGGGAGGCGGAGCAATCCGCTTCCTGAGCCACCTCCATTATAAATCAAAAAAGAGAGGGTGTCAACATGAAAGTTGTTTTTACCATTGCAGGCGTTGCAATCATTGTTTTGGCAATTATACTTTTTGTTATTCGCATAAAAAGAATTAATGATGAAAGGAAGTAGTTATATGACGATTAAAGAAGCGCGCGTTGCCTCTGGGCTGTCACAGGTCAAGTTGAGCGACCTTCTGGGCGTTCCGTTGCTTACGCTGCAGTTCTACGAGGAAGGGCACCGTAAGTGCAGTCCTTGGCTCGAGCGGCTTCTGGTCGCCGCTATTGAAAAGGGCGAGCCCATCGAGGAGCACGAGGAGTACGAGACGGTCAAGGAAGCCCGGAAGGCGAAGGGGTGGACTCAGGCGCAGCTGTCGGCTGCTCTCGGCATTCCCCGGCGCACAATTGAGAACTGGGATAGCGGTTCGCGTGCTCCGACCGATTGGTGCAGGCGACTGGTGATTGATAACATCGTAAAATATGAAGACGAATAAGACAAAAATGGGCGGCTCTGACCGCTCATTTTTCTTTCAAAAAATATATAAAAAAGATTAAAATATTACTTGACTTTCCACTCATTGTATGTTAATATACAGACAACAAAAGGAAAGGGGTACACCACAATGACGATTAAAGATGCAATGAGAGAATACAGACTTCCGAATCCTACAACGCCGGAAGACCTTGAGTGCAGATGGAGCAAGTTGCTCACCTTCGGTGACAAGGTTGTCATCGCAGGCTATTACTACAACGGTCAGAACAAGCCTTGCTACTTCGGCGCTACCTACGAGTTCCTGGATGACGACCATTCCTGCGAAGGTACGATCGGTTTGAGAGCGGCAAGCGAAGTTGAATTTGAAGACGACGGACATGCAATTGCCTGGGCAATGCAGCAGTAAAGGAGGACACGATTATGATGACTTGTTACGAAAAACTTGAAAGAATAGACAGAGAGAACGGCTGGTTCGGTCGTCTCAACGATTTCGTTAAGTGTTGCGACGAGGATGGCTTGCTGGTCAGCGAGATAAACAGCGAATACGCCTGCGTTATGGATTATGACGACGATGAGGACGAATGCCTGGTATACTTCGGCGGCACGGAGCGCACGATAACAATAAATCGAATTGTAGAACGCAATTAAAGAAAAGCCTGCAGTAGCAGGCTTCTTATTTTATGCATATTCTCGCCAGTTCTCCGCAAAGTAGCTTTTGCCGGGAGCTGCGTTTTTGTGAAGACGGGTTTTACGGTTTATCCGTCTGATGCCTTCCTTTTCCATTCTTTTTCTGGCGATTGCTCTCTTGTATTTTCTCATACCCATAGTGTTTTACTCCTTTTCTTTATTTCGGGTTGTTACTGTTTCTTTGCCTTTATCGTATAAGTACCGAAGCGGCTCGTATATTAATATGCTGAATAAGTCTTTCAGCATGGAGCGCATTGCTTCGTAGAGGACGGCAGCGACTCCGATTATAACATAGTAGAGTTTCTTCATGTTATTCATCCTCCACGATTGCAATGACATCTGATTCCTTCACCAGCGATGCCTGGATACCGTCGTACTCGATGTCGGTCCCGGCATAGCGGTGTACCATGACTTTAGTGCCGACCTGCAGGTCTTTGTTTTCCACGCCGTCGCCGACTGCGAGGATGCTGCAGAATTCAGGCTTCTCCTGGGCTGATTTTGCGAGTATCAGTCCTGCCTGTGTCTTTTCCTCAGTTTTAAAGAAAACGAGGACACGGGCTCCAACAGGCTTTACATTCATCGGTTCTTTCCTCCTTTGCGTTTTCTCGGTGGCCAATCCAGCGGCTGGCGGCAATACCGGCATTTATAGCGGTCCTCGTATGAGTTAATCGGGTTACCGCAGACAGGGCATATGTACCCTGTCTTTATTTTTCCGTTTTGCTTATACTGTTCGCGTTCTGGCTTCATCGTCCATTCCACTCCTTCTTGATGTGTTCAAGGCAGTCCGGGCAGATGTGTAGCCATTCGTCGCCGTCTTTTGTGATTTTCCAGCCGTTTGCTTTGCACTCGTCTATTGCGCCTTCAAAGGTATAGCACTCCTCCAGCGTTTCGCCGCAGCCATCGCAAACGGGTGTGTACAATTCGTATGATTTCTCTATCATCAGTACCCTTCCTTTAATCTTTATGAAACCCGGCCCACGCCAGGTAAAAGTCGCGGTTGCTGTAATCAATGACGATATTCAATTCCCGACACATCGCGTTCAGAGCCCTGACGCACGGTCTGCCTACGCCTTCAGCATCGCACCAGTCGCACATAAAGCCGTAGCCGCATTTTCCGAGTGATGTGGTACCGTCTTCGTGTTGCTTATCGCACCAGCGCTGGAAGGCATTCTCCCAGTTCCGCTTCTGCTTCTGCTCTGGCGTTGCATTCCGAGGGCTGACATCGAATAGCGTTATTTGTTCACTCATGGATTAATCCCCACCTCCACATAGCACCACGATTGTGGTGGTCGGCTTATCCCTTCCCAATCTTCGTAGTTGCAAGTTGGCGGTTCCCAGTAGGTACCTGTGTCATAATATTTACATGAATAACAATTGTTAAACGGACACGCCTTCACAAATTGGTTTAAGTCCTTTGGCTCATCATAGATAATAAGATCGGAAATATGCCAGGCAAACGCGTGTTTGTCGTATCCGAAGTGTGTATCATAAGGAATTCCTAAATACTCAAAAAAATCCTTACGGCTAATGCAGCCTTTTTCAGATGCGTAACCAGAATTGCATTGATATATTTCATCTATACGATTACAAAAAAACTCGCCAATGATTTTTCCGCTGCCTTCGTATTCCCATGTGCGCCAAGCTATTTCTTTACCAAGCCTTCCTTTGCATTCATAGATGTAACACTTGAAAGGAGGCTTTAAGCGTGGGGCGTTCTTTCTGATCTCAATCGTCTTTTTGCCACTTTTAATAAGTTCGCACCATTTTGGTTTTATGCTTATTAAAACCGCTTTCACTTTTCATCACCTCCGTCACATCCGTCGTAGTAGCTGTTCGGACCGTCCTCGCGGAACCAGTCGGATATTATGCATAAAAATATAAACACGGTGGCTGCGATGGCGACGAGGAAGGCGATGACGGCCAGTACATAAAGTGCAATTCTCATACGTTATACCTCCTTAAAAATCAAATGATAATTGTGTTTGTAGAGAATAATTCATCCACAACTTTTCGGTACGCATTTTGCCGAACTGTGCAGTTGTGCTTTTTTCGGCTGTTACCCAGCCTTTTAGTTCTGAATTATATAACTCGTTGTCATACCCACTCAAAACAATTTTAGATTTGCTTTTTTTTATGAGTGTAAGCATTCTAATATGTTGTTCATCGGTCATCTCGTTTGCGTATAGGTGCTTTTTTCTTAAATCCATTAAGTAAGGCGGATCCAGATAGAGTAACGTATTCTCTTCGTCATACCTTTCAATAAGCGTTAAGGCATCGGTATGCTCAATTTGTGCATCCTTCAGACGTTCACATGTTTTGATAACTGCTTCTGGAAGGTAATTCCACATTGTTGCCACACGGGGACCGCTGTATTTCTGAACATTACGCCAGGAGTTCTTGGTACTATTACTGGTACCGAAAGACTGATGATAGCGCACAAGCGTTTTCCTTGCTCGTTCAATGTCACCGTCCATCTGGGAATCCATTTCAGCGCAGGCTATAAACTCATCCCGTGAGAAAGGAGTCAGATTTATTGCTGCTGCTAATTCGGCAGGATGTTCTCTGCAAACCTTAAAGAGATTCACAATATTACCATCAATATCGTTAATCGTTTCTATATCCGCCGGAGTCTTCCTAAAAAACAAAGCACCGCTTCCGAAGAAAGGCTCGCAATAAACCTTGTGTTCAGGAAAGAAGGATAGTATCCATTCAGCAATACGCCACTTTCCACCAGGGTATTTAAGAAGCGTGTCCATCACGTCGTCTCCTTCTTTCTTTCAAATGCTGCGACATTGCTGTCCAGTAGTCTTCTCTGGCACAGGCCGTCGTTGGTTCTCATTGCGAGTTTTTGGTATTCGTTTCCTGTCATCGCAGCTTCCTCCATTATTTAACTAAAGTAATCGCACCATTCCTCGTTGAAGGGGATGCCGTAATAGTCGGCCCATTGCTGGAAGCGTTCAAGGTTACCGTCCCGGTCGTAGACTTCTATATCCGAGTCGCCCTCGGTGCATTTGTTTGAGAGAAGGTAGTTGCCGATCGCGTTCGCTGTCGCTGCAAACTGTGCCATGAAATCATGGCGCCGCTTCTTTCCGAAGTGATGATAGTCTTCCAGTGTTTTCAGCATTGCGATGGTCATGAAGAATTGCGTGTTCTGCTCGGCGTGCATGATATCTTTCTTGTACGACGCGCGGTATATCTTCTCGGCCGCTTCGCGCTGCTGCACGGTCATTCGTTTTTGTTTGCTGTTACCAAGAGCCTTCATAGTTGATATCCTCCATCTTTTTTTCGTAACGGCTTATGATGCTTTGAATTTTCTTGTATGTGAGCAGCTCATCCAGCCCGGCGTTTATGTATTTCGCGACGGTGGTGCGGCTGCTGTAAAACTGCGCCGCCATTATCTGCTTCTCGCTCTGGCCGTCAATGTACTTCATCTCCATAACGCAGCGGCTCTCGCTGTCCTCCGGCAAAAAGTCCATGATGTCCATAATCTGAAGCATTATGCTGTTCGCGTTCTTCTCCTGCTCTATGATTCGTTCTTCAATCTCACAGAGCCGGAACACATAAGTTGCTGCGCCGTCGTTCGGTGCGCTGCTTCTCGGAAGCCCGGAATACGACTGGGCTCCGAGGGGATATTTCATATCCTCAATGAAGTCCTCCCTGCGCCGGCGCAGTTTGTTCACTCTGTTTTTCGCTCTCCGGTACCGGGACAGATAAGACCTCAATATATTTCGCTGGTGTTTTTGTTCCTCTGATGTCATTCCGAACCTCCTGTCTGTTATTCCTGCTTTTCGGAGCGGTTCTCCTGCATAAAGTAGTGAGTGCTTCCGATGGTCTTTATAAGACCGATTTTCTTGCTGCGGTCATCCCAGTTGACGATTGCGGCGCTATCGCCGCGTTCGTTGAGGATCTGCAGCAGGGCGTTGATTGTTTGAACTATTCTTTCTGTGCTTTCCCGGCGCAGAGGTGCGTATGGATCCTTGAGTAGTTTGACGATGGCTTCGCGCTTCTTCTTATTCAAGCTGTTCATCGTCTACCTCCTCAAGCGCTCTTTCAGCAAGTGCACGGGCGAGATATGGTAATATTTCATCACCTTTTGTTCTTAGGATTTCTGCCAATGAATTCACTACATCTGTGATTCCCTTAATAAGTCCCGGCATTAAATCCTTCATTACTTCCGTGATTTGTTCATACATTTCCTCTGTAGGATTGCCTTCCAGGAGATTTGCGGCGTTCTCAAGTGCTACTTTGTAGCCTTCGCGCGGTTCTGTTTCTGCCATATCACGGAGTAGTTCTATCGTTGTTTCAATTTTCTGCATATCCGTTTGCCTCCTTTATGGCTTTTACTATTTCTCGGTGGGCTCGCGACGCATCATCCATAGAGGAGCCTGCTTTGCGTACCGCTTCTGATATTCTGTCGGCTGCTTCGGCAGCAGTTATTTTCGGCAGCAATTCGGCAAGGTGTGCGTTTGCTTCTTCGTATGAGAAGAAGAATGTGCTGTCGGTTCTCATTTTGAAAATGCAGGGGTTTTCTTCGTCTTCATTAAGAGGATATATTCTTTTCAGTATCATAAAGGTTTTATCGTCAGTGGCAGCACCTCCAATTACGACTCCGCATTCTACCTGGTCACGCTCTAAAGGTACGAAGTATATGCGCGTTCCCAGTTCTGCCGGGAGTGTTATTCGGTTCTGCTTACTCCTTCGCTTGCCTTTCAGAAAAATCCTCAAATCTCTGATGTGTGTCCATGCGATTACTGTGCACAGCGCTATGAACACGAAGCCATTCGGCCACAGTTTGCCTTCCACCGCGTAAGCGATAACGACGGCCGCGCAGAACAGGAAGGCGCATACATCAAAAATAATATTGATTACGCAGAATACGCGGTACAAGATGTCATGATTCTTCTTCGGTTTCTTCGTCATCTTTGGCTCCTCCTTTGTTGTAATAGGTTTCATCGGTCAGCATCTTCAAAATTTCAACCAGGGCGATTATGCGTTCTGTCGCCACGCCATTTCCTCTGAATATCCTTGCGAAGATGCTCGGCGGTCCCATAAGTGTAGGCGTTGCTTCTCCCATATCCTGAAGGATTTTGGTAATCATAATCACCAGCGTTTCCTGCTGGTTTTCTGTCAGAAGGTTGCCGATTTTGATTTCGTCGACGCATTCCTGGAGTTCAGCCACATCAAGCGGCAGCGTGTCGTCGGTGTACCCGGCAGGTGCAGCGGTTTGCGCTGCTTCAAGTGCCTTCTTAAGAGTGGCGACTTCTTCCCGGTACTTATAAATCTCTTTTGTGAGTTCCTTCTTCTCCTCGTCGCGTTTTTTCAGTTCGTCGTTCAGGATACTAATCCGCAACGCCCTCTCTGTTGACTTTTCATCGTTCTGTTTTGCCTTCTGCAGTTCAGCGGTCAAGCGTTCGTTTTCTTTTTTCAACTTAGACACCTCCTCTGACTCCGCAGAAGCAGGCGGCGCTGCGGCTACCTGTGAGGAATTTTTCGGGGGGGTGCTCCGGGGCTTGTATTCTCTTACGCGGTCAAGTTCTCCGGCTTTACGCAACTGTGAGGATTTCTCGTATACCTCTCTGACGGGGATGTTCATCTGCGCGGCGATGTCTGCCGCCTTGATGTTCGTGTTGATTTTCGCTTTGAGGAGTGCTACTTCCTCATCGGTCCATGGATATGCCATAGGTTAACCTCCTACTATGATTTCTGTGATAAGTATTATTACTACGCTGACCACGATAAAGATCAGCGTATCTTTCCAGAAGGATCTATCAAACATCGTTGTCGTCCTCCTCGGTGATTCCGATTGTTGCCTTGATTTCCGGGATTGATATTACCGCCTGCTCGTCTGACACATCCGCATATTTTTCTTCAATGCGGAGCAGTTTGCGGTTCCACTTTTCAATCTCATCGTGAACATAGCAATTATGGTATCTCTGATACGGGTAGCAGTGCTCGCATGTTACCGTCTCGCAGCCCCAGTCGCGCAGTTCGCGGACGAGCCTCATGCCCTTGGCAGCATGACGGGTTGATTTGCGTACATAGAGCCACCTTCTGATTTGCCAACGCAGCGACGGTTTTCTTTTTACCGGTTCATTGAGCAGTGACATGTTTATGTCACACGGATTCTTTATTCGCTTTTTCATGTATTGATGAATCCCTCCTGTGTAAGTATTGCCTGCACTTCTTCCGGGAAGGTTACCACATACGACATGCCTCCGGAGGCTTCAATCGCTTTCCTGGTCTCCTTCTGCAGGTCTGATTCTTCGCCGACATACGGTCGCTTCACTTCAAAGTGGATGCAGCGGCCGCCGCTCTCAAAGTGAATGTCCGGCACACCGCCCTGTGAGTACGGTCCCTGCGCAATCTTCACTGCCCAGTGCGGTATATCAAGAGCATCAAGGTATTTAAGGATTGCCTTCTGGTAGAAGCTCTCCTTCGGGACGATGCGGCGCAGGCGCTTGAGGATTTCGTCCTTGCGGTGGCTGCCCCATTCTTCTTTTAAGGCCTTGACCAGGTCGTCCGTAGTCGGGTACCGCCATAATATTTCAAATTTTCTGAAATCGTTTGAGTTCAATGTTTCCACCTCCTCATATGGTGTCTACTCTCCATAAATCGCAATTGAGGTATGATTGCGGCGCTTTGTAGTCCTGCAGGTGAGCGGTGTAAACCAGAGCCCGGGTGCTTTCGTCCTGGCTTATCATCACTCCGCGGAGGATGTAGACCGCGTTATCGTATTTAACCTTGCGATTCAGGTTCTTCGTTATGTCTTCTCGTTTCATTCGTTTTTACCTTCCATCGTTGCTCCGCAATGTCGGCAATAATTGTTTTTGTGTACATCAGCTTCACCGCAAGCAGAACAAATGTAATGATAAACATAGTTGTATTTATCTTCTATCCAATGTCCGTGCACAACCTTCTTCACATCGGTTTCCGGCGGTGCATCAGCGACAGCGTTGAATAAATCGCGGAAGGCTTCTTTGTCGGTGATTTTTCCTTCAACCAATCTTTTGTGAAGGCTTTCGCATTTTTTGTAAAGGTCATTTTTGCTGATTAAATCGTTCATTTTATAAGCTCCCTTCTCCGAACGGTCCGTCTATGAGTTCTATGTCGTCATCGTCAAGCACGTCGTCTGATTCTCCGATTGCCTTCTGCAGATTGAATTCAATCATTCGTATCCACTGCTTATCTATTTTGCGAGGAGTGGAGAATCTTACCTTGCCAGTGGTATAATCCTTGCTGGTGGTGATTAAGCCTTCGTCTGCGAAGTAACGCAGCGTTTTTCTTGTTGAGTACCCGGCATCGGTGAGTGCCTTGTTTAAGGCGCTGCTAAAGATCCATACACAGTCGTCGTATTCGTCGGTGAAGCCGAGCGTAGGTCCGCTGTGGCTGTTGTTGAACTGATTCTTGTTACTCAGGATCCAGTCCACCACGAAGTTCTTGGCGTTCTCGTTTACATCGGTTACCTCACTTGTCATTTGCTCCAGAGCCACCTGCACCGCCATTGCCTTGGCTCGGTCCTTTGAACTCTGCAACACGGTTTCGCTATTCTCAAATATCCAACTGTCAAGGAGCGCGTCTGCCGTCGCTACCGTTGCGATACTGGTTACATGGCTGTTGTTTCTTCCGTTGTATGCTATGTCCACAGCGGCGTACATTTCCTCGTACAGCCCGATTATCTTTTCATCCTTGTGCTTACTTAACTCCTGGATGAAACGCGGCCCTGCCCAGCCACAGTGCTCTCCTGTGCGCCTGTGCATATCGGATGCGGACTTCTCATCGTCAAACGGTGGACCGTAGAGTTCAAGCACACGGGTGCTGACACCGGTCATGGTGCTTTCGCTGGTTATCGGTTCCTCGCCGGTCATCATTGCTACCGTGCGCCACTGCTGCATCGTCTGCAGGCCACCGCTCTTGGAGCCTCTGGCCCTTCCGGTACCGGAGGAAAGCATATAAACGATTTTCTCAAGGTTGTTCTGGTTGTTGCCGCCTGCGAGCTGCCTTTCATCAATGCCGAGCGGAAGGTCGCAGTAAAAACCGGCCATGCGTTCCAGCGCTACCTGGGTTGCGTTGAAGTTAATCATCAGACGGTCAGGATCTCCCCATGCGGAGAGCGCTGCTTTCAGCGCTGCCGTCTTACCGCCTTTAGAGCCTCCCCAGTTGTAAACTATGAAGATTCGCTGTTTGATTATCTTGAGTAGCGGTGCAGCGAAGGCTGCCGAGGTAATGAAGCGAAAACGGTCGCGCTCGCGGTGCTCCTTCAGAAGGTTCTTCCATTCATCAAATGAGCCCTTCTGCTGATACGCATCAGCCCAGCTCTGCAGGCTCGGCTCTATGTCAAGCGTGAGGTTGCTCGTTCCCGGCATGAAGGTACCGTCGCTCTGCCATCCGAAGACCGCGGTTGTTTTCTCTTTTTGGAGGACATCCATATTCTCGGCTTCCAGCGCTTGGAGATATTTGACGGTCCTTTTGGCGTTCTCTGATGTGATGGTGCATCCGAGGTCTGCGAGCTGAACGATATTCTTCGCCTGGAAGATAACGCTTCGGGGATAGATGGCGTGGTACCATTTGTTATCGCGTTTGAAGGCAATCTCTATTTTCTCGTTGCCGGTGTTCGTGCTTTCCAGTCTCTTGGTGATGAGTATCGGCGTTTTGCATACCAGGATAGGCATTTGAGTTTTCTCGTCTATCATGAAGATTCCGTTGTCCGAGAATTCAAATTCCTCCGGTTGTCTCAGGCTGATGGGCTCTCCCTTGATTGTCTCCGGGATGACCACATCCACTCTGTAAATGTCAACCTCTTTCGCTTCGCGCAGCGCCTGGTGTATCTTTGCGTTCGCCTCATCCTTGCCGTACTGTATGTAAAGATCGGAAGGATCCTTGCATCCGAACTGGCTGCAGCTCCATGTGAACACCTTCCCCTTGAAGTCTGCCTGCTTCAGTTTGCTGGTCATCTGCTGCAGGAAGGTTTGTCCACCGCGGTCCGGCTCTATGTGAAGATATAATTTCAGGTCTGTCAGTTTTTCAGCCCACTCCGGCTTGAACATTGAGGCTCCGGGTACGCCCATTGCCGATATGCCCATAAACCAGAGGCTCTGTGTATCTGATTCGCCTTCCACGAGTACGCAGTACTTGCTTTTGCGAATCGCCGGCAGTCTCCATTCGCCATACATCAGTATCTTGCCGGCAGAGCCGTATTTCCACTTGAAACGCGGCACATGCGTTGATGCGTATCTCTTTCGGAACAGCTGCTCCTCCTGCCGCTCGTTGTAGTACGGTATTCTGATATATCCGGTACCGTCTTTTTCTTTGGCTTCGGTCAGGCCGCACTTTTGCTTGAGCCATTCTTCCGGGAGCCGTTTGTTGAAGGCGTACTCTCCGAGTGTATATGGCTTGGCCTCTTTTGATTCCTTCGGCTTTGGCTCCGACTGCACGCCGTAACGCTCAAGGATTTGCTTGTACGCTTCCTTGGTCTCAAGGTTGTGAAGCCTGGAATAAAAGGTTGTAAAGTTACCGCTGGCACCGCAGGCGAAGCAGTTGAATTTGCCTGTTTTTAAATCTGCAGAGAAACTTGCGTTTTTATCGTCATGGAACGGACATAACCCCGAAATAGAATCGCCGGTTATTTTGGCTTTTTCTATTGCCTGGCTGTATTCGGTTTTGTAATCAACTATGTCGTCAATTCTTACTGAATTACTTTGCATTGTTGTACTCCGTTCTGCTAAATTTTCCCGGAGGAGTTACCCTCCGGGAACGCTCGATTTAAACTTCTTCAAATTCTGCAGGTTCTTCCTCGCCTTCAGCGAACGGCTGCTCTGCAGGTTCGTCGCTGTATTCGATGTCCAGGTTCGGCTTTTTCGTTTCGGTCTGCTGCTGTACACCGTTGCCGGCTTCGTCTACTGCAGGGACGAGACCTGCAATCTCTTTGATGTATCCCTGCATTTTCAGAGCCTTTTCCTTCTGCTCTGCATCAAGCAGCCCTGCGTTTATGAACTGTGCCATTGCGAAGGTTACTCCGTCTTTGTTCTGTTCCTTTTTCAAGGAGATTTCTGTTACTACCTCAATCGGTCTTCTGCCCTTCAGGAGAAGGCGCTTTGCGATGTAGTCTTTGAGCGGTCTGAGAGAGGTCGGCGGTAATGTAAGGATTACCGGCATCGGTTCGCCTTCTCTTAATAAGTAGATGCGGTGCGAGTTCTTACACTCTTTGCCGCTACCGTCTTCCTTGAATTGATTGTGAGGGCAGGTCGCGCAGTCTCTGACCTCGCCGGTCTCTTTGACGACACCGAGTTTGCCGTCGTTGCTCTGGCAGTCCGGAGCCTCATTGCTGAGTTCTGAACTCATCCAGTAACTGTTGATGGGGTGGTGGTGCAGCATAATGCCTTTGAGTTTCTTCTCAAGGTCGGGGCTGTCCGGATCGTCTCCAGGCACCTCGAACGCGATGCCGCCGCCACTGGGGATTTTGATATAGTCAAACGGGATTGCTCCGAGGCCGTCGAGTTCCTCCTGGAACACCGCCATGACCTCGCCTTCAAGAACCTGAAGGTTGTAATTCTTAACGGGTACTAATTCCTTAGCCATTGTGATTCCTCCTTATGCAGATTTCCTGCTTTTTCTTTTGGTGATGTCGTATGCTTCGTATGAGTTGATGCACTCTGCAAGGGCTTCGGGGAGTTCTTCCTGCTCCTCTACGATATTCGCGCAAGCCGACTGCAGGGTACGCGTGTTGACCGTCTCCTTGATGAGGTCGCCCATACCTTCGGAGCGGAGCACATCGAAGAAGTCGATGCCGGCCGCTGCGAGTTCTGCCTCTGATTTCTTGGAGTAGTAGGTCTTCAGAGCGAGTGTGTAACTGTAACCGTCCTTGGTTACATTGGTTACTTCTTCCTCAACCATAAGGTCAACGAGTTCCTTCTTGCACTTGTCAATTTCTGCGTTGTTGTCTTTGGTCTGCTGGGCGAGGTCATCCTTCCTGTCGAGGAGCGCCCTGTATTCGTCGAGTTTGTCTGTAAGTTTCATTCTGCGCCTCCTATCCTAAGATGACCACGGTTCCGTTTTCGATTTCATCGCCGAGTGCTGCTGTGAGATAATCACGGATGTTATCCTTCGCTTCGAGTTTCCATACACCGCCATCGGCTTCGTAGAGCGCGAAGCGTTTATCGTTTAACACTCTGAATAAGAAGTCGCTTTCCGGCTGTTGCACTTCTCTGAAGGTGCGGTACGGCATAAGGCGTACAATCGGGTTGATTGCCTTCTCGCCTGCGTTTAAATGAACGCCACTCGAAGCCTTGATGTTCTGCATGACGCCGTTATCGTCAATGCTGTAGTCGTCGTATGAGCCCACCTGCTTGAGGAGGTCGAGAATGTATTTTCTGCCTTCGTTATCTACGAACATCGAGCGCAGCGCGATGACAAATTTTTCAAAGTCGTAGCTCTGGCCGAACATGAAGGGGGATTTTTCCGCGTTGGTTCCGTATGGATATTCACGGTTGTTCTTTTCGCCGAGCGTGGTGCATACCGTTACGGACCAAGGATCGTTAATGATGATATTAACCTTCTTGGAAGCGTGTTCTGCCGGTTCGAACAGTCTTGTTGGTCCGGCGAGTGCTTCTGTTTTGATAATTTCAACGAGTGACGATAAATCGTTGAAGCACAGCTGGCTGACATGGTGTTCTGTGTCGATTCTGTGAAGGTTAACGCTGGAATACTTTTCGCCTTCGATTTCATGAATTTGAGGGTTTGCCTCAACGATGTCGCGGATGTCTCTTACAAAGCTGTTGTTGTCAGTCATTTTTTATTCCTCCTCTGACTTGATTTCAATGTAGTTTTGTTCGTGTATATCTCCGAAGATGTCCTTCTGGCCATCGGGGATTCCGTTGAATTCATACGCACGGAGCAGGCCGTTTTCGTTGTTGAAACTTACTGTAGTTTCAACCGGATGAGTCGGGCTCAGTCTGGTCTTCACCTGCGTTTTCATTCTGACATTCTGTCTGTCATTGACGGGAGTAAGCTCGATCTCAACTGTGAGCTTTCTTGCCTTCTCGTCGGTGTTGCGATTTTGGATGTTCTCGAAAACCTTATAGAGTTCGAAGTTGATTCTCTCAACGATTGCACCGCTGCAAAAGTCGAGTACACTGTTTACTTTCTGCATGCTTTTATCTCCTTTTTATTAAAAATAGTTACGCCATTCATCCACTATCGTTTTTGCGAGGTCTTCCTTCTTGGCGAGGGCTGCAAGCACCTTTTCGTCAACGGTATCCTCGCATACGAGGTGTATGTATGTGCATTTGTTTTTTTGACCGATACGGTGAATCCTGGCGAGGCTTTGGCTGTAGGCAGCATAGTTGTAGTTGACCGAGTAATAAACGCAAGTGTCGGCCGCTGTCAGCGTTATGCCCAGCCCGGCTGTATCAATCTGTGCCAGGAATACCTTCGTCTCCGGGTTCTCCTGGAAGTCTTTGACTATGTCGCCTCGGTCGGCGATTTTGATGTCGCCGTAAATGAGACCGTACTGTATTTTCTTCTTGGAGAGCAGCTGCTCGATGAGCGCTATCTCCGTTCGGAATCTGCAGAACACTACGAGCTTTTTGCCGCACTCCAGGACATAGTCGTCAAGGATTTCTTCGAGTGCCTTGATTTTGGCATCCGACACGAACTCTGGCTTGTCCGCTTCGTCTTCCTGCAGGAAGCCTCCGGTTAACTGCTGCAGCCTCAATAACTTCGTGAGAACAGTTGTTGCGGTTACATTACCGGTTTCGAGTTCTACCACGCTGTTCCTTTTCAGCGTTTTGTAAATTTTCATTTCTGCCGGCTTCAGCTGAACATACCTTGTAAGGAATGTCTGCTCCGGCAGGTCAAGCGCATCAGCCTTCGTCACGCGGTACGCTATGCTGTGTTCCTTCTTTATGAGTTGGTCCATGTTCTTATATGCCACTATCTGTTTGTTGTTGAAGCCGCCCATCACGGCGTATCTGCTTCTGAATTGATAGTAGTTCTTTCCGAAGATGGACGAGTCCAGGAAGCGGAACTGACTGTATAAGTCTATCGCGTTATTCTGTACCGGCGTTCCGGACAGGATGAGCTTGTACCGGGCGCGGTCGCCTATCTGGTGCATTGCTTTGGATTGTGTTGCCGTGTGCGTTTTTATTCGTTGCGATTCATCGGCTATCACGAGGTCCGGATCCCAGTCCATCAGAGCCTCGTATATTTCGTCGCGCCATACTGATTCATAATTGATAACCGCGACCTTGAGTGCTCTGAATTTGTAATCCTTTAACTCCTGAAGCCGTTTGAGGCGCGTCCGTTTGTCTCCGAACATTACCTTGCTGGTTACATTAAAGTCTGCGAATTCGGCGAACTCCTTGTTCCAGACGGAGCACACGGAACTCGGCGCAACTATCAGCACTTTGTTTATGTATCCGTTCAGGTACATCGCGCCGGCAACTGCGATTGCGTTGAGCGTTTTGCCGCAGCCCATTTCGTACAAAAAGCCGAAGCCTTTGTTCGTCTGTGGGCTACTCATTTGTATCACCTTCCTCCGTTTCGTTATCTATATGCTGCTGGGCGGCTCTGGCAATTTCACATACATCGTAATATGATAATTGTGTCAGGCGCTGGTCCACCATCGTTCTGATGAGGACGCCGCTCGCGAACAGTATCATTGATTGCTCTGTTTTGTTGAGGTCTTCCAGGAAGTGCGTGTTTATATCCATGCTCCTGCCTCCCTACGGCTTTATTTCAAAGAAGCCGCCTTCTGCATCGGAGTCTTCTTTGTAGAAGCGAATCTTCTTGTTAATCAGAAGGTGTGCGAATGCGACCTCGGTCGCCATCCCGGTGCTGAAGGTATCTCCGAACACCCATATCTCGTCGCACAGCGTTATGAGGTGAAGTCCGTAGTTGATTGCTGTTCCGCGTTCTTCGATGTCGTCGTCGTTCATAAACTGAGGGAAGAGAAGGTGCGGTGCTATCGGCATATACTCTTTGCCATGGCTGCAGACGAACCTGCAAGCCTTGCGTGCGAATTCTACATTCTCGCTTATTTTGTAGTTGTATTCCGAGTGATACGGGGAACACACATAAATTTTATTTATCTTGTAATCTGCTGCCATTATCGTTTCCTTTCGGTTTTACTATTCCGAAGACCAGCATTGCCATGTTGAATCCTCGGATCTGGTGTTTGTACGGTCTTGCCTTTATCGGCATTTTGATAAAGGGTACCGGTTCTTCGTTGAGCCGCTCTGCATCCACCGCGTTCTGTAACTCAATTTGCCGCTTGAATTCTGCCTGCAGTTTTGGAGTGAGCGGCGTGAGCTGTCCGAATAATGTGAGGAGTTCTATGTCGGCCAGGCCTACCATCATCTTTTCTTTCCGGTTGTACTTCATACGGTTCCAAGTCTTGATGGTGTTCAGCTGTACCGGGTTCATCTCCTTAATCATCAGAAAGCCGTTTTTAAGCGCAACTTTCATTTCTGCACCTCAGCCATTCCAGCGCACGGTCAGCCTTATAGTTGATCGCCGCTTTGTATGTAGTATCCATGTCCTCTGCATCCTGTCTGAACTGCTTCCTGCGCAGGTCGCGGATGCGCTTTCTTCTGGACTGCTCGTAGGCCTTGTATGATTTGTTGCGTTCTCTTTTGCGCTTCAGGGCCCTTATTCCTTCTGCGATTCCGACCATTACAGCGGCTATCATAAAACCGCCGATTATAATCATTGTGAATAATCCTGGGGGGATTTGACTCATTGCAATGCTGCCTCCTTCTTATGTCCTTTGAGGTATTCCACGACCGCGGTCATGGAAGCCTTCTTGCCGTTGAGTTTGAATGTGTGCTGCTTATTCAGGACCTTCAGTTCATCCGGTCTCGGTATGCAGCTGGCGTAGTCAGTACTCATACGGGGTTTGTTGTCGTCTTTGCCGATTACTTGAAAGAGCATTATTATTCCTCCTGGTCTTCTTTTTGTTGGTCGTGGAAGCCGGTAACACGGTCAAAATAGCGAACCTTGTTCATGCCACGCTTCACCAAGTCACGCTCGGCAGCATATCTGTCCTTGAAGTAATGGCCCCAATAAAAATCATTCATGTCCTTGTCGGTTTCCCAAGTGACATATGGAGTCGTGTGCTCTTTATCTACAAGGTTAGGGTTAACGCCGAGAACAATAACTGCGTTGCTGATGCGGAGTTCCTGGTCGATAACATATCCATGATTTACTCTGCTCATTTCTTCTGCCTCCTACTTATCTGATAAAATAATGCGGTGCTGCGTGTATTCGTTGAGTGCGAAAATATTCACGAGCATTCGGTTCCCGAGTTTAAGGAGCGGAAAGTCTTTCTCCTTCATCAGTCGGCCTGCGACCTTTTCGCTGCAACCGCATATTTCCGCTAACTGCTTTTTGTCGATGAACAATTTGTCGGCTTCAATTTTGTTGAGTTCTTCGCCGGCTTCCTTCGCCCTCTGGAGCATGCGGATTTCTTCATCGGCGTTGCTTACAAACATCTTTTTACCTCCTTATTGATTTCTCGGAGGGAATCTGATATAATCATTCTTACGAGTGGATTGATTTCTATCTTTCCCTCAAAGCATCGGTAGTGCTGTTACCGGTGCTTTATTATTTTTATAAATGTTGAGAATTTCCCAACTTATTTTGTAAAAAAATAAGCATGGATCTCTGTCGGCTTGATTCCGAGCAAGAAACAAGCCTTGTCAATTTCTCCCTGCGTAAACAAATAAACACGTCCCGGTTTCGGATTAAGCTTATTTGATAGCGTGTTGGCGTCAATTCCGATTGCTTCTGCGAATTTTTTCTCTGAGCCGAATACAGTTTTAATTTTACCTCTTAACAAGGAATAATCATAAATCTGTGTATTCTTTGTCATGCCGAACCTCCTTTCTGTTGTTGTGAAGTTCCCAACTTCTACTCAAATATATCACTATCGCTGCCGTTTGTCAACATGTTTTTTGAGAAAATCCAAATTTTTATTGATTTTCGCCCAACATTGTGGTATATTCATATCAAGAAGACTTGTGAGGTGTAAAACCATGAACGAAAGTTTTACTGTTAGATTAAAGCGTGCAATGGATATGAGGCAGATGAAGGCTGTTGACCTTGCCAGAAAAACAGGAATTGACCGTGGCAGTTTGAGTCACTATATCAATGGTTCATATAAACCAAGTTCTGCCAATACTGATAAACTGGCAGAAGCCCTTGGCGTTGATGTGGCGTGGTTGATGGGTTACGATGTTCCCATGACACGAAGTGATCCTGCTCAGAAGGTTTCGGACGATGATATAAAGTTTGCCCTCTTCGGAGGCGCTGACGACATCACGGACGCGCAGTTCGAGGAGGTCAAAGCTTTCGCTCGTTTTGTAAGGGAGCGTGATAAAAATGGAAAGAGTAAAAAGGATTAATAATAACGATTTATATGCAATTGCGGAACGCGAAGGCGTTTCTATTTTGACCTTCCCTCTGCCTGAATGCACGGCTATGGCCATGCCGGACGGCGATGGCGATTTCGTTATTGGTATGGATCCTTCCGTTCAGGAGAGTCGGAAGGTGGAGCGAGTGGTTGTCGCACATGAACTCGGACACTGTGTAAGCGGCGCCGTTTATACTCGTAACCAGGATAAATTCCACCGGGCGAGGGCGGAGTATTCTGCGACTAAGTGGGCCGTGTATAATCTAATTGATAGGGATGAGTTCATCTCTCTTCTCAAGAAGGGCTACCGCGTGTGGGAACTCGCGGACGAATACGACGTAACCGAGGATTTTATAAAACAGGCGTATCACTTTTATTGTGAGTTGGAGATTGCATAGGAGGTTGGTTAATGCATCCGATATTAAAATTGGTTATCACTTATTTCTTTGGAATATTTGGCGTTCACAAATTCATTGAAGGCGACAAGAAGAAAGGCGTACTGTATCTCTGCACTCTCGGGCTGCTCGGCTTCGGCTGGATATACGATGTTGTTATAGCGGTTATCAATGTAATCAAGTATTATAGCGGTCAGTCTTCTGCGACGATTTCTAATGGCAACGCTGTGCTGGGCGACGATGGTAATATGTATACGAAATTGAGAGCAGTAACCAAGGACTGTGTTAATGTTGAAGGTCTGAATCGCCAGTTTGCTCTTGAGCATATTGATGAGCACACGAGGGTTCATCTGCAGGAATACAATTCAAACGGATATGACGTGTTCTTGGTTGTGACAGATGAGGGCATTGACTTAGGAGAAATAAGCAACGAACGCTCCCTTCTGCTCAAGAGGGATTTCGCAGATAAAATGGACGAAGTTGTTATCAAGGACATTACCGGAGGAAAGGGCGACCATTACCTCGGCTGTAATGTAGTAATTAAAATGAAATAACCTGCATCTTTTCTTAAAACATGCAGGTTAAATAAAAAAAGACACCGCCTGCGGCAACAGGCGATGTCCGATAAAAGCAGCAGAGTGTGTTGGTTGGAGCCATACAAAATCTGCTTGATTCATTGTATCACACTCTGCTTATTTTTTCAAGAGGAGTGTGTATTTTTATGTCTGAACAGAAAACGAAAAGCCGCACTAATGGTGAAGGCTCCCTTTACTATGATAAAAGCAAGAAGCGTTGGTACGGTGTTGTCACGGTCGGCTATGATTTCAACGATAAGCCGATTCGGAAGAAGGTAAGCGATAAGGAGCAGAAGGTCGCCCGAAAGAAATGGGAAGAACTGAAGGAGCAGGCTCGGAAGGGAATGCTGGTTACCTCGGACTCCTCCTCGCTGGCCGAGATTGTCAGTTATCTAATTGAGAAGGCGAAATCTCTCAACCAGATTGCTCCGGTTACCTACCTCACCCGGAAGAATGCGCTGCGCATCATTCGTGAGCAGCCTGTGTCTGCTCTTTCTATCAGCGATATAACCGAATTGCAGTTAATTCGTTTCTTTAACGGAATCACCCATTATTCAAATTCGGTTATCGGTAAGGTGTACCGCGAGGTTCGGGACGCGTATAAGTACGCTGTGCGCCGGGGAATCATTTACCGCAATCTTATTGAGGATGTTCCTCGTCCGAAGTCCGTCATTGCCACCAAAAAGGTGAGCGCACTCACGGTGTCCGAGCAGCAGAAACTTGTCAGCGTTCTGCACGGTCCGGAGCGCCAGAGCGTGTATTCCTATATTGTTGAGTTTATGCTCTGTACCGGAATGCGTATCGGCGAGGTCTTGGCTCTTGACCGCCGGGATATCAACCTGAAGGAACGCCGCATCCTGGTTAAGCGTAGCCTTACCAAAGACGAGAACGCCAAGACCATTATCGGCGAAACAACGAAAACCTTGAACGGTGTCCGTGTAGTTACCATTACAGACCAGTGCAAAACTCTGATTGATGCTTGCCTGCTGCTTCCTTCCAATAAGGACAACCTCCTATTCTGTAAAGACGACGGCAGCGTTCTGACCGACAACCAGGTCAACTTGTATTTCAAACGCATAATGATAAAGTACGAAATCATTCCGATGGTTGCGGAGATGACTCCTCTGGCTGAGAAGGGCAGGGAGCGAATCGCGTATAAGAAATACACATATTATCGGAAGGTCGGTAGCGAGTATCAGCTGCTGCCGAAGGATCCTCCGTCTGATTGGAGTTATAATTTCGGCAAGTATTATTTTGTTAAGCATACGCCTTCCAAGCCGTTCAATCAGCACATGCTGCGGCACACCTTTGCGACGCGCTGCATTGAGAGCGGCATGCCGGCGAAGGTTCTGCAGAAGGTCCTCGGCCACGCCGATATTCAGACCACTCTGAATATCTATTGCGATGTCTTTGAGGAATACGAAACAAAGGCCATGAAGATGGCTGGGGAGTATATGCAATCGCTCAAATTACTCGGGTAGCGCTGATTGCTCCCTGCATTGCTCCCCGATGGTTTCGGTGGTACCTCGCGAGCCCTGTATTTACGGTACTTTTGAGAGGTGGCGGCTCTGGTTACAAGAAGGTCACCTCGACCAAATTTAAAAAGCCTGTGTAAGCCTTGCAAACACTGGCTTTTTCTTATTTTTTGTACTGGCTAAAACCGGTCAAAATTGGACGGTTGGTAACACGTTGGTAACGCGTTGGTAACAAATATTTTTAGCCCTTTCATGCAAAAAAACGGCGCCGGACAGGATGAACCGCCCGACGCCTTAATAAGGAGGAAAAAGCTATTTAATTAACCGACGTACACCTTGCCGTTGTAATACCCGGCGATCCAGCCGGAAGGAATGCGGAGCCACACGTCGCTGCCGACAGTCTTAACTTCCTTGACGGTGACACGCGTGCCTGTCTTTAGGCTCGCCATGCTGCCTGCCTTAGCGTGAAGCTTCGCGTTGACGGTCAGCTCTGAGCGCTTCTTCTGACGGTAGCTTGTACCGGCGCCGGTTCTGACGGCCAGCCCGTCCACCTTTAACGTATACGTGCCGCCTACCTTGTAGGTCGGCGCTTTTGTTTTTGTGGCCGTTTTGGTGGCGCTCGTGCTTGTGCTGGTAGTGGTCTTGGCTGTGCTTGTGGTTGTATATTCAATCCACGGACAGTAGCCCCACGTTTTCCAGTCGCGATCTTTAAGCGCTGTCGGCACAACGCCGTAGGCGTGACCCTTCGCTTCGATCACCTGACCGCCGCCGATGTAAACGCCGACGTGCCCAGGCAAGAAAACCAACACGCCGGGCACATCCGGCATCGTGTCAATGCTGCCTTTCTTCGTGCATTTCTCATACATCCCATTGGCAGAGACGTCCTGCGCCGCGTTGTACTTCGGCGTGGCGGTCGTGCTGTCGCTCCACAGATAGCCTTTGATCAAGCCGACGCAATCATGCACGCGCTTGCCAAGCTGGTCAGCCGGACAGCTCCACGTATAATAGCTGGGATATTGCTTTTTCTTAGCCTCGTAAAGCGCCTTGGTTGAAGTTTGTCCAAAACAGCCATACCAGTACGGTTTGCCGAGCTGCGCCTTAGCGTAAGCCACCAGTCCTGTATTTGTCTTACTCATCGTAAAATTCCTCCTCTTCCGTTGGATATTGTTTTTCCAAATTCATCACAGCCGCTAAGCCTGCCGCCGTAGCGGATACCGCTAAGCCGATCAGCGCCGACCGTGCTGCCTCTTTGCCGCTCGTAAAATCAACGATCGCTATATTAACCGCGATATAAGCCAGCGCCGCCTGAATGAACGTTCGCAGTGCTTTCTTTGCCGTCTGTTTTGTAAAACGCATTAGATCACCCCTTCGATATAATATGGTTTTTTATTTCCCGAACATCCGTTTTTAACTCAACAATATCGTGCGCATTTTCGCGCACATTTTCTTCCAGTTTAAAGGTGCGTTCCATCACACCGTTATGCTTTTCGACGCGATCTGATAAGGTTTGAATATTGCTGTTCGTGTGCTTCAGCTCGGTGTTTAATAGCTCAAACTGGTCTTGTGTTTTTTGCTGATTTTTCGCCGTCGTAATCACAAAGGTTAATATCGTCATGATCAGCCCTGCGATTGATATAATAATGCTCACAGCTGCCGGATTGACCGTCATTCGCTCACCTCGCTGATTTGGTTTGCGGACGTAATCAACGCTTCACGCAATCCCTTGATGGTGGTGACTCCCTGCACATTTTCAGCAAGGATATTAAACGCCTGCTGTACATCTGTCAGCTCCGGCTCCTGATCAAGCTTTTCCCCACGCCGCCAGCACTGTACATGGTACGGCCTGTCCTTCGTTGCCTCGTCCCAGTAAGCGGTGTAAGCATAGCCGTCGTCCGGCGCCGGTGTGAACTCGCGCCGGTAGTAACCGTTTTCGTTATACTGCTTTTCGCTAGGTGTAAGGCATAGCACCGTATGCGTTTCGCCTTTGACCAGCTTTGACACGATTAAATGCTTCGGTGCTGGATCAAGCAGTGTTTCGTTTATGAATTTGTAATATTCCATTTGTGTTACCTCTATTCAATGTTAAATCGGCGCTTATCGACTGCGAAGTTTTTCGCCTTTTCCGCTTCAGTTAATTGCCGGTCGTAAAACATGATCGATAAAATATCCCCGACGAAAGGGTAAGCGTTATTATATTTACCGAATTTTGTCCCAGTATATAGCGACGCCCAGCGATCTGGGTTCTTAACTTTCTCAACAGGCGCCCCGTTAATCCGAGGATCGTCATAATTTTTTCCATTGAAATCTGCTGAAACAGATATAATTTGATCGTGCGGCGTAGCCACTGTATACCCGGGATTTTCTGAATTTGATACACCGAATTGCAAATCACCGTTTGTTAAAGTATAAATGCTTTTATCTCGAGTGTTTGTGTGAAACAATGCTGCGAAGGCGTTATTTCTATTATTTATCACAAATTGCACACTAACTGGTTCATATATTGTTATGGTATATAACGACGCGCTGGCGAACGTCACCCCGTTGTCATTTTCGGTATAGTTCCCATCAAGCGTAAATATGTTCCCATCAACCAGGTTAACCCACTCGCCGGTATTGCCGCCTCTATTCAAGCCGTCAAGATGCAGAATGAGTCCATCTTGCACATAGTCGCTACTCCCAGCCGCCTGTAAAAATCTTCTTCTATCCATCAGCTCACCGCCTCTACTGCGCCGCCGGCGCCGATCACGATATACTTAACGGCCTGCGTGTCTGCGTCGTACACTTCACGGAGCGCAAAGTTCAATTCATACGTCTTGCCATTTTCAAAGGACGGCACATCGCCGTGCCATGCAAGGCTGTATGTCTCTTGGGATATGCTGATATCAAGATCACCGGTGGCGGCGGTCGTGAAGATCACTGTGGCGGTGCCGGAGGTGTCCAGCGTGGACGGATCAAGCACCAACGTAGACACGGCGGCAGTTGTGCAGATATGGCGTGTGTTCGCCATCAGTGAGACATAACCATCGGCTATGCTGGTATCATCTTCCGTTTCTCTAAGCGCGTTCAGATCAGCTACAAGCGCGTATTTATTTTCGCCGGTGAAATTCAGCACACGGCGGTTGTTCACGGTATTAAAAGCCAAGTCCGTACCGGCAGTGAAGCTGTCGGCCTTGTCAGACAGCTGCTGAATTATATACGTATTTACGTTTCCTAGATCTGCAAGCATGCTGACAACGAAGCCAGCCTGCACCGCACGGTTCGGGTCGTCAAACTCGCCGGTTTCCGTGTCATAATTAGCCATGACCAGCCCGAGTGACTGTTGTCCGTCCGCTGTAGTCGTCAACGTAAAGTTGTCGTCAACAGTAAGCGTGTCCGATATAGGGCTTACGCTCGCAGCTCTGACGCGGTTTGATCTGTAAGTAAGGTCTGAATATTTCTTTCCGTTACAAAAAGCGTAATGCACACCGTCGATCACCTCGATCAGGCCGGTTACGGTTTGCGTTTTGTTGTTCACGTAATATGACGCCGTGCCGTCGATCAGATACAACCCGTCTGTAAGGCTCGGAACCTGTGAGCCAACAGTCGGATAGTTGTTGATTTTGACAAGCTCAAGATCGCGTTCTCGGAGGTAGTAGGTGTTTTCCCAGTCGATGTCGGTGCTATCGATATACCAGCTTGCACTGTCCGTTACAGCCGCCAGCCACCAGCCGTCCGTCTCTTCGTCGCTCGCCTTGATCAGCAGCGAACCGCGCGGCATAGGCAGCGTACAGCCGTCCTCTAACCCGTCAGGATCACAGATATATCCCTCACCGGTGATGTCATACGCACCGTCCGCCAGCTGCGTCACGTCGCAACCGTTCTCATACACGGACAAGTCCAGCGCCTCCCGTCCGGTGTCAGGCGTTACGCCATCTTCACCGTCGGCGCCGTCCTGACCGGGATCGCCTTTGTCACCCTTATCACCTTTATCGCCTTTTTCGCCCTTGGCACCTTGTGCACCTTGTGCACCGGTATCGCCCTTTTCGCCCACCAAAGACTGCAGCCACTCCGTTGCCGTGCCGCTGAAGCCGTTATCTACGGCAATTTCATAAGCGCTTTTGCCATCCTGGCCGTCCGCGCCGTCCTGCCCCGGTTGGCCGTCATGTACATTCTCCGCTGCTTCAAGTGCCATAACCGTTGCGTGGTAGGCCTCCTGTGTTGCGTCGGTTAGCGCCGTGTATTCATTCGTTGAGACAATATCGCTTTCGCTGCCGCTGTCGAGTACACAGATCGTAAAGCACGGTGTATACAGCACCTGCTTTGTGTCGCTATCCATAATTTTTAAATGACAGCGCACCTCGCCCTCCGCGGTCAGCGTCTGGGAAGTCATCGTATAGGTAACCGTAGCGCCGTCAACCGTGCAGTCGTTATACAGTGTCTTGCCGTCCGGCTTTTCTCCGTGCATGGTAATGGAAGCGCCGTCTACATTCAGCGGCTTACCGCCGTCGCAAAGCGAAATCACCAGCTGCCGTGCGTCAGCCTCGTTGGTATAGGCGTTGACGGTAAACTGAACGCCGTGCTTTTGGACGTCCAGCGTGCGTCTGTATACAGCTTTGTTCATCTTACCAACTCCTTTGTTATACTATAAAAAAATAGTGGAGGGCTTTGTAACCCCCCACTGTTTGTCATTTCAGCCAGTTCTTATCGATGTAGTCAACAACATCCGACCGACTGCCGTATAAGCCGGTATTGGTCATATAAGTAATAATCCTCATGCGTGTGCTGTCGTCACCGTCAATAAATTCTTGCTTATACTGATTAGCAATAGATGTGCGTATACCGTAAGCAGCGCTCTTTTCTTCCATGCCATTAGCCACCTTTGCACTGATACGTTCACTGACATATTTCTTGGTGCTGCTTTCGCCGCCCTCAAATGCCTCTACCATGCTCTCGGTGTTATAAGCTTCTGCAGCCCACGATGTATAATCGCCGTCGTCAAACAGGCCAGTAGCGTTAAGCTTGCGCTCGATCTCCGCACGATCTTCCGTATTCTTGACATAATCATCCTTATAATAAGTCTTAAGCTTGCCTTTAATGTTTTTCTCGGCATCTTCCTTTGACTTACCGTTTTGCTGTTCAATAGCGATAATGCTGTCATACATCTGACGGTATGCATCTGTCTCGCCGCTGTCAAGCGCCGTTATCATTTCATTATACTTGTAGATCTGAGCAGTTTTTGCTTCGCTCTCTTCTTCCGGTTCTACATTGTTGATCGCGTTTTCTACCTTCGTGCGCTCCATGCCGCTCATCGTCAGCAAGTCGACCTCTGCGTTGTAGTGGCGGATGTCCTCCGCGTCAAGGTACTCCCTTGCCTTATCGATCGAAGATGCGTAGGTTTTGATCGCTGTCGTGGCTTGTTTTTCCGTATAGCCCTCTTTCATGATCGCGTTCACGGCGTCAATGTACGCGTCCATGTCGCCGTCATTGTAGGCAATACCGGCCTCGGCAATACGAATATCGTTTTGTATCAGCATATCGCGCAAGCCGTTACTGATCGCGTCCTCGGTCTTTCCGTCCTCCAGCAGCTTGTTGTACAAGCGGTCGTAGTTCTTCGTGTCGCCTTCCGTCTTGTAATCGTAAAGCTCCTGATAATATGTCGCGGTGTTTTTCGTGATACCGTTCCGGAAGCTGAAGGGCTCACCGTGCGCAAAGTCCATGATGTTGTTATAAATACCTTTGACCAGCGCATACGCATTGGACACCGGCAAGCCGACCAAGTCACCCGTTTTTGTAACGACGTCCACCAAAGCAAGGATGATGTTATTTGCCTCGACGCTCTCATCGTTTTCCAGTGCGTCGTGCACGTCGTCAAGACGCTGGTTCAGCTTATACAGTGATGAAATGTAGTCATTCACCGTCTGTACCACCGGGACGCTTAAAGTATCATAAGTACTCTCTCCGGACAAACGTTCAATAACACTGGCGAGCTCACTGCCGCCGATCGGGAGCAATAGGCCAAAGGCATATTCCCCTAGGTTTTTCAGCACACCCATCAGTACGCTTTCTGCCGTCACCTCGTCATCATCGTCACGGTAACCAAACATATTATGCTTAAGTGCCTGACCGAGCAACGTCATACCGGTGAATACGATCGCGCTGACCGTCTGCGACGCAACAGCTTTACCGAATTTCCTTTTCGCTTCCGTCAATGCCAGGCGGTTTGCCTCGGTGTCGTCCGCTTTTAGATTTTTTTCCATCTGCCGCAGTTCAAAGGCGGCGTCGTAAAGGATACCGGAGTTTTGCATCGGCTGTGTGCGGAACATGAAAAGGTTCCTTTTCAGTGCATTTCCTGACTTTTGTACTTCCGGGCGGTGCAAGGCATCGTAATTCGGCTGGGTTTCGGTAATGACTTTCTCGTACGTCTTTACCACCTCATCCCAGTACGCAGCACTGCCGCGTTCCAACTCCGGTTGTGTCCGTTCAATCTCTGCCTTAGAGGCGACCCACAATGCGGACGTTGTACCAACGTCTATTGCCTGTATCCAGTTCATCGGATTAATCTGCTTAGGTAGCTTGTTCAGCCACGAATGCTGCTCCTTGAGCTGTCCGATTTCGGGGATAGAATAGCCCATACGGCGTTTGAAATGCAAGCCGGTATGTTCGTCGATCTCGTCCCACAAGCCGGACTTTTCGCCGCCTGTAAAGCCTTTCAGCCCCTTGAACAGTGAAGCGGTGCTCAGGACAGAGCCGGCGGTCGGGTACGACGCTGCCTGCTTGATGGCCACCTGTATATTGTTCGCCAACGTAGCAACGACGAAATTGGAATTAGCCTTTTCCAAAACAGACGATATTTTGTCGTTCTTGAAGGTTGTAGGCCGTCTCGCGGACGGGGATTGCAGATCGGTTATTACACTTTCAAGCAATCCGGTAGCGCCGGTTCCCCACTTGTTTTGGATAGCTTCCTTGACGGTCGTTTGTTCCATATCGGCGTCATAATACGCAGACGTTTTTCCGTTATACACTTTATTGAAATTCCGGATCGGGATCGCCAGTCCGCTGTAGCGCGCCGTAAAATTAATTTGGTCATTAGCAATTTCAGCAATACCGCGGATGACAACCGCCTGACCGGCATTCTGCACCGTGCTTTTCAGATTGCCGGCGCCCTCCAGCGTGCTGTCGTGCTTTAAGACGTCAAGGTCTTTTGCAACCTGCGTCCCGACTACCTCAAGCTTGATATAATTCTTGGTGGTCGCGATCTTGCGGTGTTTCAGCACCAGCGATGTATCGTTGATCGCTTTCTTACTCTGTGTGTCAAACAGATACTGCGCCGCATTGACCCACTCCATCGCGTAGGACGACAGCTTGCCTCTGATTGCTAAAATCTGTTCGCCCTGTCCGGCAGCAATACGGGTAGCCTGATCGGCAGCCTTTCCGTTATTACCCTTGAGCTGCTGCTTTAAATTGGCAAGGTCAGCGCCGCCGTGGTTCAGATGGTAGAGCCCTTCCTTACGCAGCGCCGTCATATAAAGCTGCACTGCTTGGTTCTCTGTCATCATGACCGGTTTGCCATCCATATCCACAACGCCGAAATCGCGCTGCGTCTGTGAAAATTCGCGGTACTGCTTCGCCACATCCTGTAGCTTGATAAAAGGTTTTGACGCGTCGGCAATGAATTTATCCGCCTTAAAGCTGCCCTGTTCCAGCGCGTCCATCAGTTGCACCAGTACGGCATCTTTTTTAAACTCCGAATATTTACGAACATACCGGATCGGGTTCAAGCCCTCGCCTTCAAAAAAGCCAAACACTCTATTGCTCTGCCCTGCCGTCGCATTGACTTCTTCAATCAGCTGTACTGCCCGTTGGTGGTTGCTGATTTTTTCTTCTGTGCCGATTTGCTTTGTCGCGTCGCGCAGCGTGTCATAAATGGTTTTGAGGGTATGGTATACCTCGGTGATCTCCTTTAGTGACAGCTCGTTGATCTGCTTGCCGTTGAGCCTGCCAGCTAGGTCAGCGATCTGATAGGAAAAATCGCTGTCGTATTCGCCGCTGTAGTCGCTGTCGGCATCCTTTGCCAGCATATCATACTGTGTTTTAAGCTTGTCCAAGTGTAGCTGTACGTTTTCTGATCTTGCCTTACCGTCCTGACGCATACGGTCTGCCTCTGTGAGCACTTCGCAAGCCTTGATGACTTCGCTGACAAGGTACTGCGGTACATAGCGGTTGTCCGTCGGATGAAGCAGGTCGGTGTCCAGCTTGCCTTTCAGACGGCGGATACGGCTTTTCGTTTCGCTGATCTTGCGGCGCTCCGTCCGCCTTTTGTTCATGTCAACGTAATGCTTCTTCTGGTCTTCGAGCATATCCTCGTACGTTTGCTTCATATCAGCCATCTTGTTCTGATAATTTTGCAGTGCCTGATTGAACTTCTTTTGCTGCTTTTCGGCAAAGGTAAGCTTTTCCGGCACGTCGAAGAATTTGTATATTATATCGCCACCGATGATATTAGCATATTCATCTATCGTCAGCCCTTCACCGGCGACCCGTTCCTCTGCCGCGTTACGCACAACGGGCTTTGTGGACTCCATGAAGTCAAGGATTTCATTCAGCTGATCTTCCACGCCGACGGCTTCACCGCTAACAACGCTTGTACCTTGCTGCGCCAGCATATCGTACAGCTCCTCTACGCCCATGGCGTTCGCGTCGTTCACCAGCCGGATTTTGCCGAAGGAGCGCTTGCGGAAATCGTTATAATCGTCGATACCCTTGACGTCCTCGCTGGCGTACAGGCGCGTGTTGCGGATCATATTGATTGTGTCCTTAAACTCCTGCCGTCTGCTGTCGTCCCAGTAATTCGTCTCGGACATCAGCTCGCGCGCAATGTCCGTTGCGGTATTTGCGACGTAGTCCATGCTGATACTGTCGCCGGCATTTACCATGTAGTCGTACAGCTGCATGAGCTTTTCCGTCAGCTTGCCCTTGTCCATGCTGGAGCCGTACTGCTGCCGCAGGAACGTCGCCACCTTTGTCGTAGCATTTTCGCTCAGGTTGCGCTTGCCGGTGATCTTGAACTCCTGCTTGAGCTTATCGTTATTCCGCACGGCGATCTCCAGCGCCTTTTGCAGCTCTTCTGCCGCCTCGCGCAGCTCCTCGTTCTCCGACAGCACAGAATTCACATCCGTTACGTCCCCTTTACGGGAATACTGCATACCGTTGTATTTACGCTGTTCCTCTGCTAATGCTTCATTCTTAGCATTGATTTGTTCTTGGTTCAAGAATTCATCCGGCACATACTTCAAGAAATTCTTATCAACAGGGTTGATTTTTTTGAAAATGTCGGCTATACTGTATTCAGAAGCAGGTAACAGATTCTGTTCGACACCGTTTTCGGTAGTGGCAGTTTCCGCGACGCCTGCTTCTTTTATTTGTGTCATTGCAACAGCCAAATACAGACGATTTTCATTGTTGTAATATTGCTCTATTTCAAACTGTACAGGAATGATGTTGTCACCATTTTTTAAAACACTCACTAATACAAAGTATTGGTCGATATAATTTTTTTCTTTTTTAGTTCCAATTCCTTTATCCGTATGCATTTCTATCAAAACAGCGTTTTCGAGCAAAGGCTCTATGTTTGCTATTACTCTTGCAAAATCAGCATTATTACCTCCATATTGATTTTGTGAATGCAAGCTTTTGTTATAACCTTTGTGCGTAAACTCAAAATCAACTTCAATCGCGGCAGCTCTATACTTTTTGAACACGCCTAAAGAGTCCAACTTGTCCCTTAACGGCTTTTCAATGCGGCTTTTGATATCGTTATAGTCGTCAACATCAATATCTGCGTCGTTGCTGGTGTCGACTGTTGGAACAATGCTTGTATGTTGCAACACATCAGCGCGTTCTTTTTCATTCATATTGACGGTAATGCCTTCTTTAGCAGAGTACCGGACGTCGTCGTTTATGGTTGGCGATGTGTTGTCAATATTTTTAAACTGATTAGATTTTAACGCAACATAACTAATTCCACGGTATAAAACTTCTGTACCACTTGAATTAACGACGGTATCAGCGCCTTCATTAAGTATTAAGCCGTCATATTCCAACTCGTTTTCTTCAATGAAATCTATAAGATTATCACCTTCTGTCCAGTCGACACCGTTTACAATGGCCTTTTCAATTTCGGCTTCCGAAATATAAGGGTTAATTCCCTGTGCGTAGCCGCCTTTAACATAATCGTGTATGAACACTTTTCTTGTCTCAGGGTCGTTTATGTCAAAAGGCTTTGTGATATTCAAATACCCTTGCATTAAATTACCTTTATGTGCTGTACCGTTATTACCCTTGGAATAGGTATTTGCGTATTTTTTATCAGCAGTAAAGTAAAATCCAAGATTACTATAACCTTTATGTTCGAACACCGTGAAATTGTTAGGCGTTCCGTGATACACCACCAGCAGGTTGCCGTTTTCATCACGCACCTTGCTATCCTTGAAATACTCTGACTGCTGCGTAGACAGCTCATTGCCTTCGCTGTCAACAGCTGCCAGCCCTTCTTTAGCAGAATGTTTTGTAGTTTGGGTGTTGACATTTCGTGACGAATTGGATATACTGTTGTTAGAAGTTGAACTCAACTTCTTAACAAGTCCGTATTTGGAACTGGGTAACGGCAATTGGAGCCTATTAACCGTCAGCCAATTACGGACTTTATTTTTGTCCGCATTTATATATAATAATACGCTAGTGTTAATTAAGCTCTGAGGATTTTTATCTTTCCCATAAGCGCTTGCCACTTTCAATATGTCAAGAGAATTACCGCCTTTATCGTTAGGCGACAGCTCCAGCACGGCCAATACCGGATCGCCGTTAGCGTCGTAAAGTTCACCGAACATTGTTATCCTGGATGCCGCTGTTTTAGACTCCATAACAAGCATTGGGTTTTCAAGCACGTTTGGAACCTGCTTAATGACCTCGTCTGTCATGGCGCTGTGTTTCCTTTTTATCTTCAGAATTTTCGAGGCATCCCACCAAATAGATTTATCGTTCACACCTATTTCTTGTAACGCTTTTGAGGTGGTGCCGATCCTAAAAGCAAATCCACTCTTTTTCTTATCCCAGTTATCGTATTGTTTTGCAAAATTCGGGTCAATACTAAATTTCGTTTCTCCATTGTCTGCGGCTTCCTTCCCCTTTGACGCGTTCAGGCAGTCCTCCCACAGACGGAGGATTTTTTCTTTTGCCTCGAGGTCGTTTTGTAACGCGCGGTACTCTGCATTGCCCGTAAGGCGCCGCAGGGCTTCGCGAATTTGTGCCACGAAGTTACGGAAGAAATCAACCACCTTTTGTCCGGCTTGCCTGTCCTCCTGTACCAGCCGTTTAAAGTTCGCCTCCTCTGACAGGACGGTGAACGCGGAGTTAGCAACCATCTCCTCCTCGGCTGCCGCGATCTTTTCCGTTTCCGTTCCCTTGAAATCCCAACGGTCGACGATCTTTGCCAGCTCCTCGTCATAGTCATAATTCGGGCTGTTCTTCAGGTACTCGATCACAAAGTCATGCAGTTTCGTATACTGCTGCTTGGCGGTACCATTGAAGCGGTGCACCATCTCATGACCGAAGTACACGGACATCAGCCCTGCCTCGTTATTGAGCGACAGGACAATCCTTCCCTGACTGTGCAGGCCGTTGGCGTCATCATAGCCCACCTCGGCGGTGTTGTTCACCACGATCACCTGTACGCCGTTTTTCTTGGCGATCTCGTTCAAGAGCGACATTTCGCTCTGCTGCATTGGTGTCGCCTGCGTGGACACGTCGGTTACACCGGCTTTCGGCGCCGCCTTCATGACGTTATCAAATTTTGCCTTGGTTTCGCTGTTGACCTTGCTGTTATTTGCCTTTTGTGCGCCTTTCTGGCCCTCTTTTTGCTTGGTGTCAGACTTCTCCTTTGTTTCGGTTTTCTGCTCGTTCTTGGCGGCGGTGTCGCCTTTTTGGGCTTGTGAGCTAAAGTCAGAGCCAAGCGTAACAGTGCCGTAGCTTCCTTTGCGGTCAAGTGCGCCGGCTTCATACAAAGCGCGCGTACCGTCCTCGCCAAGGACTTTTATATAGCTATCAAGAACTGGCTTGAGAGATAACTGCAGTGTAAAATCGGAAGTATCGTTCGATATCGCCTGTTGCAACTGATCGAACGTGCGTTGTTCTCTTACGCCGAGGTTGTATGCGTTGGCTGCCTGACGACTGTAATCCTGAAAATCAGGGCTATCGCCGTGTTCCATTGCCAGCTTAATAAAGGTAGCGGCACCGTTTGCGCCAAAATTGCGGCGTTCGTTTGCGCCGTCGTTCGCGGCTTTCAGGACTTTATCTAAAAACGCGTCACCGGTTTTTACGTTTTCGGAGCTGACCAGCTTGCCGTCCGCCGTTTTCAGCACTAGGTGATTACCGCTATAACCGGCAACCGTAACGGTACCGGCTGCGCCGTTGGCGTCGGTGACGTTGAGCTTTACGGCATGCTCACCGGAAACGGACTGATCTACCAGCTGTGCGACAACATTGCGGCTTGTGCCGGTGGTGCTTTGCGTTGTACCCTGCGCCGTGCTGTCAGTCTGCGCCGCTGTGTTAGCGGTCGCTCTGTTGCCGCGTGTAGTGCCAACGGAAGCGGTGTTACCTTTATTCTGCTGCCGTGCAGCACGGCGTTCTGTGCGCGCTTCTTCTTTGGCGGCTCGGCGGTCTGCCTTATTCTGCTTTTTAATCAGCTCATCCGCCTTTGCCTGATACGCATTTTTTGCATATTCAAGCACCATGCTGCCAGCGTTAGCGCCTTTGACAGCCGCTTCATATCGCTGGTTCAGCTCGTCAATGCTTTTAGCGCCGTCAAAGCTATTGTCCATCTCCAGCGCCACCGCAGCGAATAGATCGCCAGCTAACGCAGGGCTGACCGTTTGCCGGCTAAAGGCGGTATTTACCTTACTCAGTACCTTTTGCACTTCGGCATTTTCTGACTGTGCCGCGTAATCCTTCAGGGAATTAAACTCTGTCCCGTTATGTAAGATCTGATTACCGTTTGCGTAGTTCATGACGCGGTTAACAGCGTGACCACCGGTACCCATGACCGCACCGGACAGCGCACCGCCGGCAAAGGACTCGCCCAGCTGCTTACCAATGAAGATGGCGAGCTGCTGCATAGCGGCGTTCTTGTCGCCGTCCGCTTCCTCCAAAAACTGCTGATACTGCATCTGCCAATTCGAGTGATCGCCGTTAATGAGGTCATCAAAGAACGCGTTAGTCAGATCGGTAGCTAATTCCTCAGAGCCTTCCGTAAACGTCTGCTTCAGAATGTTCTTTATTGCATTTTTAAATCCGCGCTCGTTGGTTGTTGCAAACGCTTTAAGTTCGCTCAGGCTAAAACGCTCAAAGAAAATCTCGGCTGCGCCTGCAAAGATACCTGTCCACATGGCCTGATCGGCAGAAACGCCGCGGTCGGCGGCATCCTTTGTTGCAGCGACACCGGCGGTCGTACCCATGATTGCCAGCGACATCGGTTCAGGCAGCCACGCCAGCGAAGCACAGTCTACGATAGACAGTCCGGTTTGATAAGCAAACGACAGGACTTGTCCCCATGTTTCGTCGGATACGCTATCAAGAATGCTTTGGCTGACCGTATTGGATACGGTTTCTCTGAACCGTGTAGCAGTAAAGGCGGCCGTGTTGGTATCCAGTGGCTTATAATCACCGCTGATTTGGTTTTCAATACCGTTAGCCAGTATTTCCGGCACGGCGGCAATCTGTGCCACATTGGCGGCAGCGTGAGCGCCGGTAGCTAATACCGGATGTTCTTTTGAGAATTCCTCTACTGCTTCAGCCTGATCCTTTGCTTTTTTGTCATTTTCTCGCCATGTATATGCGTCGATCAAGTTGTCTGTCTCATCAGACGAATACCCTAACGCTTTAATATCCGATCTCGCTTTTTCTTTATCTTTTTTAGCGTTAATTTGGACAAGATCCATAGTACCAGCCGTCGCAATACCATTAGAAGCATTGTCAATCTTTTCCTCTGCTTCGTAGTGTGCCTTTAACGCTGCCTCCAGCTCCTCATCGTTGTCGATTATATCAAGGTACTTGTCAGTGATATTGGCGTGATAATGCTGTATTTCAAGGTTGTTACGGTAGTTAGCTTCTTCCGTTGCTTCCATGGCTTTGCCGATCTGTTCCGACGCTTGCTCCTGTGTCGATTCAAGCGCCATTCGGTTACTTTTTGTTGGCAAGGCGTTGTAAGCTTTTGTGTTCGCAGCATTTGCTTCGGCCGTCAATACCGCGCCGAATATTCTTTCCCACTTATTCTTTTTCGCTTCCTTGGTCTGCTCATCAAGATAGGCATGCTGCTTTTCATAACTTGCATTCTGATAATCGGCAGTATTCGTATAATCAGAATACCACTCTTGTAAGGCGTCGTTACCGGCTTTGACCTCGCTAACACTGCTTTTAAGACCTTGCCTTGTACTCTCGTCATAATATTTTTTGAATAGGTCATCATTATAAAAAGCGTCAAGCGCGTTGATCGTTCTTTTATAATCTTGCAGCTCTTTAAGCGTGGCCGAATTGCCGTTTTGTGCGTTGTCAGACAGCCGGTTTCCTTCCGTTATCGACTTGTCGTAAAGCTCGGCAAAGCGATTAACGTTATAGCGCTCTGCAGCAGCATTGCGTTGTTCGTCAATATTATCGTAATTATAATTGCCGTTTTTTGCTAGTTCTACGACCTCGCCCCAATCTTTTTTTGTTTTCCTCGTTGTCGGTTTAGGCATACTTAATCTCCTATCTTTCTTGCGTCGTTCTGTATGTTGATCCGTTATAACCACCGTTACCGCCTTTGTTCCCCTTGCTACTGCTCTGTTTTGCTTGTCCTGAAAGTCCGTAGTAGTTCAAGAGATAAGCGGCCTCTTGTTGACTAAGCTCGCCGCTTTGGTAAGCGGACTGTATTGCATTTGTCATTCCGTCGGCGGTTAAAGAGGATTCGTGCCCGTTTAAGGTATGTGTGTGCCGATTTCTAATACTGTCGTGCGCAACAATCCAGTCGGAAGTTTTATCGCTACCGCTGAAAGAACCGCCGCCACTACCGCCAGTGCCACCGTCGCCGCCGTCGTAACTGTAGCTGCTTGAACTGCTGCTTTTTTTGCCGCCACTGGAGGAACGCCCACCGCCACCGCCCGATGAGGTAACAGTATATTTATACTGGTTATACAGATTATCGGCCATGTACTGTGTGATCTTGCCTGCCTCTACTAAGCCGTCAAGGTATGCCTTCATGCCGCTGTTGTTCTTCGCCTCGTTGTACTCGGCGCACTTCACCGCCGCCAGCTTCGTGTACACCTCAAAGGACTTCAGCTCATAGTCGCGGCTGTACTCCGTTTCTTTCTGCGCCAGCTCGCTATCAAACTGTTCCTGCTTCTGTGCAAATTCATACTGGCTGGCGTTGTAATTCCGCGTGTCCTTGTATTGGTTATAGCCAAAGTCGCGCTCGTCCGCGTAGCGTTGCTGCGCCATCTGATAGCGGTTATTATAGGCGTCAACCTGTTTTTGATACTGTTCCAGCTCTGCGTCTCTTGCGGCGGCGGTAGCGCTGTACATATTATTCAAGCGGTCATTCTCTGCCATATACGCCTGACGGGCAGCGTTATAAAAGCCCGGCTGTGCGCCCGTTACGCCGGACTGTAGCCGCGCTAAGCCCTGTTCCGCCACGTCCGGCGCATACGTAGAGCCGTAGCCGCCGGTGAGCTGCTGTGCCTGCTGCTGATTACCGGCAATCGCCAAGCCGCTCAGGGCATTGTACTCATCCGCATAGCGACGGAAGGCAGCGTCATTTTGCGGATCATAGTTGAAGCTTTCGCCGTTTTTCAGCCTACCGTAGATATTTTCCAGCTGATCGGCATACGAATTGCGGTATTGCGGCGCCTGCGCGCCCAAGCCGGTGAGATTGTTGCGCGCCGACGCAGTACTGTTATTTTCGCGGTAAGCTGCATTACTCTTGTTGTATTCGTCCTCTGTGTTCTTATTAATCGCCATGCTTATCACCCTGTATACGCTTTTTTATTCAGCTCGTAGTTCTTCTTGTTCCAGCTCTCCGTCTGGCTGTATTCCTTCTGCCAGTTCGCCTGTGACTGGTTGTTCTGCGCCTGCTGCAGCCAGTAATTACGGTTATCGGAATACTGGGTATACTGGTTGTTCCTGTCGTCCGTAAACGCGTTATACGCCATGTTAGCGCGCTGTTGCCGTGCGCTCAGCTGTGCCCAGTAAGCGTCGTTGGCGGCGTTATTCATATCCAGCGCTGTGTTGTATCGGTTCAGGCGCTGTTGGTTGTCGTATTGATACCGGCTCAATGCGTCTTGATAGGTATCCGCCGCCTTTTCGTTAAGCTGGTCAAGATAGCTTTGGTAGGTGCTCTGTGCCGCCGTCTGTGCAGCGGAAGAGTTATAGCCACCGGACAGGGCGGTACCAACGCCCATCTGATTATTCATGGCGCGTGTACCCTGCGCGTTGTACTGCTGCTTATACATCTGAAAAAGCGCGTCCTGTTGTGGATCGTAGCTGAAACGCTCGGCGTTCATCACCTGATCGTACAGGTCGTTTACGTCCGTGATATATCGGTTATAGCCGTTAGCCTCCGGATAGTCAGCCCATCGGTTATACGCCGCCATGGCTGACTTCGACTGGGACTCCAGCGTACCGTTATACTTGAACGGCTGATCCTCAAACGTCATCTTGCCACTGTTATCAAAGCCGTAGGTCTTGCCGTCAATAATCTTTGCGCCGGTCGCCATCGCGCCGTCAGAATTGAGGTAATACCATTCGCCCTTATCTTTGACCCAACCGGTACGCATATCGCCGTTGGTATTCATGTAATACCACTTGCCGCCTGACTGCACCCAGCCTGTTTTCATATTGCCGTTTTTATCGAGGTAATACCATTTACCCTTATCCTGCACCCAGCCGGTTTTCTTAGAGCCGTCGCTGTTGAGGTAATTCCAGTTATTACCGTTTTTCTTCCAAGCCATAAGTTTACTCCTTCGGTATAATTTGCTGTCGGCCGTCGCTCCACACAAACACAATGCTCGTGTCGGTGGACGCGATGTTGACGACCGTTGGCGGCGCTGCTGCTTTCTTCGTATTAAGACCGCCTAAATAATTTTCCAGCGCTGCCACAAGCGAAGTCAGATAGCGGACAAGATACTCCGCGTTTGCTTTGCTATCGTCCTTCGTGTTCAGCAAAGAGGGCTTTGGTAGGTTAATCATCAGCGATCACCGCCTTCCTCAAAGATTTTTGCGATTGAAAATATTTGTACTTCGCCGCTGCCTTCCAGCTTCATTTTCAGATGATCGCACCGCATCGGCACGATCGGCAGCAGGTGCGTCCGTGTTCCCTTGCCGTATAGCTCGCCTTTTTTGTGCCACACGCCGTCGCTGTTATACTGCATATACAGCGCTGCCTTTGCGCCGGCGGCCAACTGTAGCCGGAGCTGCAAGCGTGACAAATATTTGTTGTTCGGGTAGGAATAACCGAGCGTGCCCGTTTCACACATCCACTCAAAGTCGCCCTCCGGCTGGTAGTCTCCGTTTTCAAAAATATCCTCGTCGCACACGTTATACACGCGTCCCGTGTCAGCGTCCGCAAATACCAGCATATTGTTCACGTTCAGGAACTGCTTGACGTGAACGTTATCCTCATGGCACCATGCGCCGTACCGCGTATCGTATACGAACAGATGCCACTTGCCATCCGCGTCCTCCATGGACACGTAATATTTATTCTTATACGCACCGGCAACCGCATTTTTGTATTTGCCGTTCCCCAGCTGGTAAGAAATCACGCTTGTCATCGAGCCGTCATACGCGACAATACCGGCAGACGACTTGTAATAAAGCACATTGTCAATGATCGCCAAGCTGCGTTCACTTCCCTTTTCTACGCCCTTGAAGTCCGTTACCTGCGTCACCGCATAGCTCATGCTGTCCAGCTCGCCGCCGTTCGTCGGGTAACTGCCGGTGACATAATGCAGCGCATTTTCCTTGAAGAACAGCGGTCTGCCAAGGAAGTTAATGCAGCCGGTGAACTGTCCGTACGTGCCAACGTTAACCGCATAGCTGTCCGTGGCAATGCCGCTGAAATCGTAGAAGTTATACGGCTTACCAAGCGTACTGGCGTAGATTTCGTGCCCGTCACGTGAACAGCTCCAAAGCCGGTTTTGGCTCTCGCAGCCGATCGACGCAAAGTCCGGCTTTTTTCTCGTGAGCGTCAGATGATCGCCGCGGTACAGGCTTTCGGTGGTGATCACCTTATCCTTTGTTCGCTTCGCGTAGGTTAAGCCTTCCACGACGATATACTCGCGGCCATCGCTCCACTTGCCTTTATCAATGATCTTTTTACTGCACGGCACATACGACTCCGGATTGTCGTAATCTGCATGGACAATGCCGTATACCTGTCGGTTGGCGTCCACCGTATCCTGCAGCGCCAACGTGACCGTATCGCCCACGTCAAGATCACCGAACATATTTTCAACTTTCGGAACGGATACCGGTGAAATCACGGCCTCGTCTGCTGTTCGTTTTTGGCTATAGGTAATCATAGTGTAGGCCTGACGCGTGACCCATAAGCCCTGATCGGACAAATACTCTTGTAGCGTGTCGTCCTGTATCCGCCATTTATTTTCATTAAAAATAAACTGTGTGTTGTCGGCACCGCTGCCAAACACCGTCTCCCAGCCGTCGCCGCTGTCACTTTTCCTGGCGCACGCCATGTTGATGTAGTATTTGCCGTCATCAACGCTGATACTGGTGATATCGCAACTGCTTTCTATCCGAAACACCGGCACCGGCGCGGTCGTATTTTCTGGCTCATAGACGACACCGTCAGGCAGCACACAAAGATACGAACCCATGCGAACGACCTGCTTTTGCTGGCCGTAGGTGAAGTATTTTAGATAACTTTCTACGCTTTCCGCCGGTAAGTTTGACTTTCTTGCCTGTTTTGGCGTCACGAGGTCGAGCTTCAGTGTGCCTTTTATATCAGCCCAGTTTGCTTTGCTGACAGTGAATGAAGTGATCGTCAGTAATACCGACGTCTCGGTAACACCTTCCACAACGCCGGAAATAGAGCGGCCACGCTCATACACCGGGCGATTTGCGGTATATTCCGCTACTCTGTACAGCTGTACCCGTACCTCGTCACCTACGGCGATTTCTTGCGTGTCAACAGTGATATTTTCGATCAGCATTTTTTCGCCGGTCACGATCGACGCCATGTCGTTCTGCAGCGGTTGCGCATCAGGGTAGGACACTTGCGCTGTGTCAAAAGCAAAGGGGATCGCTTCATCCATCGCCACCAGCTCACCGTTGCGGAATAACCACTGACCGACCGGTTCACCGTTCTTTTTGACATCCGCCAGCGTAATCAGTGCATCGTCGGTATATACCATACCCTGATTGCCGGTCACGTCGTAGGTCGCCTGTTCGGTATAAAGGTGCGTATCCTCGCACGCTGCCACCAGTGCGCGCTTTTCTCTCGTCGCCGCGACCGGATAGTGATCCATTGTCATATTCCTTTGGTCGTGCCATTCGCCGTTCGCAATACGCGCGTTGTGGTTATACCCGGCGAACTGTTCCGTGTTGTCTTTATAGGTGGCGTATTCTGTCAGCACCGGAAATCTCATATTTTTTAGTCTCCTATATAATGAACTGCTTAGTTTCTTTAACGCGGTGGTGCCGGTTATACCAAGCGAAATAATTGTCGTAATAAGTTTGATACATCGCCATTGCATTGTTAAAAGCTCCCATTTCTCGGTTGTTGTAATCTACGCTCTTTTCCAACCAATACCGGTATATTTCTTTAAATAATGACGGTACCAAGAGCACCGTATCGCCTGCCGTCTCGTCGTCATAGCCGTCAAACGCCGCCGGTGCGCCGACACGCGTCTTGATAATTTCCTCGTATATTTGTTCGTCCAGCTCACTGAGCCAGCCGATCTTTTCCTCTCTTGAATACTGGTTCGGGCACTGCTCATCAAAGTAGTTGATCGCCTCGTCAATTGTGGTTGTTTTCATCATCGTCTCCTATAGAAATAAGGGCAAGGGCTGTTAACCCTCGCCCCTTTCAGTGCGTTCTTGCCTTGTTAGTAATTCATATTGCCGCGCTGCTGTTCTGCCTTTTCAATGCGCTTGGCGTCAGCGTCCCTCATCAGCTTACGCTCGCGCATAGCATTCAGCACCACCTCAGCGTAAGGCTTCGGGATGGATACCGGTACACCCTTCGGTATCAGCATAGCCACACCGTTAACGGCGCAGTAATAATTTGGATCAGCTTCGTTGGAAGCGTCGACCGGCAAAATAACCTCTACCATTTCCTCGGTCGTTTCTTCTACCGCTTTCTGCGTAGTTTCCGGCGCTGTTGTTGCTTTGTTTCCCATTGTTACTCCCTTTCTTTGTTATGCGGCTTCATAGCCGTTATCGGTATCATCCTTGCCAAAGGAGGACACACACTCTACCCTGATCAGTCTCTCAGGATAAAGCACAACCGCTGCATTAGAGAACTTATAACCTACTGTGGAACGCTGGTTCAACGGGTCAGCCGTACCGGCGCTGCCTTTCTGCTTGATGATCATTTCCATGCCGGCGCCTTCAGGGTCGATTTCGCCCCAAGCGTCCTGACCAAAGAAAATGCAGCCGTAAACAGATAAATTCTGCGGCGTGCCGTTAGCGGATACCTCAGCGCCCCATACTCTTGTATTGATGGTTTCGATGAACCTGACACCGTGCAGCTTGCCGATCTCACCGTTGTAGATTTCCTCCGGATGTGCGTACTTGTGTACGTCAATCCAGCCATCGCAATCTCTTAAATCCATCGCCACGGACGGATGGATCAGCGCAATGTAGTCGCCCTTGATCTTCGGCGCCTTGTTCTTCTTCAGGATCGTCGCGATCCTGTTAACAAGCTTCGGCGTCATCAGGCAGGTAGCGTCTAAGCCGGAACGGCTCGTTACCGCAGTGCCGCTGGACTTCGGTGCATAATAGACGTTCTGACCGGTAGTAATGTCCGCATTAATCGCGTTACGCACCACAAAGTCCTGTGTCTCGGAACCGGCAGCGCCGAATTCCTCGGTAGCACCTAAAATAACATCGTCGTAGTAGGTCAGCTCCAGCACGTCGGTAAACTCAGCATAATCACCGTACTGCGAAATGGCGGCGGTGATGTGGGTCTGACCGAACTTGCTGCCGTCAGGCGTTACACCTTCGGTCAGCGGCGTGGTCTTGGGGGAGAAAGTATTCCACTTTCTGAACTCCACCGTTTTGCCTCTGCCCTTCGGCAGGGAAACCTTCATGCCGAACTGACTGAAATAGTGCTGTGTTCTTGCGTTCTTAAGTAGCTGCGTATCATAGTATGTTTTCATACCGATGCTCAGATCGTTTTCATACGGCTCCTGCGTGCCGGTTCTCTGACCGGTTGTGTTGGTGTTCGCTGCAAAGAGCTGCAGCATACCGAATTTGTAATTTGTTTTCATTATCATCTTCTCCTCGTTTTTGGCTGCTGCGAGGGGAAGTCCGTTTACAGGAAGTCTCTGAAATTCCTGTCGTTAACCTTTTCTCCTCGACGGATAGCAGCTCTGATTTTTTTGATCGTCCTCGTAGGACAATTTTGCCATGTCGTCATACACTGCCGGTGCTTGCTGAGAAGAAGTGCCGTTTTCGTTTACGCGAGCTTTACGGGAGGTTCTGGCGTCAGCCATATCCCGCTTGGCGGACTGATAGGCGTACTGCATTGCGCCGCCCATCACCTCATCCCTGTGAATGACCTCGTAAGCGGTACGAACGTCTACACCGCTGTTAAGCAGTCGGCGGAAATTTTCGCCCGTTGCTTCGTTGGTGCTTTCCGTTTCAAAATCAAACTCAGGATAAATCTGCTGTACCTGCGCCGCCTGTTGCAGCCAGCCGTTATACTTCTGCTGGAATTCCTGTTGGCGCTGCTCGTCTGCCTGCCTGCGTTCTTGTTCTTTGGTGATCCGTTCTGCCACCAGCAGTTGCTTGGCTGTCTCGATATCGACGCCACGCTGTGCTGCATACTGTTCGTAGAACGAATTGTCCTTATCGGCCGCTTGCATGATCGCTTCAATATTGGACGCGTCGCTCACGCCGTACTTGACTGCCAGCTTGTCAAGCAGCGGTGCTACCTGTCCCCTGAAGGTTTCATGCTCCGCAATCTTTTTGTCACGGGTTTTCAAGCGCTGTCCCAGCGTACGTTTTAACGCGCGCTCGTACTGCTGCTTGTATTCGCCACCGATCATTTCACTGAACGTTGCTTCCTTCTGTGCATCGGCATTTTCGTCACCACCGGCAGCTGTGGCTCCTGTGTCAGTGGCGAACTGACCTGCGGACTCTCCGTCCGCACCGCCTGCAATCCCGACGGCATCCGCGCCGCCTTCACTGCCATCAGCAAAAAGCTGCAGATTGCATTTCATCAAATCGTTCATATAGGTGAACTCCCTTTCATAATCTGTGGTAAGTCACGACCTTACGGTTATCATAAAATAAATAGTGGAGGGCTTTGTAACCCCCCACCTGATAGATTTATTCGCGCATTTCAATGTAATCCGGATATTCATTCTGCAGCACACGCAAGCCGGCCTTGACGGTGTACAGCGAATTCAACAGCGCACCTTCATACCGCGCCTTCGGTTGCCACTCTAATAGGCACTTGCCGTTGTGGATGATAATACGCGGCTTGTCCTCCAGCTTGTCCTTGTTCTCACGCAGCACCTGCGCCATAGAGAGACAAAGGATACTCGCCGCGGCACACACAATATCGCGTCCTTCCTTATCAAAGCCGCAATGACCTTTCATCTTTAACCGATAGCCGCCGGTTTTTACGTTCCTGTCAATCTGTATTTTCAACATCGTTATACCTCCGTCGCATCCGCCGCCTGTCGGCGCATCTGCTCTGCCTTAGAATTCGTACCGTCGCCCTCTCTGATCGAGTTGCTTGTTTTGCCAAATGCCGCCTGCATTTCTTCCTCCGTCGGATTAGCGCCCGTCTGCACCGGCGGCGGTATCTGCTGGGCATTGCCGCTCAGATTACTGCCGTACGCCATATCCGTCAATGCGCGCAGCTTTGCGAGCTCCTGCTCCGCCTGCATCAGCATATCGTACATCGTTCCGTTTCGCTTCACCTGCCGGATCACGTCGTCCTTGTGTTCAAAGTCCATCATGTTCAGTGCCGCCAGTGTCATATCGGCATTTTGTGCGGCAAAGAAGCCGTTACCGTAGAATTGTAACGCCAGCTCGTTTTGGCTCATTTTGTTGTAAGGTGAGGCTTTCTGTGCTGACACCTCTATATCGAACATTGGCAGGCGGCTGACTTCGCCGTCAATTCCCGTCGTGCTTTGCTCGACCAATCCGGTGTTGTCGTATTCGTCAAAGCTCTCTGTGCCGTCGTCACCGATGATACGGACATAGCGCGGCTCGTCATAGAACTGGCGCATACGTTCAATCACCATGTACACCATGCGCCGGTATGCTCTGTAGGTGCCCTTGATGGTGTGTCGGCTGCCCTTTGAACCGGTTTCAATCAACTGAGAAATAGCGGACGCCGCCGTTACACCGCTGGCAGAGGTACCGGTATTCACATCGCTGTTACCGCTTGTCTGCTTTAGCTCCTGTATTTTGCCGTCGCGCGCGTTGTATACGGCAGCGTCCAGCTGTTCCACCTGAATACGCCGTATATCGTCCTCACCCAGTCCGTCCTTGGTTTCCACCAGCGGCACGTTCCAATCCAGAAATTCGTCTTTATTGATAGAGGAGTTATGCCGTGTGAAATAGCGCGGCCGAGCACACATTAACGCGTTTTGAATAATCGCCTGATCGAGTCTGTCAATATATTCCTGCGGCGACTTACACACATCAAGATAGCCAAAACCGGCAATCGTGCCCTCCATCTTAAACAGTGTATCGATGATAAACGGATACTCGCCGTCATCGTATAAACCGTTCGGATAATCGTCCGGCTCGTTTTCTGTTGCGATCAGCACCGTACCGTTTACGAATTTGCAGTAATGCAGCTTGCCTTTCTTTTTATAGTACCAGTCCACTACCAGCGACTTATCCGTTGTGTCGATCGCGTCCTCGTAGACATATTCCTTTTTAACCAACTCGTCGCCGGTTTTGAAATCCTTGTCCGGATACCGTTCCTTGAGGACTTCGTTATCCACCAGTTCAATAGTGAATACGTTCCGGCTTGCCTGAATGTTCTTAATACCCGGTTCCCAGTAAAGCGACAGAATATCGATCGGCCGGATATCAATATCATCCTTGTCAACGTTCCAAAATACGCCGGTAATGCCCGTGCCGTTTTTGATTTTGGAAAGGCATACGTCCATATATGTATCCTCGTAGTCGTTTGCTTCAAAGATCATCGGCAGGATATTTTTTATGCGTTCCGCCTCCTGTACATCCTTGACAGTACGGGCGCGTACGTTCGGCTCCGGAAAATTATCACTGTAATCCGCTAGCTTGTTCATGATGCTGTTGAACAGCCACGCGGACGTTGGCTCCGTGCTGAAATATTGACTTTTATTGAGCCGTGACCAGTGGCGCAGCTTCCACCACTCCTCGTTGTCAATCACACGCTGATCAAGCTTCGACTTGTGATCCTTGTACGCCTTCAGCGTTTCCATGGCTTTTCTGATCTCTGCTTCACCGATCACTGACAGGTGCCGCTTTTCGCGTGGCTTCGGCTCACCAATCGCCGCATTGTTACGTTGCAGGAAGTTTCCTTCCGCGCGGTTGATCGTTTCTTCAATGTCGCGCTGCACAGCTTCCCTGTCATAATCATCCGCGATTTCTTCTTCCGGTTCGGCAGATACCTCCGGCAGATCGTCAGTCATTTCCTCCGGCGGCTGTTCCTCTGTCGGGCGGAAGATGGTTTCATCGTCCTCGTTAATCTTTTTACGTCTTGGCATTACCTTATTCTCCTGTTGTTATAATAATCTCTCATCAGATTGAGCGGATCATCGCGCATATCCGGCAGCTCCTTCGGTACGCGCGGCGCTACCGTGTGCTCCATCAAGCCGTATCGGATCGCGTCATACAAATGATCTTCGCCGTCTGTGTCTATATCCTCTGCGCGGCTCTCGTCGTACACCAGCGCCGGCAGCGTTCTGATGATCTGCTTGCAGTCCTTGAACACCTGCAGCATACACTCACCGTCACCGTCAAAATGCAACCGGTAGTGGTATTGCATTAAGCCGCTGAGCCGATCGTTTTTGCCCGGCTTAAAGTGAATGTAATTCGGATGTTTTTCCATAACTCTCGCAATGCTTTCGCCGCGCGACTTATCCCATATTGACGGATCAGCCACGCCGTAGATGTCGTGTCCCTTTAACCGTTCGTCATGCGTTTCGTAATACTTGATATCTGCCGCGATCTTATCCGGTGCCAGCTTTGCGCCTTGGTTCGGCGTTCCGTTCCAGCCGTAATACTCACGGATGATATAGCACTTGCCGTCCTCATTAAACGCCAGCCACGCCACCGCGAACGGTCTGCTGTAGCCAAAGTCAAACACTCTTAAAATCCGCCAGTTAAACGGAATTTCAAACGGTTCGATCACGTGCGTCCACTTGCGGTCAAGATAATGACTTGGGTCGTTCTGCCACTCACTGAACACCTGCCCGTCAAAGCTGTCCCAGCTGCCGTACAGCAGCGCTTCACGTTCCGCCTCCGGCAATGCCGCCAGTGTTGCCAAATAGTTTGGATCGTTCTGCAGCAGCGCTTGATTATCAAAGACGGTTGCCGGAACAAATATCCTGCGCTTGGCGATCTGAATAGTTTTTCTGTCGGGCGTCAGTATGTTATATCGCTTTTCAATCGGCGTCAGTGGCGGCGCCGGTGATATGAAGCGTTCCTTTACCCATGCATGGCCAATACCGCCCGGATTGGCCGTTGCGCGCATATAGACGCGTGTGCCGCTGCCGTTCGGTCGGTTACGGCTCATCAGATACATATACTGTGAGTAGGTAAAATGCGTTAGCTCGTCAAAGGCGATAAAGTCATACGGCTTGCCTTGGTAATTGTATTTATCCTGCTCGTGCTGCATATATCCGAAAAAAATACGCGCACCGCTGGGAAACAGCCAGCGCTTTTCCGCTGCGTTGTATCGCGCGCTAGGATAGATCTTCGGATACAACTCAAAGCTGCGCGCTATCAGCGCCTCCAACTGTGGATAGGTTTTACGGAAGATAATACCGCGGTAATTGCGTTTGTCTACCTGCCGCAAGGCTTCGATCAACAGTGCGTCGCTTTTGCCGCCACCGGCAGCACCGCCGTAAAGACATTCGTATTCCGGCCTTTGCATAAAGGCGACCTGCTTTGGCTGCGGTCTCCATATCACGTTAGGCATCGCTGTCACCTTCATATACAATGTCATCTGCAACATCGCTGACGACCTCCGGCATCATCACGATACCGCACTCGCCACCGTCGCCTTCGTCCAGTCCGCGACGGTCACGCTCCAGCTGGAGCTTTTCGCGCGCTAATTCCAGCGCGTTCAGTTCTGCTTTTGTCAGTATGCCGTTCAGGTCACGTTGCACGCCGGTCAATATCTTTAGCGTGTTTGCTATTTCTTTCAGCCCGTTAACGGTGATCCCGTCCTGTGCCGCTTCGTCGACCAGCTTTGACGCCAATGCGATTGCCTTGTCCGTGGCCGTGCTCAGCTGCGCCAGCTTATCCGCCTCCTTTTCACTCTGCTTTTCAGCGAATTTTCGGCTAACCTTTTCCGCATACTCTTTTCGTTTTTGCACCCAGTTATTCTTCTTGCCTACTTTTTGAATTGTCCGGGCGCTTACCTCGTACTTTTCTGCCAGCCTACGGTAGCTCATCGCAGTGTCGGTCACATAATCCTGTTCCGCTTTTTTCACGTTAAACTTCATTTGTAATCCCCCTGCAATGTTTAGAATAAATAAAAAAAGTGGGAGGCTGTAACCCCCCACGCTGTAGCGTGTTATTCTTCGCTTTCTTCGTATTTTTTCATGGCAGCACGGTAGATAGGGCACTCGGCGTACCGGTGCAGCAGCTCACAATACTGCTTTTCCCATTGCCGCTTGTCCTCTTTTGTTCTGAATATCTGCCTGAGCGTGCTATCTTCTTTTACACCTTCACAGTTAATGCCCTTGGCGTCGTCACAGTGGAAGAACGGACATTTAATCAGCACCCAGTGCCCTTGCTTTCCGGTTTGCTGCGACATGATTAATTCACCTGCTTGTTCAGATAAACTGCTACGTCCTTAATGATCTGCTGCGCTTCGTCGCGTTGACTGGACGGCAGCGCCATCAGCATGGTAAACAGCTTGTTCAGCCGTTCGTTCAACAGCTGCTCCTCGCTGCGTATATCGCTGCCGCAGGACGGACAGAACCGCGCACCGCGCACTTCGACCTTGCGCTTGCAGCACTGACAGGTTCTGAACCTCTTTGTACTGTTGGTGGAGTTTCCTCTTGGCATTCTCTGTTCCACGCCGTTTTCTTGCAAAATTTTCGTTAGCTGATTGCTGGTAAGTCTATATTTTGAGTATATATCTCTTACTACCACATTGTTTTTATAATCGTTAACAATTGCCGCCGTTTCTTCCGGCGTAAACACTCTTTTTATCATGTTTCTTTATACCTCCGTTACCGTTAGATCATAACGGTATTCAAATAGTTTTTTCTTGAGCTTGTACACGTCCGTTTTCACGCCCTTTACATCCTCGACGATGACCTTGCCGGTAGCGGCGTCAATGTACTCGAAATCAGCCTTGTACACGATCTTACGGACGGTCTTGCCATCTTTCCGGTAGCTGGGCTGCAGGACGTATTCCGGTTGCAGCTTCAGATCACGGATGGCGCTGCAGCGCAGCAGCAGCTTCAGCTCTGCATACCGCTACGCTTCCTTTTTGCTGTCAAACACGATCCCGTCGAGCCGCGTTTTTTGATTGTGGTATTTACTCATACGTACTTTGCCTCGGCATACTCACAAGTGAAGTCCTTCCGATTTACCATCGTGTTGCTAGGCTTCGTCCGGTTCAGCTCCCGTCGCCTTTCGCTCCGACAACCGTAAGCACCGCCGCCGAGGTCTCTGCCGTAATAGCACTGCTCGCAGGTCACAAACCCACCGAGCGCTGTTTGATATTCTCTGTTCATTCTTCATCACTCCAATCTAAAGCCTGTCCGCAACTGCAGCAAAACGAATAGTATGAATAATTATCATTGTGGCAAACAGGGCATTTGCCGACAGTGCCTTTTTTGTTTTTGTTTATCACTCTTTTAGGTATCTGTTTTTCGAGGGCGGCAATCGCCATATCAAAAGCGGTTTCGCAGTCACGCGTATACTTTGGTTCGATATCAATATCGCACGCGTTTTCTTTTTCCTCTTTCAGAATTTTAATTGCTTCCTGTGCTGTCATTCTTTTTCCTCCGTTTTTTTAAAATAGCTTCACTTGGCCATCAAGCTCTACCATGTGTCCCGCATCATCGTGTTCCCACGGTACCCCGATGTACGTCAGCACGCGCCCCCATCCGTAGCGCTCGCCGTTTTCATCCTTGCAGCAGTCGTACATCCAATAGTGCCACTGCTTCGGATTACGATCGTGTAGCTTGTCAAATCGGTTCGGTTTCTTTTCTAAATGAATACCGAAGCCGCACATATCGCAGCCTGTCCGCTGTGCTCCAGTAGTATAAAGCGTTCCGTCTGCTTGTCGTTCAATCGTTCCATATATTTCAGGAACCGGAACATCTAAATCAAGTGCAAGTTGCAATAAATCCTGACGTGAAAAAATGGCAAACGGACAACTTCTGATAGTGCTTTCACCGAAATAATTACAGCCATTGATACGTAGCGACTTTGCCCTTCGTCCTCCTTCCGAAGCCATCAATCCCAAAAACGGTACGCTGTTGTGTTCCTTAGCCCAGTCATCGCAGGGCTTTTCTTTCAGATAATAGCAGCACTTACTGGAGACCTTAAACGGCGGTATTTTATAGTCGACGCCCTCGTTTTCGTTTTCATAGCCACCAAATAGTTCTAACCATTTTTGCGCCATCTTCATGCGGCTGTTAGTTTGAAAGCCGCCATACTCTCCCGTTTCGCCGGTAATAATCGCGTGGCGAACCGTTTTATTTTTCTCTGTGGGATTTTGAAGTAATTCTATTTTTCCGGCAACTTCTTTTGACAGAACAGGAAATCCAAATTCCTGAATAACCTTTGCCTTTGTCCAATATGTCCCATCCGCTCTTTTTAACGGCTTTAGCGTTTCTATTCCAAGCTGCTTGTGCACCTTCTGAATGCTGCTGTCTTCTAAGTGAGAAGCGCTAATGCCGGGAGCGTCAATGTGTATTGACTTCAAGAACAGGTACAATGTGATGCTGTCAAGCCCGCCCACAGATACGTGATAATTTAATTCACGCTTATCGCATTCACGTACAAATTCCCGAGCGCGATTTGTTGCATATTTCACCTTAAAATCGTACGGCATTCTTTCTTTCGCCATAAAATCAGCTATTTTCCTTGCCGCGCCGATCCTGTTCATTCGTTCTATTACTGTTTCTGACATTTTTACCTCACTAATTCTTTAAATATCGTAATCCTCATTCAGCAGGGCGTCGCGCTTGATCGCTTCAATATCAAACGACGGTGCGCGCTGCATTTTGCCTTTCGGCGGCTGTTGCTTGGTGGACTGCTGCTTCTGCCGGTTACGTCGGTGCCATGCTAATATGGTAGCGTAGTGGGATTTGTACTTGTATCCCTTACTCTCAATCGCTTCCGACAGTTCCTCCAGCACCTCCAGCAAACCTTGCTCCGTGATCTTGGCATATTCTTCCTCTGTCAAGTACACGTTCGCGAAGGCGCCGTAAGGCGACTTATTACTCTCTTTTACTTTACTTTCCTTTACTTTACTTTCCTTTACTTTACTTTGTTGATTACTGCGTGCATTTTTGCCGTTATTGTTGACATTAATCGCGTTATTGTTGACATTAACGCTAACGCCAGGTACGTCAATCAAAAGGTAGTCACCGATCACACTTTGATTAGTCCGCCGTTTGACGGCTTCAAAATAGCGTTTCTGAATACCTCTGCTGGTTAATATTCCGCAACGCTCCAGCATTCCACAGTCAAACACACCACGGCGCACGCAAGCGTTTATGATTTCAGACACGGCGCTGACACTCACGGCGTTCTTGCTCGCAAACATCAGCGCAACGTCCTCGTTCCATTGACAATAGTAGCCCTCGGTGCTGTAAATCTTTTGCCATAGACGTACTAACACGCCTAGTCCCTTCAGCCCGAATTCTGCTATCACCAGTTCTGTTTTATCGTCAAAAAAGCAATCACAAGTAAAGTAGTCAAGTCCGTTCTTAAACGGTGCTGCCACTTTGCTCCTCCTTTAAAAAATACCGTTTGTAGCTCACGGTCTCGCCGTAACGGTTCTTTGCCGACTCCAGCTTGTCCCCAATCGGGAAACCGTCGCGCCGCAGCTCGTGTATACGGCTGGCCAGTCGCATACAGCCGAGGTCAAGCATTGCCTCACGGGTTGTTATGCTGCCGAAATCACGCATATATTGAATAACTCTATCGTTTTGCGTTAACTTCTTCTTCGGCTTGTCAGCCACCCTCACTTGAATCTTCTTTTTCATATCACACCTCAAAATGGCAGATCGTCGCCGTCAATGATTTCTTCATAGCTTTCCGTTACGTCCTCAGAGGCCGTCTGTGAGGCGTTTTCACGACTGCCGCAGAAGCTGACGTTGTTTGCCATCACCTCGACGGATTTACGCTTGTTACCGTCTCTGTCGGTATAGTTCTGCGTCTGAATAGAGCCCTCCACGGCGATCATAGAGCCCTTGTGGAAGTAACGGTTGATAAACTCCGCCGTCTGCCGCCAGGCAACGCAGTCAATGAAGTCCGCCTGTCTTTCTGCGCCTGCTTTCTGATACGTCCGGTCGCAGGCAAGCTGAAACCGCAGGACGGATACGCCGGAGGGCGTTGTTTTTAATTCAGGATCGTACGTTAATCTGCCCATCAGGGCAACTGTATTAAGCATAATATTTTCCTCCTCATAAATAACTCTTTCCGAATAAGGTAATAAACTGTTGCGCTGACCAGCCGTAATGCTGCATTGCCTCACGCTGGACACGCTTTTTTAAAGCGGCCATCTGCCCGTGCTTACCGGCGTGTAGCTCGTCGTGGCACTCACGGCAGAGCTTCACCATCAGACCGTAGCGCTCCGACCGTTTCTTATTAGCGGCGTTGAACACGTGGTGCCAGTCGCCGCCGGCGGCGATATACCGGCCGCACAGCCAACAGGCCGTGTCGTCGTTCTGTAAAATGCTGTTGTACTTCACGCAGCCCACCTCTCGAGCAGCCGCTCCGCTTCCCTCGGTGTAATCGTCGGAATGCCGAGCTGTTCTGCTTCGTGGATCACGCCGTCGATCAGTACGCTCATTTCATACGTATCATATTCCGACGAGCCTTTGTACACGATATAGTCCGTATAATGCGCGCCGTGGTGATACCGGTGTCCTTGCATTTCGTAGTATTTGAAAAAGCCGCTCACGTCCACGTCGGACAGCACCGGCACCACCATCGACTGGCCGTAGTCGCGCAGCATATCCATATATACCTCCTGCTTGCTGAGGCGCGTCACGTTCGCGATCTGACCGATCAGCGCCCAGCAATAGGCGTTTGCGTCCGGTGAGCGCTTCTCGCGCCACCGTTTCAGCGTAATCCGCAGCTCCTTCTTCAAATACTTTTCCAGGTCGGCAAGGTTGCCGTCGAATTCCAGCGTCAACCGAATTTTGCCGCTAATGCTCTTGGCGACGTCAATAATGCTTGCTTTGAATTCCATTACGCATTCACCATCTGTATTCTGTAGCATTCCTGACACAAGCCCTTCAGGTTAACAGCGGCCTGCTCCGCAGTGACCTCCTTACCGTTCTTGGCGGTGTATCCGGCGATCGGCTTGCCGCAGTGCTTGCACACCGGCGCTTCCGGCTTTGCTTTTCGGTATTGTATTGCTGTTTCCTTGCGTCGCAGGATCGTCCGCGTCCTTGGTGTCGTCGAGCGCCAGCAAACCACTCAGTGCGTACTTCCTTGCATAAGAGGACGTTGCACCGGTCAGCTGTGCGCCGTCCATCCCCTTTTTGCTCGCGTCCTCGCGTGCATACGCTGTGGTGCTGACGGCCTCGTCGCCGGCCTGCAGCGTCGCTGTCGCCTTGATATAGTACCGCTCACCGACCATCACGATTTCATCATCGAGCGTCAAGGCAGCTTTGTGCGGTAGCAGCAGTGGCTTAACCGCCTCCAGTATATCCTCGCAGCTGCGGTACTTGTATTTGCCAAAGTTGTTATACTGGCTTTTCGGTGCCTTCAAATTCGTCTGTATATTCTGTAAAATTTCCGTAATCATTTAATCATTACCCCCGTGTTTTCCGTCAGCTCACAGCCGGCGACAGCGCCGCCGGCGGCAAACACTTTTTTAATCGCAGCTTTGTCCACCTTTGGCGGTGGCGCTATCAGATACATCGATGGGATCGCCGTTTCATCCAGTATGTTTACCGCCGCGTTGCTGCGCAGGGATACCGTAAACGTACCGCCCTGTAGCTTTCTTTGGCCGCTGGCTGTAAGGAATTCTGCCAGCGTCTTTTTCAGGCGTTCTGCGGCGTTCTCTGCCGTTTTTCTTCGCGCGGACAACCGTCTGATCTCTGCGGCGTACATTTCGCTGTCAGCCGCCAGTTGCTTAATGATCTGACAGTACGCCTCCACCTTCTTATCTGCGCCGATCCCCTCTATATGGTCAGTGAGCACCTGCTGCGCCGTTTCGTCGTCCAGCGGTGCGTCCTGCAGCGCCTCGTACAGTTCTGCGACCTCGGCGGTCATTTCATAAAGCGTTGCCATTGTTCTTTTCCTTTCTGATGGCGGTAACCGTCATTGCTACCGCCTTGTCGTCTATCTCCGTCTGATTGCTGAACCCGTAGCGGTCAACAAATTCATCCAGTTCCTGATAATTCATACAGCCTCCTTATACGTAATGACCGTACAAATCTTCTATACAGCCGCGGCAGAACGTACCCTCCGGCAGCTCAATACAGTAGTCCAGCTTTTCACCGCAGTTGTCGCACTCTACCAACTGCTCGCAGTGCGCGTTGTGGCAGCTGTCACAGTCGCCGTGCCCGTTACATTTCGTCATAGTCCGTACCTCCGCAGCTCGTTCTCATATTCCGCCTTGCGCTGGTTATCTGCGTGACGCTGCATCCTTCTGATTCGTCTGGCTGCCTGTTCGTTCCGACGGTCGCGCCGGCGCTGCCGCAGCTTCCGGATCACGAAAAACAGTAGCTCGATCAAGCCGTAGCTCGCCAGCCATACGCCGATGCCGGCCAACATCATCAATCCATCACGGTTATCTAATATCGTCATGTGCTCCTCCTAAACCTCTGTGAATTTTCCCTTTTCGTCCAGCCTGTAAAATGTGTCAGGCTTCAGTTTTTCACCGTCAATGATAGCGGCCTTGATATCGATCAGATTGCCGGAAACATCCCGTAGCGTCAAAACAATTGCAGAACCAAGACTGGCTTTTGCAGCACTCTTATATCCCGTTGTAACAGCAACGCTGGCGTGACCACTTACAGCTGCAGCGCTCCGGTCGCCTGTGTTGGTGGCAGCGCTCCGGTCGCCTGTGTTAGTGGCAACGCTCCAGTCGCCTGTGTTGGTGGCAGCGCTCCGGTCGCCTGTGTTAGTGGCAGCGCTCCGGTCGCCTGTGTTAGTGGCAGCGCTACAGTCGCCTGTGTTGGTGGCAGCGCTACAGTCGCCTGTGTTGGTGGCAGCGCTACAGTCGCCTGTGTTAGTGGCAGCGCTCCAGGTGCCTGTGTTAGTGGCAGCGCTCCAGGTGCCTGTGTTGGTGGCAGCGCTCCGGTCGCCTGTGTTAGTGGCAGCGCTCCAGGTGCCTGTGTTAGACTCTGTACTTTCAGCTCTCGATTTCACAAAATCAACATGAAGATCAGCGATCATTTGAAGTGATAGTTCGCTGCCGATCGTTATTTTTCTACCTACGACCTTGCTGTCCTCTTCGTTCCTTTGACCGTTATCCTCGATTTCAACCTCGTGGTATACGCTATCGGCTGGGCTATAATAGGTGAAGCAGTCCATCGGATCAAGACAAGCGTGGAAGCCTGCCTCGCACAGTTCAGCTTTGTCCGTTTCATAAGTCTCGCCCTCCTCGTACTGGAAGCCACGGCAAGTCATGTCTTTATTAAATCCTTTATATGCCTTCATGCTTCTACCTCCGTCGGCTCAATGCCGGTTTCCTCGTAGAATTTCTTTCGGTTGATGTAATAGTTCCAGCGCTCGTTGATCTTGCCGGCCATCTTCACGGCATAGCCAAAGCCGAACCGCTTGTCAATCAACCCTTGCCGAACGAAGCACGGATTTTTCCGCATCAGCTTCGCCGCCTCTGCTACCGTCATGGTCTCTGTGTTTTTGTAATTCATAATTCCTCCTTGATTTTTCCGGAGGCGTCTGCTATACTGTATATATAGATCATGGCTAACGCCTCACTTGGTCGCCTGTTGCAGCAGGCGGCCTTAAATTTTATATCCTTTTGTTTCGCAATACAGCTTGTATGACATGCCGTATTGCTTTTCAATTTTGTCGGCGCTCTGCTGGCGCTCGTGTCCCAGCCTGCCGGCTGTCTTGAAGAACGGGCACTGCTTGTCCCGGATCGTCGCTACCAGCACCATGCACCGTCCGTTCTGACAGCCAAAGCAATCGCTGCAGCGGCAGTCCGGCGTCTGCCTGCCGTATTTTACCGTCGTTGTGTTCACCTCCTTTTACCGAGTGCCTTTAGTTATTGACCGCTCTCTTCCTCAATGTTATAATCTCAATGAAAGGAGGTGTCATATAAGTGATTAAGTTTGACAAGTTTGAAGCTCATAAAATTGCGCTTAATTTAACTAAACTAGTTGTTGAAAACGGGACAATCAGCACACATACGCATGGTAAAGATTTGGCTGTTGAAATTATTGATTTTTACAATGCTATTGCTGATGAATTCACAAAGGATAATCAACAATAGTCGTCATTAAGTAGCGCCCTTGCCGTTATTAAATCGGCTAGGGCTTTTATTGTACAAGCGCCAACCTCCGTCAATTCGTGTTCCTTTGATAGCAAATCTGATATGGTTATTATTAAGCAATCGACACGATCAGCCATTTTATTTTGAACATTCATTCGTCGCGTTCACCTCCTTTTTCGTTCTTGCTTCTTTCGAGTGGCTAAAACGCTTTCAACTTTTGAATATTGCCGGTATTTGTTTTTATGAACACGGCGTGTTCTTACAACCTTTTTACTTGTGCCTTTACACAGAGGCTTTGTTTTTCCGGTAAAGTGGTTGAAGTTGGGATTGTGTGTTTTCCCCATGGCTTTCATCCCCTTGCGTTAAAAGAGGCTGTTTGGTATAATCCCCTTAGAGGGGGTGATTTATTATGCATGAATTTTGTTACTTATTGAAGGACGGAAGCCCGAACGAAGTAGAATTAGTAATATTTCAATACCAATCGTTGGGCTGGGAATTTGTTAGTGCGGATATACCGGAGGGAGAATTGCCGAAAAGTTTAACGTTTCGGTGGAACCAAAACTCCGCTGCGCCGCATCCGCCAATTTATTATCCTTAATCAAAAAGTCCAACTATAACAAATTCGCCTAATCCGTTTTCTTTACCGTCAACAATAATCTTTTGGTTTTTGTTGGCGGGTTTGTTATTCTCATATTCGTCCATATCCCTATAAACCAAAAGCAAGAAATAACCTTTTGGGTTGAATCCAATGCAGACCGGCACTCCGTCACCTCCTTTACATCTTTTGACTTGCCCTCTGTTCTGTGATAAACTAATCACAGAAAGGGGGTAAATTTATAATGCGCATAACCACATCCGGCCAAATTGGATATTGTCCGTATCATAAGATTCATGTTGTACTTACGGGCAAATACCAAATAATTGACGATTCAACGGCGCACTTCGCTCAAGGTTGAAAACGGTTGTGTGTTCAATTATTTTGAACATCTTTTACAAAAAAATATAGGTAGACTTCGTTATCAGGAATTTCTAGCAACGCCGACATGCGATCAATGCTTGGCTGCTTCAAATACCATTTATTGTTTAGAAAACGTGATAAATGTTCAACGGAACAGCCAAACGCCTTGGCGAAAGTCTCGCGCGTACCATATTTCTCGATAATTCTGCCTACCAATCTCTTGTAGTCATATCTTATTGTTTCATTGCTTGATTTAGGACTAAACAAACCTTTCCCCCCTCTCTTCGAATTGTTCAATTATTTTGAACAATCACATAATAGCATATCATTACGATCTTGTCAATACGTTTTGTTCAACTTTTTTGAATTTTTTGCAAAATCTTCTTGAACATTTCAATCAAGTGTGCTATACTATGGTCAGGAGGTGAAATAATGAAAACAAGTTCTACTTCTGAAAGACTTAAAGAAATTATGAACCGTAAAGGTTTGAAGCAAATAGATATAGTCACATTATGCCAACCGATTTGCAAAAAATATGGTCTGCGTTTAGGTCGCAACGACATCAGCCAATATGTTAACGGTAAGGTAGAGCCAGGACAGGATAAAATTACTGTGTTATCCGAAGCGCTCAACGTGTCCGAAGCGTGGTTGATGGGCTATGATGTACCAAAAGAAAAGCCGAAGGATGACAAAACCGTTTCGGACAAAGACCTGATGTTTGCCCTGTTCGGCGGCGAAGTGTCAGACGAGGCACTGGAGGAGGTCAAGCGCTTTGCAGCGTTTGTCAAGAGTAAAGGCGAAGATAATAATTGACGTACACTTATTGGTACAGTGAAAAAATTACATATAGCATTTCAACGCATTTTATGTTATTGATTAGGTGAATAGACGAGGCGGTGAGGAAATGACACGTCAGATTGTGAATGACATGGCAGAAAGCAATAACATATCGATTATTAATTATCCGTTTAAAAACATAAAGGCTTGCTCTATCGAGCACGACCGGCAGCTATATATCGGCATTAATGAAAAACTGCTGGAGACCACAGCAGAACGCACGACGGCGACGATCCACGAGTTAGGTCACTGTATGACCGGCGCCTTGTATAGCGCCGACACACCGTTGTATCTGCAAGCGCGCTGTGAACGCCGCGCGAACGTCTGGGCGATTAAGCATTTCGTTCCGAAGGAAACGCTGCAGTGTTATCTTCGTGAATGCTACCGTATGGATGAGATCGCTGAGCTGCTCGGCGTGACAGAAGAATTCCTTTGGCAAGCGTATTACTATTATTTTAGGTAAAACAATGATTAAAGATAAAGTAAGGAACGTTCTCGCCGTATTAGCGGTATTGTTAGCAATGGGACTTGGCATCTGGTCTGGATGGTACAATTCTACGGATGCACAAAAAGAGGACGCTGCAGAGGAAGCGTATGACAAAGGCTGGGACGATGGCTACGAAACCGGCTATGAATACGCATACGAAATAGGCAAAGACGCCGGCTGGGACGAAGGCTATCGTTCGGGATACGATGAAGGTTATAACGAAGGATACGAAAAGTGCAATGACGATTTTGCAGAAATGTCACCGGAGGAGTTTGCTGAAATCCACGGGGAGTGAATCGGGTAAATTTATGCGGCATTTATTTCCGTGAGGAGGAAAAATGACAAATAGTGGTTATTTATTGTTGTCGGGATCGGCAGAAGTGGTTTTATTTTTACTTTATTCATTATCTCGCCGTGTAACTTCTGTACATAGCGAAATGCCATACTCAGACACGAACAATGTGATCAAATACATACGTTACAGTGTCGAAAATAAAAACGACGATACGTACAGACTTTTAAAAAACATTGATGCACAGAAAAACCCACACGAGGTGTTTGACAATTATGGCTCAAGGCTTATTACACAAATGTTAATTCTTGGGATATCTGCACTACATCCACTATCACACCTCACTATAACATGGCTAAAGTTTGTGGCCTTGTTTGTCGAAATCATAATTGCCGTGGCATTTCACGCGTTACTAGAGAGCGGTAAGTGCGACAACACGAAAAAGCACATTAATTACTATTACACAAGTAGGAACATACCCGCTCCTGACAGTCAGCTCACAGAAAATGAAAAGCAATATATTCAAGATAATACAAACGACATTTTGCTTACTATGTGTACGGCTCTCGGCGAAAGAAAGGGTATAATAAAGGTCTATAGCGTCGTTGGTGGCATTACACAACTTTTAGCAATTATTCTAGTTTTTGTTGAATGGAACATTAAATAAAAAAAATCCCCATGAGCTGCGCCAACAGCTCACGGGGAAAGCAGGACGTGGTACACATCCATAAAGCGTATATAGATTGTATCACACCCTGCTAAAAAAGTCAAGCAGGGCATTATTGCGCCCTTTAATAAGCATACCCAAGGGAGTGATACAATGAAATTACCAAATGGCTACGGCTCAATTACTAAGCTAAAAGGCAAGCGCCGCAATCCGTATGTGGTCAGGATTACAACCGGAAAGGATCAGGACGGTTATCTGATCCGGACAGTATTGGGCTATTATCCGTCATATACAAAAGCCAGTGAGGCGCTAGCGGATTTTAACCGCGATCCGTTCGATGTAACCAATCAAAAGTTAACATTTACCGACGTTTACAAGGCTTGGGTTCTCACAAATGAGTACCAAAAATTATCAGCCAGTGCCAAGAAGCAATACGGCACCGCCTATAATGATTACGAGCTGCTGCATTTAAAATCCTTTTGCAAGATCAAAATACCGGATATGCAAATGTGCATAGACTTATGCAATAGCGGATATACAGCTAGGCGTTTCATGAAAAACCTCGCCAGCAAGTTGTATCAATACGCTCTCCGTCAGGAGTACGTGAAGGAGAATAAAGCAGAGCATTTGCAAATAGGTTCACCGTCAACCGTGCAAAAGGAAAAAGTTCCCTATTCGGACGATGAGATTGATGTGCTTTGGAAACATAAGGACGACGAGATCGTAAAGCTGATATTGATTTACATTTACACCGGCGTGCGCTGCAATGAACTACTGAATTTAAAAAAGGAGAACCTACACCTTGACGATCAGTGGTTTGACGTGATCGAGTCAAAAACAAAAGCCGGTGTCCGTCCGGTACCGATTGCTGATGTGATCGTTCCCCTCTTTCGTTACTTCGTCGGGAAGTCACATTGCAGTTATGTCTTTACAACGAGCGACAAGGGAAACACTAAATACAGGGACGATTGGTGGCGAAGGAAGCAAAAAGAAACGCTTGCCGCGCTGGGAATGCAGCACACCACGCATGAGGCACGGCACACCTGCATAACGCAGCTCACCGTCCACGACGTCAACCCGTCTGTTATTAAAGAAATCGTCGGCCATAAGGCGGCAAAGTCGTTCACCGAGCGCGTCTATACGCACGTGTACATGAAAACAAAAATCGAAGCGGTAAATAAAATCCATACCACCTAAAATCCGCCAAAACCAGCCCGTTGGTAACACATTGGTAACAACCTTCCCCTCCGCCCACTGCAAACACTCAATACTCACGGTTCCTCGACCAAAGGACAGCTCATTTCAGTAGATTTGAGCTGTTTTTATATGAGCAGAAAAATGGCTTAAATACTCACTTTTTTCAAAAAACGGACGATACGGACATTTCTCCGGCCCACTCACCGTTCCACCGGACTTCCACCGGGCTTCCACCGAAAATTTGAACGTGTGAGCAATAGAAATGTTATTAAGGTTGGTTATTTTGAACTGCCCCAGATGGTGCAGACAGCACAAAAAAGCACCTGAAAGATAGAATATTAGGATTTAAGCAACGAACTGACATCTTTGTTCAATAGGTATCTGTTTCGTTTTGTATTGAATTCTGTGATTGTTGTAGAAATTGATGTATTCAGCTATGAGGAGGCGCGCCTCCTCATAGCTGCGCAGCTTAACGCGATGGATACACTCGGTTTTGAGGATAGAGAAAAAGTTTTCTGCTAAAGCATTGTCATAAGGATTACCGCGTCT